>DATCBP010000001.1:0-61706 GCA_036511815.1 Gaiellaceae bacterium
TCGCCTGACTCGGCGCCGAATGCGGCACCGATCAGGCCGACGGCGAAAGCGGCGAGCGCGACGATGATCAGGATCGCCTTGTCGCGTAGATGGACGCCGCCGGCAAGCGTCTGAGCCTCATAGCCCGTGTCGATCGCGATCGACACCAGCGCGGCGACCGCGGCGCCCGCGAGCGCACCGAGACAGAACCCGAGACCGCCGCGCGACCGTCGCACCATTGCGCGCGGATCCTACGCTCGCGTCCGCTCGTCGTACTAGAGTCCCCGACCGTGAGAGGAAGAGGCCCCTTTGAGAGGCGGCTAGCCGTCGACGTAGGGCGGACGCTACCGGCGGATCGAAATGCGATCGGGAATCGCCGATCTAAAGCGGCTCTCTCTCAACTTGACATAACGCACGTTCTCGTGCACGGCAACGAGGCGGCCCGCGGCCTTGATTCGGCGAGCCGCGCGTGGTTGTCTAGTGGCCAGGGCACGCATCGCCGCCCCGCAGGCAACGCGATCACGGGAGACAGTCTGACCGTCGAGATCGAGTCGATCCTCGACAACGAGGAGCTTGCGGCGCTGTTCGAGGCCTCCGAGCTGAGCGGCCAGCTGCGGCACGCCGACCTGCAGGAGCTGCTCGAACCGCTCGACCTCGACCCGCTCGAGACGGACGCCGTCTACACGGAGCTCGACCGGCGCGGGATCGAGCTCGTCGAGGAGGCCGAGCGCGAAGCCCCCCCGCCGGTGCCGCCGCCGGCGGAGACGACGACGGACGCGCTCCAGCTGTTCCTGCGCGAGGCCGGGAAGCACACGCTGCTCACCGCGGCACAGGAGGTGGAGCTCGCGAAGGCGATCGAGCGCGGCGACGACGCCGCGAAGCAGCGGATGATCCAGTCGAACCTCCGCCTCGTCGTCTCGATCGCGAAGAACTACCGCAACCAGGGCCTGCCGTTCCTCGACCTGATCCAGGAGGGCACGCTCGGCCTGATCCGGGCGGTCGAGAAGTTCGACTGGCGGCGCGGCTTCAAGTTCTCGACGTACGCCACCTGGTGGATCCGGCAGGCGGTGGCGCGCGCGCTCGCCGACAAGGCGCGGACGATCCGCATGCCCGTCCACATCGTCGAGCGGATGCAGAAGATGAACCGCGCCGAGCGGTCGCTCTGGATGGAGCTCGGCCGCGAGCCGACGCTCGAGGAGATCGCCGACGAGGCCTCACTCCCGCTCGCGCAGGCACTCGAGGTGCGGGCGGCGGCACGCGCGTCGGCGTCGCTCGACCAGCCCGTCGGCGAGCAGGAGGACGCCGTGTTCGGCGACTTTGTGGCCGGCACCGATCCGCTGCCCGAGGAGCGCGTCGAGACCGCGCTGCGCAGCCAGGCGCTGACGGTAGCGCTGCGCGCGCTTCCCGACCGGGAGCGGCACGTGCTCGTGCTCCGCTACGGGCTCGTCGACGAGGAGCCGAAGACGCTCGAGGAGATCGGCAGGCGCCTCGGTCTCACGCGCGAGCGAGTCAGGCAGATCGAGCTCGAATCCCTTCGCCGCCTCGCGTCGCTACGCGAGATGCAGGCCGTCGGGTCGAGCTCGAGCTAGGCCCTACACGCGCAGATACAGCTCGAGATCCGGCGCGGCGATGCGCAGCTCACGTAGCGCGCGCGCTTCGAGCTGACGCACCCGCTCGCGGGTGATGCCGAGACCTACGCCGACCTCTTCGAGCGTCTGCGGCGGCTCGCCGTCGAGGCCGAAGCGGAGCGCGAGCACCCGCCGCATGCGCGGGTTGAGATGCGAGAGCGCACGTGCGATCTCCGAGGTGCGCTGGCGCACCGCGGTCCGCTCGTCCGGCTGCGCCGAGTGGATGTCCTCGATCAGGTCGCCGTAGAGGCTCTCGCCGTCGCCGACGGGCGTGTCGAGGCTGACCGGGTCATCCACGAGCTCGAGGAGATCGCGGACGCGCTCCGGCGTCAGTGCCGCCTCGCGTGCGAGCTCGTCGAGCGAGGGCTCCCGGTTGAACTTCTGTGCGAGCTGCCGGCGGGTGCGCAGAAGCCGCCGTACCTGCTCGGCGACGTGGACGGGCAGCCGGATCGTGCGGCCCTGGTCGGCGAGGGCGCGCGTCACGGCCTGGCGGATCCACCATGTCGCGTACGTCGAGAGCTTGTAGCCCATCTTGTAGTCGAACTTCTCGACTGCGCGGATCAGACCGAGATTGCCCTCCTGGATCAGGTCGAGCAGCGGTACGCCGGCCTTCGTGTAGTTGCGTGTGATCGACATGACGAGGCGCAAGTTCGCCTCGATCAGCTCCCGCTTCGCGACCTCGTCGCCGGCGTCCTTCCGCCGGGCGAGCTCGCGCTCCTCGTTCCGCGTCAGCAGCGGTCCGCCGCCGATCGAACGGACGTAGAGCTTGAGCGGATCCTGGGTGGTGGTCTGCAGCGCCATTTCGAGGGCCTCGATCTCTTCCGGCTCGAGTTCCTCGGTGTCGCCGGCGACAGCCAAGGGCGTTTCGATATCGTCGAGAGCGTCCGGGTCATCGAGCGCAGGAACGAGCTCGAGGCGTGGATCCGACTCTTCGACGACAGTCGAAAGGATTGATTCCGGCAGCGGCCGCTGCTCCATTGATCACGGTATCGGCGTACCCCGAACGGGGCTTGAGCGGTTCGTCAACCCTCGGACGAGGGACGGACCCGGCAGCGCCGAAGAACGATCCCTAAGAGATGTGCGGAATCGCCGGCTACAGCCTCTCCTCGCGCAGCGCCGTCGACCGGACGCTCGCCGCCCAGTCCCTGCTGGCCGGGATCGCCGAGCGCGGAGCCGACGCCGTCGGCTACGCCTTCGCGGGGCCGAACGCCTCCCCCATCGTCAGGAAACAGCGCACGCCCGCGAGCCGGCTGCTCGACCGGATCGACGTGCCTCCGAGCGCCACGGAGCTGCTCGTCCACGTCCGCGACTACACGAAGGGCCACCCCTCCATCCCGGCCAACAACCACCCGGTCCGTCACGGGCCGGTCGTGGGCATCCACAACGGGATCATCGTCAACGACGACGAGCTCCTCGCTCGCTACAGCTGCGCCCGGAGGGAGGCGGAGATGACCGTCGACTCCGAGGCGATCTTCGCCCTCGCCGCCCATTCCCGAAACGAGCCGCAAGCGCTCGAGGCGCTCGTGGGCTCGATGGCCGCGGCGTGGCTCGACGACCGCGAGCCGGGGACGATCTTCGTCGCGCGCGGCATCGGCCGGCCGATCTGGCTCGGCGCCGGCGCGCACGAGCACTTCTTCGCCTCCACGCGCCAGGCGCTCGAGGTCGTCGAGCGCTACACCCACGCTCGGCTCCGCAAGCGGGAGCTGCGAGACGGGACGTTCCTCGTCCTCCAGGACGGACGTGTCGCCCGCCTCGAGCGCTTCAGACCCGACGCGACCTTCGTCGAGAGCGGCAACCTGCCGCCGGTGCGGGCCCCCCACGAGGGCGTCTCGTGCCTCGAGCGCCTCGCCGTGCTCGCCGCGGCCGCCTAAGAGGCTTCCACTGCGTTTCTACGTCAGGCGGCCGTCCGACGCGACGCGGGTCCCCTGCTCGTCGAGCCGCTCGCGGACGAGGAACTGGAAGGTCGACCACGCGCCGCGCCGGGCGTCGAGCATCCGGTAGACCTGCCATTCCGTGAGCAGCGTGCCGTCGGTGCGCCGCGCCTCCGCCCAGTCGGCGAACCGCGGGAGGCGTCCGAGCTGCCGCGCGAGGCCTGCCCCCTGCTCCACCGCGCGCTCGAGCCGCTCCTCGCCCACGGGGACGTCGAAGCCGGCCTCGCGCAGCGCGTTCGTGAGCGAGCCGAACGTGTGCCAGTAGAGCGATTTCGACGGGAGCCGCCCCTTGCGGTCGTCGATGTCGCGCGCCGTCGGCGGGCGCCCGAGCTCCTCCCCCAGCTCGCGAAGCAGCCCGAGCAGCTCCTCACGCGTCGCGAAGCGCCGCGGCACGAGACCGGCCGCGCGCTTTGCCGCGTTCCAGGAGCCGAAGTGCTCGATCACCGTCTGCGGGTGGACCGTCGTTTCCGGGTCGCTCGCGAACTCGCGCATCGTCGGCGAGCGACCGAGCCGCTCCGCGCTCGCACGCAGCTCGCCGAGGATCTGCTCGTCGGAGTAGCGCTTGCGGATGCCGGCCTGGAACTCCGCGAGCGCGCCGGGATCGATGTCCGCGACCGCACGGAATCGCCGTTTCCGGGGCATGCCAATAATGGTAGAGCAAGTTGAGCAAACCGCAACTCAACCCGCGCGCGGCGGAAAGGCGCTAGGAGGCGGCGACGAGCCGGTGCTGCCGCGGCGGCAGCGCGGCGGCGGGCAGGTCGCCGACGATCGACTCGAGCGGCAGGATGCGCTCGAGCGCGGCGACGCACCGCGGGCAGAACTGGCTGCCGGACTTGTTCTTGACCTCGCCGAGCGCCTCGTTGACGGGGCGCGCGGCCCGATAGATGCGGGTCGTCAGCATCGAGTCGAGCGCGTCGGCGACGTGGATGATGCGTGCACCGAGCGGGATGTCCTCCCCGCCGATCCGGTCGGGGTAGCCAGTTCCGTCGAAGCGCTCGTGGTGGTGGCGGATCGACGGCACCGCGTCCTGAAGGAAGCCGAGCCGGTCGATGATGCGCGCGCCCTCCTCGGCGTGACGCTGCATGAGCGCCCACTCCTCGCCGGTAAGGCTCGCCGGCTTCAGGAGGATGGCGTCGGGGATCCCGAGCTTGCCGATGTCGTGGAACAGCGCCGCGTGGCCGAGCAGGTCGAGCTCGGCTTGCGAGAGGCCGAGCTCGCGGCCGATCGCGAGCGAGAGCTGCTGGACGCGCCGGGAGTGGCCGGCGGTGTACGAGTCGCGCGCGTCGACCGTGGCCGAGAGCGACTCCATCGCCGCGGTCGAGCGTTCGCGGAGCAGCCGGTTCGCCTGCTCGAGCGAGACGTTCTGCGACTGGATCGTCTCCGCCGCCTCGCGAAGCTTCTGCGCCGACTTCTGCGTGTGCTTGAGGTATGCCTCCTGCGTCTTGCGCATCAGCAGCAGCGGCACCGCGAATACTGCGAGCGCGTACAGGCCGACGGCGTCGTACGCGACGGCCATGACCGCGCCGATGAAGCCGTACACGACGTAGTGCGGGAGCAGCCACGAGAACCGCTCGCGGAACACGTGCCACGGCCGCTCATGCCCCTCGACGGCGGAGGCGAGGCTGAGCAGACCCATATTGACGCCGAAGTAGACGGCGCCGCCGACCAGGCCGAGCGACGCGGCGACGAGGTGCGCTGCCTGCCCGTGCGCGAAGTCGATCGAGAACACGGCCGCTGCGGCGAGCGAGGAGAGCGTCAGCGTGCCGACGTTGTAGATCACGTGATGGAACGAGTTGCGGCGCGCGCTCCAGTCGACGACAGCCGTCACGACTGCGAGCGGCAGGGCGGCGCGGTAGTCGAACAGAGCTGCGCCCGCGAGCGAGCCGACGGCGCTGACCGAGATTGCGCCCTCGACCTCCGCGAGCTCGAACGAGAGCGCCTGGCCGGCACCGACGAGTGCGAGCACCGCGAGCAGGCCGACGTAGTCCGTGCTGTGGCCCCAGACGAGACCTGCCGCGCCTGCGGCGAGGCCGACGGCCGCGACCGCGCTGACCACGATCGCGAGCCTGCGCGAGAGCGAGAAGAAGGTCGGGCCGTTGAGCGCGTGCGGTTTCGGATGGCGGCGTTCCTGTACCGGGTCGATCTGTTCGGGCGCCGGCAGCGGCACGACATGCTCGCCGTCCTCGCGCACCGCGCGCAGCTTCGCGCCGCGCTCGGCCGCGAGCAGCAGCGGCTCCGAGCTCGCACCGAGGACGCGGTTGCGTCCCTGGAGCTTCGCCCGGTACACGGCGAGGTCAGCCTGGTGGATCAGCTCGTTCGCGTCCTCCCCGTCCTTCGGGTACCCGGCGACGCCGAGCGAGACGGTGGCCCGGATCGGCTCGGCGGCTGTCTCGATCTCGAACTCGCGCTCGGCGACGGCCCGGCGGATCCGCTCCGCGATCTCGAGCGCCTGCTCCACCGGAGTCTCCGGCAGGAGGATCGAGAACTCCTCGCCGCCGAAGCGTGCCGGCACGTCGTAGTGGCGCAGCTGGGCCCGGAAGACCTCTGCGATGCCCTGGAGCACCGCGTCGCCCGCGAGGTGTCCGTAGCTGTTGTTGATGTCGCGCAGGAGGTCGAGGTCGGCCATGATCAGCGACATCGGGCGGTCGAAGCGCGATGCGCGGGCGATCTCAGCGGCGAGCGTCGTCGCGAAGTAGCGCGCGTTGTACAGGCCGGTCTTCGGGTCGACGCGCGCCTCCGCCTGGAGCTGCGGGACACTGAGCGAGCGGTGCACGACGACGAGCGGCGCGAGCGACGCGAAGATCAGCCACGGGTTCCAGTCCCAGAAGGCGGCGAGCGACACGCCGAGCACGGCGAGCACGAGGTCGATCGAGATGCTCTCGGCCGAGAACAGCCCGGTCTCGCGGAACGTGTGGTTGCGCCCGAGCTTGAGGATGACGCTGAGGAAGATGTGATTGACGGTGACGAACAGGAAGCATGCGGCGAGGCCGGCGACCGCGAAGCGCGCGCCGCTGTTCGGGATCAGCCCCGCGCCGTGCACGAGGATCAGGTGCGCCGCCCCCCACGCCGCGAGCGCGTCGAGCGTGTAGTTCGAGATGTTGAAGACCTGGATCGGCCACGGGTACCGCTCCTTCAGCCACTCCGGAATCGTCTGCACGAGCGGGATCAGCACGAGCAGTTCCGGCGGGAGCAGCAGCGCAGCCGCGACGAGGAAGACGACGGAGGTGTGGTACATCATGTTCCGCGGCGACTTCACCGGGAACGTGTGCGCGAGCGTGGCGGCCGCGGCGAGAATCGCCAGCCGGCCCCAGCCGTTGTGGATATCCGGCACCTTCAGGTAGAAGCTGCCGGCCGCCGCGACGGTGGCCGCGGCGAGGAAGATCAGGTAGACCCGCGCCGCGGGCGGCAGGCCGCTGGGACGCTCCGGATCAGCCGTCGGCTCGACGTCGCCGTCGAGCAGATTGAGCGGAAGGCTTTCGCTGACCGCGCTCATCGAGGACCCCTCGATGGGAAGAGACCGAAGGCCTCCGCATGCGCGGAGAGTCGTGGCCGCAGAGCCATGTCCGCAGCGTAGGAAGGGCCCGACTCGGTGGCATCCCCCGTTTGGACCATTCGATCCGCCTGGCTGAGCCGTCGGAAGGCGCTGAGCGAGCCCCGGTTCAGGGGCGCATCCGCGCCGGAATCGATCGCCTCGGGTGCTATGGCGTCGACCCCCAGCCCTGCTGGTGGCCGCCGCCCCAGCCCGGGCCGGAGCCCGGCGGCGGCGGAGCCGTGCACACGCTGAGAATCGGGTCGCACGCGGGATCGACGATGCCGAGGCTAGCCTCGACCTGCGCCATCTCGTCGCTGGTCACGGGCGTTGCGTCGGCCATGATCGAGAGGTCGCCGCTCGCGGCGTCGCTCCAAGCGGCGTCGCTCCAGGCTGCGTCGCTCCACGCTGCGTCGCTCCAGGCGGCGTCGCTCCAGGCCGCGGAGGCCCAGGCTGCCGACGCCCACGCAGCGTCGCTCCAGGCTGTGTCGCTCCAGGCGGCCGAGGCCCAGGCAGCGCTGCTCCAGGCTGCGTCGCTCCAGGCGACGTCCGACGTGGCAGCGGTCTGCCAGGCGCTGTTGTCGAACGTGACGGTCCCGTCGGCGCCGGTGGTGAGGTACTGGTCGAGAGCCGCGTTCGGATTGGGCGGGCTCTGCACCGCGCGTGCCGCGGCGATGTCGAGCTCGCCGACACCGAGCGAGCCCGGGACGGCCGCAGGCGTCGGGTCGGCGGACACCATCAGGGCGCCCTTGACCTGGTCGGGCGTCCAGTCCGGGTGCTGCCCGAGCAGCAGCGCGGCTGCGCCGGCGACCATCGGCGCCGAGAACGACGTACCGCTGAGCTGCATGTAGCCGGGAGCGACGACGTGGTCGGGCCGTTCGGCTGCGAGGAACCCGCCTGCCGGCACCGGGCCGATCACGTAGCGGCCGGGAGCCGAGATGTCCGGCTTCATGAAGCCGTCCGGCGTGTAGCCCCACGCCGACCACGGAGCGGCGACGTCGTCGCTCGTCGGCAGGGTGTTCATGATGTCGGAGGCGCCGACCGTGATCACGAACGGGTCGTTGCCCGGCGCATACGGCACGCCGCTCTCCTGCCCGTCGACCGCGTAGTTGCCGGAGGCGGCGACGACGACGACGCCGTTCAGCCAGAGCTTCTCCACGGCCTGGTCGAGCGGGTCGAAGAAGAGGCTGGCACCCGACGCGGCGTGGAGCGAGAAGTTCGCGACGCGAATGTTGTACGCGGTCTTGTTCTGGAGGATCCAGTCGCAGGCCGCGACCACGTCCGCGACAGTCGCCTCGCCCTGGTCGTTCATCACGTCGAGCGAAAGGAGGTTCGAGCTCGGCGAGACGCCGGCGAAGCCGTCTGCAGCGCCCGCGGCGATTCCGGCGACGAAGGTGCCGTGGCCGTAGCCGTCACCGGGCGAGTTCGGCCCGGTGCTCGTCAGGTTGATCTGATCGAGGACGCGGTTGCCGAAGTCGGCACGGTTGGCATCGATGCCGGAGTCGACGATCGCGATCGTCGGCGTGTGCAGCGCAGTCGCCTGCGTGTTCCAGTCGATCGGGGCGCCGGTCGACCATGCCCACTTCTGCGTGTTCGACAGGGGCAGCGCGACGCCGCTCATCTGCACCGTGTCGTTCGGGACGATCGCTGCGACGTACGGCAGCCTCGCCATGAAGATGATCTGCCTACCGGAGAGCGAGGCGTGGAGCCCGTCGATCGCCCGGTACGTGCGGCTGATCTGGGTCGTTCCGATCGTGTCGGTGCCGCGCCGGGATCCGAGCAGGCCGGTCCGGAGACCGTTCGCGTTGACCCGCGTCTGGCTCGAGTCCTGTGGCCTCTGGACGCCCTCGACGATCACGTCGAACGTCTGCCGAGGGTTCTGCTGGATGGCGCTCGCGAGCGAATCGGGGATGTAGGCCGTCGTCCGGCCGAGCCCGCGGGTGTTGAAGCCCCAGAAGCCGTGGCCGCCCTTCGTTCCCGCGGCTGCCACCGCAGAGAGCATGAGCGCCGCCACGATCGCGACCGTGGCCACGAAGGCCCCGCGGCCGCCGCGTCCTCCCCAGAGCGCGTTCGCGCGCGTCTCGCGTCCACCGCGGCCCCACAACGCATTGGCGCGCTCGTCGCGACTGTTCGCGCGGTTCGGCAGCAGCATCTCTCTCCGTCTCCCTTTTGGTTCAGTGCACGCAGAAGGCATGCGGGCCGCAGTACGTGACGGGCGGAACCTACGGCGCCGTCGCTGCACTTACGTCACCCGGAAGGGTCAGGGAGATGAATTTCCCTCGATCGGGGTATAAGGGTTCGGCGGCACGCGTGATTCCTGGCATACCCTCGTGACTGTGCGCCCCGTCGTCCCCCTCACGGCCGAGATCGCAGTCGCGCGCACCGTTGCCGCGCTCTCGCGACTCGCCGGCGCCGGCGGCGGCACGACCGTTCCGGGCAAGTTGTTGTCGAAGCTCGATCCCGGCGCGATCGACCGGCTCGCGGCCCGGCTCCCGGCCGGCTCCGCCCTCATCTCGGCGACGAACGGCAAGACGACGACCGCAGCGATGGCGGCCGAGATCCTGGCACCGCGCTTCCGGCTCGCCCACAACCGGGCGGGGGCGAATCTCGTCTCCGGGGTCGCCTCCTCCCTGCTCGCAGGCGACCACGCGGAGCTGGGCCTGTTCGAGGTGGACGAGGGGGCGCTGCCGGAGGTGATGCGCCGCGTCAGGCCGCGGGCGGTGCTGCTGTCGAACCTCTTCCGCGACCAGCTCGACCGCTACGGCGAGCTGGAGCTCGTCGCAGAGCGGTGGCGAGAGGCGGTGGCCGGGCTCCCCGCCGACGCCTGGCTCGTCGTGAACGGCGACGACCCGCAGGTCGGTGACCTCACCCGTGCACACGAGCGAGCGGTCGTCTTCGGCCTCGACGACCCGCGTGTCGCGCGGCCGGCGCTCCAGCATGCCGCCGACTCGAAGTACTGCCTGCGCTGTGGCACGCCGTACGAGTACGCGGCCGCGTACGTCGGGCACCTCGGCGACTACCGCTGCCCCGCGTGCGGCCACGCACGGCCGCCGCTCGACGTCGTCGCGCGCGCGGTCGAGCTGCGCGGGCTCGAGCGGTCGTCGTTCGAGCTCGCCACACCGGCCGGGACGCGGCGGGTCGAGCTCGCGCTGCCGGGCCTCTACAACGTCTACAACGCCGTCGGCGCCGCTGCCCTGGCCGGCGTGCTCGGCGCCGAGCCGGACGAGATCGTGGCCGGGCTCGGGCGCTTCAGCGCCGCGTTCGGCCGCTTCGAGCGCATCGCGGTCGGCGGCAAGCGCCTGCTCCTGCTCCTGATCAAGAATCCTGCCGGCGCGAACGAGGCGATCCGGACGCTCGTCGACGGGGGGCCGCCCCGGATCGCGGTGATCGCGCTCAACGATGCGATCGCCGACGGCCGCGACGTCTCCTGGATCTGGGACGTGGACTTCGAGCCCCTCCTCGACGGCCTCGAGCGCCTCGTCGCGAGCGGCGACCGGGCGGCCGAGCTCGCGCTCCGCTTCAAGTACGGCGGCTTCGACGAGAGCGCGATCGAGGTCGAGCCGAATCTCGAGCGCGCGCTCGACCGGGGCCTCGAGCTGATGCCCGAAGGCGGCGAGCTCGTCATCCTCCCGACCTACACCGCGATGCTCGGGCTGCGGCGGATCCTCGCCGCGCGCGGCCTCGCCCGGCCCTTCTGGGAGCGTGCGGCATGATGGCGATCCGGGTCGGGCACCTCTACCCCGACTACCTGAACATCTACGCGGACCGCGGGAACATCGCGGTGCTCGCCCGCCGCGCGGCATGGCGCGGCCACGAGCTCGAGGTGACGGCGCTCGGGCTCGATGACGCGATCGTCGCGGGCGCGCACGACCTCTACTACATCGGCGGCGGGCAGGACCGCGAGCAGCTGCTCGTGGCCGAGAACCTCGCGGCGAAGGCAGCGCCGCTGCGCGAGGCGGTGCTCGAGGGCGGCGCGGCGCTCCTTGCCGTGTGCGGCGGCTACCAGCTGCTCGGCCGCGGATACACCGGCTTCCACGGCGAGGAGATGCCGGGTGTCGGCCTCTTGCCGCTCGAGACGATCGCGGGCGAGCGGCGGCTGATCGGCAACGTGCTGCTCGAGTCCGAGCTCGAGCCCGGACCGGCCAGGACGATCGCCGGCTTCGAGAACCACGTCGGCCGCACGCGCCTGGACACCGACGCGCGGCCGCTCGGGAGGGTCGTCGCCGGGTACGGCAACGACGGCGAGAGCGGCTTCGAGGGCTGCGTCGTCGGCCGCGCGATCGGGACGTACCTGCACGGACCGCTGCTCCCCCGCAACCCGTGGCTCGCCGACTGGCTGCTCGAACAGGCGCTCGCGCACCGCGCCGGCGATGCCGCGACGGAGCTCGCACCGCTCGACGACGCGCTCGAGGCGAACGCGCACGAGCTCTCCGCCGAGCGCGCACGCAGCCGCGGCGGCCGCTCCTAGCCGCTCCGAAGCGGCAGCGCCCTCGACCTCAGGCCGTCTCTGCCTCCTCGAGCAGGACGACGCTCTCCTGCTCGTTGGGGTCGGTGCGGGCGATGACGGCGCGCACCGGCATGTCGGTCGGGTTGTACGGCTGATGGGGAACGCCCGCCGGGATGTAGACGAAGTCACCAGCCTCGGTCCGCATGACATGCTCGAGCTGCGATCCGTGGCGCATCTCGGCCACGCCTTCGAGCACGAAGATCACGGTTTCGTGGTCCTCGTGATAGTGCGGTTTCGCGCTGCTGCCGGGCGGCATCTCGAGCAAGTGCATGCAGATCGCCTTCGCACCCGTGCTTTCGGCAGAGACGCCGGAGAAGTAGTCGAGGCCCTGTTTGCCGCGAAACCCGCTCCCACCACGGATGAGCCGACAATCCGTCACGGCGCGATCATAAGACGTTCGAGGCTCGACGGCCGGCAATACGCCCATGGTCCGAGGCACGTGGCTGTCCAGGTCAGGCGGCCAGAACCTGGAGCGCGTACGACTCGTCGAGGCAGTCGTTCAACCGCACGACCGCGTTTCCGCCCGTTGCGAAGGTGAACACTCTGAAGAGCGTCACCGGCCCGGACCATTCCGGCGCGAGCACGGTCACCTCGACCGCGATCCGGTCGCGGTCCTCGATCAGCTTGCCGAGCTGGAACCGGCGGCCGCTCCTGCCGAGCCGTTCGAGCCGGTCGAGGATCGCCGCACGGCTCGTGCACGCCGGCGTCTCGCCCTCCTCACCGCCGTGCGGGATGGCGACCCACGTCGCGTCTGGGTCGAGCAGATCTTTGAACGGTGCGATGTCGCCGCGATCGAGCGCCGTGAATGCCTGCCGTATGAGTTCCTGGCGGTCGGCCACGGCGGCTCAGGGCGCCCAGAGCGAGCCGAGGTACGCGGCGGGATCGCCCGGCTGCCAGCGCTGGAGGAAGCGCTGGATCGGCGGATGGAGCGCGATCCCGTCCAGCTCGCTCGGCTCGAACAGCCGGTGGCCGCGCACGGCGACGTCGTGCGAGGTGACGGCCTCGAGCGACCGTCCCGACAGGTCGCCCGCGAAGATGATGTGGACGACGTGCCGCGCGGGCAGCGTCCGCCGCGGCGCGATCGAGTCGACGATCGCCACCGGCCCCTCGACCGGGAGCTTGTCGAGAATCCCGACCTCCTCGGCGAGCTCGCGGTGCAGCGCGTCGACGAGGCTCTCGCCGTGGTCGACGCCGCCGCCCGGGAGCAGCCAGTACTCGCCACGCCCGGCCTTCTCGTGACGGCAGAGCAGGATCCGATCCTCCCAGCGCAGCACTGCCGAGACCCGGATCCGCGGCTCGCCCGCCATCACACCGCGGAGGAGCCGAAGCCGCGGACGCCGCGCGCGCTCTCCGGGAGCTCGTCGACCTCGACCAGCTCGAGCCCGGGCACGGGGAGCACGACGAGCTGCGCGATGCGCATTCCCGGCTCGACGACGAAGGTCTCGCGCGCATCGGTGTTCAGCAGCACGACCCGCAGCTCGCCGCGGTAGCCGGAGTCGACGAGGCCGGGCGTGTTCACGATCGTGATCCCGTGCCTCACGGCGAGACCCGAGCGCGGCTGCACGAAGCCCGCGTACCCGTCCGGGATGGCGACGGCGAGGCCGGTGCCGACCATCGCCCGCTCCCCCGGTCCCAGCTCGACCCGATCGCACGCGGCGAGATCGAGGCCCGCGTCGCCATCGTATGCCCGGGTCGGCACGACCGCGTCATCGCGCAGGCGCTGGATCGCGAGCTCGATCACGCGGTGCCCGACGTCGCCCGGCCGGGCTCCGCCTCCGCGATCAGGTACGGCGCAAAGCGACGGATCTCGCGACGCGGCAGCCGCGCGACGAGCAGGACGCCTTCGCTCGTGTCCTCGCGCTGCTCGATCGGCGCGCCGAGCGCGTAGAGCTCGTTCAGCTTCGCACCCTGGTCGTACGGGATCAGGAGGCGCACCGGCTCGAACCGCTCCGCAAACCGCTCGGCGATCCGTGCGCGCAGCTCGTCGAGACCTTCGCCGGTCAGCGCCGACACGAACAGCGCGTCCGGATAGCGGTTGGAGAGACGGCGCCGGTGGAGCGCGCTGACGGCGTCGATCTTGTTCACGACGAGCTCGGTCGGCAACGTGTCGGCGCCGATGTCGTGGAGCACGTCACTCACCGCGGCGATCTGCTCGACGAGCCTCGTCTCCGGCGCCGACGCATCGGCGACGTGGAGCACGAGGTCGGCGACGAGCGTCTCCTCGAGCGTCGCCGCGAAGCCGTCCACGAGTTGGTGCGGCAGCCGGCGCACGAAGCCCACGGTGTCGGTGACGAGATACCGGCGGCCGTCGTACTCGAAGCCGCGCGTCGTCGGGTCGAGCGTCTCGAACAGGCGGTCGTGCACCGAGACGTCGGCGTCGGTGAGCGCATTCAGGAGCGTCGACTTGCCGACGTTCGTGTACCCGGCGAGCGCAACGGTCGGCACCTCCGTGCGACGACGTTCCTTCCGGCGAACGTCACGCTGCTTCTGGAGTCCGCGGAGCCGCCCGCGGAGGATGGAGATGCGCCGGCGCGCGATCCGGCGGTCGGTCTCGAGCTGCGACTCTCCCGGGCCGCGGGTGCCGACACCGCCGCCGAGCCGCTCGAGGTGCTGCCACATGCCGCGCATCCGCGGCAGGTTGTACTCGAGCTGCGCAAGCTCGACCTGGAGCTTCCCGTCGGCGCTCACCGCATGCTGCGCGAAGATGTCGAGGATCAACTGGGTGCGGTCGACGACGCGCGCCTGAAGCTCGTTCTCGAGCAGGCGTTGCTGCGACGGGGAGAGCTCCTCGTCGACGATCAGCACCTCGGCGTCCGCGTCGCCGTAGGCCTGCTTCAGCTCGTCGAGCTTCCCCTTGCCGACGTAGGTCCGCGTGTCGGGCCGCTGCCGGTGCTGGACGAGACGCGCGACCGGCGCGACACCGGCGGTACGCGCGAGCTCCTCAAGCTCCGCCAACTCGTCGTCGTCATCGACGCCCTGCGCGAGCACGGCGAGGACGAACCCACGCTCGCGCTCGACGCCGGGCGGGGGATCGGGCTGTCGCACCGCCATCTCCAGTCATTATGACGCCTGTCGTGCCTCTCCCCGATCTCGCCCAGACGACGCTCCAGCTCGTCGACGTGCCCTCGGAGAGCCGCTCCGAGGAGGCCCTCGCCGCCCTCGTGCGCGAGCTCGTGCCCGGCCCGGCGCTCTACGACGACGGCGAGGTGCTGCTCTACGGCGATCCGGGCTCACCGGTGCTGCTCGCCGGCCACCTCGACACGATCCCGGCCCAGGACAACCTCCCGGGGCGAATCGAGGGCGGCGCCGTGCACGGGCTCGGCGCGAGCGACATGAAGGGCGGAGTCGCGGTGATGATCGAGCTCGCCCGCTCCGGCGCGCGCGGTCGGTACCTCTTCTTCACGCGCGAGGAGATACCGGTGACCGAAAGCCCGCTGCCCGCGATCTTCGACACGGGCATGCTCGGCGACGTCGGGCTCGCCGTCGTCCTCGAGCCGACTGACGGCATCCTCCACGCGGGCTGTCTCGGCAACATCCAGGCGCGTGTGACCTTCTCCGGCGTCAGCGCGCATTCGGCGCGGCCGTGGACGGGCGTGAACGCGATCCACGAGCTCGCCCGCGGGCTCGAGCCGCTCGCCGATCTCGAGCCGGTCGACTTCGAGCTGGACGGGCTCGTGTACCGCGAGGTGCTGAGCGCCGTGCGTATCGAGGGCGGGATCGCGGCGAACGTCGTACCTGCGACAGCGTCTGCGGAGCTGAACTTCCGCTACGCGCCCGGGGGCACGCGCGCGGACGCGGAAGCGCGCCTGCGCGCGCTCGTGCCGCACGGCGAGCTGGAGATCCTCAGCAACTCGCCGTCGGCGCCGCCGGCGCTCGGCAACGCGCTGACGGCGAGGCTGCGCGGGCTCGTGCCCGAGGTTGCGCCGAAGCAGGCGTGGACGCCCGTCGCGCAGTTCGCGGAACGCGGCATCGACGCGATCAACTACGGCCCGGGCGCGACCGCGTACGCGCATCGGCAGGACGAGCAGATCCCGGTGGCGAACCTCGAGCGGTGCTACGAAACACTCCTTTCGTTCCTGGGGAGCGTGTAGTGCCGATCCGGATCGCCCCAACGCTCGCGCAGATGGCGACGTACCCGTTCGTGCGCCTCGAGGAGGCGCGCCGCGCGCTCGTCGCGCAGGGCGTCGAGGTGATCGACTTCGGCAAGGGCGATCCGAACGAGCCGACCGACCCGATCATCCGGCAGGCGCTCATCGACGCCCTGCCGGAGCGGTCGCCGTATCCGCTCGCGCAGGGCCTGCCCGAGCTGCGCGCCGCGATCGCCGCCTGGTGCGCGCGCAGGTTCGGGGTCGACCTCGATCCGGACACGGAGATCGTGCCGACGTACGGCTCGAAGGAGGCGATCTTCTCGCTCGCGCAGGTGCTCGTCGATCCCGCGTCGTCGAAGCGAACGGTCGTGTTCGGCGAGCCGGCCTATCCGGTGTACGAGCGCGGCGCGTTGTTCGCGGGCGCGACAGTGCGGACGCTGCCGCTCCTGCGCGAGAACGGGTTTCTCCCCGACCTGAGCTCGCTCGGCGACGACACCGCGATCGTCTGGGTCAACTATCCGAACAATCCGACCGGGGCGCTCGCGCCGCTCTCGTTCTACGAAGACCTCGCGGAGCTGGCGGAGCGGCACGACTTCGTGATCGCCTCGGACGAGGCGTACAGCGAGCTGTGGTTCGACGAGCCGCCGGTCTCGGCGCTCCAGATCGCCGACCGCTCGCGCGTGATCGTCTTCCAGACGTTGAGCAAGCGCTCCTCGATGACGGGGTATCGCTCGGGATTCGTCGTCGCGCCGCCCGAGGTGGTCGCGGCACTGAAGGCGTACCGGCCGACCGTGGGCACGGCGCCGCAGGAGTTCGTGCAGCGGGCCTCCGTCGTCGCGTGGGGCGATGAGCGGCACGTCGTCGAGACGCGGGCGCGCTATGCGGCGAAGCGCGACGTGCTCCTGCCCGTGCTGGCGGCGAAGGGCTGGGAGGTCGTTGCGAGCGAGGCGACAATGTATCTCTGGGTCGCGGTCCCCGACGCCGACGCGCTCGTCGAGCGGCTGCTCGAGCGCGGCGTTCTCGTCTCCCCCGGCTCGTTCTTCGGCCCAAGCGGCGAGGGCTACATCCGCTTCGCGCTCGTCCCCACTCTCGACGAGTGCACCCGCGCGGCGGCCATACTCGCGGAGTTGTGAGCACCGAAGACACCATCGAGGCCCTCGACCGCGGCGAACTGCGGGTCGCGGAGAAGGTCGGCGGCGACTGGCGCGTGAACGAGGACGCGAAGGCGGCCATCCTCGACTACTTCCGCATCCGCAAGCTCGAGGCGATCGAGGTCGGCCCGTACGAGTACCTCGACAAGATCCCGCTGAAGCGGAACTACGCGGCGCTCGGCGTCCGCGTCGTGCCTCCAGCCACCGCGCGCTACGGCTCGTTCCTCTCCCCCGGCGTCGTGCTGATGCCGAGCTACGTGAACATCGGCGCGTGGGTCGGGCCGAACACGATGATCGACACGTGGGCGACGGTCGGGTCGTGTGCGCAGATCGGCGCCGACGTGCACATCGCCGGCGGCGTCGGTGTCGGCGGCGTGCTCGAGCCGGTGCAGGCGCGACCGGTGATCGTCGAGGACGGCGCGTTCATCGGCTCTCGCTGCATCCTCACCGAGGGCGTCGTGATCGGCGAGCGGGCCGTGCTCGCACCGAACGTCTCCCTCACCGGCTCGGTGCCGGTGATCGACGTAACCGGGCCGGAGCCGGTCGAGCACCGCGGCTACGTGCCGCCGTACGCGGTCGTCGTCCCCGGGACGCGGCCGAAGGAGTTCCCGGCCGGCACGTATCAGCTCGGGTGTGCGCTGATCGTCGGGCGACGGAATGCGCAGACGGATCTGAAGACGTCGCTGAACGACGTGCTCCGGGAGTTCGAGATCGGGGCGTAGCCCAGCGCGTCAGACGGGCTGCGCCGGCCCCGTCAGCGTCGCGCGCCCGTCGTTGAGCCGAACCCGTAGGTCGCCCCCGCGAAAGTGCACGAGCACGTCGCCCTCGGCATGCGTGGCCGCTGCGACCGCAACGGCGCTCGAGCCGGACGCGGTCGTCTCCCCCACGCCGCGCTCCCACACGCGTGCGGTCACCTCGCCCGGCGCGTCGACGCGCACGACCTGCACGTTCGTCCGGTCCGGAAAGTGCGCGTGCGTCTCCAGCAACGGGCCGATGCGCTCGATCTCGTCCGGGTCGCCGACGACGACGGCGTGCGGGTTGCCGACGGAGACGGGTGTGAGCTCGATGCCTTCAACGGTCGCGAGGGCGCCCACCTCGACCATGCCCATGTCTGCCTCGTAGAGGTCGCCGGCCACGCGGTGGACCTCGACGACGCGCGGCCCGACGTGCACGCGCGCGACCGACCGTCCGGTACGCTCCATCAGCCACGCCGCCGCGATGCGCGTGCCGTTGCCCGACATCTCGGCGAGCGAGCCGTCGGTGTTCACGATCGCGATGCGGATCTCGTCGCCGTCGACTGCGAGCACCTCGAGGGCGCCGTCGCCGTCGGGGTCGAGGGTGACCTCCTCGCCCTCAACGACGAGATAGACGTTCCCGTGTGCGTGCCAGCGAGACGATGTCATCGGCGACCTCTTCCGGTGGGCGATCGGCAGCAACGAGAACGAGGCCGGGCACGCGCCGCATCCACTTGCGCTGGTAGGCAGCGTAGCGGCGCGAACGGGCGGCGATCGCGGCGACGGCCTCGTCGCGGGGCAGGCTCGCCACCTCGTCGAGGCCGAGCGTCTTCCGGGCGGTGGCCGAGAGGGGACCGGCGAGGGCGAGCCGCACCTCGTCCTCGACGCCGGCCGCGAACATCGCGCGCGTACGCTCCTCGATCCGACGCTCGAGCACGAGCTTCGGCACGTCGAGGCCGACGACGAGCGTCGGGTGGCGCGTGGCCTCGGCCCAGAGGCGGTCCTCGGCCGGCGCGAGAGAGGCGCCCATCTCGGCGAGCTCGAGCGCCCGGACGACGCGCCGGCGGTCGTTCGCGTGGACGGCTGCGGCCGCCCTGGGATCGACGGCCCGCAGATGCTCGTGGGCCCTGTCGGCCCCCGTCTCGTCGTAGAACCGGGCCCAACGCGCACGCGCGCCGGCCTCGGGCGCGGGCGGCAGCTCGAGCTCGCCCAGCGCAGCCCGCAGGTAGAGCCCGGTGCCGCCGACCACGACCGGCGTCCGGCCGGCGGCCCGGATCTCGTCGATCGCCGCGTGGGCGAGGCCGGCGTACTCCCCCACCGACGCCTCGTGCTCCAGCGACCACATGCCGACGAGCCGGGTAGCCTGGGTGGACTGGTTGGTGAGGATCGGCAGGCCCCGGTAGACCTGCATCGCATCCGCCGACACGAGCTCCGCGGGGATTCGGCGTGCAATTTCCTCCGCAACGGGGGATTTACCACTCGCGGTGGGGCCGAAGATGCCGATGACGATCACGAGAGCATTGTTCCGCGCCCGGCGCGGTAGGGAGAGGTGGCTGTGAGCTTCGCGCGATCCGTCCGTACGAGACATTTGGAACAAACCCGCTCCGAGGCGGTTGTCTTCGTCGCTCTCTGCACCGGCATCGCGCTCGCCTCCCTCGTCGTCGTCGCGTGGATCGCAGGGTTCGGCGCCGTCGCCGACCGGCTCCAGGGAGTGCACCCCGTGTGGTTCGCGGTCGCCCTCGGCGCCGAGCTCGTGGCCTATGTCGGCTACGCGCTCGGCTACCGGGAGGTGGCACGGGTCGAGGACGGACCCGACATGAGCCGCGGAACCACCGCCGCCGCGGTCGCCGCCGGCTTCGGCCCGTTCGTCGCGCGCGGCGGCTTCGCGGTCGACCTCCATGCATTCCGGCAGACAGGGATCTCCGACAGGGACGCGCGCGTCCGCGTGCTCGGTCTTGGAGCGCTCGAGTACGCGTTGCTGGCGCCGGCCGCGTGCATCGCCTCGATCGCGCTGCTCGCACGCGGCGTGCACAAGCCCTCCGAGGGCTTCACGCTGCCATGGGCGATCTCCGTCCCGCTCGGCTTCGCGGCCGCGCTCTGGGCCGTCAACCACCGCCAGCGGTTCCACGGCCGCGGCGGCTGGCGCGAGCCGGTCGCGCAGGCGCTCGAGTCGGTGCACGTCCTTCGCTGTCTCGTCACGAGACGCCGCCATCTCGCCGCGCCGATCGGTACCGCGGTGTACTGGTTCGGCGACATCGTCTGTCTCTGGGCGTGCCTGCACGCATTCACCCACGGGACGCCGAGCGCGCCGTTGCTGCTGGTGGGCTATGCGACCGGATACGCGCTCACCCGCCGCACGCTGCCGCTTGCGGGCGCAGGCGCCGTGGAGCTGCTCCTGCCGTTCGCGCTCTCATGGATGGGGATTCCGCTCGCCGCTGCCGTGCTCGCCGTTTTCGCGTACCGCGTCTTCAACCTCTGGCTGCCGATCGTGCCCGCTGCGTTCGGGATGCGGTCGCTGCAGGCGGCCAACGTCTAGTGGCTTGACCGGTGACGTTGCCGGTCAGACCACTATGACGCGACGGCCACGGCAGCCTGGCTGCCGCCGAGTGTCGTCGACGTCGCGCGCTCGATCAGGACGTCCACGAGGTCGCCCGTCGCGGCGGCGCCGCTGAAGTTCACGGTCGTGTTGCGCCGCGTTCGCCCGCGCAGCAGCGCCGGGTCGGTCCGGCTCGCGCCCTCGACGAGGACTTCCTCGATCCGGCCGACGCGCTGCTCGTTGCGCGCAGCCGCGTTTCGCTGCACCACCTCGACGAGGCGCTCGATCCGCTCGCGCTTGAGCTCGTCCGGCACCTGGTCGGGCATCGCGGCCGCGTCGGTACCGGCACGCGGCGAATAGACGAACGTGAACGCGCCGTCGAAGCCGACCTCGTCCACCACCTCGAGCGTCTCGCGGAAGTCGTCCTCCGTCTCGCCGGGGAAGCCGACGATGATGTCGGTCGTGAGCGCGAGGTCGGGGATCCCGGCGCGCAGGTCGTCGACGAGACGGAGATAGCGCTCGCGCGAGTACGTGCGGCGCATGATCTTCAGCAGCCGCGTCGAGCCGGACTGGAGCGGCAGGTGCGCGTGCTCGCAGACCGCCTCGCACTCGGCCATCGCCTCGATCACGGGGCGGCGGAAGTCCTTCGGGTGCGGGCTCGTGAAGCGGATCCGCTCGATCCCCTCGACCGCGTCGCAGGCGCGGAGCAGCTCCCCGAACTCGGTGTGGATGTCCGGAAGGAGGTCGCGGCCCCACGAGTTGACGTTCTGGCCGAGCAGCGTCAGCTCGCGAACGCCTTCGTGCGCGAGCCGCGTCACTTCGGCGAGCACCTCGCCCGGCCTACGGCTCACCTCGCGGCCGCGCACGGCGGGGACGATGCAGTACGAGCACGTCGAGTTGCAGCCCATCGAGATCTGCACCCACGCCTGGAAGCGGCGCTCGCGGTGCATGGGGAGCGTCGCCGCGAAGCTGCGCTCCTCCCCGGTCCCGAACGCGCTGCGCGGGACGCCGAAGCCGCCGGCGCCGAGCCATTCGGCGAGATGCGGGATCGTCCCCGGCCCGAAGGCGACATCGACCTGGGGATAGAGCGAGAACAGCCTCTCCCGCTGCGCCTCCGCGTAGCAGCCGCCGACGGCGATCACCGTGTCCGGGTTTGCGCGCTTCTGCGCGGCCGCGTTGCCGAGATACGCCGCGAGCTTCGTGTCGGGCTTCTCGCGGATCGTGCAGGTGTTGAAGACGATCACGTCGGCCTCGTCCTGGCTCGCCGCCTCACCAAGGCCGAGCTCCTCGAGCATGCCCTTGATGCGCTCCGAGTCGTGCGCGTTCATCTGGCAGCCGAAGGTGGTGACGTGATAGCGGCGCGACATGGTCGTAGCGTACCGGCGCTCTCCGATTAAGCTGCCCCGATGCCAGACCTGGCGGCTCGCCTCTTCGACGTGAGCGGACAGCGCGCCGTCGTCACCGGCGCGGCCAGCGGTCTCGGGCTCGCCATCGCCGAGGTGCTGGCCGACTGCGGCGCGAAGGTGACGCTCGCGGACATCGACGGCGAGCGGGCCGAGGCGGAGGCGGCGCGGCTGGCTGCGCGCGGCGGCGATGTGCGCACGGCGGCCGTCGACGTCGCAGATCCTGATTCGGTCCGCGACCTCTTCCGCGGTGTCGTCGCCGAGCAGGGCGGCGTCGATGTCGTGTTTGCGAATGCCGGCATCGCGGCCGTTCCGGGGTACGCGAACGAGGGCGGCCAGGAGCTGCATACCGTCGCCGACGACGTCTGGCGCCGGTGCTCTCGATCAACCAGGACGGCGTGCTCTTCACGATGCGTGAGGCTGCGGCCGTGATGAAGCCGCAGGGCGCCGGACGGATCGTCGTCACCGCCTCGACCGCGGGTCTGCGCGCCGATCCGATGGTCTGCTACGGCTACGCGGCGAGTAAGGCCGCAGTGATCAACGTCGCGCGCCAGGCGGCGCTCGAGCTGGCGCCGCACGGCGTCCACGTGAACGTGATCGCGCCCGGCCCGATCAGGACCCGCATCGGCGGCGGCGTCACGCCCGAGGGAGAGCGGCAGTGGGCTGCGCTCGTGCCGCTCGGCCGCATGGGAGAGCCGGACGAGCTGAAGGGCCTGGCGCTGCTGCTCGCCTCACCGGCCTCGAGCTTCATCACGGGCGCCGTGATCACGGTCGACGGTGGCCAGCTCCTCGGCGAGCCCGGCGGCTGGTAGCTACCCGATCGTCTTCTCCGGCACCGCCTGCTCGCTCAGGTAGAGCAGCTCGAGCAGCGAACCGATCTCGGCGATCTCGAAGTAGCAGAACTCGCCGCCCTCGCCGAAGTCCCCGCTCTGCACGAGCTCCCGCCCCTGGCGTGCCAGCTCGGCCTTTGCCTCGCGCAGCGCGTCGCGGCTCGAGTAGAAGATGCACGTGTGGTGGAAGCCCTCGCCGTGCTTCGCGAGGTGCTCGACGTAGATGTTGTCGCCCGTGAGTGGCGCGAGCAACTCGTAGTGCGATTCCCCGATCGACGCGATCGCGATCCGGAACGTGAACGAGACGTCCTCGCCCCTCACGGTACTGGACGGCGGCTCGATCGTGAAGACGGCCCACGGCCCGATCCCGAGCGAGTCCGCCAGTGCCGTCGCCGTCTTCTCGACGTCGTGCACGACGAAACAGGTGTGATGCAGCGTGCCCGACGTGACGACGGTCATCCGTGCCTCCTTCGGCTGGGAGCTCGACCTGCCGAATGTATAGGTTGCCGTCACCGTGACGGATGCAGACGCAGACGCCTGGGCGTGGCCCGATTCGCTCGACGCGCTCGTGGCCGCCGCCGAGTTCCACCGCCTCGTGCTCGAGACCGACGAGGTGCGCGTCCTCGAGACCCGGATCGGCCCGGGCAAGACGGTGCCGCTGCACACGCATCGCTGGCCGAGCGTCCTCTACGTCGTTGCACCCGGCCATGTCGTGCGCCGCGACGACGAGGGTCGCCTGCTCACCGACACGCGCGCGACGAACACGCTCGCCGAGCTCGGCACGGCCACGTGGATTCCAGCCATGCCTCCCCATACCGTCGAGAACGTCGACGCGTCGGAGATCCGCCTCCTCAATGTCGAGCTGAAGCAGGCGGCTCGTCCAGCTCGCTGAGACTCGGCGCGTTCCGGATCGACGGGCTCAGCGTTCCCCAGATCGCGAGCCCGATTCCGCACGCCGTGAAGACCGCGCCCGTCGAGCGGAGCGAGACCGAGCTGAGCAGGAAGCCCGCGAGGAGCGGCCCGAGCGGCGCGATGAGGAGGGCGATGCTGCTGCGGACGCTCTCCACGCGGCCGACCAGGCGGTCCGGCGTGACGGCGACGCGGTAGCCGTCGACGACCGAGTCGGTCACCGGAGCGGCGATGCCGAAGGGGAGGATCGCAACCGTCAGGACGTAGACGTCGGGCCAGACGACGAAGGCCGCGGTGGCGAGCCACGTCCAGAGCTCGAGCAGGAGGATCGTCCGCATCGAGAACCGCCGGCGGGCCAGCGGCGAGAGCAGCGAGCCGGCGAGGGTGCTGACGCCGAGCGTCGCCACGAGCAGGCCGATCTCGCCGCCCGACAGCCCCTGCCGCGTCCCCGCGACGACGACGACGAGCAGCAGGCCCGGCATGGCGAAGTTGCCGATGCCGTAGATGAGCGCGCACGTGCGCAGGAACGGGCGGCTCCACAGGAAGCGGACACCCTCGGCGATCTGCGTGCGCAGCGGCGCCGCGTCGGCCTCTCGCGCCTCCTGGAACGGGGTGCGCATGGCGAGCAGCGAGAGGATCGAGAACGCGTACGACGTGGCGTCCGCGAGGAACGGGACGGAGCGGCCGAGCCCGAACAGCGCGCCGCCGAGCGGCGGCCCCGCGAGCCGAACGGTCGACGCCCGCGCCTGCTGCGCGCCCACGGCGGTCGGGAGCTGCCTCGCGGGCACGACCGACCGCAGCGCACCGGCCGCTGCCGCGCTGAAGAGGACGGCGCCTGTCCCCTCCACGAACGCGACGAGCGGGATCTCCCAGAAGGCGAGCCGGCCGAGCAGGATCGTCGTGGCCAGGGTCGCGATCGCGATCGCGCGGACGACGTCGGCGGCGATCATCAGCACCTTCCGGCTGACGCGGTCGGCGACGACGCCGGCGAGTAGTCCGAAGAGCGCATATGGGAGCAGTCGCGCGAACGTGACCGCGCCGGCCTTCGCCGGCGAGTGTGTGACCGCAAGTACGAGCAGCGGATACGCAATCGTCGTCGACTGCGTGCCCGCCGTCGACAGCAGCCGTCCCGTTTCGAGCAGAACAAAGTCGCGATTGCGCCGCAGCGGCACGGTGCTCATGGCTGCTAGTTCTCCGGCATCGCGACGAGCGCCTCGAAGAGCCGCTGGAGCTGCTCCTCGGGGTCGTCGCACAGACCGGTGTGCACGGCAGACGGCTGGATGATCGTGCTCGACGGCGAGACGAGCCAGTGGAACCGGGCCGTCTCGTCGAGCCGCGCGATCGGCCCGGCCCCCGGGTCTCCGGCCGCGATCCGCTCGATCGCGCGGAGATGCGGCCGGACGGCCTCGGGGTCGAGCTCCGGCCAGAACGCGGCGAGCCTCGACTCGTCGAGCGCCGTGCGCGCCGCGAGATAGGGCCGCGGCCGGCAGAAGACGACCACGCCGACGTTCAGGCGCTCGCCGCGCTCGACGCGCGGCACGACGCGGTACACCGCGTACGAGAACGGGCTACCGCGGCTCACGCGCACGCTCCGCCTCGGCGACGAACGATCGCGGCTGTGCGAGCCGCCGTTGCAGGTACTCGACGTAGACCCGTCCGTCGTCTCCGTTCAGCCACTCGCTCGGGACGGCGCCCGCGATCTCCTCGAGGAGCTCGGTCGTCACCCGTGGCGCGAGCCGTGTGTCGGCATCCGCGATCGACGCCGCGAACGGCAGGAGCACGTGCTCGGAGATCGCCGGGAACGGCGTCAGCTCGTGCCCTTCGGCCGCTGCCGCTGCGTGGTGGAAGTAGAGCGCCGCCCCGTGGTCGAACAGCCACAGGCGCTCGTGCCAGAGGAGCATGTTCGTGTTCTTCGCCGTTCGGTCCACGTTCGTGACGAACGCGTCGAACCAGACGATCTCCGCGGCGAGCTCCGGTTCCACCGCAGGCGCTACGGCCGGGTTGAACGGGAGCGCGCCGGGCAGGAAGTCGACGCCGAGGTTGAGGCCGACGCTCGCGGCGAGCAGGTCCTGGATCTCCGGGTCGGGCTCGGCGCGCCCGAGCGCCGGGTCGAGCTCGACGAGCGCGAGCTCGGGAACCGCGAATCCGAGCGCGCGGCCGAGCTCGCCGGCGACGACCTCGGCGACGAGCGCCTTCCGGCCCTGCCCGGCGCCGCGGAACTTGAGCACGTACAGCCCGTCGTCGCTCGCCTCGACGAGTGCGGGCAGCGAGCCGCCCTCGCGGAGCGGCGTGACGTAGCGCGTCGCCTCGATCCTGCGCAGCTCCATGAGAGCTACTCGCCCCAGGCGGCCTGGACCGGCTCGTCTTCCTCGTCGCGCTCCTGCGCCTGGACGAGGCCGCTGTGGTTGCGCGCGACGTCCACGGCGCGGCTCTCCCGGATCACCGTCACCTTCACCTGGCCCGGGTACTCGAGCCTGTCCTCGATCTCGCGGGCGATCTCGTGCGAGAGCAGCGCGGCGAGATCGTCGTCGACCTCGGTCGGCCGGACGATCACGCGGATCTCGCGACCCGCCTGCAGCGCGTACACCTTGTCGACGCCGGGCTTCGACGCCGCGAGCTCCTCGAGCGACTCGAGCCGCTTGATGTAGTGCTCGAGACTCTCGCCGCGCGCACCCGGGCGTGACGCGGAGATCGCGTCGGCCGCGATCACGAGCACGGCCTCGACCGTCTGCGGCTGCACCTCGTAGTGGTGCGCCTCGATCGCGTGCACGACGCCCTGCGACTCGCCGTGCCGGCGCGCGAGCTGCGCTGAGATGATCGCGTGCGAGCCTTCGACCTCGTGCGTCATCGCCTTGCCGAGGTCGTGCAGCATCGCCGCGCGCTTCGCCGTCTTCACGCTCGCGCCGAGCTCGGTCGCCATGATCCCGGCCAGGTGCACGACCTCGAGCGTGTGCTTGAGCACGTTCTGCCCGTAGCTCGTCCGGAAGCGCAGGCGGCCGAGGATGCCGACGAGCTCCTCGTCGAAGGGTCCGCAGTTCGCCTCGAAGACGGCCTGCTCGCCGGCCTGGCGCACGACGTCCTCGATCTCCTCCTTCGACTGGTAATACGTCTCTTCGATCCGGGCGGGGTGGATGCGTCCGTCCTCGATCAGCTTCGTGAGGGTCACGCGTGCGATCTCGCGCCGTAGGCCGTCGAAGGACGAGAGCACGACCGCGTGCGGCGTGTCGTCGATGATGAAGTCGACGCCGGTGAGGTGCTCGAGCGCGCGAATGTTTCGACCCTCGCGGCCGATGATGCGTCCCTTCATGTCGTCCGACGGCAGCTCGATCACCGTGACCGTCGTCTCGGCAGCGTGATTCGCGGCGACGCGCTGGAGTGCGTCCGCGACGAGGTTGCGCGCGAGCCGCTTCGACTCGAGCCGCGCTTCCTCTTCGAGCATGCGCACACGGCGGGCGAGATCGTGGCGCACGAGCGCCTCGCCCCGTTCGAGCAGGTGCGCCTTCGCCTCCTGCTCGGTGAGGCCGGCGATGCGCTCGAGCTCGTCCTGTTGCGCGCGGTTCGCCTGCTTCAGCTCGTCCTGGAGCTGGCGAAGATGCGTTTCGCGGTCGGCGAGGCCCTGGTCCTTGCGGGCGAAGTCGACGAGCTTCTGCTCGACCTCCTCCTCTTTCGCGAGCACCCGCTCCTCGATCTTGAGTACCTGCGAGCGCCGGTCGGCGACCTCGGCGTCGATCTCCGCCCGGAGCTTCACCGCCTGCTCGCGCGCCTCAACGTGGGCCTCGCGCCGGAGCGCCTCCGCTTCGCGCTGGGCGTCCTCGAGCAGCTGCTGCTGGGCACGCCGGGCCTTGCCGACGCCGGTGGCGCCGAAGACCTGTACCGCGAGCAGCGCGAGAACCGCCCCTGCTGCGATCCCGATGGCGACTCCGATCCCGATCTGCACGTTGCGGCTCCTGCTCGGTGGGCTGCGCGGCTCAGCTCGGCCGCTGTCCCATCCGGCATCCGCCCGGTGCGGGGATCTTTCGAAGTCGCTTGCTTCCGGCACGCGGCTGCGCGCCCGCAGTCACGGCGCTATGCCGCTGGACGCCTCCGTCGGCTGCGTCTGGAAACGGTTGTGATCGTGTCTCTCACGGGGTCAGCGAGTTCGGAAAAACTCCGTATGCAGGCAAAATGTCGGGTGAAACGTGTCGGCATCCTACCGCCGATCAGGCCTCTTCCGCAAATCCCTCCACGGCGTCGGCCACCGCAGCGGCGTCGAACCCCCGCGACGTGAGCCAGCGCGCGGCTCTCGCGCCGTCGCCGCGCTCCGTCACGAGGCGGCGGGCGCGGTCCCGCTCCGGCTCGAGGCCGGCGAGCGCCTCCCCGATCAGGTCGCCCGCGAAGCCCTCGCGCTCGAGGTCGTACCGGATCGCGGCGTCGCCGTAGCCCCGCTCGGCGAGCGCCTGCGCGCGCCCGGCCGCCACGCGCTCGTCATCGACGAGTCCGGCCCGCTCCAGGGCGCCGAGCGCCGCCTCGCGCGCGTCCGCCCGAGCGCCCCGGCGCGCGAGCCGATCCTCGAGCCCACGCCGCGAGAGGTCGCGATGGCGGAGTGCGCGCACGGCCACGCTGAGCGCCTGGGCGCGGCGGAGCTCCCGCCCGAGGGCTCGGGCCGTCTCGCGGTCGAGTGCGCGCCCGACGAAGAGCCCGCTCCGGACGACCGTGTCCATCGGCACCACCCGCCACAGGATTCCGTCGAGCTCGATTGCGACGCGGCCCCGCGGCCGCTCGCGCAGTGCCGTTACGACCGGCACGGCGCCTACTCCGCTTCGGCTTCGGCTCCGTCTGCCACTGCGCCTGCGCCTGCGACAGCCGCGACGGCGGCGGCGGCTCTCGCCGCCTTGCCTCCACCATTGCCGCCGTTCTCGGACGCCGGCGCCTCGGCGGCGACCGGGAGCAGCCTGGCCGAGACGATCTGCTCCGGCCCTACCTCGAGCTGGATCTGCCGGAGGATCTGCTGCGTGACGTCGGGGTGCTCGCGCAGGAACGCGGTCGCGTTCTGGCGCCCCTGGCCGAGCCGCTCGTCGCCGAAGCTGAAGTACGATCCCGACTTCGCGACGACCTTCCGGTCGATCCCCGCGTCGAGCACCGTCCCCTCCCAGGAGATGCCGGTGCCGTAGATGATGTCGAACTCGGCCTGCTTGAACGGCGGCGCGACCTTGTTCTTCACCACCTTCACGCGCACGCGGTTCCCGAACGCCTCGGTGCCTTCCTTCAGCGTCTCGATACGGCGGATGTCGAGGCGCACCGAGGCATAGAACTTCAGCGCGCGCCCGCCCGGCGTGACCTCCGGGTTGCCGAACATGACGCCGATCTTCTCGCGCAGCTGGTTCGTGAACAGGCAGATCGTGTCGGTGCGGTTGAGCGTGCCCGCGAGCTTGCGCAGCGCCTGGCTCATCAGCCGCGCCTGGAGGCCGACGTGGGAGTCGCCCATCTCGCCCTCGATCTCCGCTTTCGGCGTCAGCGCGGCGACGGAGTCGATCGCGACGATGTCGAGCGCGCCCGAGCGGATCAGCAGCTCGGTGATCTCGAGCGCCTGCTCGCCGGTGTCCGGCTGCGAGACGAGGAGGTCGTCGATGTTGACGCCGATCCGCTTCGCGTAGGCCGGATCCATCGAGTGCTCCGCGTCGATGAAGGCGCAGATGCCGCCGCGGCGCTGCGCCTCGGCGATCACGTGGTAGACGAGCGTCGTCTTGCCCGACGCCTCGGGGCCGAAGACCTCGATGATCCTGCCGCGCGGCAGGCCGCCGATCCCGAGCGCGAGATCGAGCTGGAGCGATCCGGTCGACACCGCGCCGACCGAGACCGCTGCGCGGTCGTTCATCTTCATGACCGAGCCCTTGCCGAACTGACGCTCGATCTGTCCGAGCGCGACATCGAGTGCTTCGTTCCTGTCCACCTATCGACCTCCTAGCGCAACCGATCCGAGAACCTCGTACTGCGCCCCCGTCGGGCGCAGCCGAGACAGATAAGCAGCAGCGTCGGACGGAGCGAACGGCTCGAGCCGGGCCGGCTCCGGTCGCAGGCGCGGCCGCTCGCGGAAACGGGCCACGGTCACGTGCGGTAGCCACGGGCGCGCCTCGCGCCGGAAGACGCCTAGCCGCTCCAGGCGCACCTGGAGGTCATCCGCGAGCGCCGTCACGCGTCCTCCCTCGTCGTCGAGGACGAGCATGGCCGCGCCTCGGGTCTCCCGGTAGCGGGCCGGGGTGAGACGCAGATCCGGCGCGGCAGCGGCCGCGGCCGCGCGCAGTTCGCCGACGATGCCGTCGAGCTCGAGGGCGGGCCGGTGGCCGAGGAAGGCGAGGGTGAGATGGAGGTCGTCGCGGGCGACGGCGCGGACGCCGTGCAGGCTGCGCCGTTGCCAGTCCTCGAGGCCGTCGAGCACGGGCTCGGGCAGGCGCAGAGCGAGAAAGAGCCGCAGCCGTTCATCCCCGCCCACGCTAACGGGCGAGGTCACACGCCTTTGTCGCGGCTCTGTGTCAGAAGACGGCGGACGAGGTGGAGCGCGCCGACGGCCGAGCGTGCCCGGATCGAGCCACGGTCGCCGGGAAAGCTGAACTCGACCCCGTGCCCGCCGTCGGGCCCCTCGGCGTGGAGGTAGACGAGGCCGACGGGCTTCTCGGGCGTGCCGCCGTCCGGCCCGGCGATGCCCGTCACGGACACGGCGACGTCGGCGCCGAGCCGCTCGCGCGCGCCGCGCGCCATCGCCCCGGCCGCCTCGGCCGAGACGGCCCCATGCTCGGCGAGCACCTCGGCCGGAACGCCGAGCTCCGACTGCTTGACCGCGTCCGCGTACGCGACGACGCCGCCGAGGAAGACGTCGCTCGAGCCGGCGATCGAGGTCAGCCGCGCCGCGACGATCCCGCCGGTGCAGGACTCCGCCGTCGCGAGCGTCAGCCCGCGCGCGCGGCAGAGCGCGAGGACGTGCTCCTCGATCGGCCGCTCGTCGTGCGAGAAGAGCCAGCGCTCGAGCGGCGGCAGGAACGCGGCCTCGAGCGCGTCCGCCCGGGACTCCGCACCCGGCTCGACGACGAAGTCGACGTGGATCTCGAAGTCGCGCGCGCAGATCGTCGTCTCCACGCCGTCGCCGTCGCCCCCCGCCTCCGCGAGCGCGCGCGCGACGGCGGACTCGCTCACGCCGAAGAAGCGGAGCACCCGCCGCCCGGGCGGACGCGCCCGCTCGAGCAGCGCCTTGAACGCGTCGGTCTCGAGCGCGCGCGGCCACAGCCGCTTCAGCTCCGCCGGCGGGCCCGGGAGCAGCACGACGACGCGGCCGCCGCCGTGCGGGATCACGAGACCGGGCGCAGTGCCCGCGAGGCCGACGGAGACGGCGCCGTCCGGGATCGTCGCCTGTTTCGTCACGCCGGCCTGGAAGTCTGCGTACGGCCGCTTCAGTCGTTCGGCCGCCGCGCGCGAGACCGCGTCGATCTCGCGCTCGAGCTCGGCGTCGACGTGCACGCCGACGCCGAGGCCCCGCGCGACGAGCTCCACCGTCCGGTCGTCGTGGGTCGGGCCGAGCCCGCCGGAAACGAGGCACGCGTCGGCCGTGAGGGCATCCCGCAGCGTCGCCTCGAGCTCCTCGGGAGCGTCGCCGACGATCGCGATCCGCGCCGGGTCGAGGCCGAGACGGAGCGCCTCGCGGGCGAGGAAGGGTCCGTTGAGATCGGTGCGCTCGCCGCGGACGAGCTCGCTGCCCGTGGCGACGACGACGGCGCGCGGCCGGCTCAACCGGCGGCGAGCGCGGTGCGCGAAGGCGTGACGACGACCTTGAGGTTGCGGCGTGCGGGCAGCGCCACGGGCTTGCCCGCAAGCCGCACGACGAGCGCCGACGGGCGCTTGACGTAGAGCCAGAAGCGGCTGCCGTTCACGCGCTCGACGGTGCCGCCCGCGACGGTCGCCTGGAGCAGCACGACGCCCCGCGCCGAGCCTCGGCGCACCTCGACGTACGTGCCCGGGCCAACGCCCTTCAGCTGCAGCTCGGACGGGACGCGTGGCGCCGCCTGCGCCGGGGCCGGGGGCGCCGCGGCATTTCCGCCGCCGAACTTCCATGCGACAATCACGAGCGCCGTCAGCGCCGCGATCACCGCGAGCGCGAGGAACACGACCTTGCGCTCCACGCCGCGCTGCTGGCGCGGCCGCGGCGACACGCGGCGCAGCGGCGGGTCGTCGAGCCCGTCGACGACGAAGCGCGAGTTGAACTCGTCGACGTAGAGCTGTCCGTCGAGGCCGAGGAAATCGGCGTACGTGCGCAGGAAGCCCTTGACGTACGGCTGGGCCGGGAGGACGGCGAACTGCTCGTCCTCGAGGGCGCGGACGTACTTCGCGCGGATCTTCGTCGCCAGCTCGACCTGTGGGTAGTCGAGACCCTGGCGGACACGGGCTTCACGCAGGCTGTTGCCGATCTCGAACATGAAGGACCATTGTAGATCCGCGCCCGCGCTTCGCCGGGCGGGGCCTCAGCCTTCGAGCCGGAGGAGCACTTCGTAGAAGCCGACGGCGACCGCCGCGCTGAGCGCGACGCAGATCGCGGCCACGCCGAGGATGAGCCCGGCCCGCGCCCGCCCCCTGCCGCCGGCCCGCTCGAGCGTGGCCCGGATCCGGCCGCGCGCGCCGCGGACGAGCAGGAGCGCCGCCGTCCCGCATACCGCCGCGACCGGGATCGCATAGGCGGCGTCGAGCAGGTGCACGCCCGCCGCCTGCCTCGCGACGGCGACTGCGCCCGGCACCGCGAGCACACCGGCGGCCCCGAGCAGGACCGAGACCGAGGCCCGGTGGTTACTGCTTCGTGTAGGGCTGGCCATCCGCCGCCGGGGGAATCGATCGCCCGATCACGCCCGCCACCGCGATCAACGTCAGCACGTATGGGAGCGCCTGGAAGAGCACCGCGTACGAGGCCCAGTTCGGGATCGTCCCGAGCCGCTGCGCGAGCGCGCTCGAGAAGCCGAACAGGAGCGCCGCGGCGAAGGCGCCTGCGGGCCGCCACTTCCCGAAGATGAGCGCGGCGAGCGCAATGAAGCCGCGACCCTCTGTCATGTTCTGGTTGAAGGAGTGCACGAAGCCGATCGAGAGGTAGGCCCCGCCCATCGCGGACAGCATCCCCGAGAAGACGACCGCCGCGTAGCGGGTGCGATAGACCGAGATGCCCACGGTATCGGCCGCGCGCGGATGCTCGCCGACGGCACGGAGCCGCAGGCCGAGCGGCGTCCGGAACACGACGAAGTACGTGAGGATCAGCACGACGAATGAGAGCCAGACCATGAGGTTGAGATCGCCGAATGCGACCTCGAAGAAGCCGCCGTGCTGCGAGACGAGAATGTCGGGGATCGACTGGCCACTCAGCCAGTGCCCGGTCGACAGGTCGGGTGTCCCGTTCGACCCGTAGACGTCGATGAACAGATACCCGGTGATCCCGAGCGCGAGGAAGTTGACGGCAGTGCCGCCGACGATCTGGTCCGCGCGCAGGTGGATCGCGAAGAACCCGTAGACGAGCGCGAGAAGTCCGCCGGCGGCCATCGCGATCAGCAGTCCGAGCACCCAGTTGCCGGTGCGGTCGGCGCCCCAGATGCCGAAGAAGCAGCCCATCAGCATCATCCCTTCGAGGCCGATGTTGACGACGCCGCTCCGCTCCGACCAGAGACCGCCGATCGCCGCGTACGTGAGCGGCGTCGCGTAGACGAGCATCGACGCGATCAGCGCCGACCACGCCACGGCGGTGCTGAGGTTGCCCCGGCTCGAGTTCGTCGCGGCGATGCCCAGCGCGACGCCGAGCACGCCGGCCACGACGGCGCCCCAGCCGACGCGCTTCGCGTCGCGGGCGATCGCCCAGATGCCGCACGCGACCGCGAGCAGCCCAACGAGGATCGGCCAGACGAGCACCGTCGTCTTCAACGGCGGCAGCGTCAGCCAGAACGCGACCAGCCCGAGCAGGATGCCGTACGCGCCGATCGCCTTCGGCTCGAGCAGGCGGGACGAATCGAGCCGTGAGCGGACGAGCTCGGGCGTGCTCACGGCGTCTCCACCGCTTCGGCGGCGGGCGCCGCGCCGCCGCGTATGCGCAGCCGCCGCCGCTGGTTCCAGATCCACAGCACGAGCACGTCGGCCCCGACGAAGAGCACGACGAGCCCCTGGATGATCAGCGTCAGGTTGCTCGCGAGGTCGGGCCGGAAGATCGTCGGATCGAGGTTGCGCGTGGAGGTGCCGTTCAGGAGCGCGCCGAAGAGGAGCGCCGAGAAGAACACGCCGACGGCGGTGTTGCGGCCGAGCAGCGCGACGGCGATCGCGATGAAGCCGATGTTCGAGATCTGGATGTCGTTGACGGCGAGCCGGAACTCCCAGCCGAGGATGTCGATCGCGCCGGCGAGGCCGGCGAACGCTCCCGCGATCATCATCGCGCGGAAGTAGTTGCGTGCGACGCCGATGCCGCCGTAGCGCGCGGCCTCCGGGTTGAAGCCGACGGCGCGGACCTGATAGCCGAGCGTCGTCCGGTTGAGCGTCACCCAGTAGACGATGAGCGCGCCCAGGGCGACGAACAGGCCGATGTGCAGGCCCTGGAGGATCGGGTCGCCCCAGAAGACGTGGAGGTGCGCTCCGGGAGCGATGTCGTTCGAGACGGGCACCGCGGCCCCGTTCGCGTGGCTCTGGAGCGGTCCGCCGAGGCCGAACAGCCAGCTGCCGACCCAGATCGCGATCCAGTTCAGCATGATCGTCGAGATCACCTCGTGTGCGCCCACGGTCGCCTTCAGGAAGCCCGCGACGCCCGCGTAGAGGCCGCCGGCGACCGCGGCGACGACGATGGCGAGGATCACGTGGAGCGGGCCGTTCATCTTCAGGAAGGACGACCCGATCCAGACCGCCATGATCGAGCCGACGATGTACTGGCCCTCGCCGCCGATGTTGAACATGCCGCAGCGGAACGCGAATGCGACGGCAAGGCCGCAGAGGATGAGCGGCGTCGTCAGGAGCAGCGTCTGCTGGAGATTGCTTGCGGCGAGCGACCCCGTGTCCCACCAGAACGCCACGCGCTGATGGGTGAACGGAAGGTCGATGTGGTGGTGCCCGAACCGGAAAAACCAGTCGAGGCCGGTGCCGTTGAAGATCGCCTTGTACGTCGAGAAGGGGTTCGATCCGGAGGCGAGGACGACGAGCCCGCCGACCATGAAGGCGATGAGGGCGGTGATGATCGGCGTGACGACGCCGCCCGCCCGCTGCGAAAGCGCGAGCCGGTCGATCGCGCTCGGCGCCTCGTCGACGGGCGGCTCCTTGTCCGCGGGGTCGATCACGCCGCGGCCTCCTTCACCGTGCCGCCGATCATGGCCACGCCGAGCTGCTGTTCGGTGACATCCGGGCCGAACTCGCCGACGAAGCGGCCTTCGTACATGACGAGGATCCGGTCGGAGAGCGAGACGACCTCGTCCAGCTCGAGCGAGACGAGGAGGATCGCGCGGCCCTCGTCGCGCTCCTCGATGAGGCGGCGGTGGACGAACTCGATCGCGCCGACGTCGAGGCCGCGTGTCGGCTGCGCCGCGACGAGCACGCGCGGGTTGCGCTCGATCTCGCGCGCGAGGATCACCTTCTGCTGGTTGCCGCCCGAGAGTGCGCTCGCCCGCGTCATCGGCCCACCGCCGCGGACGTCGAAGTCCCTCAGGAGCGCGCGCGCCCGCGCGATCAGGACGCGCGGATGGAGCCACCCGAAGTTCGAGTCCGGCTTCTTGTCGTAGTCGTGCAGCGCGAGGTTCTCCGCAAGTGAGAACTGGAGGACGAGGCCGCGATGCTGCCGGTCCTGCGGGATGTGCCCCATCCCCACGTCGAGTACCCGCTTCGCGGTTGCGTGCGTGATGTCCGTGCCGCCGACCGTCACGTGCCCCGACGTCGAGCGGAGGAGCCCGGTGAGCGCGTCGATCAGCTCCGCCTGCCCGTTGCCGTCGACGCCGGCGATGCCGACGATCTCGCCCGCGCGGACGTCGAACGAGACGCCGCGCACCACTTCCAGGCCGCGCAGGTCGACGACGTGGAGGTCTTCCACGACGAGCAGCGGCTCTCCCGGCGCGGCGGGCTTCTTGTCGACGCGCAGGAGCACCTCGCGCCCGACCATGGCGCGGGCGAGCGTCTCCTCGGTCGCGCCCGCGCGCGCGATCGTCTCCACGAGCTTGCCGCGGCGCAGCACCGAGATGCGGTCGGCGACCTCGAGCACCTCGTGCAGCTTGTGCGTGATGAAGATCACCGACTTGCCCTGCCCGGTGAGGCTGCGGATCACCTCGAACAGCTCCTCCGCCTCCTGCGGCGTCAGCACGGCGGTCGGCTCGTCGAGCACGAGGATGTCCGCGCCCCGGTAGAGCGCCTTGAGGATCTCGACGCGTTGCTGCTGGCCGACGCCGATCGACTCGATCTTCGCGCTCGGGTCGACCGCGAGGCCGAACCGCTCGGAGAGCTCGCGCACGCGGCGCGCCGCTTCGCCGTAGTCGAGCAGCACCCGGCCGCGCGTCGGCTCGCTCGCGAGCACGACGTTCTCGGCGACGGTCATCACCGGGATGAGCATGAAGTGCTGGTGCACCATGCCGATCCCGTGCTCGATCGCGTCCTTCGGCGAGCCGAGCGACAGCTTCTCGCCCTTGACGAGGATTTCGCCCTCGTCCGGGTGGTAGAGGCCGTAGAGGACGTTCATCAGCGTCGACTTGCCGGCGCCGTTCTCGCCGAGCAGCGCGTGCACCTCGCCGGGCATGAGGTCGAGGCTCACCCGGTCGTTCGCGACGACCCCGGGAAAGCGCTTCGTGATGCCGCGGAGCTCGAGGACGGGAGTCTCGGCCAAGCCGCCGACAGTCTATGGGGCTCCCGGACGGCCGCCCAAGTTAACGCCTCGTTAAGCAAACGGGGCGGGCCCTGCGGCCCGCCCCGTTTCGAGCATCTCGATCCGAGCGGGGCCTACGGCACCGTGGTCGGGATCTTGATCTTGCCGGCCTTGATCTGGGCCTTGACCGCCTCGACCTTCGCGACGATCGACTTCGGCACCTTCGGGCTGACCTTGCCGATGTCGATGCCGCCGTTGGCGACGTCGAACGTGAACGTCCGGCCGCCCTTCCAGATGCCGTTCCGCAGCTGTTGGATCGTCGTGTAGACGTCCGTGTCGACGCGCTTCAGCGCGCTCGTCAGCACCTGCGGTCCGATGTACGCCTGGTCGGCGTCGACGCCGATGCCCCAGACGTGTTTCTGCTTCGCCGCGTCCAGCGCGCCGAGACCGCAGCCGCCGGCCACCTGGAACACGACCTTCGAGCCCTGCGAGATCTGCTGCAGCGCAAGGTTCTTGCACTTGTCCTGGGCCACGAAGTCCTGCGAGTAGCCGTTGAGCAGGCTCACCTGCGGGTCGCCCGCCTTCGCGCCCGCCTGGAAGCCGGCGATGTAACGGTCGACCGGCGGGATCTTCTGGCCACCGACCGTGCTCATCGTCACGGCCTTGCCCTTGTAGAGCAGGCCCGAGAGGTAGCCGACGAGATAGCCGGCCTCCTGCTCGTGGAAGAGCGTCCCTTCGAGATTCGTCGGGTTGCCCTTCGACCAGCCGTTGTCGATGATCATGAACTTCGTGTGCGGGAACTTCTTCGCGACCGTGATCACCGACGAGTCCATGAGGAACCCGACGCAGATCACGAGGTTGTAGCCCTGCTGCGCGAGGCTCGTCATGTTCGGGATGTAGTCCGCGTTCGAGTGCGACTCGAGCACGCGTGTCTGAACGCCGAGCTTCGCCTGCGCCTCCTGGAGACCGAGGTACGCGAGGTGGTTGAAGCCGTGGTCGTTCAGCCCGCCGATGTCGGTGACAAGGCCGACCTTCGGCACGACGTTGGTGGCTACCCGCGCGGCCGGCGCGGCATGGCCGGTGGCCGGCTTCGTGGCCGCGGCGCCGGCGCCCACGACGATCGCGATCGCGAGCACCATGGCCGCAAGCGCGGCGGGGCCGGCAAGCAAGCGTGTCCTAGCCCTCAATGTGTTGCCCTCCCTCATTCGAAACCTAGGCCCAGTCCCGGACCCCGTCTATTAGGACGCGGATCCTAGACTCTTGTTGGCCGGGGTTCCAGATCAGACGGTGGTGCCGGTGCGCTCGAGTCCGGCGGCGTCGACCAGGACGTGGCGCGGCTTGGAGCCCTCGTAGCCGCTGATGATCCCGCGCCGCTCGAGCATGTCGATCAGGCGGCCGGCGCGCGTGTAGCCGACCCGCAGGCGGCGCTGGATGAGCGAGACGGACGCCGTCTGCGTCTGGACGACGATCTCGATCGCCCGGTCGAGCAGCGGGTCGTCGTCCGGGTCGAACTCACCGTGGTCGTCGGCGCCGCGCTCCGGGTCGGCGAAGACCTCCGGCAGCTCGAGGTAGCCCTCGTCGAGCACCTGCTCGCGCTGCTTCGTCTGCTCGACGACGAGCGCGATCTCCTCCTCGGACACGTACGCGCCCTGGACGCGCTGGATGCGCGACGTACCGAGCGGCTTGAAGAGCATGTCGCCCTGGCCGAGCAGCGACTCCGCGCCGCCCTGGTCGAGGATCACGCGCGAGTCGGTCATCGACGACACCGCGAACGCGATGCGGGACGGGACGTTTGCCTTGATCATGCCGGTGATCACGTCGACCGACGGGCGCTGCGTCGCGAGCACGAGGTGGATGCCGACGGCGCGCGACTTCTGCGCGAGCCGGATCACCGCGTCCTCCACGGCCTGTGGCGCGACCATCATCAGGTCCGCCAGCTCGTCGATCACGACGAGCAGGTATGGCATCGTCGCCTCGCCGCGCTGGCGGAATGCGCGGTTCGCCTCGTTGAGGTTGCGCGCGCGCACGGACGAGAGGCGTTCGTACCGCCGCTCCATCTCGGCGAGGCAGTTGGCGAGCACGGCGCTCGCCTCCTTCGGGCTCGAGACGACAGGCGTGAGCAGGTGCGGGATCGACTCGTAGTGGTTGAGCTCGATTCGCTTGGGATCGATGAGGATCATCCGCACGTCGTCCGGCGTCGCGCGCAAGAGGATCGACGTGAGGAGCGCGTTGATGCAGCCGGACTTGCCCGAGCCGGTCGTGCCGGCGATCAGCAGGTGCGGCATGCGTGCGAGGTCGGTCCACACGGCCGCGCCGGAGATGTCCTTGCCGAGCCAGACGGAGAGCGGGCTCGCGGTCGCGGGCAGGTCGTCGAAGATGTCCCCGAGCGTGACGAGGTTCGGCGAGAGGTTCGGCAGCTCGACGCCGACCGCCTGCTTGCCGGGGATCGGCGCGAGGATCCGGATCTCCGTCGTCGCGAGCGCGTACGAGAGGTCGTCCTTGAGCGCCGCCACCTTCGACACCTTCGTGCCGGGCGCGAGCTGGAGCTCGTAGCGCGTCACGCGCGGGCCGGAGATCTCGCCGATCACCGTCGCCTCGACGCCGAAGTGCGCCAGCGTCTGCGTCAGCAGCTCGGCGACCCGTGCGGCCGCCTCGCTGCTCTGTGCCTCCTTCTCCGGAGAGGCGCGGAGAACGGTGCGATCCGGCAGTCGGTACTCCTGGTGCTCGACCGTGAGGTCGTCGAAGAGCGTCAGCGGGTCCTCGACGAGTCGCGCCGGCTCGGCGTGGACGAGCGGCGACGCTCCGAGGCGCAAGGGGACGACGACGGTGTCGTCGCCGACGACGTCCGGCCACGCCTGTTCGGCGTCGACGGGCTTCTTCCGGGCGGGCCCGGTGATCTGCGGCGGCTCGGGCCAGGCCTGCTTCGCCGGGCGCGGGCGGCGCGCCTTCGTCGCCGCGGTGCGCATGCCGCGCCCGGAGCGGCGCAGGATCGCGCCGAGCGACGCGCCGGAGAGGAGCAGCGCGCCGACGACGAACAGCAGGCCGCCGAGAATGGTCGAGCCGGTGACGCCGATCGCGACCCCGACGGCGCCGCCGAGCGCCTGACCCGCGTATCCGCCCCGGTCCTTGCCGAGCGCGAGGATGAGGCCGAACGCGAGCACCGCGAGTCCGGCGCGGAAGGGGCGGACGTCGACGAGCGCGCTGCGCGCCACCATCAGCCCGCCGAGGACGACGAGGGCGACGGGCAACCCCCACGACGCATCGCCGATCAGCGCGTGGAGACCGCGCTCGAGCGCGTGGCCGACGAAGCCGCCGTTCCAGCCGAAGTAGAGGATGCTGCCGAGGAAGGCGCCGAGCGCGACGAGCCCGAGCCCCCAGAGCTCGGGGTGTTGAAGGCTCCGCGCCGCGGCGCTCTTCGCGCGGGTGCGGCTCCGGGTCTTGGCAGGCAGCTTCTTTTTGCGCTTCGCGGGCGCCATGAAGGCCTGTTCGCCCGGAAGTGCCGGGCTCCTGCCCTCACGGGTCGACGGCGGCCACGAGCATCCCGTAGTAGGCGGGAGCGGCGTATGCGAGCAGCTCCACCTGCGGCGCCGGGCCGGCCGCGCCCTGGAGGACGAGCAGCTGCCAGAGCGAGTCGGCCTTCGCGGCGGCGACGAGGTCGCCGAGCCGCTCGAACTCGAGCCGGCCGGAGCGGACGATGTCCTGCACGAGCGCGTCGTATGCGGCCGCGGCGGGATCGAAGCCGTACGGGCCGGCCGCGTCGTGCGCGTGTGCATGGTCGGCGCTCGCGATCAGCGCGACACGGGTCTCCCCGCTCGCACGGGCGAGTGCCGCTCCGGCGCGCACGTGCTCGGCGAGTGGGCGGTCGCGCGCCGGGCTGACGACGACGATCGGGCGCGCGGGCAGGCAGGCGAGGGGAACCTCCGTGCCCCAGTCGACCGGCAGCTCGGCCTCGGCCGCGTCGTTGCCGCCGTACGAGACGCCGACCGCCGGGAGGCCGTCGGCGCGCAGCGCGGCGAGCGCTGCTGTGGCAAGCGCGCGGTCGGTCCGCCACGCCCCCACCTGCGCCGCGGTGACGACGGCGAAGTGCCCCTCGACGTGGACGTTGTGCGGCGTGACGACGATCACCGCCGCCGGTGCCGCCGCGTCGAAGCGCCGGGCGAGCTCGCTCATCGCCGCGCGCAGCTCCGGCGCCGAGTCGAGGTCGCCGTGCGGCGCGATCGCGGCGAAGCAGATCACGCGAGCGAGCCGATGCGCTCGACGAGCAGCTCGAGGAAGCGCTGCGCGTCGACGGCGATGCCTGCGTGCGCGTTGCGTGGCGCGTCGGTGACGAGCCAGCGGTCGACGACCGTCCGTCCGTCGCAGTGCTGCGACGCCGTCTCGATCGCGATGTTGCAGTGCAGCGTCGTCACGAGCGTCGGGTCGATCACGTGCGCGACCGCGAGCGCGTCGTGGATCGGCGAGCCGTCCATGCCGTACCGCTGCTCGTGGAACAGCTGGAAGAAGTCGGAGAGCTCGGCGACGACGCGGCCGGCGGTGCCCGTGACGCGCAGCCGGTCCGCGTGCGCACGCGTGAACAGCGCCTGGTGGGTGATGTCGAGCCCGATCATCGTCACGGGGATGCCGCTGCCGAATACCGCGGCGGCCGCCTCCGGGTCGACGAACGCGTTGAACTCCGCCGCGGGCGTGACGTTGCCCTCTGCGATCGCGCCGCCCATCCAGACGATCCGTTCGAGCCGGTCGCGCACGTCGGGATGGCGCTCGAGCAGGAGCGCGACGTTCGTGAGCGGGCCCGTCGGCACGAGCACGACACCCGGCTCGATCAGCTCCGCGAGCAGGTCGGCGGCGTGGGCGTCGACGGGCCGCGCGGTCGGCTCGGGCAGCGCCGGGCCGTCGAGGCCGCTCTCCCCGTGCACGTGCGCGGCGGTGCGGAGCGTCCGCCGTAGCGGCCGGTCGGCGCCGGCGGCGACGGGAATGTCGGCCCGGCCGGCGAGCTCGAGCACCTTCAGCGCGTTTCTCGTCGTCTTCTCGAGCGTCTGGTTGCCGGCGACGGTGGTGACCGCGCGCAGCTCGACCTCGGGCGACGCGAGCGCGAGCAGGATCGCGATCGCGTCGTCGTGACCGGGATCGCAGTCGATCAGGATCGGGATGCTCATAGGAGTGCGTCCACCTCCTCGGCGGTCGGGAGCGATGTCTGGGCGCCGAAGCGCGAGGCGGCGAGCGCGCCCGCGATGCAGGCCCGGCGCAAGGCCTCGCTGCGCTCACGGCCTTCGAGCAGCGAGACGACCAGGCACGCGGTGAACGCGTCGCCGGCGCCGGTGCCGTCCACGGCGCGCACGGGGGGCGGCTCTGCGCGCGCGACCTCCACCCCGTCGTCGAGCAGGACTGCGCCCTCTGCGCCGCGAGTGACGGCGATCAGGCCGTCGCGGCCGGTCAAGGCCTCGAGCTCGTAGCGGTTCACGATCGTCACGTCCGCGCGCGGAACGGGCCCGCGCGCGGGTGCGGCGTTGAGGAAGAACGGGCAGGACGCCGTTGCCGCCACGTAGGTGACGGTCTCGAGCGGGATCTCGAGCTGACAGAGCACGCCGTCGGCGTCGGGCAGCTCGACGTCCTCGGCGCGGAGCTCGAGGTTCGCGCCGGGCGCGACGACGATCGCGTTCTCGCCCGACGCGTCGACGGTGATGAGCGCGACGCCGCTCGAGACGCCGGGCGCGACCTTCAGCCGGTCCAGATCGACGCCGGCGCGCCGGAGCTCCTCGAGCGCGCTGCGGCCGAACTCGTCGTCGCCGACGCAGCCCAGCATCGTCACGCGCGCCCCGAGCCGCGCGGCGGCGACAGCCTGGTTCGCGCCTTTGCCGCCCGGAATGCGGGCGAACGTCGCGCCGGTCACCGTCTCGCCGGGCCGCGGCAGCCGCTCCGTGCGCGCGACGAGATCGAGGTTGATCGAGCCGACGACCGTCAGGCGAGGACGAGCCACACCGCGATCAGATCACGGCAAGCGAGCGCAGGTCGTCGAGTGCGCCGCCGAGGAGGTTCTCGCGCAGGTCGAACAGCCCGGCCCAGAGCGAGCCGCGGTCGGGCACGACCTCCAGGCGGATCGCCGTCGTCAGCCCCTCGAGAGCGCGTACGAGCACGGCGAGCTCGAGGTACGCCTGCGCCACCCGCTCGGGCGGGACGCGCACGCCGGCCCGGTCGAGCACCGGCTCCCAGTCGCGCAGCTCGGCGACGCCCGGGCCCCCGTACCACGTGCGTCCCTCGAACACCTCGGGCTCCAGCTCGAGCAGGTAGCGGTCGAGCGGCTCGCCCAGGCCGGAGAGCGCCGTCTCGACGCGGTCGGCCACGCGCCGGAGCGCGGCGAGGCGCTCGTCCGCGGTCGGCGGCTGCGCGTCGCCGCGCGCCCATTGCTCGAGCAGGCGGCAGAACGCGAGCGCTGCGGCTTCACACGCCGCGAGCTGCGAGACGAGCGGCGCCGCGGTCGTCGTCTCGACGGCATGCTCGTCGAGGACGTCGGCCCAGGTGGGCTCGTACCGGAGCCGGCGGTTCACACCTCGACCAGAACCGGAAGGATCATCGGGCGCCGGCCGGTGCGGTCGTACACGATGTTTCCGAGCGCGTCGTGGACGTGCTCCTGGAGCAGCTTCACCTCGGTCACGTCGTCGCCGATCAGCTTGACGAGCACCCGGTTCGCCTCTGCGCGCAGCTCGTCGAGCAGCGGCTCGGCCGCCTCGCCGAACCCGCGGGCGATCAGCTCCGGCGCCGCGGTGAGCATCGCTCCGTTCGACGTCGAGAGGGTGGCGACGACGATGAGGACGCCGTCCTCCGCGAGCCGGCGCCGGTCGCGCAGCGCGACATCGTGCACGTCGCCCACGCCGAGTCCGTCCACGAACGTCATGCCGGCGGCGACGTGGTCGACGATCCGCGGGCCCGCCTCGGACAGCTCGACGACGGTGCCGTTCTCGGCGAGCACGATGCGGTCGACCGGAACGCCGCTCTCGCGCGCGAGCTGCGCATGCGCGGCCAGCATCCGGAACTCGCCGTGCACGGGCATGACCGCGCGCGGGCGCAGCAGCGAGAGGATCAGCCGGAGCTCCTCGGCGCGGCCGTGGCCGGAGACGTGCACGGGCGCGTTGTCCTCGTGCAGCACCTCGGCGCCCGCCTTCGCGAGCCGGTTGATCGCGTCGTGGACGCGCAGCTCGTTCCCGGGGATCGGCTTCGCGGAGATGATCACGGTGTCGCCGCTCTCGACGTGCACCTGCGGATGGTCGTTGTACGCGATGCGGGTCATCGCGGAGAGCGGCTCGCCCTGGCTGCCGGTGCAGAGGATCAGCTGCTCGTCCCGCGGCAGCTCGGCCAGCTCGTTCGGACGGAGGATCACGTCGTCCGGCACGTCCATGTAGCCGAGGCTGCGGGCGATGTTCGAGTTCTTGCGCATCGAGCGGCCGACAAACGCGACCTTGCGCCCACACTCGATGCCGACGTCGACGGCCTGCTGCATCCGGTGCACGTTCGAGGCGAAAGACGCGACGAGGATGCGGCCGGTGCGCGACGGGAAGATCTGCTGGAAAGCCTCGCCGACGACGCGCTCGGACAGCGTCACTCCCGGCCGCTCGGCGTTCGTCGAGTCGCCGAGCAGCAGGTCGACGCCGCGGTTACCGATCTCGGCGAGCTTCCCGACGTCGGTGCGCTGGCCGTCGACCGGCGTGTGGTCGATCTTGTAGTCGCCCGTGTGGACGACGCGTCCGCCGGGCGTCTCGAGCACGATCGCCGCCGCGTCCGGGATCGAGTGGGCCATCCTCACGAACTCGATGCGGAACGGGCCGAGGTTGAACGGCTCGTCACCCGGCGCGACCTCGCGCAGGTCGGCTTCGCGCAGGAGTCCGTGCTCGTCGAGCTTCGACTTGACGAGCGCGAGCGTCAGCCGCGTGGCGGCGACGACGGGCACGTGCACCTCGCGCATGAGATACGGCAGCCCCCCGACGTGGTCCTCGTGGCCGTGCGTGAGCACGACGCCGCGGATCATCGAGGCGCGTTCGGTCAGATACGAGTAGTCCGGCAGGACGAGGTCGACGCCGAGGTGCTCGTCGCGCGGGAACGCGAGGCCGGCATCGACGATCACGATCGACCCCTCCGCCTCGAAGGCGGTCATGTTCTTCCCGACCTCGCCCAGTCCGCCGAGCGGGATGATCTTGCAAACGCCCATCGGCGCCAGTGTAGTCGGGGTCTAGGCGGACGCCGGTTGGAGCACGCCGGCGCGCTCGAGGCAGGAGCGCACCTGCTCGAGCTCCTGCTCCGTCGGTTCGACCATCGGCAGCCGGTAGCCGCCGACCTCGTGCCCGAGCAGGTTGAGCGCTGCCTTGATCGCGATCGGGTTCGTCTGCACCTTGAGCAGGTCGAACGCGGGCTGCATCTCCTCGTTCAGCGCGCGTGCGCCCTCGACGTCGCCCTCCTTGTAGCGGCGCACCATCGCCTTCGTCTGCGGCCCCCAGACGTGCGTGTGCACGCACACGCCGCCGATGCCGCCGAGCTCGAGGAACGGGAAGATGAGGTTGTCGTCGCCGGCGTAGAGCGTCAGCCCGGCGGCGACGATCGCCCGCGCCTCCGCGAGGTCGGCGTGCGCCTGCTTCACCGCGGCGACGTTCGGGATCTTCGCGAGCTCGGCGATCGTCGCCGGCTCGATGTTGACGATCACGCGGCTCGGGATGTTGTAGACGACGACCGGCTTGTCGGTGGCGGCGGCGATCTCCTGGAAGTGGCGGACGATCGCGCGCTGCGGCGGCTTGTTGTAGTACGGCGTGACGACGAGGATCCCGTCGACTCCGAGCGCGTGCGCCGCCGCTGTCAGATGGGCCGAGTGCGCCGTGTCGTACGTCCCGGTGCCGGCGACGACCGTCGCGCGGTCGCCGACCGCGTCGAGGGCGGCCGCGAACAGTTCGAGCTTCTCGTCGTCGGAGAGGGTCGGGCTCTCGCCCGTCGTGCCCGCGACGACAAGGCCGTCCGAGCCGTTGTCGACGAGATACGCGGCCAGCTCGCGAAACTTCTCGACGTTGACCGAGCCGTCCGGATGGAACGGCGTCACGATCGCCGTCAGGACTTCGCCGAGCATGGCGCTTGCAGTCTACGCGAGCGTGTCGACGAGATCCCGGAGGGCGAAGAAGATCGCCTCCGAGAAGGTCGGGTACGGCTGGATCGTGTCGACGAGGACGTCGACCGGCGTCGCGCTCCGCACGGCGAGCGTCAGCTGGCCGAGCCACTCCGCCGCCTGGGGCCCGACCGCGACCGCGCCCACGAGCACGCGCTCGGCGGGATCGGCGAAGAGGCGGACGAAGCCGTCGCGCTTCGGGCGCTCGTACGTCGCGAGCCGCGGCGTCGCCGTCAGCTCCCAGCGGGCGGAGACGAGGTCGTCGCCCTCGGTGCGTCCGACCGTCGCCACCTCCGGGTCGGTGAAGATCCCGGCCGGGATTGCGCGGTAGTCGGCACGGGCCGGACGTCCGCACATGTCCGCGGCGGCGACGCGCGCCTGGTACTTGCCGACGTGCGTGAACAGCGCGATGCCGTTGACGTCTCCGATCGCCCAGACGTTCTCGGCCGCGCGCAGCCGCGCGTCGACCGCGATCCCGTGCGGCCCGATCGCGACGCCGAGCTGCTCGAGCCCGAGATCCTCCGTGGCCGGCCGGCGGCCGGTCGCGACGAGCAGGCGCTCGGCCTCGACCGTCGAGCCGTCCGACAGGTGCAGGCGCACGCCCGGCTCCGCCGCCTCGACGGCGACGCCGAGCCGCATGTCGATCCCCTCTTCCCGGAAGACGGCGGCGATCAGCTCGCCCGCCTCCTCGTGCACGCGCCCCAGCAGCCTCGGCCCGTGCTCGATCAGCGAGACGTGTGAACCCATGCGGGCGAAGAACTGCGCCAGCTCGGCGCCGACGGGGCCGCCGCCCATGACGGCGAGGCTCGCGGGCACGTGGTGCGTGCGCGTCGCGTCCTGGTTCGTCCAGTACTCCACGTCCTCGAGGCCCGTGACCGGCGGCACGGCGGGCGACGACCCGGTGGCGACGACGAGGCGGTCGTACTCGAGCTCCTGCTCCCCCACCTCGACGACGCCCGGCCGCGCGACGCGCCCCCGCCCGCGTATGAACGCGCAGTCATGCTCCGCGAGCCACGTGAGCTGGCCCGCGTCGTCCCAGTCGCTCGTGACCCAGTCGCGCCAGCTCCACACGCCCGTAGGGTCGGCCGTCTCCGGGGCGAGCCCGGGCGCCCGCTCGAGCGACGACGCGAGCTCCGCGGCGCGCAGCATCGTCTTCGTCGGCATGCAGGCGAAGTACGAGCACTCTCCGCCGACGAGCCGGCTCTCGACGAGCGTCACCTCTGCGTCGCGGTCGATCCGGCGGAGAGCGCCGACGAAGTGCTCGCCGGTCGACCCTCCGCCGAGAACGACAACCTTCATCTACGTCACTTTAGGTGGTTCGCCTTCAGGAACGCGGCTGCGACGACGGCCGGCGTGGCCTTGTCGATCGCGACCGCGTTGTTCATGGCGATCATCGCCTTGATCGTCAGCTCCGCCGAGACGGCGTTGACCACCTGCGCGAACTTCGGGCCGGCCGCAGAGATGAGCTTCTGCGACACCACGGGCGCGACGTTCTGGAAGCCGAAGATGTGCTTCGTGTCGGTGAGGACCGTGTACTTCGTGCCGCCCAGCTGCGGGTCGGTCGAGAAGACGTCACCCGCGGTGATCTTGCCCTGGTCGAGCAGCGTGTACACGCTGATGCTTGCGAGCGGCACGAACTTCACCTGCGTCAGCCGGTAGATCTGCTTCAGGCCGAGCAGGCAGGTGATGCGCGTCCTGCACTCCGGATAGCCGGCGAACGAGAACGACTTCACCTTCTTCATGTCGGCAATCGTCTTGACGCCGAGCTTCGTGGCCGTCGACGTGAGCATCCCGAACGAGTCGGTGTCGTAGAACGGCGTCGCATTCAGCAGGGTCAGGCCTCGGGTCTGCTCGAACTTCTTCGCCGCCGCGTACGTCGCGGCGGCCGTCTTCGGCGAGGCCTGCTTCGCGAGATCGAGCACGATCACGCCCGTGTACTCGGGGTAGAAGTTGATCTTGCCGCTCGTGATCGCGGTGTCGATCAGCTCGGAGCTGCCGAAGCTCCCCGGAAACGAGACCTTGAAGCCGGCCCCCTGGAGCGCTTGCTTGTAGAGCTGGCCGAGGACGTACTCCTCGGTGAAGTTCTTCGTGCCGATCACGATCGTCGGCGCGGCCGCCTGCCGCTTCGTCGCGGCGGCCGCCGATCCACCCAAGACGATCGCGACCCCCAACGAGATCGCAAACGCCGCCTTGGCGGCGCGCCGTGTGTGCTTCCTGATCACCCTTGCCTCCTCCGGTCGGGGATGGCGAAAGCCTACGGAATCGGCTCAGGTCTACGCGAGGCGGCCCGGAGCACCAGGCTCAGCAACAGGGCCGCGAGAAAGGCCAGAGCCGAGACGCAGAGCGCGGCTCCGACGACGCCGGCGAGGCCGTAGCTCGCCTGGTTGACGATGATCTCGCCGAGCCCGCCGCCGCCCGCGATCGCTGCGATCGTCGCGGTCGCGATCACGAAGATGGCGGAGATGCGGATGCCCGCGATCAGGAGCGGGAGCCCGAGCGGCAGCTCCACGCGCAGCAGCACCTGGAGCTCGCTCAGGCCCATCCCCCGGGCCGCCTCGACGACGTCGCGGTCGACGCCGTCGATCGCGAAATACGCGTTCGTGAGGATCGGCGGAATCGCGAGCACGACGAGCGCCGCGGTGTTGTTCCAGAAGCCGACGCCGAAGATCGTCAGTCCGACCGCGATCAGGACGAGGCTCGGCAGCGCACGCCCCACGTTCGAGACGCTGACGGCGAAGAAGAGCCCACGGTGACGGTGGCCGAGCCAGAGCCCGAGCGGCACGGAGAGCAGCAGCGCGATGCCGAGCGCGGCGAGCGACAGCTCGAGATGCTCTCCCGTCCGCGCGAGCAGAAAGCCGCGGTTGTCCGCGATGAAGCGGAGCGCGTCGACAAACGTCCCCGGCCGGAACTGGTCGGCGAGCGTCATGCGCGCCGCTCCAGTCGCGCCCACGGCGTCAACCTCCGCTGCGCGAGCACGAGCAATCCGTCGGCACCGAGCGCCAGCGCCACCGCGAGCCCGCCGGCGCTGAGGATCTCGGTCTTGAAGACGTCCTGCTCGAGCGCGGTGAAGATCGGCTGTCCCAGGCCCTTCGGAATCACGAGCGCGGCGACGGTTGCGATCGAGACGGTCGACACGGTGGCGATGCGCAGGCCGGCGATCACCGCCGGCAGCGCGAGCGGCAGCTCGACGCGGAGCAGCGTCTGGGCCGGCGAGAGGCCGGAGCCGCGCGCCGCCTCGAGCACCTCGGGGGGAACTGAGCGCAGCCCCTCGATCATGTTGCGGTAGAGGATCAGCAGCGTGTACGACACGAGCGCGATCTCCACGGTCGTCTCGGTGACGCCGGTGATCGGGACGAGCAGCTGGAACAGTGCGAGGCTCGGGATCGTGTAGAGGAAGTCGGCGAAGACGCCGATCGGCGGGTCGAGCAGCCGGAAGCGGAAGCCGGCGAATGCGAGCGCCGACGCGAGCACGAAGCCGACCGCAACCGCGATCGCGGCGAGCTCGACGTGCTGGACGAGCGCCGGCTCGAGCGTGTCGCCCCAGTGCGCGCGCACCCAGTCGGTGCAGAACCAGCCGTTGTGGACCTCGCAGGGGCTGCCCTTGCCGAAGTTCGGGATCACCGGAGCCCCGGACGCGAGCAGGACGACGTTCATCGCAGCAGGTCGTCCTTCGTGAGCGAGCCGACCGGGTTGCCGTGCGCGTCGAGGACGAGGAGCGTGTCCCGCTTCTCGGCGATGAGCAGGCTGAGCGCGTCGCGCAGCGTCGCCCCGGCCGGCAGCCGTGGCGCGCCGTCCGTCCCGTCGAGGGGGCGCAGCTCGAGCTCGGCGAGGGTGCGCAGCGCGAGCGCCTTGAGCGCACGATCGGCCCCGACGAACTCGGCGACGAACGCGTCCGCAGGCCGCTCGAGGATCGTCGCGGGCGAGTCGTACTGCGCGAGCCGCCCGCCTTCGCGGAGGATCGCGATCCGGTCGCCGATCTTGATCGCCTCGTCGATGTCGTGCGTGACGAAGACGACGGTCTTGCGCACCTCCTGCTGGAGGCGGAGGAACTCGTCCTGGAGCCGCGCGCGCACGATCGGGTCGATGGCGCCGAACGGCTCGTCCATCAACATCAGCGGTGGATCGGCGGCGAGCGCGCGCGCAAGCCCGACCCGCTGGCGCTCGCCACCCGAGAGCTGTGCCGGATAGCGCCTTGCGTACGAGGCATCGAGACCGACGAGCTCGAGCAGCTCCAACGAGCGCGTGTGGATCCACGCCCGCGAGCGGCCATACAGGCGTGGCACGGTGCCGATGTTCGCCTCGACGTTCATGTGCGGAAAGAGCCCGACCTGCTGGATCACGTAGCCGATGCCGCGCCGCAGCTGCACGAGGTTCTGGTCTTTCACGCTCGTCCCGTCGATCCGGATGTCGCCCCCCGAGAGCTCGATCAGCCGGTTGACGAGCTTGAGCGCGGTCGTCTTGCCGCCGCCGGAGGGGCCGACGAGGACGCAGATCTCGCCTGCCGCGACGGTCAGCGACAGGTGGTCGACGGCGGGCTCGGGCCTGTCCGCGTACTGCTTCGTCGCCTCGTCGAAGACGAGCTCGGCTGCCTGACCGGGCATGGGTGAACTATCGCCTACAGGAGCGCGTCGAGACCGACGGTCAGGCCCGGCGGCAGCGCCCGGAGCTGCTCGAGCGCGAGCAGGACGCCGGGGACGAACGACTCGCGCGACGTCGTGTCATGACGGATCGTCAACAGCTCTCCCTCGCCGCCGAAGATCACCTCCTGGTGCGCGACGAGGCCCGGCAGGCGCACCGAATGGATCACCGTGCCGCCGCCGATCAGCGCGCCCGTCGCCTTCGCCGTTCCCGACGGCGCGTCCTTCTTCGCCTCGTTGTGCAGCTCGATGATCTCCGCGCGCGGGAAGAACTCGGCCGCCTGCTGCGCGAAGCGCATCATCAGCACGGCGCCGATCGAGAAGTTCGGGACGACGAGCAGGCGCAGGTGGCGTGCCGCTGCGAGCTCGTGCAAGGGCTGCGGATCCCAGCCGGTCGTGCCGACGACGCACGAGACACCCTGCTCGAGCGCCGCCCGCACGTTGACGGGGGCAGCCTCCGGCGTCGTGAAGTCGACCGCGGCGTCGAGCCCGGCCACGTCGACCGGTTCCCCGACCTCGATCCCGCGCACCTCGTGCCCCGCACGCTCGAGCGCCGGCGCGAGCACACGGCCCACCTTCCCCTCCGCACCGAGTACGGCGATTCTCATGCGGCCGCGCGCGCCACGAGGCTCGGGTTCGCCTGCCGCACCGCGTCGTTGAACCGCTCCTCGTCCGGCCCGACGCAGGCGGCCGACAGCCGCTCGGGCGCGAGCAGGAGCGATGCGAGCTCGGCGACGCCGTCCGCGTCGACCGCGTCGATCTCGCGGAAGATCCGGTTGAAGGTCAGCAGCTCCGTGTCGGAGATGAGCGACTTGCCGAGCCGGCTCATCCGGTTCGAGGTCGACTCCATCGAGAGCATGATCCGGCCCTTGAGGCTCTCCTTCGCCCGCTCGAGCTCGCCCTTGCGCAGCCGGCCCGCCGCGATCTCGGCGATCTGCTCGACGGAGATCTCGACGCAGGCCGCGAGGTTCTCCTCGCGCGTGCCGACGTAGAAGCCGACAAGGCCGGTGTCGGAGTACTGCGACGCGAAGCTGTAGACCGCGTACGCCATCCCGCGCTTCTCGCGGATCTCCTGGAACAAGCGCGACGACGCCGAGCCGCCGAGCATCGCGTCGAGCAGCGACGCCGCGAAGCGGCGGCGGTCGGAACGCGAGATGCCGGGCGCACCGAGACAGAGGTGGTACTGCTCCGTGTCCTTGCGCTGGAACCGCAGCCCCGGCGGCGGCGCCTGCACGAGCGGCCGGCGCAGCCGCGGTCCGCGCCGGTCGAGGTCTCCGCTCCGCCCCTCGAAGCGCTGGAGCAGCGAGACGAACCGGTCGTGCGTGATGTTCCCGGCCGCCGCGACGACGATGTTTCCGCCCGAGTACATCGTGCGGTGATACCCGGAGATGGCGCGCCGGCTGATCGTCGAGATCACGTCCGCCGTCCCGATCACCGGGCGGCCGAGCGCGTGCGCTCCGAACACCGCCTCCGAGAAGAGATCGTGCACGAGCTCCTGCGGCGTGTCCTCGTACATGGCGATCTCCTCGAGCACGACATCCCGCTCCTGGTCGAGCTCGCCGAACGCCGGCGCAAACACCATGTCGGTCATCACGTCGAGCGCCTCCTCGACGTGCCTGTCCGGCACGCGCGAGTAGACGACCGTGTGCTCGCGCGACGTCGCCGCGTTCAGCTCCGCGCCCATCGCGTCGAAGGTCTCCGCGATCTCGCGCGCGTCATACGAGCGGGAGCCCTTGAACAGCAGATGCTCGATGAAGTGCGACACCCCGGCCCGTTCCGGGCGCTCGTCGCGGGAGCCCGCTCCGATCCAGAAGCCGAGCGACACCGAGCGGACGCTCGGCACCTTCTCCGAGATCACGCGCTCGCCCGAGTCGAGTTCCGAGAGGACGTACCGCTGCACCCGGCGATCGTATCGGCCGCACCTTGCAACGAACGGCACACGCATGGGAGAGTTCTCGCCGCAGGCGGATGATCGGAGAGGAGGTGCAGATGCAACGATTGCTTCGGCGGCAGGCCCTGGCATATGCGCTCGGGCTGATTACCGCCATAGCAGGCTTCGCAGTCGGGGCGGCCTGGGCGGGCCACACGAACAGCTCCAGCGACAGCGTCCAGGCCTGTGTCCGTCACGGGTCCGGCACGCTCTACCTCCAGAACACGCGGGGGAGAACTCCGTGCGAGCGGGGCGACACTGCGATTCAGTGGAGCATCACCGGGCCGCAGGGACAGCAGGGCTCGAAGGGTGCGACCGGAGCCGCCGGTCCGGCAGGTGCGCCGGGCAAGGACGGTGCGACAGGCGCCGCGGGTGCGACGGGTGCCACGGGTCCGGCCGGTGCGACAGGCGCCACCGGTGCGACGGGTGCCACGGGTGCAGGCGGTGCAACCGGCGCGACGGGTCCGGCAGGTCCGGCAGGCCCGACAGGGCCGGCGGGATCCGCGGGCTCGTTCTCGAGCGTGCGGAGCCCGAACGGGCTGTTCACGATCACGATCGGGAACCAGGGCATCCTGCTCCAGGGGCCGAACGGCAAGGTCGTCGTCGACCTCTCGGGCGCAAAGGTGAACACCGTCGGAGGGTCGCAATGAGCGAGCACATGACGACCAACGGGCAGAGCCGCCGCAACGTGCTCAAGCGGGGGCTCGTGCTCGCCGCAGGCGCGATCGGCGTCACCGCAGGCGGCAGGGAGGCGATCGCCGCGACGCGGCCCGCCTCGAGCTCGAGCCGCCTACGGCTGCACGGGAGCAACTGGCGGCTGGCCGTTCCGGGCCGGCAGCCGGGAGCGATGATGCAGCTCGGCGACTACGGCGCCGTGTACGGCGATCTGTTCGACAAGCCGGCCGGCAAGCCGCTCGGACAGTTCTTCGCCTCGCGGCTCGCCGTCCAATCGACGCCGGGCGGGCACGTGCGCGCCGACGCCAGCGTCGAGGTGCACACGTTCGTGCTTCCGCACGGAACGATCATCGGCATGGGCACGTCCGTCCTCGGCGAGGCGCTGTTCGCCGTCGTCGGCGGCACGGGCGCGTACGCCGGCGTCACCGGCACGTACACCGCGAACCAGCGGCTGCGCGAGCTCGGAGGCAACGGCACCGCCGACTTCAACATGACCCTCGACGGCCTGAAGGAGTGACCGAATGGCATTTGACGCATTTCTCAAGCTCGACGGGATCACGGGTGAAGTCACGACAGCCGGCCACGAGGGTGAGATCGAGGTGTCCTCGTTCTCGTGGGGAGTCAGCAATGTCACGAACGTCGGATCGTCGACAGGAGGCGGCGCCGGGAAGGCAAGCTTCAACGAGTTCAGCATCACGAAGACGACCGACAGCGCATCACCCGCGCTGTTCCTCGACTGCGCAGCCGGAAGGACGATCCAGTCGGCGACTCTCTCGTTGAACCATGAGCTCAACGGGGGAACCGACGAGTTCATGAAGGTCGTGCTGACGGATGTGTTCGTGACGAGCTTCCAGGAAGCCGGGGCGGAACAGGGAGACGACCGGCCCACGGAAGAGGTCAGCTTCGCGTTCGCGAAGCTCGAGTTCGTGTACGAGGCGAGCCCGACCGGCCAGGTCATCGACGTCTCGTGGGACATCCAGACGAACAGCGGGGGTTGACGGACCACGGGCGGGCGGCGGCTTCGGCCCCGCCCGCCCCGCCCTCCGCCCGGTGCGGCGGCGCGGCGGCCGTCAAGACGGGCCTCGAGGCGGCCGGGTTCACGAGCGCCGGGGTGCGAAGCGCGCTCCAGGCGGACCACGAGCTGCTCTCGCAGGCCCTCGAGCTCGCCGTGCACGAACGCCGCCTGGCGGGGGCGTCGCCGCGGCTCGCAACGCTGATCAGGCTGTTCGTGCTCGACCTGCCCGTCGATACGGCCGCGGCCGAGGAGGCGCTGGCGGGCATCGGCGTCGACCGCCTTGCGCAGCTCGGTCTCGTCGCCGAGGAGGGCGCGACGCTGCGCGCGTGCGTCCGCGTCGTGCCGCACGACCGGCTCCTGATCGCCTCGGACCGGTTCGGCGCGGCCGGGGCCGAGTACGTCGCGGGCGTCCACCGTCCGTCGGCGACCCTCGGCAATCTCACGGTTCGCCGGCGCGTCGGATCGGCACTGGACGTGCGCACCGGTAGTGGCATCCAGGCGCTGCTCGCCGCCGAGCATTGCGCGCGCGTCGTCGCCACCGACCTGAACGAGCGCGCGCTCGCGTTTGCGGAGTTCAACGCGGCGCTCAACGGGCGCGCGAACGTCGAGTTTCGCGCCGGCAGCTTCTTCGAGCCCGCGCACGGCGAGCGGTTCGAGCTCGTCGTCTGCAACCCGCCGTACGTGATCTCGCCCGAGAGCTCGCTCGTGTTCCGCGACAGCGGCCTCCCGGGCGACACCGTCAGCGCGGAGCTCGTCGCGGCGCTCCCCGCGCATCTCGCCGACGACGGGTTCGGCACGATCATGATCAGCTGGATCGCCGGCGACGATCCGACCGCGCGGCCGCGCACGTGGCTCGACGCCAGCGGCTGCGACGCGTGGCTCCTGCACACGGCGACAGAGGATCCGCTCGGGGCCGCGGCGGCCTGGGCGCGAGCGGCAGGCACCGAGCCGGGCGACAACGTCGCGGAGCGACTCGACAGCTGGGTCGACTACTACGCGTCGCTCGGGATCGCCGCGATCGCCTACGGCGCGGTCGTGATGCACCGGCGGTCGGGCGACAACTGGGTGCGCACCGCCGAGCTGCCGCCGAACCGGCTGAAGCCGGCGTCCGCGCATCTCCAGCAGCTGTTCGCCGCGCAAAGCCTCCTCCGCGGCGAGCCGGCGGACGCGCTGCTCGACCGGCGGTTCGCGCTCGTCGAGCACGCGTTCCTCGACCGGACGCAACGAGTCGAGGGCGGGCGTTGGGCGTTGACGTCGACGGCGGTCAGGCTCGAGGCCGGCATCGGCTTCCGCGTCAACCTCGACGCGGCCGGGACCGCGCTCGTGTCGGCGCTCGACGGCGCGGCGCCCATGCGCGACGTCCTGCCGGAGCTCGCCGCGCAGCTCGGACTACCCGAGAGCGAGCTTGCGGTGCTTGCCGCGCAGTTCCTCGAGCATCTCGTCGAGCGCGGCTTCGCCATGCCTGCCTGACGGACGGTTCAGGCCACGAACTGGAGGCCGGAGCCGTTGCGCTTCGCGAGGTAGAGCGCCTCGTCGGCCAGCCGGAACAGCGTCTGGGTGTCGCTTGCGTCGCCCGGGCACGATGCGATCCCGAAGCTCGCCCGGAGGTCGCTCAAGCGTACGTCGTCGCTGCTCTTGAGCATGTCGGTGATTCGCCGCACGACCTCACGTGCGTCGTCGTCGGACGCTTCCGCGAGCAGCAGGGCGAACTCGTCGCCGCCGATCCGGAAGGCGTCGTCGGGCTTGCGCAGCGCGCTGCGAACGATGCGTGCGAACGTCTGCAGCGCCTCGTCGCCGGCGATATGGCCAAAGCGGTCATTCAGCTGCTTGAAGGCGTCGAGGTCGCAGAGCACGAGCGCGACGGAGCGGTCGTAGCGCATCGCGCGCGCGACCTCACCCTCGAGCTGGTCGACGAACGCGCGCCGGTTGAGCAGCCGCGTGAGCGGATCGTGGTCGGCGAGGAAGCGCAGCTCGTGGACGTACTCCGACGCGACGATCGCCGCGCTCGCCTGGTTCGCGAAGATGCGCAGCGCCTGAAGCTTCTCAGCCGACGGCAGCAGACGGTCCTCGGGCTCGTCCGCGCCGAGGATCCCGATCACGCCGCCCTCGCGGTCGTGCAGCGGCACGAGCAGCCAGTGGCGGTTCCAGGCGCGGGGCCCGCTCCCGTTCAGCTGCGAGATGTACGTGATCTTCTCGGACGGCACGCGCTGCTCCGCTTCGTCGCTCGGGAGCAGGAAGCACCCCTCGATCTCGAACGCCGGGTCGAGCAGCGGCTCGACGTCCGCGAGGAACACCGACTCGTCCCGCTGCGCCGCGTCGATGCTCCAGCCGACGGCCGCCCGCGGCTCGAGGCGCGAGGTCTGCTGGTCGACGAGCAGGGCGAGCACGTTCTGGAAGCCGAGCGCGTCGCGTACACCGGTGCACACGGCGCGGAGGATCTCGTCGGCTGCGGGCTCGTCCGTCAGTCGCGACGAGACGCGCAGCAGCTGCTCGAGCGCGAGCCGGTGGCGGGCTGCGTCGGCGGCGTCCTGCGCCGACTGCAGCGCGAGCGCGGCGTGGTCCGCGAACGACACGAGCACGTCGAATTCCTCGTCGCTCGGGCGGAGCCGGCTGACGGGCTCGTCGACGGACACGACGCCGAGCAGGTGCCCGTCCGCGTGCCGCATCGGTACGAACAGCGCGTCCTCCGGCTGCCAGGCGTCGGCTCCGGACACGGTGGCGACGTCGGGGACGTACGTGTAGCCGGCGCCGGCCCAGTCGTACTCGCCGGCGGGGATGACGTAGGCGCCGCGCCGGAAGAAACGCTCGCTCAGGAGCGGCTCCCACTCGCCGTGCGTGCGCACCTGCCCGAGGAGGGCGGCGCGGCCGTGGTCGTCGCCCTGCACGGTGCTGACGACGAAATCGTCCCAGGCGGGCCGGTAGAGGTCGATCACGACCGCGTCGTAGCCGACCGATTCGGCAATGCCGCGCGCGATCGCGGTGAGGATCGCGGGAAGGTCGCCGCCCGCGCGGACGAGCCGGGTTACCTCGAGCAGGCCCCGGAGAGGCGAGATGGGTGAGTTTGACGGCGTTGCCACAGAGCGACGGGCACTTCCCCCAGACGGTCATCGGCATTTGACGTAGATGTGAGTACCCCCTTTGGGGGAGTCCACACTCACCCTTCGAAAGCGGTGCGCTCACCCAACGAGGCGGTGAAAACCTCCGATTCGAGATTGACGACCCGTTGATCTGCCCAGAACGCGTGCGCGACGCCTCCACGGGCCGCGAGAGCCGGCACGAGCCCGTACCCCGCACTGACGCCGAACAGGTCGGCCGGAGCGCTCGGGACGGCGGCGGCCCGCTCCGGCGCCGTCCAGGTGCGGCCGTTCCGGGAGGCCGAGCACGTGAACCAGGCACGGTGCGCGTTCGGGTCGAAGGTCGTGTCGTACCAGCAGGCCCACAGCGCACCTGTCGCCGGATCCACCGCCGCGACGGGAAAGAACTGCTGCGCCGCGCCGCGGTCCGGCGGGTTGACGCGCGTGCGGAAGAGCCGCTGGAGAGCGCGGTCGAGCACGGCGACGTAGACGTCCAGCGTCCTGTTCGCGCCGACGTCGTCGTAGACGACGAAGACGCGGTTGTCGTCCGCGACGACCGTCGGGTTCGGGCCCGCGCAGGTCTGCTCCTCCTTCGGGAGCGGCGAGAGCCCCGCAAGCGAGCATTCCCCGCTCGGGTTCGAGAGCAGCGGCGCCGCCGTGCGCGCCGCGCCGAACGTCCGGCCGCCGTCGGTCGAGCGGGCGATCCAGATCCCGTGCGTCGTGTCGATGCCCGCGACGACGACGTCTCCGTCAGGCGCGACGGCGATGCTCGCCAGGCGCGCGTGGTCGTGCGCGGTCTGGAGCGGCAGCGGCGCCGACCACGTCCGGCCGCCGTCGCCGCTCCGGCTCACGACGACGCTCGCCGCGTCGACGGCCAGGCTGCGCGTCCACGCGAGATAGAGCTCCCCCGTTCGCTCGTCCAGTGCAAGGTCGGGCGCGTCGTCGAAACCGTACTTCCACGTCTTCGGAGCGACGCGGACGACCGGGCTCCAGTGGGCCCGCGGACCGGCGCGCGAGGTGACGACGAGATACGGAGTGAGCGTGTCGCCACAGAACGAGTCGGCGATGAACGCGAGCACCTCGCGGCCGCTCCGGTCGATCGCCACGCGGGGCTCGCCGTGCGCACACGAGTCGCCGGGGACGGCGGGCCCTTCGCTGCGCCGCCACGTCGCGCCGCCGTCGGAGGAGTCGTAGACGAGCACGCGGTCGCCCTCGCTGTCGTTCGACGCGCCGAAGAGGACGCGCGGCTGCGATGGGTCGATCGCGAACGACGCTTCGCTCTGCACGAGCTGCGCACGGGAGACGTCGACGTTCGCGCCGGCAAGTGGGCGCGGGTTGTGGATCGTGTGGACGACGAAGTGGTAGATGAGGAACGCCGCCAGCGCGACGACGCCGAAGATCACAACGGCCTCGACGACGAGACGCGGCGGATGCCGAAGGCCTGAGCGAGGGCGGGCGTTCACCCGCCCTCGACTCTAGCGTTCTCGACTGGCCTAGCGGCCGCGACCGCCGCCGCCGCGCCGGCCACGATCGTCGCGCCGTGGGCGCTCCTCCTCCGGCGGCCTCGGCGGCGCGTCCTTCGCCCGCTCGATCAGCTCCTCCGGCTGGACGAGCGTGCCGTTCTCGTGCTTCGCGATGAGCTTGAGGCCGATACGCCCACGCGCCTTGTCGACCTCCTGCACGATCACGTCGACGACGTCACCGCGCGCCATCACGTCCTCGATGTGGCCGACCCGTCCCGGGCCGACGTTCGAGACGTGCAGCAGACCGTCGGTGCCCTTCTTGAGCTCGACGAACGCGCCGAACTGCGTCGTCTTCACGACCTTGCCGGTGTACGTGTCCCCGACCTCCGGCTCCTTCGTCAGAGCCTGGATCGCGGAGATCGCGGCCTCGGCCTTCTCGCCGTCGGTCGCGTAGATGAGGATCGTGCCGTCCTCCTCGATGTCGATCTGCACCTCGTAGTCGGCTTCGAGGCCGCGGATCGTCTCGCCGCCCTTGCCGATCACCATGCCGATCTTCTCCTGGTCGATCTTGACCGAGGTGATGCGCGGCGCGTTCGCAGACAGCTCGGCCCGCGACTCCGGGATCACCTCGAGCATCTGGTCGAGGATGAAGTCGCGCGCCCGCTTCGCCTGCTCGAGCGCGTCCCGCATGATCTGGTGGGTGACGCCGGTGATCTTGATGTCCATCTGGAGCGCGGTGATCCCCTCGCGCGAGCCGGCAACCTTGAAGTCCATGTCGCCCAGGTGGTCCTCCGCGCCCTGGATGTCCGTCAGGATCACGTAGTCGTCACCCTCCTTGACGAGGCCCATCGCGATGCCGCTGACCGGCGCCTTGATCGGCACGCCCGCGTCCATCAGCGAGAGCGTCGAGCCGCACACGGAGCCCATCGACGAGGAGCCGTTCGACTCGAGCGTCTCGGAGACGATCCGGATCGTGTACGGGAAGTCGTCGGTGCTCGGGATCACGGCCTCGAGCGCCCGCTGTGCGAGCGCGCCGTGGCCGATGTCGCGGCGCTTCGGGCCGCGCATGAACCCGGTCTCCCCGACCGAGAAGGGCGGGAAGTTGTAGTGGTGCATGAAGCGGCGCTCCTGCTCGAGGGAGAGGTCGTCGATCCGCTGCCCCTCCTTCGCGGTGCCGAGCGTGAGCGAGCTGAGGATCTGCGTCTGACCGCGCTGGAACAGGCCGGAGCCGTGCGCGCGCGGATTGACGGTGACCTCGATCTCGATCGGCCGGACCTCGTCGGTCGCGCGGCCGTCCGGGCGCCGCTTCTCGACCGCGATCTTCTTGCGCACGAGGTCCTTGTAGATCGATTCACACGCTTTCTTGATGTACGACTTCGTCATCGAGTCCTTCGCCGCCGGCTCGCCGCTGTCGTCGGTCGCCGCCTGGCTGACGGGGAACGGCAGTTGCACCTCGTCGGTGACGCGCTCGAACAGCAGGTGGCGCTTCGCCGACTTGAGCTGCTTCGAGTCGTCCTCGGCGTCGGTCAACGCGCGCAGGTCGTCCGTGAACTGCGCCCGCACCGGCTCCTCGACGGCGGCCGTGCGCTGCTTCTCGAGCAGCGCGAGGACACCCGATCGAACCTGCAGCTGGCGCGTGATGTCGTCGTCGGTCGAGTCCATCGAGAGCGCCGGGGCGAGCTCGCCGACGTACTCGTCGACGATCGCGCCGGCGTCCTTCAGGCCGACCGCGTGGATCCGCTCGCGAACCGCGCCGGCGTGGTCGCGCTCGATCTCCGCACTGAGCTCGGAGTCGAGCCACTTCGGCTTGCCGGCCTGCCGGCGAAGCTCCTCCTGTGCCTCGCAGATCTTCACGATCTCGCGCTGCGCGAGCTCGAAGGCCTCGAGGATGATCTCCTCCGGAACCTCGTCCGCCCCGGCCTCGACCATCGTCAGGGCGTCCTTCGTCCCGACGACGATCAGATCCATGGTCGAGTCGTCCTCGACCTCGCGCATGGTCGGGTTGATCACGAGCTCGCCGTCGATCCGAGCGACGCGCACGGCGCCGACCGGCCCGAGGAACGGGAGCGGCGAGACCATCAGCGCCGCCGAGGCGCCGTTGATGGCGAGGATGTCGTACGCCGTCACGAGGTCGGCGGAGAGCACGGTCAGGACGACGTGCACCTCGTTGCGGAAACCCTTCGGCCAGAGCGGCCGGATCGGGCGGTCAATCATGCGCGCCGTCAGGATCGACCGCTCGGTGGGCCGGCCCTCGCGCTTGAAGAAGCCGCCCGGGATCTTGCCGGCGGCGTACATGCGCTCCTCGACGTCCACGGTGAGCGGGAAGAAGTCCGCGCCCTCGCGTGCCTCGGTGCGGCCCTGGGCGGTGGCGAGCACCATCGTGTCGCCGGAGCGAACGACGACTGCGCCGTCCGCCTGCTTCGCGAGCTTGCCCGTCTCGAAACTGATCTCCTGTGTCCCGATCTGGACGGAGACATGCGCCCGGCGCTCGGTCGCGATACTCATCGATTGTCCTCCACTCTGCTTTTGGCGGAGGATGGGAGTTTGAGTCAGCTCCCGCCTTGGAGCTCGCTCAAACTTCCATCCTTCGCAATTTTCACCGATACCAGGTTCCAACCTGGTCTCGGCGTAACTCGACGTTTGGGAGCTAGCGGCGGAGGCCGAGCTCCTTGATCAGGGCGCGATAGCCCTCGAGGTCGTGCTTTTGAAGGTAGGTCAGGAAACGACGGCGGCGGCCGACAAGCTTGAGCAGGCCGCGCCTCGAGTAGTGGTCGTGCCGGTGCGTCCGCAGGTGCTCCGTCAGCTCGTTGATCCGCTGCGTGAGCATCGCGATCTGCACCTGGGGTGAGCCAGTGTCGGCCTCGTTGCGGCCGTGCTTCGTGATGATCTCGAGCTTGGCTTCCTTGGTGAGGGCCATTCAGCCTCCCGGTTGTCGTCTCCCGAGCCTCCGCCGCGGCGCCAAGGAAGGAGCGCAACAGCCGGGACTGGGTCGGCAGTTAGGGTAGCAATCCCGCATGGTTCCTGTGTTCGAGCTCCAGGAGATCGTCGAAGAGGCGCGCGCCCGGACGGGGGTGCCGGGCGTGGCGGCAGGCCTCCTCGCCGCCGGCGAGACCTCGTTCGCCGCGGACGGGGTGCTCGAGCTCGGCTCCGCCGCCCCGGTGCGACCGGAGACCCCGTTTCGGATCGCCTCGATCTCGAAGCCCTTCACGGCCTCGCTTGCGCTCACGTGCCTGCCGCCCGACGAGCGCCTGCGCGCGCTCCTCAGCCATACCGCCGGCCTGCGCTGCGAGTCCGACCGGCCGCTGCCCGAGGGTGCGGAGGGGCTGTTTTCGTACTCGAACGCGGGGTACTGGGCCGCCGGCGACGCGTGCGTCCAGGCGTGCGGCCTGCCCTTCGACGAGGCGATGCGGGCGCGGATCCTCGAGCCGCTCGGACTCGCCGCCACCGGCTACGCGGAGCCGGCGGCGCCCGCGCGCGGCCACCTGCAGGAGGGCGCCACCGGCCAGCGCGCATGGCCGCACGACGCGTACCCGCCGGGGCGTCGGCCGTCGGGCGGCCTCTGGTCGACCGCAGGCGACCTGCTCCGGTTCGCGGCCCACCACCTCGGAGGCCCCGGGCCGCTGACCGACGAGGCGCGCGCGGCCATGCGGCAGCCGCAGTCGCAGGCGCTCGGCGCGGGCTACGGGCTCGGCTGGTGGAGCCGCAACGCCGGCGGGCGCCCCGCGCTCGACCACGAG
>DATCBP010000002.1:0-4448 GCA_036511815.1 Gaiellaceae bacterium
CATCGCGAGCCGCCGCTCGAACTCCGCCACGACCACCGGCTTCTGTCCGATGTAGCGGCGCGCAGAGTCGCCGCGGCCGATGCCCATCACCATGCGCCCTTCCGAGATGTCGTGCAGCGTCGCGTACGCGCTCGCGAGCACGGTCGGGTCGCGCGTGCCCGGGTTCGTGACGAAGTGGCCGAGCTTGATCTTCGACGTCTCCCTCGCTGCGACCGCGAGCAGCGGAATCGACTCCTGCCAGAGCACGTGCGAGTCGTACGTCCACGCGTACTCGAAGCCGTGCTGCTCTGAGAGCTTGATCAGCTCGAGGAAGCGCGCGAACGGCGGGTCGGGCAGAACCGTGACGCCGAAGCTGAGCATGAGGCGAGCTTATCGCGGCGTCGCGAGTGCGGCGAGTGCCGCGAGCGCGCCGAGCACGATGAAGCCGATCCTCCCGTCGCCCGGGAGCGAGAACGTGAGGCCGACGAGCGGTGTTCCGGCGACGATCGCGAGCGCCGCCCACGCGTTGACGAAGCCGACCGCCACGCCCGGCGCCTCCGGCCTGGCCGCGGCGGCGCCGGTGAACACCATCGCGAACGGGACGCCGGTCGCGAGCCCGACCACCGCCGCTGCGGCGACGAGGCCGGCCATCGGTAGCGGCAGCGCGAGCGCGACGGCGCCCGCTCCTCCCAGCACGACGCTCGCCGCCACCCAGCGCGCCGCATCCGGGCGTCGGAGCAGCGGCCCTCCCGCCACCCGGGTGAAGAAGCCGAGCAGAAGCGTCAGCGACCCTGCGGCGGCGGCGACGCCCTTCGAATGGCCGTGATGCTCGAGCAGCGTCTCCACCCAGTTGCCGACGATCACGCTGAAGCCGAACGACATCGCGTGGATGGCGGCGAGCCGGTAGAGGCGCATGTCGCGCAGGAAGCCCGCGTCGAGGCGCTCGCCCGCATGGCGGGCGGTGCGCGCCGCTTCCGGCGCCAGCGCGAGAGCGACGCCGCACACGGCGCACACGACGATCGCGCTGAGATACGGCGCGCGGAACCCCGTCCAGTCGGCGAGCCACGGCACGAGCGCGAGCGCAATCCCCGGCGAGAGGATCGAGCCGCCGCCGTAGATGCCCTGCACGAACGGCGTGCCGCCCCGCGCGCGGATGTAGTCGCTGCCGGAGACGAACCCGAGGCCCGTCCCGAAGCCGACCACCGCGCGCCCGACGAACCCGAGCGCGGGCTCCGGCGCAATCAGCGCGAGCGCGTTCCCGACGACGATCACGGCGAGTCCCGCGAGCGCGGTGCGGCGGGCGCCGAAGCGGTCGGCGGCACGGCCACCCGGAATCTGCATCGGCATGTGCACGAGAAACTGCACGGTCGTGAAGAGCCCGATCGTGGCCAGGCCGACGCCGTAGGCGTGCGAGAGCCGCGTCGCGATCGCGCCGAGCGAGGCGATGTTCCAGCCGACGGCAATGCCGACACCGACACCGCCGACGGCGGCCCGCCTCCCGATGCCTGCCCCGCGCTCCACCGCGCGCGAGCATACGCTCACGGCTCCTTCACCAATTGCGAACGAGCCCCTGATCTTCGGCGACTACCGTCGGAGGGAATGCGCAGGCTGCTGATCGTTCTATCGCTCGGCCTGATGGTGCCGGCGGCCGCCTCGGCGCTTGCCGCGACGCCGGGACACCCGGTACCGATTGCGGTCGAGGAGCTGATCGCAAAACGCGCCGCGCTCGAGAGCTACACGCCGGCGCGGATGCTGATCGGCTTCAAGTACGAGCACTGGCAGTACGTCCCCGGAGAGCTGCGCGTCTGGTTTGCGAACAGGGTCCACGTGGAGGTCAAGTTCAACGTGACTCCGCTCCTCGCGAGCAGCTGCGCCGTCGGCAAGCAGAAGACGTTCCAGCTCGCCGGGAACAAGGTCTACTGGTCGCAGGTGACCGACCCGACGGTGGAGTACGTGCAGGAGGCGTGGCGCTGCGTCAAGCATCCGTCCGGGCGCGTGATGCGCCTCTCCGTCGTCAGCCGGACACCGCCGACGAAGCTCGCCGACGTCGGCCTCGGCACGGTCGCCGCCTCGGGCCGCCTGATCCGCTAACCCACCGGCGGCAACACGTCTGACACCGGGAGATCTGTCGCCCGCCCGCGGACCGAACGACGGCGATCAGGTCGAAGACCTGGTCGCTTCTCGGCGCGCGCTAGAGCCGTTCGAGCACGACGACGGGGATGATGCGCTCCGTCTTCTGCTGGTACTCGTCGTAGTGCGTCCAGATCCCGTTCATCTGCCGCCACAGGCGCTCGCGCTCGTCGCCCTCCGCCGTTCGCGCGCGCGCGCGGAAGCGGTCGGCCTTCACCTGTACGCCCACCTCGGGCTCGGCGGCGAGGTTGAGGTACCAGTCCGGGTGCGTCGGCCGGCCTCCCTGCGACGCGACGATCACGTAGCGGCCGTCGTCCTCGCCGAAGATCAGCGGCGTCGAGTACTCCTTGCCGCTCTTCCGGCCGGTGACGGTGAGGATGAGGATCGGCGAACCCTCGCGCCAGAGGTAGCCGATCTCGCCGTCGGTCTCGACGTACTTCGCAACGTGCTCCGCGCCGAAGAGGTCGGTGCTCATGCCGAAAGGCTAGCCGTATAGTGCGCGTCCGCGCCAATGAGCCCTGATCGTGTGACAGCCCTTCGGTTCGAGAACGTCAGCGTGTTCCGCCACCGCGCGGCCGAGCGTCACTACCTCCTGCGCGAGATCGACTGGACGGTCGAGCCGGGCCAGCAATGGGCCGTGCTCGGGCCGAACGGAGCCGGCAAGACCACCCTGCTCGAAGTTGCGTCCGCGCGCATGCATCCGAGCTCGGGCACGGCCACGATCCTCGGGGGCCGCCTCGGGCGAACGTCGATCCCCGCTCTGCGGCCGCACATCGCCGTCGTCGAGCGGAGGCTGAGCGGCCGCTTCTTCCCGACCCTCACGGTGCTCGACGTCGTGCTCACCGGAGTGACCGGAACGACCTCCCTGCTGCCCGAGGAGATCGACGGCACGCACGTCGACGAGGCGCGCCGCCTGATCTCGCAAGTCCTCCCTGACCGGTTCGCCGACCGGCGCTACACCCAGCTGTCGGAGGGAGAGCGCGCGCGCACGATGCTCGCGCGCGCCCTCATCGGCAGCGCGTCTCTGCTCGTGCTCGACGAGTCGACGGCCGGACTCGACCTCGGAGGCCGCGAGCTGTTCCTCGCCGCGCTGCAACGCGTCACGACGGAACGCCCCTCGGTCGCCGTGCTCATCGCCGGTCACCATCTCGAAGAGCTTCCCGCGACCGTCACCCACGTGCTGCTCCTCGCCGCCGGCCGCGTCGTCGCGGCAGGCCCGATCGAGACCACGCTCACCGACGAGCTGCTCTCCGCCTGCTACGGCTTCCCCGCGCGCGTGACGCGCGTCGACGGGCGGCTCTTCGCCACGACGCCGTCCTAGCCGTACCGCTCGAGCGTCTTCGCCGCGAGCCGGTCGAGCGCCTGCACCGACAGCTCGAGGTGCTCCTCCCTCGTGTCCTCGAGCCGCGTGTGCGACAACCCGCGCAGCGACTGGACGAACAGCATCACCGTCGGCACGCCGGCGCGCGCGACCTCGGCCGCATCGTGTAGCGGGCCGCTCGGCAGCCGGTACGACGTGCCGCATACGTCGCGAATCGACTCGTCCGCGAGCGCGATCAGCTCGTCGTCGAACGGGATCGGCTCGATGCTCCAGAGCCGGCTCCACGAGACCTCGACGTCCTCCTCGTGTGCGATGCGCTCGCTCGCCTCCTGCGCGAGCGCGAGCAGCCGCCCGAGCTTGTCCGCGTCGAGGTGCCGCTGGTCGAGCAGCTGCTCCGCCGTCTCGACGACCGACGTGACGATTCCCGGCTTGCAGACCACACCGCCCGACGTGCACACCGCGCCGTCGCCGACCTCGGCGGCGATCGGCCGGATCTCGAGCGCGAGCTTCGCAGCGCCGGCGAGCGCGTCATGCCGCTTGTCCATCGGCGTCGAGCCCGCGTGCGCCGCCTGTCCCTTCCACGTGACGAGATGCCGCTCGACGCCGAAGGTGCCGAGCACGACGCCGAGCGGAAGGTCGAGCGACTCCAGCACCGGCCCCTGCTCGATGTGCAGCTCGAGATAGGCGACGGCATTCGCGAGCTGCGAGCGCGCCGCGAGCGCACCGTCGAGATCGACGCCATGCTCGTGCAGCGCATCCGGCAGCGCGATGCCGTCTGCGTCGTGCCGCGCGCGCAGCTCGTCCTGGTCGGCCATCGAGCCAGCCGCGGCCGAGGAGCCGAACAGCGAGCGGCCGAAGCGCGCACCCTCCTCGTCCGCCCAGTTCACGAGCCGTACGGTGAGCGGCGGCGTCCCGTCCGCGGCGACCCGCCGCAGCACCTCGACGCCCGCCACGACGTTGAGGCAGCCGTCGAGCCAGCCGCCGTTCGGCACCGAGTCGAGGTGGCCGCCGATCAGCA
>DATCBP010000003.1:0-5331 GCA_036511815.1 Gaiellaceae bacterium
ATCGTCAGGTTCGGGCGCGAGAACGGAGTGCCGACACCGTTGCAGCAGGCGATCTGGGCGCTCGTGAAAGGAGTGGAGCGATCGTGGCAGCAGTGAGCGAGCCGACGTACACCGGATTGCCGCGGGACGAGATCGACCGCCGCTACCGCCTCGTACGCGAGGCTGCGGCCAGCGACGGGCTCGATGCCGTGATCGTCTGCGGCAACGAGTACACGGGCTTCGAGGGTGCGGTCACGTACCTGAGCGGCTTCGTGATCGTGCACCGGTACGCCTACGTGCTGCTGCCGCTCGACGCCGCGCCGTCCATCGTCTTCCCGAGCGAGGCCCGCTACGTCGGCGAACACGGCACGACGTGGATCGCCGAGCAGGAGTTCGTCGACCGACCCGGCGAGCGGCTGGCGGAGCACGTGCGAGGCAAGCGCGTCGGCGTCTACGGGCTGGACTACGTGATGACGGTGCGCGATCACGCGGCACTCGCCGGCGCGTGCGAGCTCGTCGGCTGGGACGTCGCGTTCGACCACGCGCGCATGGTCAAGTCCGAGCTCGAGCTCGCCTCCGTGCGCGACAGCGTCCGCATCAACACCGAGGGATTCTGGATCTTCCACGACGCGTTCGAGCCGGGGAAGACGGAGCGGGAGATTCTTGCTCCGTGCGAGCAGTATTTCGTCTCTCAGGGCTGCGGACGCTGGACGATGGACATGGTGCTCGACGGGCCCAACGGCTCCGCGCTACCGGAGTTCAAGATCGCCGGCAGCCGTCGCATCGGCGCGACCGATTGCGTGCTGCCGTCGCTCGAGGTCGCCGGGCCCGGCGGCCACTGGGTCGAGATCTCCCGCGCGATCTGCCCGGCCGAGCCGAGCGACGACACAAAGCGCATGTTCGAGGCGTATGAGGAGTACGTCGAGGCCGCGCGCGCCTCGCTACGCACCGGTTCGACCGCGCGCGACGCGCATCGCGCCGTCGCCAAGGGCTTCACCGAGCGAGGCTTTCATCTTGGCCACGTCACCGGCCACTCGATCGGGATGACGATGATCGAGTTCCCAAAGATCGGGGAGGCGGACGAGACCGTGCTCGAGGCGGGGATGGTGCTCTCGATGCACCCGCACGCGATCGCTGCGGACGGGCAGGCGTGCCTCTACATGCAGGACACGTGGCTCGTCACCGACGAGGGCGGCGTCCCGCTCGCCGATCTGCCGATGCGCATCTACGACGGCACCGAATCGAGACCTGTCCCGTGACCGATCCGGACGAGTTCGCCCCGATCCTCTCCGGCCCCGGCGGGAGCGACTACGAGCGGTACCTGCACACGGACGAGCTGCTGGCGCTCCAGAAGGGACCCGCGGAGTGGGTGCACCGCGACGAGCTGCTCTTCCAGGTCGTGCACCAGTCCTCCGAGCTGTGGCTGAAGCACGCATGGATGGAGGTCGAGGAGGCGACGCGGCTGATCGAGGCGCGCAACCTCGCAGCCGCGATCCGACTGCTTCGGCGCGCGTGCGCCGCGCTCGCGTATGTCGAAGGGTTTCTCGAGCATCTCGAGCAGATGTCGCCGTGGGAGTACCAGGAGGTGCGGCGCGTGCTCGGCCACGGATCCGGCTTCGACTCGCCGGGCTTCCGCGAGATCCGTCGCGTATCGCCGCCCCTGCTCGAGGCGTTCCACGCCCTCCGGCGCGAGCAGGGGCTGTCGCTGTTCGAGGTGTACACGCAGGGGCGGGAGCACGAGGACGCGTACCAGCTCGCCGAGCTGCTCACCGAGTGGGACGAGCGCGTCGGCATCTGGCGCTTCCGGCACGTCAAGGTGGTGGCGCGCATCATCGGCGAGGACGTCGTCGGCACGCAGGGCACGCCCGTCGAGCTGCTCGCAGGGTTGATCAAGAACAAGATGTTCCCGGAGCTGTGGCGCGTGCGGACCGAGCTCACGGAGCTCGCGAAGCAGAACGACCCGGAGTGATTCCGCTCGACGAGATCCGCAATGCCCGCGAGCGGCTCGGCAGCGACGTGCTCCGGACGCCGCTCCTGCGCTTCGACGAGCGGACATGGCTCAAGCTCGAATGCCTTCAGCCGATCGGCTCGTTCAAGCTGCGCGGTGCGCTCTCGGCGGTTCGTGCTGCGGCGCCGTCCGAGCTCGCGCACGGCGTCGTCACCGCGAGCGCAGGGAACATGGCGCAGGGAGTCGCGTGGGCGGCGCGGGAGGCGGGCGTGCGGGCGCGGATCATCGCGCCGGAGAACGCGCCACGCGCGAAGCTCGACGCGGTCGAGGAGCTCGGCGGCGAGGTGATCCTCGTGCCGCACGAGGTCTGGTGGCAGACGATGGTCGATCGCCGCTACGAGGGAGTCGACGGGCTCTTCGTACATCCGGTCGAGGACGAAGCCGTGATGGCCGGCAACGGCACGATCGGCCTCGAGCTCGTCGAGGAGCTCGACGCGTTCGACGCGGTGGTCGTGCCGTGGGGCGGCGGCGGGCTGACGACGGGGATCGCGAGCGCGGTGAAGGTGCTACGGCCCGACGCGCGAATCGTCACGGCGGAACCGGAGACGGCGGCGCCGCTCGCCGCGTCGATCGCCGCGGGCAAACCGACCGAGATCGACTACCGCACGTCGTTCGTCGACGGCGCCGGTGGTCGGGCGCTGTTGCCGACGATGTGGGCGTACGCGCGCGAGCTCGTCGACGCGGCCGTCGCGGTGCCGATCGACGAGGTCGCGGCTGCGGTGCGCCTGCTCGCCTCGCACGCCCGCGTCGTCGCCGAGGGGGCAGGGGCGCTCGCGCTCGCTGCAGCGCTCCGCGGCGACGCGGGCACCGGTCGAGTCGTCTGCATCGTGAGCGGCGGCAACATCGACGCTGCCGTCCTTGCCAGCGTCCTAGCGGGAGAGACGCCCTAGCTCGGCGACGAATCCGTCGACTTCTTCCACGGTGTTGTAGTGGATGAAGCCGACGCGCACTGCCTCGCGCGGGTACGGAAGCTTCTCGCGCAGGCCGAGCGAGTACCAGCTGTCGTGCGCCCACACGCCGTAACCGCGCTCCGCCATCGTCGCGGCGACGTCCGCCGCCTCGATGCCGTCGACGTTGATCAAGAACGTCGGCAGCCGGCCCTCCATCGTCGGCAGGCCGTACACGGTCACCGATTCGGGGATGGTCTCGAGGAAGCGCCGGCCGAGCTCGCGCTCGTACGGGCGCAGCGTCTCCATGCCGCCGAGGGAGTCGAGGTACGCGATCGTCGCCGAGAAGCCGGCAAGCAGCTCGTACTGCGCGGTGCCGGTCTCGAAGCGGCGTCCGACGGGGGTCGTTCCGGCGGGCCGCGCCTTGTACGGCCGCCACGATTCGAGCAGCTCGTGGCGCCCGTAGGCGAGCCCGAGGTGCGGGCCGCAGAACTTGTACGGCGAGCACAGAAGCACGTCGCACCCGATCGCCTGCACGTCGACGGGCTCGTGCGCCGCGTAGTGCACGGCGTCGATCCACGAGAGCGCGCCCGCCGCGCGCGCCAGCTCGGCCACCGCGTGAGCGTCGGTGATCGTGCCGACGGCGTTCGAGGCGAGCACGCATGCGACGACGCGGACGCGGTCGTCGAGCTTCCGCTCCAGGTCGTCGAGATCGAGCCGCAGGTCGTCGGTCACGTCGATCCACTCGACCTCGAACCCGCGATCGGCGGCGAGCTCGATCCAGGGCGCGACTCCGCCGTCGTGGTCGAGCCGGCTGACGAGGATGCGGTCGCCTTTCTGCCAGTCGCGCGACGCGGTCCGCGACAGCGCGAAGTCGAGCGTCGTCATGTTCGTACCGAAGACGACGTCGTCGGACGAGCAGTTGAGGAAGCGCCCGGCGTCGTCGCGCGCCGTGTCGAGAATCTCGGCGACGCGGCGTCCGGTCTCGTACGGCGCGCCGAGATTGGCCGACGCCTCTCGCAGAGCGCGGGCGATCGCCTCGCCGACTTCGTCCGGCACCTGCGAGCCGCCGGGCCCGTCGAGGAAGGCGAACCCTCCCTGGAGCGAGGAGAACCGCTGCCGAACGGCGCCGACGTCGTACGCGGTCGTGCTCATCCACCGAGCCTACCGTCAGGCCTCTAGGCTCCGCGGATGGCAATCCTCGGCTCCAGCGGGATCGACGTCTCGCGCATCATCCTCGGCTGCGGCAACTTCGGCGGGGTCGGCTCCGCGCCTGCGTTCTTCGGGCAGGGCCAGACGCGCGCCGAGGCGTTCGAGATCCTCGATGTCGCCTGGGAGGCGGGGATCACCACGTATGACACGGCGGACGCGTACGGAGGGGGCCGGAGCGAGTCGTGGATCGGCGACTGGCTGCGGACGAAGGGTGTGGACGTGCGCGAGCGCATCCTCCTCTCGACCAAGACGTTCAGCCCGATGGACGAGGGGGAGGACTCCGGGCTTGCGCCGGCGCGCGTGCGAAGGCAGTTCGAGAGCAGCCTGCGCCGTCTCGGCGTCGAGCGCGTCGACATGTATCTGTCGCATGCGTGGGACGACGAGGTACCCATTGCGGAGACGCTCGGTGTGTACGACGAGCTCGTCCGCGCCGGGAAGGTCGGCGCGGTCGGTGCGAGCAACGTCGACGGCGCCCAGCTTGGTGAGGCGCTCGCCGCGAGTGCGCGCGACGACCTTGTCCGCTTCGAGTGGGTGCAGAACTCGTATTCGCTTCTCGACCGGGAGCCGGAGCGCGAGATGCTCGCGTTGTGCGCCGAGCAAGGCCTCGGCTTCACGCCCTTCGGCCCGCTCGCCGGCGGCTGGCTCACGGGCAAGTACCGGCGTGGCGAGGCGGCGCCCGCAGGCTCGCGCATGTCGCAGCGCCCCGAGCCGTATCAGCACTACGTCGACGACGACGCCGTCTGGCGCGGGCTCGACGGTCTCGCCGACATCGCGCAGGCGCGCGGGACGACGCAGCCGGCGCTCGCGCTCGCCTGGTTGTTCGCGAATCCACTCGTCACGGCCGTCGTCGTCGGTCCGCAGCGGCCCGCGCAGCTCGAGCCGGCGCTTGCGGCTCTCGGCGCGCCGCTCTCCGACGGCGAGCGCGCCGAGCTGGGCGCGCTCTTCGCGGGATAGCCCTTCGCTAGCCTGACGTCGTGCCTGCGCCGGTGCTGCTTCGCTTCGCCGCCGGGCTCGCTGCGCTCTGTGCGGGAGTGGCGGCTGTCGCCGTCGCGGCGGTGCTGCTCGAGCGCACCCCCGGGCCGACCCCGTCCACGGCCGCTCCTTCCGCATCGTCGAGCAGCCCTGCGGTCACGGCCCCCGCGACGCCGACGGCTCCTCCCGGCTTCCCGTCGCCGCCGGCGGGCTCGGTCGTCTATAGCCGCGAAGACGGCGCGAACGTGCTCGCGCTCGGCGTCGTCGTGCAGA
>DATCBP010000004.1:0-10337 GCA_036511815.1 Gaiellaceae bacterium
GCGTGGGGATGGCGTAGCCACCACCGCGCGCGCCACGGCTCCCGCCGCCCCGGCGTCAGCCCAAGAGCCCGTCGGCTTGGCCGGCGGGCGCTCCGCGAAGCGGTGCATAGCCCCGGGAGAAGTGCGCAGCACTTCTCCCGGCAAGGCGGGCGCTCCGCGAAGCCGAACATTTCCCCGCCTGAAACGCGCAGCGTTTCAGGCGGCGCACTTCTCCCGGGTATCCCGTCCGATCAGGACGGGATACTTTCGATTGCTCTGGTACCGAGCACAATGACCACGAGCCGTCGACAGACGGTCTTCGCAGGCCTGGACCATCCTCCGGCCTGGCCGCTCACGCGCGCGCGCCCTGTGCCGAGGCGCCTCGATGCAGCGCTCGACACGCTGCCCGGCGTCGGCCCGACCGTGCGGCGGCGCCTGGCGCAGCTCGGGCTCGACTCGGTGCGCGATCTGCTCGAGCACCGGCCGCACCGCTACGAGGCCGCGGTTCCCGAGGTGACGATCGCGGCTCTGCGCGGCGACGAGGAGGTCGCCATCGCCGGCGAGGTGCTCAACGTGAACGCGCGCCGGCGCGGCCGCACGACGATCGTCACCGCGCGCATCTCCGACGGCACGGCCACGATCGGCGCGAGCTGGTTCAACCAGCCGTGGCTCGTCGACCAGCTCAAGCCGGGCGTCCGCGTGCGGCTGCGCGGGAAGTCCAACCGCTATGGCTTCGCCGTCAAGTCCCACGATCTCGGCGACGCATCCGCAACTGCCGACTTCGCCCCGGTGTATCCGGCGAGCGAGGAGATCACCCCGAACAAGCTTCGTGCGCTCGTCGCGGCCGCGCTGCCGCACGTGGACGACTACTGGGATCCCCTGCCGGCTGCGCTGCGCGAGGGCGAACGCCTGCCCCTGAAGCGCGATGCGCTGGCGGCGATGCACCGCCCGGAGGTCGAGGGCGAGGCCGAGGCGGGGCGGAGGCGGCTCGCCTTCGAGGAGCTGCTCGTGCTCCAGCTCGGGATCGCGCGCCGCGCGGCCGAGCGCGAGCGGACGCTCGCGCCGTCGCTCGGCGCGCCCGGCGACCTGATCGCGCGCTATCGCCGCGCGCTCCCGTTCGCGCTGACGCCGTACCAGGAGCAGGCGGTACGAGAGATCGACGGCGACCTCGGACGCGCCGTGCCGATGCAGCGGCTCCTGCAAGGCGACGTCGGCTCCGGCAAGACCGTCGTCGCGCTGTACGCGCTCCTGCGCGCCGTCGAGAACGGCCGCCAGGGCGTGCTGATGGCGCCGACAGAGACGCTCGCCGAACAGCACTTCCTCACGGTCGCCGACCTGTGCTTCGAGCTCGGCGTCACGTGCGCGCTCCTGACGAGCTCGTCGCGCAAGCGCGAGCGCGAGCTGGCGCTCGGCGCCGACGTCGTCGTCGGCACGCACGCGCTGATCCAGGAGGGCGTCGAGTTCCGCGACCTCGCGGTCGCCGTCGTCGACGAGCAACATCGATTCGGCGTGGAGCAGCGCAAGGCGCTCGCACTGGGACGCGCGCCGCACGTGCTGCACATGACGGCGACGCCGATCCCGCGCACGCTCGCGCTCACGGTGTACGGGGATCTCGCAGTCTCGGAGATCGCAAAGCCGCCCGCGTCGCGCAAGCCCGTCGTGACGACGCGCATCGGCGAGGAGCGGGTCTCAGAGGCATACACGCGCCTGGCGCGCCTGCTCCGCGAAGGAAGGCAGGCCTACGTCGTCTGCCCCGCGATCGAGGCGTCGGAGACAACAGTGGCCCGCGCCGCCGAGGAAGAGGCGGAACGCCTTCAGCGTGCGGAGCTGAAGGAGTTCCGCGTCGGGTGCATCCACGGCCGGTTGAAGCCGGCTGAGCGCCGCGACCTGATGGCGCGCTTCAAGGCGCGGGAGCTCGACGTGCTCGTTGCGACGACGGTGATCGAGGTCGGCGTCGACGTCCCGAACGCGACCGTGATGATCGTGCAGGAGGCGGACCGCTTCGGGCTCGCACAGCTCCACCAGCTGCGCGGTCGCGTCGGCCGCGGCGCCGAGCAGTCGTACTGCCTGCTCGTGTCGCGCTCGCAGGAGCTGCTGACAGGCGCGGCGCAGGAGCGGCTCGACGCGCTCGTGGCGACGAACGACGGCTTCGAGCTCGCGCAGGTCGACCTCGACCTGCGGCGCGGCGGCCAGCTGCTCGGAACACGCCAGTCCGGGTTCTCCGACCTGCATTTCGCCGACCTGCGCGGCGACCGCGCGCTGCTCGAGCGGGCACGCACGGCCTGCGCCGAGCTCGGCACCGACCCGGGCCCTCTTCAGGACGAGGTCGACGCCCTCTTCGCCGGCACGGACCCCGGCGCGCTCGCCTGACGTAGTCCCGTTGTGGATAGACGCCGCTTCCTGCTCGCCGCCGCAGCCGCGCCTTTCGCGTTGCGCGACGTGTCGGCGGCGCTCGCCGCTCCGGCGCCGCTCGCCTTCGTGACGGCGGACACCGAGGCGCACGTGGCCGCGGTCGATCTCGCCACCGGCGCGATCCGGAAACGGATCCCGACACGGCCCGACCCGTTCAGCATCGAGCGTGTCGGCGACACCGCGGTCGTCGCGCACACCGTGGTCGGCGAGGTGTCGATCCTCGACGTCGGCAGCCTCACCGTGCGCCACGTGCTCGACGGCTTCGTCGAGCCGCGCTACACCGCGGCCGCGCGTGACGGCAGGCACGCGTTCGTCACCGACTCGGGCCGGGCCGAGCTCATGACCGTGGACGTCGTCCGCGGCGAGATCGTCGGCCGGCTGAAGCTCTGGCAATGGCCGCGGCATCTCTCGCTCTCGCCGGACGGACGGACGTTGTTGATCGGGCTCAGCACTGCGTCGCCGGAGCTCGCGGTCGTCGACGTCTCCGATCCGCGCGCACCGAAGCTGCGCGGCCGCATCCGGCCAGGGCTGGCGGCCCACGACGTCGGCTACGCGCCGAGCGGCGCCGTCTGGGTGACCTCGGGAGACACCAACCGGATCGCGGTTCGTCGACGCGGACTCTTCACGTATCTCCCCGCGGACGGCGCGCCGCAGCACGTCACCTTCCTCGACGGACGCGCGTTCGTGACGAGCGGCGCGTCGGGCACGCTGCGCGTCTACGACGAGCCGACCGCCCGGCAGCTGCACGAGAGCAGGATCGCCTTCGGCTCCTTCAACGTGCAGTACGCAGGAGCTGTCGTGCTCACCCCGTCGCTGAACGACGGGACGCTCACGGTCGTCGACGCGAAGGGCCGGCAACGCATCCGCGTCCGCGTCGCCGCCTCGTGCCACGACGCCTGCCTGGGCTCCTAAGCTTCTCCCCGATGAGGATCATCGCCGGCTCGCACAGGGGTCACACAATCCACGCGCCTCGGGGGCAGGAGACCCTGCCCACCTCGGATCGCGTGCGGGAGAGCGTCTTCAACCTTGTCGGCCCCCTCGACGGCGCCGCGGTGCTCGACCTGTACGCCGGCTCGGGCGCGCTCGGCCTCGAGGCTCTCTCGCGCGGCGCGGCGCGGGCGGTGTTCGTGGAGCAGGACCCCGACGCGGCACGCGCGATCGAGCGCAACCTCGACAAGCTCCGGCTCGCCGGCACGATCCTCCGCCGGGACGCCGTCGCCGCCCTCGCGATGGAGGCCGCCTCCGGCAGGAAGTACGATCTCGTGCTGGTCGACCCTCCCTACGGCATGTACACCGACCTTCAGCCACAGCTCGCGCGCTACCTCCCGGCGGTCCTCGCCGAGCACGGCCTGCTCGTGCTCGAGACCGACGTGCGCGTCGAGCCCGAGCTGCCGCTGCCGCAACGCACGAGCCGCAAGTACGGGTCCGCGCGGATCACCCTCTACGAGGCATCGCCGTGATCACCGCCATCTGCCCCGGCTCGTACGACCCCGTTACGAACGGGCACGTCGACGTGATCACGCGCGCGGCCGGCATCTTCGACCGCGTCGTCGTCGGCATCGTCGGCAACCCGCACCACAAGCAGCCGATGTTCACGATCGACGAACGCGTCGAGTTCCTCCGCGACGCGGTCGCGCACGTGGCGAACGTCGAGATCGACGTCTTCCGCGAGCTCGTCGTCGAGTTCGCGCGCAAATGGGACGCGAAGGTGATCGTAAAAGGGCTGCGCGTGCTCTCCGACTTCGAGTGGGAGTTCCAGATGAACCAGCTCAACCGCCATCTCGCGCCAGACGTCGAGACCGTCTATGTGATGGCCGGCGCGAGCGTGAGCTTCGTCTCGTCGAGCGGCGTGAAGGAGATCGCCGCCTTCGGCGGCGACGTCTCCGGACTCGTGCCGGAACCGGTCGCGCGGCGGTTCAAGCTGCTGTTCCCGGACGGACGGCCGGGCACCCCGGAGAATCCGGGCGAGTGAACGTCTCGACGCCTGACGGGCGCACGCTGCGGGTCTGGGTCACCGGCGACGAGGGAGGCGTGCCGGTGCTCGCGCAGCACGGAACGCCGAGCGGCGGCATTCTCTACGGCCCGTGGATCGCCGAGGCTTCCACGCGGGGCATCTGCCTGATCGGCTACGACCGGCCGGGGTACGGCGGCTCGAGCCGGCACGCGGGGCGCACGATCGCCGACGCCGCAGCCGACGTGCGCGCGATCGCCGCCGCGCTCGGGATCGACCGGCTCGTCACGTGGGGGATCTCCGGCGGCGGGCCGCATGCGCTCGCGTGCGCCGCGCTTGCACCCGACCTCGTTGCCGCGGCCGCATGCATGGCCGGCCCCGCGCCGTTCGACGCCGCGGATCTCGACTGGACGGAGGGCATGGGCGAGGAGAACGTCGTCGAGCACGGCGCCGCCGCCGAGGGCGAGGAGGTGCTGCGCCCGCTGCTCGAAGCCGGGAGGGCGGGAATGCTCGGGGGCGGTGTCCAGGCGCTGAAGGAGGAGCTGGGCACGCTCGTCACGCCGGTCGATGCGGCCTCGCTCGACCGCGGATTCGGCGACTTCGTCTACGAGTCGGTGGAGCTCGCGCTCCGCGACACCGTCGACGGCTGGGTCGACGACGACCTCGCCTTCGTGACTCCCTGGGGCGTCGACGTCGCATCGATCCGCGTCCCGCTCCTGCTCATCCAGGGTGCGCAGGACGGATTCGTCCCGGTCGCCCACTTCGAATGGCTCGCGGCTCACGTTCCGGCCGCCGAGCGGCGCCTCGCCCCCGAGCACGGGCACCTCTCGCTGAGCGAGACGGGCGTGTCAGAAGTCCACGAATGGCTCCTCGGGAACCAGGAGGACCCTCCCGTCGCCCGCCGAATCCGAGGCTAGACTTCGCGCCATGGATGTACTCGTTCTCATCGACAAGCTCGACGACCTCGTGCACAACGCGAAGGCCGTCCCCCTCACCGACCAGGTGCGGATCGACCGCGAGGAGATCTACGACATCCTCGACCAGATGCGCGCGACGATCCCGGAAGAGATCAAGCAGGCGCGCTGGATCGTCAAAGAGCGCCAGGAGATGCTCGCGGAGGCGAAGCGCGAGGTCGACCGGCTGCTGGCGGAGGCACGTGAGCAGGCGGTGCGCGAGGCGTCGCAGACCGAGATCGTGAAGATCGCGGAGCATCAGGCCCAGGACATCGTCGACGACGCGCGCCGGCAGGCGCGGGAGACGCGGCTCGAGATGGAGGACTGGGCGGACGGGATTCTCTCGACGCTCGAGGTCAACCTCGACAAGTTCCTCTCCGCCGTGAAGCGCGGGCGCGAGCGTCTGCACGAGCGGTCGCAGGAGACGGTCGTCGCGGGCATCGGCCCGAGCGACGGCATCAGCGACGATCTCGGGTACTAGGAGAGTTTGGCCGAATAGTGCTCGTTGCTGGGATGCGATGGGTGGTGCGAGATTTCGCCAAGCCGTCCTAGTGCCGAGTTCGCGATCTGCCGCACGTGCGGCACGCAGTTCGCCGAGCAGTCGCCGGTGCGCTGTCCGATCTGCGAGGACCCGCGCCAGTACGTGCCTGCGGGAGGCCAGCGCTGGACGACGCTCACGGAGCTGCGCGAAAGTCACGGCAACTGGGTCAACGAGGACGCCGGTTTCGTCGGCATCGGGGTCGAGCCGTCGTTCGCGATCGGGCAGAGGGCTCTGCTCGTGCCGTGGCGCGGCTCGAACCTGATGTGGGAGTGCATCTCGCTGCTCGACGACGAGACGGCGGAGGAGGTCGAGCGGCGTGGCGGGCTCGCCGGCATCGCGATCTCGCACCCGCACTACTACTCGTCGGTGGTGGAATGGGCGCAGCGCTTCGACTGCCCCGTCTACCTGCACGCAGACGACGCGGAGTGGCTGATGCGGCCGGACGCGCACGTCATCCATTGGGAGGGCGAGACGAACGAGCTCGGCGACGGGCTGACGCTCGTCCGCTGCGGCGGCCACTTCCCCGGGGGTCAGGTCCTGCACTGCAGTGCGCAGAGCGCGCTCCTCTCGGGCGACATCGTGCAGGTCGTCCCCGACCGGGCCTGGGTCAGCTTCATGTACAGCTTCCCGAACCTCATCCCGCTCGGCGGCGACGCGATTCGCCGCATCGCCGCCGCCCTCGAGCCGTTCGAGTTCGAGCGGATCGTCGGCGCCTGGTGGGGGACGGTCGTGCCGAAGGACGGCAAGGGCGTCGTGCAGCGCTCCGCGGGGCGTTACCTTCGGGCGATCGACGGCGAACCGGTCTAGCGCCCTTCCGGCAATACCCGCCCGCTTCTGGAACGCGATCACGCTGTGCGCCGCCGCGTCCTCGGTCGCGCCCGTAGCTTCGGCTACGTGCGCTCCCTGCGTCCTTGCATCGCCTGGTGCTCGCGCCCCAGAAGCTGAACGGCATCACTGGAAGGGGCACCAGCTACCCTCTGCCCGTGCGCCGGCGGACGATCGTCGAATGGGTCGTCACGCTTGCGGTGACGGCCGTCATCGTGCTCGTGTTCGAGGCGGAGATCGCGCAGCCGTTCCGGGTGCCGACGTCGTCGATGGAGCCGACGCTGGACTGCGCGAAGCCCGGGCCCGGCTGCACCGCGTCGGTCAACGACCGCGTGATCGTCGCGAAGATCGTCTACCGCTTTCGCAACCCGCAGCGCGGTGACATCGCCGTCTTCCACGCGCCCCCCGCCGCGACGCGCGACTGCGACGAGGGTGGCACGTACCTCAAGCGCGTGATCGGCCTGCCCGGCGACAAGATCGCCGAGGCGCACGGCTTCATCTACGTCAACGGCAAGAAGCTGGACGAGCCCTACGTCCCGACGTCCGAGCGGCCCGTCTTCGAGACGAAGAGCTGGCCGCGGCTCGGCAAGAACGAGTACTTCATGATGGGCGACAACCGCAGCGAGTCGTGCGACTCGCGCACGTGGGGCCCGGTCGAGCGTTCGGCATTTATCGGACCGGTCGTTGCGACCTACTGGCCGCCGACCCGCTGGACACTTCGTTAGAAGGCTGCGCCATCCCCGTGCGCGTGGATCCGGCCTCCTCGAACGCGGCTGTCACCGTCTGGAAACGTGCCGGGCCGGCGGCCCGTCAACCTGCGCTTCGTTGTCGGCGACCCGCCCGCGACGGCGTGACGGCTGCCTTGTCGAGCCGCGCGGCGTATGCGGCGCCCAGCTCCTTCGCGAGATCCGAGAAGGCCTGCGACGCCGCGGAGCGGTAGCGGTCGCGGTGCCACACGATTCCGATCACGCGCGGCGGGATGCGATTGCCGAGCGGCAGTCCGACGACGGCCGTGTTGCGCGGGTTGACGACGAGGCGCGGCACGACCGCGGCGCCGAGGCCCTCGGCGACGAAGCCGAGCAGCGTGCCGTTGTCGTCGGTGCGGAAGACGACGTTCAGGTCGAGCACGTGGCCGCGGAGGAAGCGCTCGGGCTCGCCCGTGCTGCGCCAGCCGATCAGCGGCATGCCGGCGAGCTCGCGCAGCGGCGGGGCCGACTCGCGCTCCGCGAGCTCGGACTTGGCCGAGACGAGCAGCAGGTAGGGGTCGCGCAGAACTTCCTCGGACTCGAACGGCCCCTCGGGCAGCGGCAGGTCGGCGAAGGTGAGGTCGAGATCGCCGCGCTCGACGAGGCGGAGCAGGTCGCGCGCGTCCGTCTCTTCCTGTAGGTGCACCTCGACGCGCGGCCACTCGGCGCGGAAGCGGCGGAGCAGGCCGGGGAGGATGCGCGCGCCGACGCTCTGGTAGATGCCGACGCGCAGCGGTCCGGCCGCGCCCTCGGCCAGGGCGGCCATGTCCGCCTGCGCCGCGTCGACCTGGGCCACGATCGCGTCCGCGTGCCGGAGCAGCAGGCGCCCCGCCTCGGTCAGGTCGACGCGCCGCGGGCCGCCCGGCCGGTCGAACAGCCTCTGCCCGACGGCGCGCTCGAGCTGGCCGATCTGCTGGCTCACGGCCGACTGCGTGTAGCCGAGCTCGCGGGCCGCGGCACCGAAGGAACGGGTCCGGGCCACCGCCTCGAGGGCGGCCAGATGGCGCAGTTCGACCCCCAGCCATCTATCACGCTCAATCATCAACACGAATCATAGTTGGATTTGTCCTAATCAATGAGCGTAGGCACGCTGAATGCATGAAGCTCGTTGCGGCTCTCGGCACCGTCTATCTCGTCTGGGGATCGACCTTTCTCGCGATCGCGATCGCGGACCGGTCGCTACCGCCGCTCCTGATGCTGTCCGTGCGCTTCCTCGTCGCCGGCGTGCTCCTCTACGCCTGGTGCGTCTGGCGCGGCGACCTCCGCGCCGAGCGGCCCGGGCGCCGGCAGTGGAGCGCCGCCGCAACCGTCGGCGGCCTGCTCCTCGTCATCGACACGGGTGGCGTCGCCTGGGCGGAGCAGCGGGTGGCCTCCGGCCTCACCGCGCTGATCGTCGCGAGCGTGCCCGTGTTCATGGCGCTGATCAACCGGGTGGTCTTCGGCGTGCGGCTTCCCCTGGGCGCCGTTGCAGGGATCGCCACCGGTCTCGTCGGCGTCGGCATGCTCGTCGGCCCCGCCGGCAAGGCGAATCCGATCGGCGTGATCGTCCTGCTCGTGGCGTCGTTCGCCTGGGCGGCCGGCTCGATCTACGCGCGGGTGGCGCCGCTGCCCGGACGGCCGCTTCTCTCCGCGGCGATGCAGATGATGTGCGCCGGCGTGCTCCTCGCGGTCGGCGGCGCCTCGATGGGCGAGCTGTCCCGCGTCCATCTCTCCGCCGTCTCGGCCGCGTCGCTGCTCGCACTCGGCTTCCTCATCGTCTTCGGCTCGCTCATGGCCTTCACGGCCTACGGCTGGCTGCTGAAGAACACCTCGAGCTCGCTGCTCTCGACGTACGCGTACGTGAACCCCGCCGTTGCCGTCCTCCTCGGCTGGGGATTCGCGGGCGAGCATGTCGGCGGCAAGGAGATCGCGGCCGGCTTCGTGATCCTCACCTCGGTGATGCTGCTCCTGCTCGCCCGCTGGCCGCGGCCGGAAGCCGAGCCGATCCCCGAGTCGATGCCGAGCTACATCCAGGCGAAGCACGCGCAGACGGTGGCCTTCCGGCCAGTGCCGCGCCTCGCCGAGCTGCGTCGCATCGCCGCGTAGCTCTCGGGCGACGCCGCGCGCTACGGTGAGAGCGTGACCACGTTCAACCTCCGCCACGTCAAGCTCCACGCTGCGGAGCAGCTTCGCACCGAGCTCGAAGTGGAGCTCGACGGGCTCGTTCTCGGCGGCCAGGAGTACCTTCCGGCGCCGGCCCTCGCAGCCTCGGAGCTCCTGATCACGAAGACGACGACGGGCAGCGTGTTCGAGCTCTCGTTCGGGGTGCGGCTGCGTGGCCCGTGCTTCCGCTGCCTCGCGGACACCGAGCTCGAACTGCCGATCCACGCCCGCGAGTACCACGCGACGGATCCCGGCGCCGACGAGGAGCTCCGCTCGCCGTACGTCGCCGACGACGTGCTCGACCTCTCCGCGTGGGCCCGCGACTCGCTCGCGCTCGCGCTGCCGGAGAAGATCCTCTGCCGTCCCGACTGCGCGGGCCTCTGCCCGGCCTGCGGCAAGGACCTCAACGTCGAGCCGCACGAGCACGAGGAGACCGGTAGCGATTCACGCTGGAGCGCGCTCGAGGCGCTCCGTAACTCCGAGTGAAACGCTGCGCGTTTCCCTCGGGGGAATGTTCGGCTTCGCGGAGCGCCCGTCGGCCAAGCCGACGGGCTCTTGGCCTGGCGGAGGGCTGGAGGGTTGTGGGAGCGCGGCCGGTGGCGCTGAAGCGTCCCCGTCCGCGTGGATCCGCCTGCGGCTAACGCGCCAAAGGCCGCGTTAGCCTCCGGCCGGGACCGCCACGACGAGCGGCGGCTCTAAACCTTCTCCGGTTCAACCGGTCCAGGGCCGGAGCGAACGCGGGCCCTTTGCCGCGTTCGTGCAGGCCGGATGCTCGGGCGTGGGGATGG
>DATCBP010000005.1:0-19007 GCA_036511815.1 Gaiellaceae bacterium
GAGGAGTCCTGTTCCTCGACGAGCTCGGCGAGTTCCCGCGACCCGCGCTCGAGGCGCTGCGGCAGCCGCTCGAGGACGGCTTCGTCTCGATCGCGCGTGCGGTGGGCCGCGTCGTGTTTCCGGCGCGCTTCCAGCTCGTCGGCACGATGAACCTCTGTCCGTGCGGTGCGCGCGGCGACCCGGCCGTCGAGTGCTGCTGCTCGTCGCAGCGTCTCAACGCGTACCGCGACAAGCTCTCGCGCGCGCTGCTCGACCGCTTCGACCTCGTCGTCGCGGTGCCCCGCCCGCGCGCGGTCGAGCTTGCCGCCGGCCCGTCCGAGCCGACGGCCGCCGTGGCCGAGCGGGTTGCGTCGGCGCGCGAGCTGCTGGCCGTCGCACCGCTGCCGCGGTCGGCGGAGGCGGACGCGCTGCTCTCTCGGGCGGTCGAGCGGCTGCCGCTCTCCGGACGCGGCCGCGCGCGGGTCGCGCGGGTCGCGCGCACGATCGCTGCGCTCGCCGGCGCGGAGCAGGTGCGTCCGGAGCATCTCGCCGAGGCGCTCGCCTACCGGTCGCCGCAGGAGCTCGGGACGTGAACGACCTTGCGCTCGCAGTGTTCGCGTCCGAGACGGGCACGCACCTCGTGCGCCCGCCGTCGAGCGCGCGCTGGACGGCCCATCTACGTGCATTCGACGCCGCGGCGTACGAGCGGCGGCTCGGCGCGCAGGGCTTCCGTTTCGTCGCTCGCGCGGCGCCGGACTTCCCGCCGCTGCTCCGCGCCGTCCACGACCCGCCGCCGGGACTGTTCGTGCGCGGCACGGCCCCGACCGACCTGCTCTCGCGCCCCGCCGTCGCGCTTGTCGGCGCCCGCGCGTGCTCGGGCTACGGCGCCTCGGTCGCGCGCACGCTCGCGCGCGAGCTCGCCGCGGCCGGGCTCGTCGTCGTCAGCGGGCTGGCGCGCGGCATCGACGCGGAGGCCCATCGCGGCGCGCTCGAGGCCGGCGGGACCACCGTCGCCGTGCTCGGCTGCGGGATCGATCGCGACTATCCCGCGTCGCACGCCGAGCTCGCCCGGCGCGTCGTCGAGCGCGGCCTCGTCGTCGCCGAGTACGCGCCGGGCGTCGAGCCGGCGCCGTGGCGCTTTCCCGCCCGCAACCGGATCATCGCGGGGCTCTGTGCCGCGACCGTCGTCGTCGAGGCGCGCGAGCGCAGCGGCGCGCTCATCACCGCCGACCTCGCGCTCGAAGAAGGGAGGGAAGTGTTCGCCGTTCCCGGCGAGATCACCTCGTCGCTGTCGATCGGCACGAACGACCTGCTGAAGCTCGGTGCCTCCCCGCTCACGCGCGCGGCCGATGTCCTTTCCTGCTTCGGGATCGAGCCGGCGGAGAGCGGCTCGACCGGGGCTTCGCCGCTGCTCGAGCTCTTGCCGGCGACGGCGGACGAGCTCGTGCACCGCGCGGGCCTCTCGTCGTCCGAGGTCTCGCGGCAGCTCGTCGAGCTCGAGCTCGCGCGCAGGGTCGTCGCCGTCGACGGCGTGTATCGGGCCGCGCCATGATCGCCATCCGATCCATGGCGCTCACGGCGCGCAATGGCTTAACACGGGCTACGCACGCGCTTAACGTGGCTCGCTGCCTGCAGCGGGGATCGTTAGGCGGGATGGGTCGGGCAGGGAAGGTCTCGGTTCCGGTGCTCGCGTGCGCCGCGCTCGCCGGCGTCGCGTTCGGCGTCGTCGGCGGCGCGCATGCCTCCGCCAAGGCCGCCGCCTCGCAGCGCATGAACGTGATCGTGATCCTGAGCGACGACGAGCGCGTCGCGGGCAACAGCGTGATGAAGAACGTCCAGCTGCTTGGAAAGCACGGCGTGACGTTCTCGGACTACCACGTCACCACCTCCGAGTGCGGGCCGTCGCGCGCGAGCATCCTCTCCGGCGAGTACTCGCACCACACGGGCGTGCTCGCAAACTTCGGGCCGAACAGCTATCCGATGTTCGACGATACGTCGGATCTCGCCGTCTGGCTGCACAAGGCCGGCTACACGACGGGGCTCGTCGGCAAGTACCTGAACGACTACACGCTCGACGGCCATCACGTTGTGCCGCCGGGCTGGGACGACTGGCAGGCGATCGACAGCATCCCGGAGGAGAAGTACTACAACTACACGATCAACGAGGGCGGCGGCCGACTCGTGCACTACGGCTCGAAACCGTCCGACTACTCGACGACGGTGCTCACGCAGAAGGCGCTCAGTTTCATCCGGGGCGCGAAGTCGCCGTTCTTCCTCTACTTCGCACCCGTCGCGCCGCACCTGCCGGCGACACCGGCCCCGGGGGACGCGGGCAGCCTCACGAACCTCCCTCCGCTCGCCTCGCCTGCGGTCAACGAGAAGAACATCGGCGACAAGCCGTGGGCCGCGTGGCATTCGCGGACGCTGAACACCAAGGCGGGCAGCTACACCGAGCAGGTGCGCACGCACCAGCTCGAGTCGCTGCTCGCGCTCGACCGCTCGGTCGGCAAGATCGTCGCGACGCTCCGGCAGCGCCATCAGCTCGACCACACGGTCATCCTCTACACGAGCGACAACGGCTTCCTCTGGGGTGAGCACCGGCTCGGCGGCAAGCTCTGGCCGTACGAGGAGTCCACGCATGTCCCGCTGATCGTGCGCACGCCGTGGCAGGAGGGCAACGGCACGGTCAACGAGGCGCCCGTGCTCAACATCGACCTAGCCTCGACGATCAGCGCGCTCGCACACGTGCAGCCCGGCAAGCTCCAGGACGGCGACAGCTTCGTCCCGTTCCTCCACGGGCGCGCGGAGCCCTGGCGAAAGGCGTTCGTGATCGAGTACCTCGGCCCGGACGAGCTCAAGCAAGGTGGACCGCCGCCGTACGTCGCCGTCCACACGCGCCGCTACCTCTACGTCGAGTACCGGCGCGGCTGGCGCGAGCTCTACGATCTCCGCACCGACCGGTGGGAGCTGCGCAACGTCGCAGGCAAGCCCGCATACGCGAAGACCCAGGCGACGCTGCACGCGCTCCTGCACCGGCTCTACGCCGCGCCGATGCACAAGGGCGCCGCCGCGACGTAACGCGTAGCATCGGCGCCGGTATGAACCCGTACTGGCTCGAGGACGAGCTCGCCGCCCGGCCGTCGCCGCGGCATGCGGGGCGCGTCGACGTCGCGATCGTCGGTGCCGGCGTCACCGGGTGCGCGGCCGCGCTCAGGCTCGCCGAGGCGGGGCGGACCGTCCGCGTCTTCGACGAGCGCGGCGTCGCCGAGGGCGCGAGCGGGCGCAACGGCGGTTTCGCTCTGCCCGGCGGCGCGACACGCTACGACATCGCGTGCGAGACGTACGGGCGCGAGCAGGCACGGGAGTTCTGGCGCTGGACCGAGGCCGAAGCCGACCGGCTCGGGGAGCTCGCCGGCGACGCGTTCCGCCACGTCGGCAGCTATCGCCTGGCAGTGGACGAGGAGGAGCGCGAGCAGATCCGCGCTGAGTACGACGCGCTGCGCGCGGACGGGTTCGACGTCGAATGGCTCGACGACATGGCGGGCGTCCTCGCGGGCCGCTTCCAGGGCGTCGTCGTCCATGCGCGCGGCGGCTCGATCCAGCCGGCGCGGTTCGTGCGGCGGCTCGCGGCGCGGGCGGCCGAGGCGGGAGCCGAGTTCCGCGAGCACGAGCGCGTCGACGACGTGACCGCGCTCGACGCCGATCACGTGCTCGTCGCGACCGACGGCTACGGGCACGGGCTCGTGCCCGAGCTGATGGAGGCGATCTGGCCGACGCGCGGCCAGGTGATCGTGAGCGAGCCGCTCGACCGTGTGCTCTACGACCGCCCGCACTACGCGCGCCAGGGCTTCGACTACTGGCAGCAGCTTCCCGACCGTCGCGTCCTCCTCGGCGGCTTCCGCGACGTGTCGATCCTCGACGAGTTGACCGACGTCGAGGAGATGACGGCGCCGGTGCAGGCGGCGCTCGAGCGCTTCCTCGGCGAGCTGATCGGGGAGATACCGCGCATCTCGCACCGCTGGGCCGGCATCTTCGGCCTCACGCAGGACATGCTCCCGCTCGTCGGCCCGGTGCCGGGCCGCGACGGCCTCTGGGTCGCCGGCGGCTACTCCGGCCACGGCAACGTGCTCGGATTCGCGTGCGGCCGGCTCGTCGCCGGCGCGATCCTCGGCGAGACGTCGCCGCAGCTCGAGCTGTTCGATCCGGCGCGCTTCTCCTAGTCTCTAGGTGTAGTTCCTAAGCACGCTGGTCCATCCGGGCCTCATTGGAGGCAGAGCGCTGACGAAGGCAGCTCAGTCCCAAGGAGGAGACCGGATGAAGCTTCACGCTAACGCGGCGCTCAGCTGGAGTGGTGCCGCAGCCGTGTCGAGCGTTCGCACTGCCGGCAGGCTCGCGACGAAGCGCTCGACCGCTTCGCGCGGGCCGGGATCGAGCGCGTGCCAGGAGGTGGCGTCGTATTCCGAGGCGCTGCGGGCGTAGTAGCTCTTCACAGGTCGATCGTGGGCAGATCGAGCTCGTTCACGCGCTCGAGCGCGACGAGCGCGACGGCGAGGTCTTGCAGGGCGAGACCGGTCGAGTCGAACGCGGTGGCGTCGTCGGGGGTGCGGCGGCCCTCGGCCTCGCCCGTGAGCACGCGGCCCAGCTCGGTGACGTCCTCGCGTTTGAGGACGCCGGCGGCGACCGCGGCCGCGCACTCCCCGCCGTGCGAGGCTTGCTCCCAGTCGTCGCAGAACACGTGGACGCGGCCCAGTTCGGCGACGGCGATCTCCGCCTTGCCAGGGCCGTCGGCGCCCATCAGGCTCACGTGCTGCCCGGGACGGAGGGAGCCCTCCGGGAGCAGGACCTCGCGGCCCGGCGTGACCGTGACGAGTAGGTCGGCGGCGAGCGCCTCGTCGCGGCTCGCCGCGAGGCGGCCGCCGACGCGCTCGGCGACGCCGCGGGCGCGCTCCGGGTCGATGTCCCACACGAGCGGCGTCCGACCGCGGGCGGCGAACGCCCGCGCAGTGGCCTCGCCGTTGACGCCGGCGCCGACGACGGCTGCCGTCTCCGCGTCCGCGCGGCCGAGCGTCTCCGCGGCGAGCACGGCAGCAGCGCCCGTGCGGATCGCCGTCACCGCTCCCGCATCCATCACCGCGAGCAGCCGCCCGTCCTCGGCCGAGGAGACGAGCACGACGCCCATCACCGTCGGGAGCCCCTTCGCCGGGTTGCCCGGGAAGGAGGTCACCCACTTCAGCAGGGCGTGCCCGGAGCCGAGCGCGGGCATCGCGCGGAAATCTCCGGCCGGGTACGCCGTCACATACACCTTCGGCGGCATCGTCCATTCGCCGCGGGCATAAGCAACGAAGGCGTCGCGCACCGCATCGACGGCGCGCTCGGGCGGCACCGCGTCGCGAACGTGCTGCGCCGTATAGAGCGGGACCACGGGCCAAAGCCTATTAGGCTCGGGGTGTGGCGATGTCCGACTACGTCCGGGAACTGCGCGAGAAGGTCGGCACGGCGCTGCTCTTCCTGCCGTCGGTTGCGTCGCTCGTCCGTGACGGCGAGGGCAGGATCCTGCTCGTCCGCCACTTCGAAGGGCGCTGGATGCTCCCGGGCGGGGCGGTCGACCCGGGCGAGCGGCCTGCGGACGCCGCACGGCGCGAGTGCTGGGAGGAGGCGGGCGTGATCGTCGAGCCACTCCGCATCGTCGGCGTCTTCAGCGGGCCCGAGTACCGGATCACGTATGCGAACGGCGACGAGGCGGCATGGGTGACGACGATCTTCGAGGCGCGGCTGGTGTCGGGGGAGCCGCATGCGCACGACGACGAGACGATCGACGCCGGCTGGTTCACGCCGAAGGAGATCGAAGCGCTCGAGCTCGCGCCGTCGATGGAGCGAACGCTGGGCCATTTACTGGCGGGCAGCGCGTTCGACGAGGCGACGTGGATGCCGTAGCGATCCGCGTCGAGGCGCTCCGCGTCGTGCGCGGCGGCACGGTCGTCCTGCCTGAGCTGACGTGCGAGGTCGCGCGCGGCTCGGTCACGGGGTTGCTCGGCCCGAGCGGCAGCGGCAAGTCGACGCTCATCCGCTCCGTCGTCGGCGTGCAGCGCGTCGCCGGCGGCCGCGTCGAGGTGCTCGGGGAGCCGGCTGGTGCCAAGCAGCTCCGCGCGCGCGTCGGCTACATGACTCAGGCGACGTCGGTGTACGAGGACCTGACGGTGCGCGAGAATCTCCGCTTCTTCGCGCGCGTGCTCGGCGCCCCGCGCGCCGCAGTCGAGCAGGCGATCGGCGACGTGTCGCTCACCGGCAACGCCGACCGGGTTGTGTCGCGGCTCTCCGGTGGCGAGCGGGCGCGCGTCTCGCTCGCCACCGCACTGCTCGGCGTACCCGACCTGCTCGTGCTCGACGAGCCGACCGTCGGGCTCGACCCCGTCCTGCGCCGCGATCTCTGGCAGCTCTTCCACGGCCTGGCCGATCGCGGCGCGACGCTGCTCGTCTCGAGCCACGTGATGGACGAAGCCGAACGCTGCGACGCGCTGCTGCTGTTGCGCGCGGGCCGCCTGCTCGCGCAGGGGACTCCGGCGGAGCTCCGGGCGCGCACCGGCGCTGACCGGCTGGACGAGGTCTTCCTACGGCTCGTCGACGAGGCGACCGGATGAGCCTGCGCGTGACGGGCGCAGTCGCGGCCCGCGTCCTCCAGCAGTTGCGGCGCGACCCGCGCACGCTCGTGCTCATCGTCGGCGTACCGTGTCTGCTCGAGACGCTGCTCAAGGAGCTGTTCGCCGGCCGGTCGCCGGTATTCCAGCACGTCGGTCCGCCGCTGCTCGGGCTGTTTCCGTTCGTAACGATGTTCCTCGTCACCTCGATCACGATGCTTCGCGAGCGGACGACGGGGACGCTCGAGCGGCTGATGACGCTCCCGCTCGGCAAGCTCGACTTGCTCGCGGGGTACGGCGCCGCGTTCGCGGTGCTCGCCGCAATCCAGGCGGTGATCGTCTCGGCGCTTGCCTTCGGCCTGCTCGGGCTCGACGTCGCCGGGCCGAAGGAGGTCGTCGGCGCGCTCGCCGTCGCGAACGCGCTGCTCGGGAGCGCGCTGGGCCTGTTCGTGAGCGCGTTCGCGCAGACCGAGTTCCAGGCCGTGCAATTCATGCCGGCGATCGTCTTCCCGCAGGTGCTGCTCTCGGGCCTGTTCGTCGACCGCGGTTCGATGGCGACCTGGCTGCGCTGGATCTCCGACGCCCTGCCGCTGACGTATGCGTACGAAGCCCTCGCCCGCACCGCCGCGAACACCCTGGACGGCCGCTTCGCCGCCGACGTCGGCGTCGTCTGCGGCTGCATCGTGCTCGCGCTCGCCCTCGGCGCAGCGACCCTGCGGCGCCGCACCGCATGAGCCGTCTGTCTTCTCCGGCCTAGCTCTGCCCGGCCGTGTCCCGGTGCCTGGCACCGAGACGTGTCCTCGGGAGACGTGGCGTTGCCGGGATTCCGTTCGTGCAGCAGTGCGCGGACGTCCGGTGCCAGGCACCGGGACATGGCCGTTAGAGCGCCTTGACGTCCTGGATCAGCTGCGAGAGCGACGCCTTCGCATCGCCGAAGAGCATCACCGTCTTCGGGTTGTAGAAGAGCGGGTTCTCGATTCCGGCGAAGCCCGGGTTCATCGACCGCTTCAGCACGACGACGACCTGCGCGTCGTCGACGTTGAGGATCGGCATGCCGTAGATCGGACTCCCCGGCTTGTTGCGCGCGTCCGGGTTGACGACGTCGTTGGCGCCGACGACGACCGCGACGTCCGTGCGCGGGAACTCCGAGTTCGCGTCGTCCATCTCCTCCAGCTGCGTGTACGGGACGTTCGCCTCCGCGAGGAGCACGTTCATGTGGCCCGGCATGCGGCCGGCCACCGGATGGATCGCGTACGAGATCTCGACGCCCTTCGCCTCGAGCAGGTCGGCGAGTTGATGCACGTCGTGCTGCGCCTGCGCGACCGCCAGGCCGTAGCCCGGGACGAACACGACCTTGTGCGCGTACGCGAGCATCACGGCGACGTCCTCGGCATTTGCGCTGCGGACGGTGCCGCCGCCCTCGCCCGCGGCGACGGCCGCCGCCTCGGCGGTCACCTGGCCGAACGCGCCGAAGAGCACGTTCGCAATCGACCGGTTCATCGCGCGGCCCATCTTCATCGTCAGCAGCGTCCCCGACGCGCCGACGAGCATGCCGCTTACGATCAGGACGTTGTTCTCGAGCTCGAAGCCGGTCGCAGCTGCGGCGAGGCCGGTGAACGCGTTCAGAAGAGAGATCACCACCGGCATGTCCGCGCCGCCGATCGGCAGCACGAACAGGATCCCGAACAGCGACGCCCCCGCCGCGAGCCCCCACAGCAGCCATTCCCGCTGCACGCCCGCGACGAGCGCGATTCCGGCTGCGAGACACAGACCGATCACGGCGGCGTTCACGAACTGCTGGCCGGGATACGTGATCGGACGTCCCCCGATCAGCTCCTGGAGCTTTGCGAAGGCGATCATCGAGCCCGCGAACGAGACCGAGCCGATCAGGGCGGAGAGCACGATCGACAGCGCGATGTCGACGTGCAGGCGGCCCGGTGCCGGAAGCAGGCGATGCAGCTCTGCGAGCGAGATCAGCGCGGCCGCGCCGCCGCCGACGCCGTTGAACAGCGCCACCATTTGCGGCATCGCCGTCATCTTCACCTTGCGTGCGGCAAACGCCCCGAAGCCGCCGCCCACGACCATTCCGAGCACGATCTCCCAATAGCTCGTGAGCCCGCTTCGCGCGAACGTGACGCCGATTGCGACGAGCATCCCGGCCGCGCCGATCTGGTTGCCGCGCCGCGCGTGCGCAGGACTCGACAGGAAGCGCAGCGCGAGGATGAACGTCGCGATCGTGAGTAGGTAGAAGAGGTTCGAGAGGTTGGTACCCACTACGGCTTCGTTCCGTCCTTCGTTTCCTTCGCGGGCTCGCGCTTCTTGAACATCTCGAGCATCCGGTCGGTGACAACGAAGCCGCCGACGACGTTCGCGGAGGCGAGCACGACGGCGATGAAGCCGATCACCCAGGTGAACGGGCCCTTGTGCCCGAGTCCGAGCACGAGCATCGCGCCGACGATCACGATCCCGTGGATCGCGTTCGTCCCCGACATGAGCGGCGTGTGCAGCAGCGTCGGCACCTTCGAGATCACCTCGAAGCCGAGGAAGACCGTGAGCACGAGGATCGTCACCTCGAACACGAGCAGAATCCCATGACTCACGACGCGGCCTCCTTCTTCCTCGTGACGCAGGCGCCTGCCGTGATCTCGTCGCTCCAGTCGAGATTCAGCGCGCCCCCGGGCGCGAGATGCACGAGCAGCGCCTGCACGTTGCGCGAGTAGAGCATCGAAGCGTGATACGGCATCGTGCTCGGGAGATTCGTGGAGCCGACCAGCGTCACGCCGTCGCGTTCGACGATCTCGCCCGGCACGGTCAGCTCGCAGTTGCCGCCGGTCTCGGCGGCGAGGTCGACGATCACGGAGCCCGGCCGCATCGCCCGCACCGCCGACGCCGGGATGATCTTCGGCGCCGCGCGGCCGGGAACGGCGGCCGTCGTGATCACCACGTCGAACTCGGAGATCCGCGCCTCGAGCGCCTGCTGCTGCGCCTGCATCTCCTCCGGCGTGAGCTCGCGCGCGTAGCCTCCCTCGGCCTCCGCGCCGCTCACCCCGAGGTCGAGCCAGTTCGCGCCGACGCTCTCGATCTGCTCGCGCACGACCGGGCGCACGTCGAAGCCGGTGACGACGGCGCCGAGCCGCCGCGCGGTCGCGAGCGCCTGGAGCCCGGCGACGCCCGCGCCGATCACGAGCACCTTCGCCGGCGTCACCGTGCCCGCCGCCGTCATCAGCATCGGGAAGAAGCGGGGGAGATGTTCGGCCGCGAGCAGCGCGCTCTTGTAGCCGGCGACCGTCGCCTGCGAGGAGAGCGCGTCCATCGATTGCGCGCGGGTGATCCGCGGGATCGACTCCATGGCAAAGGCGACGACGCCGCGCGCCGCCAGACGCTCCACGCCGTCGCGGTCTGCGAGCGGGTCGAGGAAGCCGACGAGCAGCTGTCCCTCGTGCAGGCGCGCGACCTCGCCCTCGTCGGGCTTGCGCACCTTGACGACGGCATCGGCGTCCCAGGGCGCGCCGAGCGTGGCGCCCGCGTCGCGGTACGCGTCGTCGGGGAAGGACGCGGCAGCACCCGCCCCGGGCTCGACCACGAGCTCGAAGCCGGCCGCGGCCAGCTTGCCGGCGGTCTCGGGTACAAGCGCAACCCTGCGCTCGCCCTGCGCCGTCTCCCGCACTACCCCGACCTTCACGCGACCACTCTAAGCCAGCAGCAGGACCGCGCGACGCAGTGTCGTTCGTATTTCGCATAGCCTCGCCCGATGGAGCGCGTGCGCCTGATCGGGGTCCCGGGCTCGCATCCCGTCGTCGCCGTGCAGGCGATGCTCGAGTACAAGCGCATTCCGTATGTGCGCCGCGATCTGCCCACCGGCTTGCACCGCGTCCTGCTTCGGCTCCGCGGCTTCCACGGCAGCACCGTTCCGGTCGCGCGGATCGGCGGCAGGCGCGTCGAAGGCTCGCGCGCGATCGCCCGCGCCCTCGAGGAGCTCCAGCCCGAGCCCGCACTCTTTCCGTCCGACCTCGACGCGCGCGCGCGCGTCGAGGCGTTGGAGCGCTGGGCCGACGAGGAGCTTCAGAGCACGGCGCGGCTCCTCGCGCACTGGGGCGCGAAGCACGACCGCGCCTCGCTGCGGACGTTCGCGCTCCCGTCGTACCTGCCGCTCCCAGACCGGCTCGTCGCGGCGCTCGTGCCGGTGCTCGCCCCGGCGATCCTCGCCGGATTTACCGTCGACGCAGAGGAGACGCGTTCCCGTCTCGGCGTGCTGCCCGCGCAGCTCGACCGCGTCGATGCGGCCGTCGCGGAGGGAGTGATCGGCACGGATACGCCGAACGCAGCAGACTTCCAGGTCGCCGCCAGCGTCGGGCTCCTGCTCTGCTTCGACGATCTGCGCCCGTTCATCGAGCCGCGCCCCGCCGGGGAGATCGCGCGCCGGCTTGCACCCGACTACCCCGGCTGGATCGGGCCCGTGTTCCCGAGCGATTGGCTCCGGCCGCTCGCCGGCACGTGACGCACTTCGTCGAGCACTACGGCCTCTGGGTCGTGTTCGGCGTCGTCTTCCTCGAGGTCGTCGGGCTCCCGTTCGTTCCCGGCGAGACGGCGCTGATCGCCGCCTCCGCGCTCGCGTCCCAGGGGCATGGCAGCATCCGCTGGATCATCGCGCTCGCGATCGCGGCCGCGGTACTCGGCGCCGGCGTCGCGTACGCGATCGGCTATCACTACGGCCGCGCGCTGCTCCGCCTCTGGCCGCGGTACGAGCACCTGACGCGACGCGGAATCGAACGCTCGGACGAGTTCTTCGACCGGTACGGCTCCAAGGCCGTCTTCCTCGGCCGGTTCGTGCCGGTTCTGCGCGCGACGCTCGGCTGGATGGCCGGCGTCGGCCGAATGCGGGCCGTGCCCTTCATGCTCTGGAACGTCGCCGGCGCGGTCGCCTGGGGCTTCGGCATCGGCCTGGCCGCGTATTACGTCGGCTCGGCCGTCGTCAACACCGTGGAGAAGGACGCCGGCATCGGGGCGGCCGTGATCGTCGTGATCGTGCTCGCCGTCGGCGCCTTCCACCTCGTCCGGCGCCGGGCCGAGCGGTAGAGGAGTTCCGCACCTGCCGAGGAACCTACCTCGGGCATGTTGGCAGTCATCTCTCGCGCGCTCGAGGAACGCGACCAGACCCAGGGGCACGGAGCCCGCGTGGCCACGTTCGCCGAGCCGGTGGCGAAGCGGCTCGGCTGGGAGCCGGAGCGGATCGTGACGCTCCGCTTCGGGGCGCTGATGCACGACATCGGCAAGCTCGCCGTCCGCCGCGCTGTGCTCCGGAAGCCGGGCCCGCTCACCCCGGAGGAGGAGGTTGAGATGCGCGCGCATCCGCGCGCCGGTGCGTCGCTCATCCTGCCGCTGCGCGGCGCCTGGCTCGCGCTGCCGTACATCTTCTTCCACCACGAGCGCTGGGACGGGACGGGCTACCCGTCGGGTCTCCGCTGCCGCTCGATCCCGGTGGAGGCCAGGCTGCTCGCAGTCGCCGACGCGTTCGACGCGATGACGTCGCCGCGCCCCTACGGCCGTCCGATGGCGCCGGAGCACGCGCTCGACGAGATCGACCGCTGCGCCGGCTCCCAGTTCGACCCCCAGGTCGCCGAGCTCTTCCTCGACGTCTGGACCGACGTGCTCCGCGCCGCTTCGTAGGGTTAGAGCGAAGCCCAGACGTCGAGTTTCGAGCGCACGCGCGAGCTCACCTCGTCGGTGAACTCCGTCGTGCCGAGGTGGCCGCCGAGATCGGACGTGCGCGCGCCCGACGCGACCGACTCGAGGCACGCCTCGCGGATCGCGCGACCCGCGTGCTGTGTCGCCTCGCCCGCGTGCGAGAGCAATGCCGCGCCGGCGAGGATCATCGCCATCGGGTTGGCGACGTTCTTGCCCTGGAGCGACGGCGCTGTCCCGTGTGCGGCCTCCGCCATGATCGCCGACGGCTCGAAGTCGTCGCCGAAGCCGACGAGCAGCGACTCCGAGGCGGCGATCGAGCCGAACAGCGGGAGCACGAGGTCGGAGAGGATGTCGCCGTCGCGGTTCAGCGCCGGGATCACGAGCGGATCGCCGGTGGTGGAGAGCAGGAGCGCGAACGTCGCGTCGATCAGCTGCGGCTCGTACGGCACGGCCGGATGCCGGGTGGCGGCGGCGTCCATCTCCTCCTTGAGCATCCCCTCGTACGTCGGGCTGACGGTGTACTTCGGCCCGCCGAACACCTTTGCGCCGGTGCGCTCGGCCTGCCGGAATGCGAACTCCGCGACCGCGTGGCAGACGCGCCGCTCGATCCGCTCCTTGCGGAATGCGACCTCGTCGTTTCCGTCGCCCTCGCGCCATTCCTCGGCGCCGTATGCGTCTCCGACCGCCATGCGCACGATCGAGATCGGCGCGTAGACCCCGCCGATCGGCACGACGCCGGGGATGCGTCGGCCGGTGCGGACGATCACCTTGCCGCCGATCTCCTCGCGCAGGATCCGGTTCGGGCTGCCCACGTCGTCGCGACCCTCGGGCGTGACGGTCGCGCCCTTGAGGCCGAGCCCGTGTGCGCGGATCGCCGCGGCGGCCTCGTACACGACCTGGTTCCGCGTGGCCCGGCGGTTCTCGAGCGAGAGGTCGAAGCGCGGGAAGTCGAGCTCGACGCCGATCACGTCGGCGGAGAGGACGCTCAGGGCCTCCTCCAGCAGTTCCTGGCCCGTCTGGTCGCCCTCGAGGACGACGATTGTGTGCTCGTCGAGCATCGGCGGCAAGTGTACTAATGCATCGCTTTCCGCCGTGGTTTACGTATGGCTTTTGCGCTAGCATTTCGCGACTGCTATCCCGATCGAAGGAGGAACGCGTGGCGCGCAAAACCGTTCTCGTTTGCGACAAGTGCGGCAAGGAAGTCGACGACGGCAAGGGCGCCGTTCTGCGCGTCACCTACACGGACGCGCGGCGGGGCGCGAAGCAGGCCGACCTCTGCGACGACTGCGCCGGCGGGATGCCGGGCCAGCCGGCCGCACGGCGCGGGCGCCGGCCGAAGGCGGTCGCGGGCAGCTAGTGGCTTGACTGGTAGTTCCCGCTCTTTGCGGTAGCCGGATCCAGCCGGCGGGCGGAGTCGTCGGGACCCCGCAATACGATGGAGCGGTGCCGCTCAGCCTCATCGCGGGACCCGCCAATGCAGGCAAGGTCGAGCTGCTGCTCGGCCGTTATGTGGACGCGCTCGCGCGCGACCCGGTGCTCATCGTGCCGAACCGGTCGGACGTCGACCGCGTCGAGCGGGACCTGCTCGCGCGCCGCCCGGCGCTGCTCGCCGGCTCGATCGGCACCTTCGACGACCTGTTCGAGCGGGTCGCGCACGCGGGCGACGGGACGCGGCCGCTCATCTCGCAGGCCCAGCGCGCGCTGCTCGTGCGCCGGGTGGTCGCGGGCGCACGGCTCGAAGGCCTCGCAGCGTCGGCCCGCTTCGGCGGCTTCGCCGACGCGTTGCTCCAGACACTCGGCGAGCTCGAGTCGGGGCTGCTCGATCCCGAGCAGCTCGACGGCGACCTTGCAACGCTCCACGCCGCCTATCGTGCCGAGCTCGACCGGCTCGGGCTGTGGGACCGCGACCTCCTCCGCCGCCGCGCTGCCGAGCGGCTCCAGTCCGAACTCGACGCGTGGCACGGGGAGCCCGTCTTCGCGTACGGCTTCGAGGATCTGACCGGCGCCGAGTGGGCGCTGCTCGAGGCGCTCGCCGCCCGCACCGAGGTAGCCGTGTCGCTGCCCTACGAGCCGGCGCGGCCCGCGTTCGCGTCGCTGCGCCGAACCGCCGAGGATCTCTCCCGGCTCGCGGGCGGCCGGATCGAGGAGCTGCCGGCACGCTCGGCGCAATCCGCGCATCCGGCGCTCGCGCACCTCGAACGCGCCCTCTTCGCCGACACGATCCCGGAGCCCGTGCCGATCGAGGGGGCCGTGCGCTTCTTCGAGGGCGCCGGCGCACGAGGCGCGCTCGAGCTCGTGGGGGAGGAGCTGCTCGCGCTGCTGCGCGCGGGCACGCCGGCGGAGCAGATCGGCGTCGTCTGCTCGAGCGTCGAGCGCCTGCGCGCACCGCTCGAGACCGCGTTCGGCACGCTCGGCGTCCCGTACGCCGTCGACGGGGAAGTCCGTGTCGCGCAGACGCCTCTCGGCCACGCGCTCGCCGCGATGCTGCGCTTCGCGTGGCTCGGCGGAACCCGCCGCGACCTGTTCTCGTACCTCCGGTCGCCGTTCTCCGGCCTCGAGCGCCGCGCGGTCGACTTCGTCGAAGGCCGGCTGCGCGGCCGCGCGATCCACACGCCCGAACGCGTCGTCGAGGAGTCGGAGAAGCTGCGCGGCGCGCCCGTTCCGGGCCTGGCCGAGCTGCGGGACGCCGAGGATCCCGTCGAGGCCGCCCGCGAGCTCGCTGCGCGCATGCTGCGAAACGCGTACGGGCTCGAACGCCCTCCCGTCGGCGAGGCGTCGCGCCTCGACCTGCGCGCGTACGAGGCCGTCACACGCCTACTCGGAGAGCTCGACCGCTGGCGCACGCTCACCGGCGTGCTCGCGCGCGAGGACGTCGTCGCGGCGCTCGACCGTCAGACGCTGCGCCCGATGCGCGGCGACGAACCCGGCCGCATCGCAGTCGTCGACCTGCTGCGCGCGCGGACGCGCCGCTTCGACGTCGTCTTCGTGCTCGGGCTCGAAGAGGGAAGCCTACCGCGGCGCGTACAATCGTCGCCGTTCCTCGACGACGACGCCCGGCGCGCGTTCGACGAGCGCGGTGCGCGGCTGCAGCGGCCCGACTCCGTCAGCCGCGACCGCTACCTCTTCTACACCGCGTGCACGCGGACGCTCGACCGGCTCTACCTCGTGCGCGAGGCCGCGACCGACGAGGGCAGCCCGCGCGAGCCGAGCCCGTTCTGGGACGAGGTGCAGGCGGTCTTCGACCGCGAGGACGTGCGCCGCTGGACGCGGCGCCGGCCGCTGTCCGCACTGACCTGGCCGGTGGACGCCGCCCCGACCGACCGCGAGCGCCTGCGCGGGCTCGCAGAGCTCGCCGCCGCCGATCGAGAGGCGGCCGATGCACTTGCGCGCGCGAACGGCTGGGAGCGGCGCCTCGAGCGCGCGCTCAACGCGTTCCGTCGGCCGACTGCGGTCACGCACGAGCTCGTGCTCGAGCAGCTCGCCTCGAAGTCGACGTTCAACGTGACTGAGCTCGAGCGGTTCGCCGACTGCTCCTCCGCGTGGTTCGTCGAGCGCTTCCTCGATCCGAAGTCGATCGACGGCGAGGTGGACGCGAAGCTGCGCGGCTCGGTCGCGCACAGCGCGCTGTTCAAGTTCTTCACGCGGCTGCCGAAGGAGCTCGGCGTCGAGAAGCTCGACGAGCGGGTCGAAGACGACGCGGTGCGCCTGATGCGCGCCTGCCTCGACGAGGCGCTTCAGGGCGTGCGCATGGAGATGACCGACATGGAGGCGCGTGAGCTCGACCAGACGCTCTGGCGCGATCTCGAGGTGCTCGTGCACGAGGAGTGCGCGTCGGCGCTGCCGCTCGTGCCGCGCCGGTTCGAGGTCGCCTTCGGCAGCGAGCGCGCCGCGCCCGAGCTTCAGCGCGGCCTCGATCTCGGCAACGGACTGACGCTCTCCGGCAAGATCGACCGGATCGACATCGACCCGTTCAGCGCGCGCGGGATCGTGCAGGACTACAAGTCGGGCAAGCACGCGCACTCGGCGGTCGAGATCGAGAAGGAGCTGCGACTCCAGATCCCGCTCTACATGCTCGTGCTGCGCGATCTCGTCGGGATCGAGCCGCTCGGCGGCGTCTACCGGCCGCTCGCGGGTGAGCGCAAGGCGCGCGGGCTGCTGCGCAAGGACGAGGGGGACATGCTTCCCGGCTACGTGAAGACGGACTACCTCGACGAAGAGACGTTCTGGGACACGGTCGACAATGCGAAGGAGACGGCGAGCCGGCTCGCCGGCCGCATCGGCACCGGCGACGTCCTGCACGACCCGCGCGGCGGAGACTGCCCGCAGTGGTGCGACCTCTGGCCGATGTGCCGGGTACCGCGTCCATGAACGAGCAGCAGCTGGCCGCGGTCGCCGCCGAGGGCGAGGTCTTCGTCTCCGCCGGCGCGGGCACGGGGAAGACGGCGGTGCTCGTCGAGCGTTTCGTACGCGCCGTGTGCGATCGCGGGCTCGATGTCGACTCGATCCTCGTGATCACGTACACGCGGCGCGCTGCGGGCGAGCTGCGCACGCGCATCCGGGCCGCGCTCACGGAGCGCGGGCGGCACGACCTCGCGCGCGAGCTCGACGGCGCGTGGATCTCGACGATTCACGGCTTCTGCCTCCGCCTGCTCAAGTCGTACCCGTTCGCGGCCGGACTCGACCCGCGGTTCCGCGAGCTGGACGATGCGCAGGGCGCGGTGCTCCGCAGCGAGGCGTTCGAGGCCGCGCTCGACGAGTTCTGTGCCGACGGCCAACCCGAGCGGCTTCGCCTGCTCGCCACGTACGGCGCGGGCGGGCTGCGACGAATGCTCACGGGCGTCCACGAGACCCTGCGCTCCGCGGGGCGCGAGCTGTCGCTCGACATCGGCGGACGGCCGGAGCTGGCGGAGCGGGTCGAGGAGCTGCGCGAGGCGGCGTGCGCGCTCGTCGCAGACGTCGCGGCCAGCGAGATGCAGCACACGAACGCCAAGCAGCTGCTCGCGCTGCTCGAGCTCGACAAGCGCCCCGACCGGCTGATCGAGCTGTCCGGCTTCCGCGCATCGGGCGACCGGGCGGCGGCGTACGAGGAAGCCCGGCGCGCGGTCGAGCAGGCGGCGCTCGACGAGGCGGCTTCGCGCGACCGCGCACTGCTCCAGGAGCTGCTCGAGCGCTTCGCCGGCGCATACGCCGAGGCGAAGGCGCGCGAGTCCGCGCTCGACTTCGAGGATCTCCAACTGCACGCGCGCGATCTCCTGCGCGACAACGAGGAGATCCGCGAGCGCGAGAGCCTTCGCTTCCGCTCGATCATGGTGGACGAGTTCCAGGACACGAACCGTCTGCAGACCGAGCTCGTCGACCTGCTGCGCAGCCCCGACACGGAGGTCTTCTTCGTCGGCGACGAGTTCCAGTCGATCTACGGCTTCCGGCACGCCGACGTGCGCGTGTTCCGGGAGCGCCGCGCCCAGGCGGCGCAGCTGCTGCCGCTGACGCTCAACTACCGCTCGCGGCCGGAGGTGCTCGCCGCGGTGAACGAGCTGTTCGGCTCGCATTTCGGCGACGAGTTCCAGCCGCTGCATGCCGCGGCGGAGTTCCCGGATCCGGTGTTCGGGCATCCCGTCGAGCTGCTCGTCACCGACAAGGCGGCATACCACGAGAGCGGCGTGCACTGGCGGCGCGCGGAGGCGCGCGCGATCGCCAGGCGCGTTCGTGAGCTCGTCGACGCGGGCGTTGCGATCCCCGGCGAGATCGTGATCCTGTTCGCCGCCGGCACCGACGCCGAGCTGTACGAGAGCGAGCTCCGGCGCACCGGCCTGCCGACCTACCGCGCCACGGGCAAGGGATACTTCGGGCAGCAGCAGGTCGTGGACATGCTCGGCTACCTGCGCCTGTTGCACAACCGGTACGACGACCGGTCGCTCCTCACCGTGCTCGCGTCGCCCTTCGTCGGCATCTCGAACGACGGGCTCGCGCTGCTGCGCCGTGCCGCCCCGAAGCGGCCGCTGTTCACCGGGCTCGAGCGTGGGCTGCCGCCAGGGCTGGCGGAGCGCGACGAGCAGCTGCTGCGCGCGTTCCGGCAACGCTTCGACCGGCTCGCCGCCGCACAGGCGCGACTCTCGCTCGAGCGGCTCTGCGAGCAGATTGTGAGCGCGCACGACTACGACCTCGCCGTGCTCGCGCAATGGGACGGACGGCGGCGCTACGCGAACATGCGCAAGCTCGCGCGGCTCGCGCGCTCGTACGAAGAGCTGCGCGGACCCGACGTCGAAGGCTTCGTCCGCTTCGTCGCGGAGCAGGAGGCGGTCGGGGCGCGCGAGCTCGAAGCCGTCGCCGAGGAGGAGGGTGCCGACGCGGTGCGGCTGCTCACGATCCACGCGGCGAAGGGCCTCGAGTTCAAGGTGGTGATCGTCGCCGACGCGGGCCGCGACAAGGCGCCGCCGTCGCCCGACGAGATCCTCGCCCTCTCCGACGGCCGCTTCGGCTTCCGCGTCGCCGATCCGCTGACGGCGAAGCGCCGCGGCGCGTTCGACTACGAGCAGGTCCGAGAAGCACGGCGGAAGGAGGAGGAGGCCGAGAAGCTGCGCCTCTACTACGTCGCGATGACGCGCGCGAAGGAGCGGCTCATCCTCACGCTCGCCCGAGTGCGCAAGATATATGGCAGCGACTACCTCTCAGAACCGTCTTCATTCCTCGCAGACATTGACTCGTCGC
>DATCBP010000006.1:0-19773 GCA_036511815.1 Gaiellaceae bacterium
GGCGTCGAAGCCCGGCCGGCGCACCGTTCGCGAGCCGACGAGCTGGTCGTACTGCTCGACGACCTGCGTCGTGTCGGCGCGCGCAGGCTTCGGCCTCGTGTCGGGCCAGCCTTCGAGCTTGCGCGGCGCCTGCTCGACCTCGTAGCGCGGGCACTCGTCGGTGAGAAGCCGTGCGGGGATCACGCCGACCACCTCGTCGCCGTGCAGCGCGCGCAGCATCCCGTCGTCGGTCACCGCGCCGATCACGGCGCACGGCAGCTCCCACTTCGCGCACAGCGCACGCACCGCGTCGAGCATCTGCGGCCGCACGACCGCGACCATCCGCTCCTGCGACTCGGAGATGATGATCTCCCAGGGCTCCATGCCCGCTTCGCGCAGCGGCACGCGGTCGAGATGGACGTCGATGCCGGCCCCGTCGCGCGCCATCTCCGACAGCGCCGACGCGAGCCCGGCCGCGCCGCAGTCCTGAAGCGACTCGACGAGCCCGGACTCGACGAGCTCCATCGACACCTCGATCAGCTTCTTGCCGGTGAACGGATCGCCGACCTGCACGGACGGCCGCTTGTCCGCGTCGTCCTCGCCGAGCTCCTGGCTCGCGAGCACGGACGCGCCGCCGATCCCATCGCGGCCGGTGGTCGCACCGTAGAGCACGACGAGGTTGCCCGGGCCGTGCGCCGTCGCCGACTGGAGCCGCGCGGAGTTGAGCAGCCCGACGCACATCGCGTTCACGAGGCAGTTGCCGCGATACGCCTCGTCGAACACGGTCGCGCCGCCGACGTTCGCGACGCCGACCGAGTTGCCGTAGCCGCCGATGCCGGCGACCGCGCGCTCGAACTGCCGGTCCGGCGCGCCGAACCAGAGCCCGTCGAGCAGCGCGATCGGGCGTGCGCCCATCGCGACGATGTCGCGCAGGATGCCGCCGATGCCGGTGGCGGCGCCCTGGAACGCCTCGACGGCGGAAGGGTGGTTGTGCGACTCGACCTTGAACGCGACCGCAAGCCCTTCCCCGAGGTCGAGCACGCCCGCATTCTCGCCCGGACCCTGGAGGACGCGGTCGCCCGTCGAAGGCAGACGCTTCAACAGGGGCGCCGAGTGCTTGTAGCCGCAGTGCTCCGACCAGAGCAGCGAGAAGACTGCCAGCTCGAAATGGTTCGGATCCCGCTCGAGCAGCTCCCGGATACGCGCCGCTTCCCAGTCGGTGAGACCGAGGGCCCGGTGGAGCGGCTGTTCCGCGACCTGCGTCAGGTGATTCAGTCTAGTGGTCGAAACAGACGGGCCGTCCGGCGCGTTACAAGGGAGTGTGAGCAGCCGCAGGAAGCACCTCGTCATGCTCCTCGGCCTGGCCCTGCTCTGGGGCGGCTCGTTTATGTTCATCAAGGTGGCGGTGCGGCAGCTCGCCCCGGCCACGCTGATCCTGGGCCGGATCGGGTTCGCGGCCCTGACGCTCGCGGTGGTCGTGCCCTTCATCGTCGGCGGCCGCGAGACCGTCCGCCAGATCCGGGAGAACGCCGTCTGGCTCGTGGCGGTCGCGCTCGTCAACACCGCCGTGCCGTTCTGGCTGCTCTCGTGGGGCGAGACCCGGATCGACTCGGGGCTTGCGTCGATCATCCAGGCAGCGGTGCCGATCTTCAACGTGCTGATCGCGTTCGGCTTCTTCCACGAGTTCCGCGTCACGGGAATCCGACTCGCCGGGATCGCGATCGGCTTCGTCGGCGTTGCGCTGCTCGTGAGCGCGCAGCCCGAGGGGAAGGCGCTCGGCGCGCTCGCCGTCGTCGGCATGGCGTTCTGCTACGGGCTCGGCGGGCTGCTCGTCAACCGCCACCTCACCCGCGTGCGGCCGCCTGTCGTCGCGCTCGCGGCCACGACCGTGTCGGCGCTCGTCGCGCTGCCGTTCGGTCTCGCGCAGGCGCCGCATCGCGTTCCCGACTGGAAGACGATCGGCTCGGTGCTCGCGCTCGGCGTGCCCGGGACGGCGTTCGCGTACCTCCTCTTCTTCGGCCTGATCGCGGGCGCGGGCGCCGCCTACGCGTCGCTCGTCACGTATCTGATCCCGCCGATCGCGCTCGCGTACGGCGCGATCTTCCTCGGCGAGGGCTACGGCACCTCTGCCTTCGGCGGCCTCGCGCTCGTGCTCGGCGGCGTCGCGCTCGGCACCGGATCGGTGACGCCGGGCGGGCGGCGCCGGAGACGCGCCGCGCTGCTACGCGCTGGAGATGAAGCCGATGAGGCCGTGCACGCCTGACTCGGTCGCGCCGCGCCACCGGTGCGGCCCCGACACGAAGTAGAGGTTGTGCGGCGAGCCGGCGAGCCCGCCGTTCCCGAACGCGATTCCCCAGATGCCGTTGACGCCGAGCGGCTTCCCGTCGCGTCCCCGCAGCGCGCCGGCGTAGACCCAGCGGCGACCCGCCCGCCGGAACGCGTTGATGCGACCGTCGCCGAAGTTGCCGACGAGGAGGTCGCCGCCGAAGCGTCCGAAGCCGCGCGGTGCGAGTGCGACGCCCCACGGCGCGTTCAACGGCCCCATCCGGCCGACGCGCGCGACGAGCACGCCGTTCGCGTCGAACTCGTCGACATATCCGCCCGTCGGAGCGTCGTTGCCGTCGACCGGCGCACGCCAGATGTACGTGACGAAGATGTGGCCTCCGACCGCCTGGATGCCGAACGGCGCGTACCAGCTCGGCACCGACCGGTCGACGAACGCGCCGCGGCGGACGATCCGCTTCCAGTCCGTGTCGAAGACGTCGACGCGCGCGTTGTGGAAGTCGGTGGCGTAGAGCCGCGTCCGGCCCGACACGGTGGAGATGGCGAGGCCGCGGAAGACGGCCGCCTCGGCCGCCGCGTCGACGACGACCTCCGTCGACGTCGACCAGTCGCCCGGCACCGTCGGCGACCACGCGCGGATCTTCCCGTCCTCGCAGGCGTAGACGAAGCGCGCCGGCGCCGTCGCGCCGCCGCCGGAGACGGGAAGCCCCCGGCCGCCGTAGAAGACGACGCCCGTCGGGCCGCCTGCAACCGCCACCGTCAGGAGCTGCTTGCGGCCCGTGCCCGAGTAGAGCGTGCTCGAGTCGCGCGCCTCGTTCGACGTCCACCACGGCCCACCCGGGCTCGCCGCGAAGCCCCACGCGTTGACGAGGCTCGCGTCGTGATGCGGCGCGGGGACGCCGCCGTCGGAGACGAGGCGGTGGAGGACATAGGCACTCGAGGCTCGCGGTGCGCCGGCGGCGGTCAGCGCGACGGCGGCGGCGGAGAAGGCCGCGATGCCTGCGGCGACTCCGGCGAGGCGCTTCACCGCGCCGGCGGGGCCGTCGATTCACGGACGACGAGCTTCGTCGCGAGCTCGACGCGGAGCGCCTCGAGCCGCTTCCCCTCCATCAGCCGCAGCAGCAGGCTGATCCCGATGCGGCCGAGCTCCTCGAGCGGTTGGCGCACGGTGGTCAGGAGGGGGGTCACGATCATCGCCTGCTCGGAATCGTCGAAGCCGACGACGGAGACGTCCTCGGGAACCCGGAGCCCTGCCGCGCGCGCCGCCTGGAGAGCGCCGATCGCGAGGTTGTCGTTGAAGGCGAAGATCGCCGTCGGCCGCTCGGGCAGTGCGAACAGCTGCTCCGCAGCCTCGATCCCGCCCGGGATCTCCCAGTTGGACTCGACGATCAGCGACGGGTCGGGGATGATGCCGGCGGAGGCGAGCGCACCCTTGAAGCCGTTCAGCCGTTCCTCGGTCGCGGTCCAGCCGGCGACGCCCGTGATCGCCGCGATGCGCCGGTGACCGAGACCGAGCAGGTGCTCGGTCGCCTGTTTCGCGCCCGCCGCGTGCGCGGCGGACACGACCGGAATTCCGTCGGGCACCGGCTGCCGCGCGTCGACGACGACGAAGGGATATCCCTGGTGCCGGAGCGTGGCCAGCTCCTCGGCCGACTCGGAGGGCAGGAGCAGGATGGCGCCGTCGGTCGTTCCGCGCATCAGCCGCTCGAGCAGCGTCACCTCGCGGTCGTGCTCGTGCAAGGTGGGGCAGAGGACGATGCGCATGTCGCGCTCATACAGCGCCTCGGCCGCTCCCGCGAGAATGGCGGAGAAGTACGCGGCGTGCACGAACGGCAGCGTCAGGCCGACGATCCCCGTCTGCCCGAGCGAGAGGGCGCGCGCGCCGCGATTCGTGCTGAACCCGCGCTCGCGCACGACCCGCAGCACGGCCTCACGGGTCTCCGCCGAGACGTCCGGGCGGTCGTTGAGCACGCGCGAGACCGTCGCGATCGACACGCCCGCCTCGCTTGCGATGTCGCGGATCGTCGCGCGGGCCGGAAGACCTTCGACGTTGTGCTGGGCCATCAGTCCGGTATTCAAGCATCTCGGAACCGCTTCCGGAAGTTTCCGCACGAGATGGTGTGCAAAACGTCGATCGTTCCGTTACGACCGCTTGACTCGGCGCCTCTGACCTGTTAACCGTTACCGGGAATTTCCAAACCAACCGGCTCTACGCCAGCGCAACACCCTCCTTCGCCCGCTGACGGGCGAGAAAGGAACGCGAATGTCAGTTCAATCTCGCCCCGCCCGGCGCCGCGCGCTCACCGCGGTCGCAGGCCTGGGAGCTGCCGCCGTTCTCTCGGCGCTCGTCGTCTCCATCGCTGCAGCAGCGCCGCTCGCAGCCGGCGCGGCCCAAACGAGCGCCGCGTCACATTCATGCCTCGTGATGACGGGCTCCGGCGATCCGGCGTTCGTCAAGAACTTCAACCCCTTCACCGCCACCGGCCTGCCGAGCGGCGCGTTCGTGAAGGGCGCGATCTACGAGCCGCTCGTGATCTCGCCGGAAGGCGGCAAGCCGCCCGTTCCGTGGCTCGCGCAATCGTGGACCTGGAGCAACGGCAACAAGACCCTCACGCTCAACCTCGCCAAGGGCGTCAAGTGGTCGGACGGGAAGCCGCTGACCTCGGCCGACGTCGTCTACAGCCTCACCGACGGCACGCAGAGCTCGACGATGGATCTCGTCGGCTACTCGCGGCCCGACACGAACATCGCGTCGGTCAAGGCCAAGGGTGCGAACACCGTCGTGATCGGCCTGAAGACGGCCGACTCGCAGTTCATCGCGTCGACGCTCAACGGCGCGATCGTCATCCCGCAGCACATCTGGTCGAAGGTCGCGAATCCCGCGACGTTCACGAACCCGAACCCGGTGGGCTCGGGCCCGTTCACGAAGATCACGCGGTTCACGACGCAGGACTACGTGTTCGGCAAGAACCCGCACTACTGGCAGGCCGGCAAGCCGCTGATCCCCTGCCTCGAGTACGTGCAGGCGGCGTCGAACGACGCAGCCCTCGCGCTCATCCAGAGCGGGCAAGTCGACTGGACGCACAACTTCGTCCCGAACGTCGCCTCGGTGTACGAGGCAAAGGACAAGGCGCACTTCCACGCCTTCTATGCGACGACCGCGTACCCCGTGTCGCTCGTCTTCGACGACACGCAGTACCCGTACAGCCTCGTCGCGTTCCGCAAGGCATTGAGCATGGCGATCGACCGGAACTCGGTCTCGACGCTCGGTGAGTACGGCTACGCGCCGGCGACCGACGCGATCGGCCTCGGCGGCCTGTTCCCGCAGTGGGTCACGGACTCGGGCGTGAAGGCGCAGGCGAAGCAGCTTGCGACCTACAACCCGACCGCGGCGAAGGCGCTGTTGACGCAGAACGGGTTCACGTACAAGGGCAGCACGCTGCTCGACCCGAAGGGCAACCCGGTCCAGCTCAACATCCACGTGATCTCGGGCTGGTCGGACTGGGTCGCGTCGAACCAGATCATCACGAAGAACCTCCAGGCGATCGGCATCGACTCGAACGTCGCGCTCGAGCCCGACTGGAACTCGTGGTATCCGAATGCGTCGTCGACGAAGAACCCGACGCTGCTCTGGCAGAACGCCTCCCAGGGTTCGCCGTACGGCTTCTTCAACTCGAACCTCTCGCAGAACTCGCTGATCCCGTCGGGGCAGGACGCGACGGCCACGGGTAACTGGGAGCACACCTACAACGCGCAGGCGACGACGCTGCTCAACCAGTGGAAGGTGACGCTCGACCCGAAGAAGCAGCACGCGATCGCGACGCAGCTGGAGAACATCTGGCTGCAGAACCTGCCGATCGTGCCGCTGTTCATCGGGCCGCGCTGGTCGACGTACAGCACGAAGTACTTCCACTGCTTCGACTCGCAGAAGAACTTCTTCGGCGATCCGATCTTCACCACCTATCCGGACAACATTCTCTCGTTCACGCGCATCTGCCCCGGCGGTAAGGCCGGAGCGTAGGAGGGGGCCTTCGGGCGCCCGAAGACCATCGCGGCAGGCGGGACGACCTCCCCCGCCTGCCGCGATACTCCTCAACCGACCATGCGCTGGTTCCTCCGCCGCCTCGCGTTCTACTTCTTCGCCGTCTGGGTGGCGGTGACGCTCAACTTCCTGCTGCCGCGGCTGATGCCGGGAGATCCGGTCGGCGGCGTGCTCCAGCGGCTGTCCCCGGCGCAGATCCAGTCGAATCCCGGGATCGTCCGCACGTACGAGCTGCTGCTCGGCGGCGGCAAGGGCTCCTTCTGGCACGACTACACCGGGTACCTCCAGCGTCTCGCGCATCTGAACCTCGGCATCTCGACCTCGAACTATCCGGCGAAGGTGTCGGACGTGATCGGCCGCACGCTGCCCTACTCGATCTTCCTCGTCGGCGTCGCGTTCATCATCGCGTTCGTGGTCGGGACGGGGGTCGGGATGATCGCGGCGTGGCGGCGCGGGGGCGGCGTCGACAGCGTCGTCGTGCCGACGCTCCTTGCGTTGAGCGCGTTCCCGGCGTTCTTCACCGCGTTGCTCGGCGTCTACTTCCTCGGCCTCAAGCTCAACTGGTTCCCGATTCAGCACGCATACGACAGCAACGTCATTCCGGGATTCAACTGGCGCTTTCTCACGAGCGCGTTGCGGCATTCCGAGCTGCCGATCCTCGTGATCGTCGCTGCCTATGCCGGCGGCTGGGTGCTGAACATGCGCACCGTGATGATCAACACGATCAGCGAGGACTACGTCGCGATGGCGCAGGCGAAAGGCCTGCGCGACCGGCGCGTGATGACGCGCTACGCGGGCCGCAACGCGATCCTGCCGCCCTTGAACGGCTTCGCGGCGCAGTTCGCCGGCGCGGTCGGCGGCCTCGTCTTCGTCGAGTACGTTTTCAGCTATCCGGGCGCAGGGCTGACGCTCCAGCAGGCTGCGCTCGGCAGCGACTACCCGCTGACCCAGGGGCTGCTGCTGATCTTCGCGCTCTGCGTGATCGCGGCCAACTTCATCATGGACCTGCTCAACTTCGTCCTCGACCCGCGCGTGCGAGCCGCCTGACGCCGTGTCGCAGCTTCAGCCCACGTCGGTCGAAGCGCTTGATGCCGGCCTGCGCGCGCCGCGGCGTTCCCGTGGCCGTCGCGTCCGGATTCCGGGGTGGCTGGGCGTACTGCTCGCGAACCCGAAGTCCCGGGTGGGCCTCAGCCTCGTCGGGTTCATGGTCGTCGTCGCGCTCATCGCGCCGTTGATCTCGGTCGCACACCCGAACGACTTCAACATCACGGCTGCGCGCCAGGCTCCGTCGCTGCACCATCTGTTCGGCACGACCGACCAGGGAAGCGACATCTTCTCGCAGGTCGTGATCGGCGCCCGGCGGTCGCTCATCCTCGGTGCGGCGGCAGCCATCCTCGCCACGGTCCTCGCCACGACCCTCGGCATCCTCGCCGCCTACACGGGCGGGATCGTCGACGAGATCGTCAATTTCCTGACGAACGTCTTCCTCGTGATCCCGACGATTCCGCTGCTCATCGTGATCTCGAGCTACCTGAAGGCGAGGGGGATGACGACGATGATCCTCGTGCTCGGCTTCACGCTGTGGGCGTTCGAGGCGCGAATCCTGCGCGGCCAGGCGCTCGCGCTCAAGAACCGCGATTTCGTACAGGCGGCCAAGGTGGCGGGCGAGTCGACGTGGCGCATCGTCTTCGGCGAGCTGATGCCGAACATGATCAGCCGCATCGCGGCCGCGTTCGTGCTCGTCTTCTACGTCGCGCTGCTCGTCGACGCGGGCCTCGAGTTCCTCGGCCTCGGCGACACGGCGCACACGAGCTGGGGGCAGACCCTCTACTGGGCGCAGACGAACTCGGCGGTGCTCCAGGGCGAATGGTGGCCGTTCCTCTTCCCGGGTCTTGCGCTCGTGATCACCGTGGTCGGCCTCGTCTTCCTGCTGGCGGGGATCGACGAGGTGTCGAACCCCCGCCTCCGCAACATGCAGACGCGACGCCGGCTCGTACGCCGGCTCGTGGCGGCGTTCACCGGCGGCCGCGCGCTCGCGCGCGCCGAGGAAGTGGGGTGAGCATGCTCGCCGAGGTGCCCGCAACCCGAGATGCAGGCGTGCCGTCGGGCGACACGCTGATCGAGCTGCGGAAGCTCGTCGTCGAATACGGCGTCGGCGACCGGCTCGTGCGCGCGGTCGACGGGATCGACCTGTCGATCCGCAGCAACGAGATCCTCGGTCTCGCGGGCGAGTCGGGCTGCGGCAAGAGCACCGTCGCGAACGCGGTGATGCAGATCCTGCGGCCGCCGGCCCGTATCGCGGGCGGCAGCGTGCTCTTCCGCGGCGAGGATCTGGCGACGAAGAGCAAGGAGGAGCTCCGCAAGTTCCGCTGGCGGAACGTCTCGATGGTCTTCCAGAGCGCGATGAATGCGCTCAACCCGGTGATGCGGGTCGGCGACCAGTTCGTGGACATGATGCGCGCGCACGAGCACGTCTCGAAGTCCACCGCGCTCGCCCGCGCCGGCGAGCTGCTCGATCTCGTCGGCATCGACAAGCGCCGGATCCGCGCCTACCCGCACGAGCTGTCGGGGGGGATGCGGCAGCGCGTGATCATCGCGATGGCGCTGGCGCTCCAGCCGGAGCTCGTGATCCTCGACGAGCCGACGACCGCGCTCGACGTCGTCGTCCAGCGCGAGATCCTCCAGCAGGTTCGCGATCTGCAGCGCGACTTCGGCTTCGCCGTCCTCTTCATCACGCACGACCTCTCGCTCCTGCTCGAGTTCGCGCACCGGACGGCGATCATGTACGCGGGCGAGATCGTGGAGGAGGCTCCGTCGGAGCTCCTGCACGCGAACCCGCTGCACCCGTACACGATCGGTCTGTTGAAGTCGTTCCCGCCGCTGACGGGGCCGATCGAGAGGATGACGGGAATCCCGGGTTCGCCGCCCGACCTTGCTGACCCGCCGGCGGGCTGCCGCTTCCATCCGCGCTGCCCGCATTGCTCGGCGGCCGACGCGGCGCTCTATCTGCGGCAGACGACGGAACGTCCGTTGCTGCGCGAGATCGAGCCGGGGCACCGGGTCGCGTGCCACCTCGTGGAGAGCCCGGCGTGAGCGCGGCGCCTCTCGCCATGCGGCCCGACGAGCTCGAGGTTCGCGACCTGACGAAGCACTTCGCGGCCGGCAACAACCTGTTCGGCCACCGCGGCCGTGTCCACGCCGTGGACGAGGTGAGCTTCGTGCTGCGGCCGGGAACGATCACGGCGCTCGTCGGCGAGAGCGGCAGCGGCAAGAGCACCGTCGCGCGCCTGCTCGCGCACCTGTACGAGCCGACGGCGGGCAGCGTCATCTTCGACGGGCGCGACGTCGCGTCGGACCGGCGCCGGCGTGACGTCCTTCGCTACCGGTCGCAGGTGCAGATGATCTTCCAGGATCCGTTCGGCTCGCTGAACCCCGTGAAGACGATCCGCCACCATCTCGCGCGGCCGCTGCGGATCCACGGGATCGTGCCGCCGAACCGCACCGACGAGCGCATCCACGAGTTGCTGACGACGGTCGGCCTCGTGCCGCCGGAGAAGATCGCCGCGAAGTTCCCGCACGAGTTGTCCGGCGGACAGCGGCAGCGGGTGGCGATCGCCCGCGCGCTCGCGGTCGAGCCGGCGATGCTGATCGCCGACGAGCCGACCTCGATGCTGGATGTCTCGATCCGGATCGGAATCCTCAACCTGATGCTCGAGCTGAAGGAGAAACGCCGGCTCGGGTTCCTCTACGTCACGCACGATCTCGCGAGCGCGCGCTACGTGGCCGACACCGTGCTCGTCATGTACGCGGGCCAGATCGTCGAGCAGGGGCCGGTCGACCAGGTGTTGCAGCACCCGCTCCATCCGTACACGCGGCTTCTGCTCTCCGCGGTGCCCGATTCCGCCACGGGGCTGCACGCGGCCCGCATGGAGCTGCGCAAGAACATCTCTTCGGCGGCGATCGACCCCGGCGAGGGCTGCCGGTTCGTCGCGCGTTGCCCGCTCGCGATCGGCGTGTGCTCGCGCATCACGCCCGCGCTCGTCGAGGCGGCCCCGGCTCAGAGCGCACGCTGCCATGTCACCGCACCGTTCCCTGCCATTCGAGAGGAAGCAGATGTCGAACCAGCTCGCTAGACAGTTCCCGACCGATTTCGTCTGGGGCGCGGCGACCGCGTCGTTCCAGATCGAGGGCGCCACGAGAGAGGACGGCCGCGGCGAGAGCGTCTGGGATCGCTTCTGCGCGACCCCCGGCAAAGTCCGCAACGGCGACAACGGCACCGTCGCGTGCGACTTCTATCACCGCTATCGCGACGACATCGCGCTGATGCGGGAGCTCGGGATCGACGCGTTCCGCTTCTCGATCGCGTGGCCGCGGATCATCCCGGACGGGCGCGGGCGCGTGAACGCGGCCGGCCTGGACTTCTACGACCGGCTCGTCGACGAGCTGCTCGGCAACGGGATCGCGCCATACGCAACCCTGTTCCACTGGGACACGCCCCAGCCGATCGAGGATGCGGGCGGCTGGCCGGAGCGGGCGACGGTCGACGCGTTCTGCGAGTATGTCGAGGCGGTGGCCGAGCGCCTCGGCGACCGGGTCGGCCACTGGATCACGCACAACGAGCCCTGGGTCGTGTCGTGGCTCGGGTACGGCTGGGGGCACCATGCCCCCGGGCGCGCGTCGGAGGCCGACGCGCTCGCGACGGCGCATCACCTGCTGCTGTCGCACGGCCGCGCCGTCGAGATCCTGCGGCGCCTCTCGCCGCAGTCGGAGGTCGGCATCACGCTCAATCTCGACCACGCGTACCCGGCGAGCGACGACCCTGCCGACGTCGCGGCCGCACGCTGGTTCGACGGGCGTCACAACCGCTGGTTCCTCGACCCGCTCTTCCGCGGCTCATACCCCGAGGACATGGTCGAGGGCTGGACGGCGATCATGCCGGCGATCGAGGAGGGGGATCTCGAGACGATCTCGACGCCGATCGACTACCTCGGCATCAACAATTACACGTCGCCCGTCGTCGCCGCCGGATCGAACGGCGGCGGCCCGCAAACCGTGCGCCGGCCGAACGCCGAGCGCACGGACATGGGCTGGGAGGTTGTCCCCGACGGTCTCCACGACGTGCTCGTGCGGGTCGCGCGCGACTACGAGCCGAAGGCGATCTACGTGACGGAGAACGGCGCGGCGTATGCGGACGTCCGCGGCCACGACGGCAGCGTCGACGACCTCGAGCGGCAGGCGTTCATCGGGGCGTATCTCGGCGCGGCCGGGCGCGCACTCTCCGCCGGCGTCCCGCTGCGCGGTTACTTCCCATGGTCGTTGTTCGACAACTTCGAATGGGCTTGGGGCTACTGGAAGCGCTTCGGCCTCGTCTACGTCGACTACACGACCCTCGAGCGCGTTCCGAAGGGGAGCTTCTACTGGTATCGCGACCTGATCGCGGCACAACGTGCGCGCACGGCGGACTCGGAGGAGGCGGCCTGACCGCGGCGACGCGATAACGTCGTCCCATCATGAACCAGGAAAGCAGTGCACCACCCGTGGTGATGATCACCGGGGCGCTGAGCGGGATCGGTTTCGCCACTGCGCTCGCATTCGCAGCGCGCGGAGCGGGTCTCGTGCTGTGCGATCGTTCGCTCGAGCGCGCGGACGACGTTCTGACGCAGGTCCGCGACGCCGGCGGCGAGGCCGAAGTGATCGAGCTCGACGTGCGCGATCCGGACGCGCTCGCGGCCGCCGCCGCCGCCGCGGTCGACCGCTGGGGCCGGCTCGACGCGCTCGTCGCCAACGCCGGGATCGCCGATCAGAGCTCGATCGCCACCGGAGATCCGGCGCGCTGGCGGGCCGTCGTCGAGACGAACCTGCTCGGCGCGATCTTCTCCGTCCGCGCGGTGCTGCCGACGATGCTCGCCCAGCGGGCGGGCCACATCTTCGTCGTCGCGTCGGTCTCGGGTCGCGAGACGTACGTCGGCGAGCCGGTCTACATCGCGAGCAAGTGGGGCCAGGTCGGCTTCGCGCACTCGCTCCGCCAGGAGGTGATGGAGGCCGGGATCCGGGTCACGCTGATCGAGCCGGGCATTGTCGACACGCCGCTCACGCGCGACAACCCCGTCGTACGCCCCCTGCTCGAGGCGGTCGAGCCGCTCGGGCCGGCGGACGTCGCCCGGGCGATCGTCTACGCGTTCGAGCAACCGGAGCACGTCGTCGTCAGCGAGCTGACGATCCGCCCGGTGCGGCAGCCGCGCCCCGAGTTCTAACGCGCCCGCTTCCGGCTTGACTTTCCCCCTGGGGAGACGAGATGATCTGCCATCATCCTGTCCGGACAGGAGGACGATTTTGTCCGTGTCCGGCCCCTCGTTCCGCCGGAAGGAGTAAGCATGACGGACCCCCCGAACCACGACGACCTACTCGAGGTTCTCACCGGCCGGCGCATGAACCGGCGGTCTGTGGTTCTCGGTGCGATCGGCGCGGCGGGCGCCGTGGTGATCGGGCCGGCCGGATCGGCCCTCGGCGCCACCCGCCGGGTCGCCAATACGAAGCAGATCGCCTTTGCCCAGCCGGATACCGGAGCGTCGATCTGGAACGTCCTGATGAAGGGCGCGAAGATCGCCGCGAAGAAGCGTGGCTACCAGCTGCTCGAGAGCCATGCGAACAGCCAGCTCGACGCGCAGATTAACGAGCTCAACACGTGGATCGCACAGGGAATCGGCGGCGTGATCGTTCTGCCGCTCGACAACAACTCGATGGGGCCGCTGATCAAGAAGGCGCACGCCGCCGGTGTCAAGTTCCTCGACTATTCGGACAAGGCACTTCCCGGCGTCGACGGCTGGGTCATCTTCAACAACCCGCAGGGCGCCCAGCAGGTCGGCACGTACGCCGGCCAGTGGGTGAACAAGACGCTCGGAGGCAAGGCCGAGGTCGCGCTGCTCACCCATGAGATCCAGGTGACCGGGCGCCAGCGGATCCACGGCGGGATCGCCGCGCTTCAAAAGGTCGCACCCGGGGCGAAAGTCGTCGCGAAGCACGAGGCTGTGCTCTCGGCGGATGCACTTCCTGTCGTCCAGTCGATGCTCCAGGCCCATCCCAACCTGAACGTCATCCTCTGCATCGCCGACGACGGTTGTCTCGGTGCCGAGAGGGCGTTCCTCCAGACCAACCCGTCGAAGGCCCGCCAGGCGCAGATGCTCATCGCGGGCTGGGACGGCTCGGTGCCCGCAATTCAGAAGGTGCTCTCCGGCTCGACCATCCGCGCCACCGGCGCGCTCGATGCGATCGGCATCGGCGAGGCGTCGATCGACGCCACCGCCAACGCGATCGAAGGGAAGAAGCCGGTCGACATCAACTTCCCGTATGTCCTCGTCTCCCAGTCGCCTGCCGGCATCGCCACCGGCAAGAAGATCCTCAAGGAGATCGGGTAAACAGGATGCTCGCGGCACGCCCTCGCCGAGGGCGTGCCGCGAGGCAGGCGCTTGACGTTCGCAGTGACGAACCGAACAATCGCGTCGTCGTCCAGTCGCGACCGGCATGCAGGCCGGTCGCAGGGGGTCTAGTGCCGCAGCGGTCTTCGGAATGAGAATGCGGGGGAGAGCGAACGGCGGACCGGCGTCCCGCCCACTCGGTGGTGCGCGCCTGCTCTCGTGGGTCGGCGCATATCAGAGCGGCGGCCTGCTCGTCGCGTTGCTCGGGCTCGGCGCGTTCTTCGCCTCATCGAACGCGAACTTCCTGCACGTCTCGAACCTCAAGGTCGTGCTGCTCCAGGTGTCGATCGTCGGCATCGTTGCAATCCCCGGGTCGATGCTGTTGCTCTCCGGCTATCTCGACCTCTCCGTCGGGTCGGTCTCGGTGCTCGCGGCCGCGCTGTTCGGGCTGATGGCGCAGGCGGAAGGCGCTTCGCTCGCCGTTGCCATCGTCGTCGCGTTGGCGGTCGGGGCGGCTTGGGGTCTGATGAACGGCCTGCTCACGGCATATCTCGGCTTCTCCCCGGTGGTCGTGACGCTCGGCGGCTACGCAGGCGCGCGCGGCGTCTCCGACGCAATCACGAACGACAACACCCGCATGGGTTTCGGGAGCAAGTTCTCCGTGCTCGGCAACGGCACGCTGTTCGGGCTGCCGGTGCCCGCCGTGATCTTCATCGGTGTCTTCGTCTTCGGGCTCTACCTGTGGTACGAGACGCCGCTCGGCCGGCACCTGACGGCGATCGGCGCCGATCGAAACGCGGCCCGCTCCGTCGGCGTCTCCGTGAAGCGCATCCCGATGCTCGTCTACGTCTGCTCGGGTGTCGCCGCGGCCGTCGGCGGTCTGATCCTCACGAGCGAGCTCGACGGTGCGTCGCCGTCGATCGGGATGGGGCTCGAGCTCCAGGTGCTGACGGCGATCCTGCTCGGCGGTGTTGCCTTCTCCGGCGGTCGCGGCTCGTTGTGGGGCGTGCTGTTCGGCGTCTTCTTCATCGGCGTGCTCAACAACGGGCTGATCCTGCTCAACGTCGGCCCGTACTACGTCAACATCGCCGTCGGAGCCGTACTGCTGCTCGTCGCCGGCATCGACGTGTTCTACCGGCGGTTGGAGCGGATCCCGATCATGACCGCCGACCAGGCGGAGGTCTCCTCGGCTCCCTCGGAGGCGCTCGTGGTCGGGTCCGGTGAGACCCACCCGTGAACGGCTCCGCGCAGCCGGCCGCGATCGAGGTCGACGGCGTCACGAAGCGTTTCGGGCCGGTGACCGCGCTCGCGAACGTCTCCTTCGAGCTGCGGGCCGGCGAAGTGCTCGGCCTGATCGGCGACAACGGCGCCGGCAAGAGCACGCTCGTGAACATCATGTCCGGCGCGCTCCGGCCCGACGAGGGGAAGATCCGCGTCGACGGAGTCGAGCGGCAGTTCACGAGTCCTGCGGCCGCGCGCGCGGCCGGAATCGAAACCGTGTTCCAGAATCTCGCGCTCGTGCCGACGCTGAACATCGTCGAAAACGTCTATCTCCGCCGCGAGCTCTTTCGTGCCGGTCCGCTCGGCCGGGCGGTGCGGCTGATGAACAAGCGCGCGATGCGCCGCGAGACCGCCGCGGGGTTCGAGCGGCTCGGGGTCACACTGCCGTCCGTGAGGACGAAGGCGGCGGCGCTCTCGGGCGGACAGCGACAGGCCGTAGCGATCGGCCGCGCCGTCCTCTGGGGGAGCCATATCGTGATCATGGACGAGCCCGCCGCGGCGCTCGGCGTCAAGCAGACGGAGCTCGTGCTGACGCTCGTCGAGCGCCTCAAGTCGCACGGCGTCGCGATCGTGTTCATCAGCCACAACATGCAGCACGTGCTGCGCGCCGCAGATCGCGTCGTCGTCATGCGGCTCGGCCGCAAGGTGGCCGACTTCGATCTCCACGAGAAGACGACCGCTACCGACCTCGTCGCCCTCATCACCGGCGCTTCCGACGGCAACATGGCTGCACCCGCGAGCTAGTGCCCGAACAGGGACACGATCACCTCGCGATCGTCGGCTACTCCGACCCGCTCTCCGCGGCGCCCGGCGAGACGGTGCGGTTCATGGTCAGTTCGGCGAGGGAGCGCTACCGCGCCACCGCCGTCAGGCTGATCCACGGCGACGACGATCCCGCGGGTCCCGGTTTCAAGGAAGAGCCCGTGCCCGGCCTCGTCGATTGCGAGCTTCCCGGCCGCCGCCAGCACCTGCCGCTCGGCTCGTACGTGCGCGTTCCGGGAGCGATCGGTATGCCGGAGGCGTTCACGATCCAGGCGTTCGTCTTCGCGACGGCACCCGGCTCGCGGCTGCAGGGGATCGCGGGGCGCCTCGTCGCCGAGGCCGGCTACGCGCTCGTCCTCGACGACGACGGCGCGCCGTCGCTCGTGCTCGGCGCCGGAGCGGGCCGCGTGCAACGCGTCAGCACGGGCGTCGCGCTCGACCCGCGGCGCTGGTACTTCGTCTCGGCCAGCGTCGACGCCGCGGCCGGGACGATCGTCGTCCATCAGCGCTCGGTCGGCGGGCCTCCGCATGCGCGCGTCGACGGCGCTCGCGCCGACGCGACGCTCGAGGCCGTCCCGGCGGACGCCGTCGATGCTCCGTTCCTCGTCGCCGCTCTCGGCGCGCCTCCGACGGCGCACTTCAACGGCAAGATCGACTCGCCCCGCATCCTGGGAGGCGCGGTCGAGGCCGACGACCTCGACCTGCTCGCGGCGGGACTTCAGCCCGACGAGCTCGGTATCTCCGTGATCGCCGCGTGGGACTTCTCGAAGGACATCTCGTCGGCCCGCGTCACGGATGCCGGCCCACACGAGCTGCACGGCGAAGCGGTCAACGCCCCGCTGCGGGCCGCCACCGGCTGGAACTGGTCGGGCGACGAGACCTGCTGGAGTCACGCGCCGGAGCAGTACGGCGCGATCCACTTTCACGACGACGACCTGGCGGACGCCTGCTGGGACGTCGACCTCGAGCTGACGCTGCCCGCGGGAACGCGCAGCGGCGTATACGCGCTCAAGCTCGAAACCGATGACGGCGCCGTCGACCGCGTTCCGTTCGTCGTCCGTCCGCCGCGCGGCGCGCCGACTGCACCGGTTGCGCTCCTGTTGCCGACGTTGAGCTACGTCGTCTACGCGAACGAGCATCTCTCGTACCAGAACCCGCGCACGCCGCCCGCGTTCGACGGCATCCTCGATCGGCTGGCACCGGAGGACAGCTACGTCCGGGCCGAGCGGCTGCTCTCCTGCTACGACCATCACAGCGACGGGAGCGGCGTCGTCTATGCGAGCTGGCGCCGTCCGCTCGTGACCATGCGCCCTCTCTACGATCTCGCGCTGATCGACGCGCCGCATCAGTTCTCGGCCGACCTGCACCTCGTCGACTGGCTCGAGGAATCTGGGCAGTCGTACGACGTGATCACCGACCACGACCTCCACGCCGAGGGCCTCGCGCTGCTCGACGGCTACCGCGTCGTCGTGAGCGGATCGCACCCCGAGTACTGGACAACCGCGATGCTCGACGCTCTTGAGTCGTATCTCGGCGCGGGTGGCCGCTTCATGTACCTCGGCGGCAACGGCTTCTGCTGGGTGACCGCCGTCGACCCGGAGCGCCCGTACCTCGCGGAGCTGCGGCGCGGACGGACGGACGGCGCGATCTGGGAGTCGGAGCCGGGTCAGTGCTTCCACTCGACGACCGGTGAGCTCGGCGGCTTCTGGCCGCGGCGAGGGCGCGGCTTCCGCACGGTCGGCGTCTGGTTCACCGCGCAGGGGTTCGACCGCTCGCATCCGTACCGGCGCGAGGCGGGCAGCTTCGACCCGCGCGCCTCGTGGATCTTCGACGGCGTCGGCGACGAGCCGATCGGCGACTTCGGTCTCGTGATGGGCGGCGCCGCCGGATTCGAGATCGACCGGCTCGATGCTCACGCCGGAAGTCCGCCGCACGCGCTGCTGCTCGCCTCCGCGCGCGAAGGGTTCTCGGAGAGCTACGACGGGCTCGCCGCGGACTGGCTGCAGGAGCCGTACCAGCGCGCGCTCCAGGAGAAGCTCGGCCCGCCGGGGGCGGGCGAGGCCGTCCAGTACGCGCGCAGCGCCGCCGGACCGTCGAATCCGCTCGTGCGCAGCGACATGGTCTTCTTCGAGACACCGCACGGCGGCGCCGTCTTCTCGACCGGCTCGATCGCCTGGTGCGGCGCGCTGTCGCACAACGGCTACGACAACAACGTCTCGCGCATCACCGGCAACGTGCTCCGCCGCTTCGCTGCCGACGGCGAGGTGAGTGGATGAGCGAGCCCGCCTTCCGTGTGGAGCGGAACATCCTCGTGCCGCTCGGCGATGGAACGCGCCTGGCTGCGGATCTGTATCTCCCGGAGGGCGACGGCGCCTTTCCGACGCTTGTCAGCTTCTATCCGTACCGCAAGGACGACATCATCGGCTCCTTCAGCGAGTACCCGCGTCGGTACCTCGTCGCCGCGGGGTATGCGCATCTGCTCGTCGACGTGCGCGGCTACGGCGGCTCAGAGGGCGACTCCGTCGAGTCGATGGACCCGCGCCCCGAAGGTCGCGACGCAGCGGAGGTGGTGGAGTGGGCCGCCGCGCAGCAGTGGTCGAACGGGGCCATCGCCGTGTGGGGTGTGTCGTACGGTGGCCTCGTTGCGTTCGCTGCGGCGGCCGAGCGGCCGCCGCATCTGAAGGCGATCGCTCCCGTATACGGCTTCTCCGACATCCAGGGGGACGCGATCGCGCCAGGCGGCGTGTCGTGGTGTCTGGGCCGCTACCACCGCGAGGTCGTGATGCTCGCGCAGGAGCTCGCGCCGCCGAGCTACCAGGACGACGACGGCCGCTGGCTCGATGTCTGGCGCGGCAGACTCGCGCGCGTCGAGGCGAACGGCCCGTGGTCGCTGCGCTGGCCCGATCACCCGGGGGCCGACGATCCGTACTGGCGCGAGCGCACGATCGAGCTCGGACGCATCGACGTGCCGACGCTGCTCGTGGCCGGCTGGCGCGATCTCTTCCCCGAGGTGATGACGCGGGCGTTCGCCGAGATCCCGGCGCAGTGCCGGCTCGTCGTCGGCCCGTGGCTGCACGTGCCGCCTGACCTCGGCCCGGAGCCGTACGACTGGCTGGACGAGCTGCGCGCGTTCTTCGACGAGCACGTCTGCGGGCGCGCTCCGGGGGAGCAGCGCGCGCCGGTCACGGTCTTCGTCCAGGGCGTGGGCGGCGGTTGGCGCGATCTCGAGCGCTGGCCGCCGGCCGAGGCGGAGGCACACACGTGGCATCCAGGGCCTGCGCGGTCGCTCGGCGCCGCCGCGCGTGCCGGCTCGGACTCCTACGAAGCCGTGGCGAGCGTCGGCACGGCCGCGGGGCTGCTCGATCCGCTCGGCCTCGGCGTCGGCTTCCCGGGGGACCAGGGCGCCGACGACCTGCGCTCGCTCGCGTATACGGGCGAGCCGCTCGAGGAGCCGCTGACGATCGCCGGCAGCCCCGAGCTGCACGTCGTCGTCGTGGTGGAGCAAGGCGGTCCGGTGGATCTCGCGGTGCGGCTCGTGGACGTGCACCCGTCGGGCGCCGCGGAACTGATCACGAGCGGGTACCGCAACATCGACGGCGGCGGGGAGGCGCTCGTCTCGCTCGCCGCGACCGCCTACCGGCTGCCGGCGGGGCATCGCCTGCGGCTCGCGCTCGCGTGTGCCGACTTTCCGAAGATGTGGCCGACGCCGCAACCGGCGACGATCCGCATCGACCTCGCGGCGACCGAGCTCCGCGTGCCGGTCGTCGCCGATGTTCCCGGCAAGCCGGCGTCGGTGACGCCGCCGCGCGCGGTGGCCGAGCGCGCGCCATGGTCGCTCGGAGGCGCGAGCGACTGGCGCGTAGAGCGCGCACTCGTGGAGGGGACGACGGCCGTCACGGTCGCGGGTGGCGAGGACCTGCACACCGCGGCGGGTGCGCGTGTGAGCATGCGCAACCGGGCGACCGCCAGCGTCGCCGACGCGGCTCCCGGCGGCGCGAAGGTCGAGGCGAG
>DATCBP010000007.1:0-39758 GCA_036511815.1 Gaiellaceae bacterium
TCAGGGAGCTATGGTCACCTCATGGACGCAGACGAGAGCAGGATCGCTGAGATCGAGGCGCTGTTCGAGGCGAACGGGTGGCAGTTGCACCTGGACGAGGTCGACGGGTTGTGGGAGGCGACGTGCGCGATCACCGAGATCACGATCGGGCAGAGCCTGCCGGCCCCCGAGGCGCAGGGCGCTACCCGTCTCGAAGCAGCCGAGGCCGCCTGGGCGAAAAGCCAGGACGAGCCATGGCTCGGCGCCGACGACCGCCCTGCGTAACCGGGTCGCAGCCACCTTGGGTAATAAACCCGGAGGTCGGATGCGGGCGGCGTGTCGGTCAGGAATGAGCTTCGGCTGCATTACGACGTTGATCCTCCGAGCAACACGTCTACCACGATGGTAAGGGTGGTGACGGCAGCGAGGATTACGGCCGTTTCGAGGTATCCGCGCGCGCCTTTCCGCCGGTGCAAGCCGATTCCTGCACCGACCGTGACTGCGATCGCGACTTCGGGTGCGCCACCCCTAGAGGAGGTCGATCGGATCGAGCTCTGCTCGCCGGGCCGCTGATCCGACGACGTTGCGTGCAAGCGGGATCTGGTGCGACGCGCTCTCGAGGATGTGCATGAAGTATCCGGCAGTGTTGGGGAACACCACGATGTCGCCGATGTCGACGCCGTGGGGAAAGCGCAGCCGGCGCCAGGTCAGGAGCTCGCGTTCGATGCAGTACGCGCCGACGAGGTAGCCTTCGATCGAGCGCGCCGACGATTCGCCGAGCGGTGATCCGGGCCGCACGAGCAGTGGATCGACGAGGTAGTCGTCCGAGGTCGATCGGCACTGCGTTCGGTTCATCGCCACGCCGATCAGCCACGTGCCGTCGCGCTGCTGCTTGCGGAACTCGACACGCGCAGCGGTGAGGCCGCAGCCGTCGAGCAGAGCGCGTCCCGGCTCGCAGCGGAGCTCGAGCCCTCGTTCGGCGATCGCGTCGGCCGATTGACCGAGTACCTGCTCGAGCCAGGGGCCGCGGATCGGCTGCTGGTGGTACGGGTACACGTTCGGCCGGCCGACGATCTCGCCTGCGTGCGCGACCAGCCCAAGTCCGTGTCCCTCGAACGTCAGCGGCTCGCGCTCGCCGAGCACGGCCGCGCGGTGCTCGCGCCAGAAGCGGTCCCATTCGTCGGCGTCGTCGAGGTAGCTGATCGGGATGCCTCCGCCGATGTCGATGAACTTCGGTGCATGGCCGAGCGAGCGCAGCGCGTCGACGAGCTCGACGCTCTGGTCGAGCGCCGCGACGCGATCGTCCACGGCATAGCCGTCGAGGTGAAAGTGCACGCCGACGAGCTTTGGCGCTCTCTCATCGCGTGTCGTCAAATGGTGTTCAACGAGCGCCAGAATCTGTTCGCGATCCAGCCCGAATCGGCTCGGCGCGCGGCCGGGGAGTTGCGGCGCGAGACGGAGTGCGAGGGATGTTCCGCACTCGGAGATGGCAGCCAGTCGGATGAGCAGCGCGAGCTCGTCGGCGTTGTCGATCACCACGGTTACGCCGGACGCGACACAGATCTCGAGCAATGCGCGCGGCTTCACGGCGGCAGTCACCATGACCTTGTGCGCAGGCACGCCGCGCTCGAGCACCTGTCGTAGCTCGCGCTCGCTCGCCACGTCGACGCCGAGCCCGAGCCGGTTCGCCTCGTCGACGAACGTCAGCGCCTTGTTCGCCTTGCGCGCGAAGTAGACGTCGAGCCGAATCCCATGCGTGGTGGCCACGTCCTGCAGTTCGGCTGCGTGGCGTCCGAGCGGGCCGGGGTCGAGCACGTTGAGTGGCGAGCCGTGCTCGGCGATCCAGGCGGCTAGCAACTCGGGTCGGTCGCAGAGATCGCGCTGCCACGGCTCGAGGCGGCCCGTCAGCGGGAGGACGCCGCTGCAGCCGTCGTCGATCATGCGGCTCCGGCGACGCGGCAGCGGTCAACGACTCGGAGAGCCCAGCGATCGGCGATCGGATGGAGCATCCGGGTGAGCGTGTCGTTGCCGATCACGGAGTCCTCGGTGGGACGCCCGATCGATGAAAGACCTCCCACAGGCGAGCCATCCGTCGAACGGCAACAGCCGTCGGCGTCGACGTCGAGGCCACGCCGGCAGCGCGCGACCCGCGCATGGCCGTCGGCGACGAGTCGCGCGGGGACGGAGTCGCTGTCCGCAGTGACCCCTGGGCCGGGGAGGACTGCGTCGACGACGATGTCAGCTTGCGGCTCTCCGCCCGCGACGAGCGTCAGGTCGACCTGGCCCGCGTCGACGAGCGCCAGCAGCTTGGCCGCGTTGATCGGCGTCGGCCCGAACGTGACCCGTTCGAGCTCCGAGAGCAGATGGCGGAACGCGGGCCAGTCCCGTTCGATGAGCTGATCGCCGCCGAGACGGGCGACGATGGCGGGATAGAGCGAGCCCCAGCTCTGACCGAGCGCCCAAGAGAGATCGGGCGATACGAGCCCGCTTCCGACGGCGAGCGACCGCTCCAACTCGCCGTACGCCGAGAGACCCGACGTCCCGGGCAGTCCCGACGCCGCGCCCGCGAGCCATTCGCCCGCCTCCGCGGCGTCCCTGGCACCCGAGGCAGCGAGGCTCGCGTTTGCCACGCGCTCGATGATCGGCAGGACGTCGCGCGTCAGCTCGATCGGGCCTTCGAGCTGCATCAGCTCCGACCGCCCGGCGTCCGCGATGCCACCGAGCCCGTCGATCGACGACGCGACGGCTGGATCGGGCTTCGGCAGCATCGGGCGTCCAGTTCGGGAGAACGGGAGGATCGCCGCGATCGGCTCGGGCGGCGGCGCATACCGAAGTCGGAACGGGTGGTCGAGACGCGTGAACGACCCGCCGCGTCCCTCGGTCAGGGCGAGCGCAACATCGATGAATGTGAGCGCGAAGCCGCGGACGGCGACCACGGCCCCGGATGGGATGCGGTCGGGCCCGAGCCACCGCTCGACGGGGTACGGCGAGCCCTGCACATGACCCGTCGCGACGAGCACTTCGTCGTATGTGTCCGCAACCGCTCCGGCGACGATCACGTCCCAGCCCGATCGGCTTGGGCGAACACGCTCGACCGAGTCCTTGCGCAGCCGCAGCGTCGCCCACGGGGGCACGTGCCGAAGCAGTGTGTCGAAGCCGTCCGCGAGATAGCGGCCGACGAGCGCGCGTGGCGGATAGTCATTGCCGTCGAGCGTTTCGCCGACGGACGAGCTCCAACGCACGAGCGACCGTCGCTCGGACTGCGGTACCGACCGGTTCCTGGGCCACCACATGTCGACGTGCTCTGCGGCGAAGTTCATCCGGAGATAGCTCGGTTGCGCTGGGTCGTAGTTTGGGCCTGCAGCGGGGCTCGCGTGTGGTTCGAAGAGGTCGACAGCCACGTGCGAGTCAGGGCCGAGCATCGCAGCGTGGTCGAGCAGACGTTCGAGCGCATAGAGGCCCTTCGGGCCGAAGCCGATGATCGCAATGCGCACGGAAGCTGTCAGGCGGCGAGCGCCGCAAGCTCGTGCGGACTGCAATTGAGCTCGCGCTCGACCCAGTTGTCGTCGTACACGGTGCCGAGGTAGCCTGCACCGCCGTCCGGGAAGATCGCCGCGCAGCGGCTCCCTGAGGGCATCGTCGCGGCAAGCCTCGCGAACGCGAACGCGACTCCGCCCGAGGATGCTCCGGCGAGGATCGCCTCGCGTTCGACCAGCCGGCGGCAGCCGACGACACAGTCGAGGTCGCGCACGCGAACAAGCGTGTCGAACCACGCTTCGTGAGAAAGCGTCGTCTCCACTCCCGCGCCGAAGCCCGGAAGTCTCCGTGCGCCCGGCGTTCCGCCGAAGAGTGCGCTGCCCGTGGCGTCTACCGCGACGACTCGGGTCAATCGCTCGTTCGCGCGCAGGTAATCGCAGCACCCGCGCAGGGTGCCGGTTGTACTCGTCGCGATGAACATGAAGTCGATGTCACCGTCGAGAGCCTCGTCGATCTCGCGCATCGTGCCGCCTGAATGGGCCGCAGGGTTCGCCTCGTTGGCGTATTGATTCGGCCAGAACGCGCCTGGGATCGTCGCCAGCAGGTCGGCGACGATCTTCAAGCGTGCGACCAGGAGGTCCCCCGTCTCGGGGTCTGGCTGAGTGACGACGCGCACGTCTGCACCAAGTGCGCGCATCGTCAGCACGTTCGTGTCGTGTGCGCGGTGGTCTACGACGCAGATCAGGCGCAACCCGTAATACCTGCAGGCCTGCGCGAGACCCACACCCATGTTGCCGGAGCTCGATTCGACGACCGTGCTTCCCGGCCCGATCAGGCCTCGCTCGAATGCATCGCGGAGCATGCTCGCGGCCGGGCGATCCTTCGTGCTTCCACCTGGGTTCGAGGCCTCCAGCTTGGCCCACACCTCGACGTCCTGCCGCTCGCTGAGCCGCCGAAGGGCGACAAGCGGCGTGTCGCCGATTGCGCCAAGCACGCCCTCTACGGGCGCTCGAGGCCGAATCACGTCTGGGGTGGTATCCGGGGCAGCGCTCATCGGCTCGGCATCGAGTCCACGGTGTGCGGTACCCGGTTTGGCCGTCCGGACAAACGTGGCTTCGGCCAGGGCGTTGCCGTGCTCGTGTGCGCGAGCTGCGCTATCTGGCGGTTGACCTCCGAGAAATCTCCCGCCCAACTGCGTTGGCGTCCTGCAAATCGTGTGATTCCACGCCTCCGACTCCGTCGCAACTCGGTCTGGTCGCCGACGCGACTCCGATGACCGTCCTATCTGCTTAGGAGCGGAATTCGAGGGCCCGTTTGCTCAGGGCCTCTGGGGCAGCTTGTGGCCGCTCGACGATTCGTGTGCCGAGCGAACGCGTACGATTTTACCCCGAGGAGACCGACCTGTCCAGTTGGGCCGAAGCCCGAAAGCGCGCGAACTCTGTCTGGCCGGCCGATCCCCGCGCGATGGTTCGGCAATTCGGCTCAACGCCTGGAAGACTGGTCCAGAGCAAATGCGCACGCCTCGGCGTCGCCGTTTGCAGTCGACGCTCGTTAAACGCAGATGGTGCTACCGCGTGCTACCACCAGCCGAAAAAAGAAGGTGCAAACGAGTGCAAACGGGGCCTGCGGATGGAGGTCGAAGTCCCTGCAAAGAGGGGAAAACGACGAAGCCGTCGCGAGAGAGCGTGAACTAGGGTGCCGTCTCGACAAGCTGGGGGTCACTGGTTCGAGCCCAGTACCGCCCATTGCAACCTGCGCAGCCAAGCCTGTCCCCGCATGGTTGCGCGGGTCAGATGCGTCAGGGGTGACGCGGAGGCTCGCGCGGTGCCCCCCTCGGTGTCGCCCTGCGCAGGGCGGCTGGTTGGCCGTATCCCCTGCTACAAGGACCACATGGCCCGACTTGTCGAGTTCACTACCGGTCTCTGGCTTGACGGCCTCGGCGATGACCTTTCCCACGAGGTCCAAACGCTCGCGCATTTCCTGCCTCAGGGAGTCCTCGATGCGGTGCTTGCGCTGGCGATGTTCGAGCAGTCTTGTCAGATGAGCTGGGACTCCGGACACGAGAGCTGGGAACGAGACCGACAGCTCGAGCGAGCGCGCGAGGAGGAGCTTCTCGCCGCCGATCCGCGCGACTTCGGATCGCCCGACTACTTCGAATGGCGGGGCCGGATCTCCGAGCAGGCGCGCGGTGACGTGGTGCGACAGAAGTGGGACACCGGGGAGTTGCCGCGGGAGCTGCAACACCGCCTGCCGTTCCTGCACGCCGAGACATTTGTGACCGCGCTTGCGCGAGTCCGCAGGACGTTGCAAGTGCTGTGCGACACCGGCGTCGACACGACCGGCGAGATCGCGCGCGCCTGTGCCGACTTCGACGCCGGGGTGCCTGCGCTGAAGGCGGTGCGCGACTCCGTGGAGCACGCCGAGGACAGGATGCGGGGTCGCAACCGCAAAGGACAGATGCTGACGCTCGCGCCGGTAACCAACTCCGCGATCCACGCTCCAGGCGGCGGAGCGCTGATCGGCGGGATACTCAACGACAACCGGTTCGGCTGGACGGTTGACGACGGCACGTACCAGGAGGTCGAGGTGTCGGACGCGACCGTCGAGGCTGCGCGCACGGCAGTTCAGGCGGCGCTCGACGCGCTGCCGTGGAAGCCTGGACGCACTCGCCAGATCCCTGCGTCCTAATACAGCCCGGGCCTGGCGGCGCTGCTGTACCGGCTTCCTCGCTAGCGCGGGCGCTCACGACGGAACGATGCGCGCGAATGTCGAGCAGGCGGCCGTTTGTCATCGAGCCGAGTTAGGCGAAGCGGGCCTCGAACGTCCCTGCAAATCCGGGTCGCCAGGTGGGTGAGGGGGACACCGAGGGGGCACGGCCACCGCGAAGAGGTCGTATATACGCGGTGTCGCCACGGCGCGCGCAGAGGTCACTTACACCCGCCCGCGCTAGAACTTCACGCATCGCCGCGATCACTGACAAACCGCTACTCATCGGAGCGAGCGAGGCAGCGCGCGAGCTCGGAGTACACGTCGAAACGTTGCGGCGCGCTGTCCGCGACGGTCGAGTCCCTGCCGTCCGTCTCGGTGAGCGCGGCTGGCTTCGCTTCTACAGGGCGGATCTCGGGCTCGACCGGCCGCCTGATCAGCGCGCGCCGCTGCCCGTCGTCGACCAGGAGGAGCTCGAGTGGCGCTGACGGAGAAGCCGGCCGTGGCGGAGGTCGCGCTCGTTCGTGTCGGCGGTCCGGCGCGCCGCTACTCGTGGCCGCCGTTCGAGCCGGGCAACGAGGCGGCGCTCACGCACGGGGCGACCAGCGAGCGCCATATCCGGCCGTTGACTGCGAACCATCGACGGCGGGTTCTGCGCAAGATGCGGCTGCGTGCCGGCGACATCGACGCGGTCGGCCGCGCGTATCTCGAGCGTGTACGCACGGTATCCCCCTCTGTGTCCCCTCGCAGGCCGAAAACGCCTCGTTAGCAGGCCCGTTCTAGGCCAGTACCGCCCATCACAGAAGCCCGCTGTAGACGGCCTGTCGCCCCGGCGTCGCGCTCGGCGCGTGGCAACGGAATGGCAACGCTCGCTGTGGCGATGGCCCTGACGGCGGCCGTCGAGGTTGGCGACCTCACCGCCCAAGCGGCCAGCAGCCCGGCCTCCGTAGGGGACGACCACCCCGGCTACGGCTCAAGACTCGGCGCGTGCAATTCAGGAGGACGCGCGGAGGAACCTGCCCCGCTCCATCGTTCTGTCGTGACGCGGCCCTCGGGGGAAGAACGCCGTGCGGCTTGAGACGCTTGACGGAAGACGAAACGTAATCGGGGGACGCCGCGCGCTTCGCGCGGCGCCGCGCAAAAACGCCGGGCCGCCGGACACGATGTGTGCCCTAAGCTGAGAGTGTGAGCACGGTCCAGATCGAGCCGCTGAGCCGGCTGACAGTTCAGCATCCGCAAGAGCGGGCGCGTCTTGAGCGTCAAGCACGGCGGCTCGCGTGGGGTGGTCTGACGTGGCATTTCGTCGAGTTCGCCATCGCGGTGGGCGCAGGGATCGCAGCCGGGTCTATTGCGCTCCTCGCGTTCGGGATCGACAGCGCGATTGAGGCGCTTGCCGGGTTCGTGGTCTTGTGGCTGTTCACGGGCAGTCGTTTGCAGTCCGCTACAGCCGAGCGCCGAGCGCAGCAGATGATCTCGGTGAGCTTCTACGTCCTCGCGGCGTACGTCGGCATCGCGGCGACGCGGAGCCTGATCGGGGGGCATGAGCCTGGGACGAGTTGGGTTGGTATCGGGCTTGCGGCGTTCACGGCCCCGACGATGCCGTTGCTCGCGATGGCGAAGCGTCGCGTCGGCCACAAGCTCCACTCGTCGGCGACGGTGAAGGAGGCGTCTCAGACGCAGTTGTGCGCGTACCTCTCGGTGGCATTGCTGGTTGGTCTGCTCGCCAACGCGGTGCTCGGTTGGTGGTGGGGTGATCCTGCCGCCGCGTACGTGATCGCTGGGATGGCGGTGCGCGAGGGTCGCGAGTCGTGGCGCGGCGAAGGCTGCTGCGACGCGTGCTGATCGGCTAGAGCCACCCGAGAAGTTGTGCGGGCTGTTCGACGTGTTCGGCGCGGTCGAGTGCGACGGCGAGGGCGATGGTGGCGTCGATGGCTTGACGACGCGTGGGTTGTCCACGTTGGCGTCGTCGGGAACTGCCCATTCGATCATGCGGACGGTGCCGCCCCGGGCTTCGGTGAGTGCGCTGCTGCGCTGAACGTGGGGTTGCGCGAGGGCGCGTGCGCGGAGTAGTCGAGCCGGCCTGGAGTCCAAAGCCCGCGCGTCCTTGAAGATCGATGTGGTATGAGAGGGATGTCGTGAAGAGGAGCGCTCCGCAGAAACCCGGGTCAGCGTCTGAGTTGATAGACGGGAGGATCAGGGAACTGGACGACTGGCGGGGTGAGATGCTCTCCCGGCTCCGTACTCTCGTCAAGCAAGCCGACCCCGAGGTGCTCGAGGAGTGGAAGTGGAGAGGGACTCCCGTGTGGTCTCACGACGGGATGATCTGCACGGGCGAGACGTACAAGAGCGTGGTGAAGATGACCTTCGCCAAGGGCGCGTCGCTGGAAGACCCTTCGGGCCTGTTCAACTCGAGCCTGGAAGGCAACGTCAGGCGCGCCATCGATTTTCACGAAGGCGACAAGATCGACGAGAAGGCGCTCACGGCTCTCATTCACTCCGCCGTTGCCCTGAATACATCAAGCGGTGCGTGAGAGAAAGCGCAGGTCTACGCGGCCGGCGCGCAAACGAAGAACTCACGCGGCGGCTTGCCGGACGGTCGCGGGTGCACGAACTGCGAGCCGCGGATTCGCCAGCGCTCGCCGTCGGCGAACTCGACGCATTCGCCGACGTGCGGCGTCACCGTCAGCTCTTTCTCCGCGAGGTTCCAGCGGCCGTCCGGGAACTCCAGCTTGAACGAGTAGCGTGCGAGGGTAGCGGCGCTCGCTTCACGGAGCAGCTCGACATATTGGGTGAAGTGTTCGATCACCTCGGCGCGGCGAGCGCGTGCCTCGTCGCCCTTCACCGTGGCAAGCTCTCGGCGATTGCGCGCGAGAGCGTGTGCCAGCTGGTCGGCGCTCGAGCCGAGCTCGGGATCCACATCCACTCCAACGTCATCGGCTCTCGTCGCCGGATGGGCGTCCCTCATCTCAGGGAGACGAAGCACTCCAGGGCCTCCTTTCGAGCGCGGGCGCGTACGATCACCCGGATCGTGGCCCGCTACCGACTGGATCAGCAACGGTGAGCACCTCTGCCGCCGAGTTCTCGGGCTCCGTTCCGGCGTTCTACGACCGGTATCTGGGGCCCGTGCTGTTCGAGCCGTACGCCGCAGATCTCGTCTCGCGGCTGCCGGCCGCCGACGGGCTGCGCGTGCTCGAGATCGCATGCGGCACGGGGATCGTGACGAGGCGACTGCGGGAGGCGCTCCCGGACTCGGCCACGGTGGTCGCTACCGACCTGAACGAGCCGATGATCGCCCACGCGCGCGCCGCCGTCACGGCTCCCGGCATCGTCTGGCAGCAAGCCGACGCTCAGGCACTCGCGTTCCCCGACGGCTCGATCGACGTCGTCGTGTGCCAGTTCGGCTTCATGTTCCTCCCCGACAAGGTGCAAGGGTTCCGGGAAGCACGCCGCGTGCTGCGCTCGGACGGGGTGCTGCTCGCGAACGTCTGGCACTCCATGGACGCGAATCCCGCGGCCGGCGCCATCCACGCGCGGCTCGCGGAGCTCTTTCCCGCCGACCCGCCTCGCTTCGTCGAGACCCCGTACGGCTACCACGACACCGAGCGGCTGCGTGCAGACATGGAAGAGGCCGGTTGGGAAGACGTGCAGCTCGAAGACCTCTGCCTTGAGGGCCTCGGCTCCTCCGCGGCCGACTTCGCAGCCGGTTTCACGCGTGGCTCGCCGCTCGCGCACGAGCTCGCAGAACGCGACGCCGACGCCGACACCGTCACGCAGGCGCTCGCCGACGCCCTGATCCCGGTCGGGGGCGAGCGCCCATTCGCACCGGCGCTTGCCGCGACGGTGATCAGCGCCGTGCGCTGACGCAAAGCGCGCCGCCCACGCTGGAAAGCCCTGGAAACGGGGCTTTCTACGTGCTCGCACAGGAACGCGCTGCGCCTCGGCGCTCACGCGCCGCAAACACCGGATCGGCTTCAAACCGGCCTCAGAACGCTCCGTCGGCCTCGCGGGCGCTCCCGCTCGCCGTATCATCCTTGACGACCTATAAGCGGCGACCGCCGCGGGAGGACTCTGATGAGCCGGACCCATAAGATCGTCAACCTGATCGGCATCGTCGGCCCTCTCGTCGGGTTGGTTGCCGCGATCGGCTTGCTCTGGGATCACGGGGTCGGCTCGACCCAGCTCGTGATGCTCGGCGTCGGCTATGTCCTGACCGGGCTGGGCATCACCGTCGGCTACCACCGCCTGTTCACGCATCGCAGCTTTCAGACGTATCGGCCCGTTCGCTACGCCTTCGCCATCCTCGGGCAGCTCGCGATCGAGGGCAACGTGATCACCTGGGTGGCAGACCATCGCAAGCACCACCAATTCTCGGATCACGAGGGCGACCCGCACTCGCCGCACGCCGGCTTCGGCGACGGCGTCCTGGAGGCGCTGCACGGCCTCTGGCATGCCCACACCGGCTGGTTGTTCTCCCTCGAGGGCCGCGCCGAGCAGGCGAAGTACGCGAAGGATCTCCTCCAGGACCGGGGGATGAGGATCATCGCGAAGCTGTTCTTCCCGATGATCATCGCCTCTCTGCTCATCCCGGCGCTGATCGGCTGGGCCCTGATCGGCGGCTGGTACGGCTTCATCTCCGGCCTGATCTGGGGCGGCGCGGTGCGCATCTTCCTGCTCCACCACATCACCTTCTCGATCAACTCGATCTGCCACTTCTGGGGCCGCCGCCGCTTCCGCAGCGAGGACGAGTCCCGCAACGTCTGGTGGCTGAGCTGGATCAGCTTCGGCGAGAGCTGGCACAACAATCACCATGCCTTCCCGACCTCGGCGTTCCACGGGCTCCGTCCCCGCGAGCTCGACCCGGGCGCGCTGACGATCTGGACGATGGAGAAGCTCGGACTTGCCTGGCAGGTGGTTCGCATTCCGCCCGAGAAGCAGTCGCGCAAGCTGGTCGCCACGCACAGTTCCTGAGCGGGCACGTCCCCGCCGCACCTGGACGACTCCCACCATCCCGCCGGCCGGCGCTACGTCCGATCCGGAGCGCTGCTCGTCGTCGCTCTCATCTCGCTCTACCTGCTGCTGCCGAGCCTCATCGCCGTCTTCGCGTCGTGGCGATCGCTCGAGGGGCTCGACTGGACATTCGCGGCTCTCGTGCCGGCGTTCGAGGCGGCGAGCTTCACGTGCCTGTGGCAGCTCGACCGGATCGCGCTCCGCACGCGCGGCTGGTTCGCGGTCGCGTCGTCCCAGCTGAGCGCAAACGCCGTCGGACGGATCGTCCCCGGCGGCGGCGCCACCTCGACGGCGTTCGCGGTCCGCATGCTCCACCGCGCCGGCGTCGATCGCGGACAGGCGGCCGCGGCGTTCGCAGCCTCGACCGGGCTACAGATCGCGACCGCGCTCGCGCTGCCGCTGCTGGCGCTACCCGCGATCCTCGGCGGCTCTCCCGTGAGCCACAGCCTCGCCACTGCGGCCTATCTCGGCGTCGGCGCACTCGTCCTTCTCGTCGCGGCCGGCGCTGCGGCCTTCGTCACCGACGCACCGCTCGCGCTCGCCGGCCGGGCGCTCGAGTGGCTGCTCAACGCAACCGTCAAACGACGCCGCCACGTCGCGGGCGTCGCGCAGGAGCTGCTCCACGACCGCGACTTCATCCGCGGCACGCTCGGCGAACGCTGGCGCGCCGCGCTCCTCGCCGCCGCGGGGACGACCGCCTTCGACTACCTCGCGCTGCTCTGCGCGCTGCGCGCCGTCGGCGCCGACCCTCGGCCCTCGCTCGTCCTGCTCGCCTACGCCGCGGCCGAGCTGCTCTCGCTGATCCCGCTCACGCCCGGCGGCCTCGGCTTCGTCGAAGCCGGACTCGTGGGAACGCTCACCCTCGCCGGCGTGCCCGCGCCGCTTGCGCTCGCGGCGACGCTGTTCTACCGGCTCGCCTCCTTCTGGCTGCCGATTCCCTCCGGCGGCATCGCCTACCTGCTCTTCCGCCGCCGCTACGGCTGACGCCGGCCGCGCCTCCTCTAGACGTCCGTGCCGAGCTCGGCTCCAAGGCCGAGCAGGATGCCGCCCTCGGCGACCGCCGGGCTCGACGTCACGAAGAGGACGACGCCCGCGGCGGGAGCCCGGACCTCCTCGAGCTCGTCGCCCCAGAGATTGCGCACGCGGCCGAGTACGTCGCCCTCACGCACCTCGATCCCGGCAGGCGCTGCCGCGTCCCACCAGCCACCCGTCTTCGCGTACAGCCACACGAAGCTGCCGACGCTCCGCAGCTGCGGATGCGGCGGCGCCGGCTCGCCCGGCAGCATCTCGAGATAGCGGAGAACGTTGCGCACGCCTGCGGCGAGCATGCGCACCGCGCCGTCCTCGAGCTGCCCGCAGCCGCCGGCCTCTGCGATCACCGCAGGGATCCCCGCGGCCGCCGCCGCGCTCGACGTCATCCCGGCCAGGCCGTCCTCCCGGCGCCGCTCGCGCACGACGTAGGGGAGACCCATGGCGACGGCCATCCCGCGCGCGCGCTCCTCGACCTCGGACTCCTCGTAGATCGCGAACGGCTCCAGCGCTTCGACCATGTCGCCGCCGTGCAGGTCGAGCACCACATCGGCCGGCGCGATCAGCGTGTCGAAGATCGAACGTGCGAGAACGTCCGTGTACGTGCCGTCGTACGAGCCGGGAAAGGAGCGGTTCAGGTTCTTGCCGTCCTCCGGGACGACGAAGGGCGATCGCCGCTGGAACGACTGCATGCTGACGACCGGCACCGCCGTGATCGTCCCGGCAAGCTCGTTCGGGTCGAGCTCCGTCATGACGCGCGTGACGGCTGCGATCGACGAGTACTCGCACCCGTGGATGCCGCCGATCAGCGCGAGATGCGGGCCGTCCTTCGCGCCCTTCGCCTCGAATGCGGGATGCTCGAGCCCCGCCAGCGGGGCGTGTGGGTAGGTGATGACACGGCGTTCGATCATGTGGCCTCCTGGATGATCTCGGGAACATGCGCGGGCACGGGCTCGCCCCACGCGAAGTGGCATGCCGCGAGGTGCCCCGGCCGGTCGGGCCCCGACTCCAGCACGGGATCGCGCTCCGAGCAGAGCGGCTCCTGGGCGATCGGGCAGCGCGGGTGAAACCGGCAGCCGGTCGGCAGGTCGATCGGGCTCGGCGGGTCGCCCGCAACCGCGACCGCCTCGGAGCTGCGGCCCGGCACGAGGCGCGGCACGGCGGCGAGCAACCCCTGTGTGTACGGATGGCGCGGATTCGTGAACAGCTCCTGCGTCTCGGTCGTCTCGACGATCCGGCCCAGGTACATCGCCGCCACGCGGTCGCACACATGGCGGACGACCGCCATGTTGTGCGCGATCAGCAGCACCGTCAGGCCGAGCTTCTCCCGCAGCTCGTCGAGGAGGTTCAACACCGTCGCCTGAACGGAGACATCGAGTGCCGATACGGGCTCGTCCGCGACGAGCAGCTCCGGCTCGAGCGCGAGCGCGCGCGCGATCGACACGCGCTGCCGCTGGCCGCCGGAGAACTGGCGCGGATGCGCGTCGAGTGCGCGCGCCGGCAGCCCCACCAGCTCGAGCAGCTCTTCACAGCGCGCGTCGATCTGCTTCTTCGGCACCATTTCGTGCGCGCGCAGCAGCTCCGCGAGCGTCTGCCGCACCGTCATGCGCGGATTGAGCGACGAATACGGATCCTGGAAGACCATCTGGATCCTGCGCCTCGTTGCTTTCTCCCGTTGGGCCGACAGCAGCTCGCCTGCGTAACGGATCTCGCCGGCTGTCGGCTCCTCGAGACCGACGATGCAACGCCCGAGCGTCGACTTGCCGCAGCCGCTCTCGCCGACGAGCCCGAGCGTCTCGCCCTTGACGATCTCGAGGTCGACGCCGTCGACCGCGCGCAGCACCTCGGCGGCGCGGCCGCGCAGCCGCCGTCCGAGACCACCGCGCAGCGGATAATGCATCGCGAGGCCGCGCACCTCGAGCAGAGGCTCAGGCATCTGCGATCACCGGCTCTCTGCGCACGTCCTCGGCGCAGACGTCGTGGTGGATGCACGCGGTCGCCCGCGCATGCTCGAGCTGCAGCAGCGGAAAGTCGCCGTGAATGCAGTCCTCGCGGGCGAAGGAGCAGCGCGGATGGAAGCGGCAGCCCGGCGGCGGCGCCGCCAGGTCCGGCGGCGCGCCGGGAATCGACGACAGGCGCTCGTGCACGAGATCGAAGTCCGGCACGGAGCGGAGCAGTCCCAGCGTGTACGGATGCCTCGGCTCGCGGAAGACGGCCTCCACCCGGCCGGTCTCGACGACCTGGCCGGCGTACATCACCGCGACGCTGCTACACGTCTGCGCGATCACCGCAAGATCGTGCGAGACGAAGACGAGCGTGACGCCCAGCCGCTCCTGCAGCGACCGCAGCAGCTTGAGGATCTGATCCTGGATCGTCACGTCGAGCGCGGTCGTCGGCTCGTCGCAGAGGATCAGCTTCGGGTCGGACGAGAGCGCGATCGCGATCATCACCCGCTGCCTCAAGCCGCCTGACAGCTCGTGTGGATAGGCCTCGGCACGACGCAGCGGATCGGGGATGCCGACGAGTCGCATCAGCTCGACCGCGCGCTCGCGTGCCCGCCGGCGCGTGAGCCCGAGCCGCACGAGCGGCCCCTCGGCGATCTGGTCGCCGACGCGCATCACCGGGTTCAGCGCCGTCATCGGCTCCTGGAAGATCATCGAGACCGAGTGGCCTCGCAGCTCGCGGCGGCGGCTCTCGTCGGCGCGCACGATGTCCTCGCCGTCGATCTCGATCGAACCTCCGGCGATCCGCGCCGTCCGCGGCAGCAGTCCGACGAGCGCCCGCAGCGCCATCGTCTTCCCCGATCCGGACTCGCCCACGAGGCCGAGCGCCTCGCCCGGCTGCACCTCGAACGACGCCCCGTCGACCGCGCGCAGGATGCCGCGCGCGAGCTGGAACTCGACCTGAAGGTCGGTCACGCGCAGCAGCGGCTCGCTCACTCGGGCCTCAACAGGTCGGCGAGGCCGTCCGCGAGCAGCGACAGCCCGAGCGCGGTGACGACGACCGCGATCCCCGGGATCGTCGAAAGCTCCCAGTGCGTGGTCAGGAACGTCTGGCCCTCCGCGATCATCGTTCCCCAGTCCGGGGTCGGCGGCTGCACGCCGAGGCCGAGGTAGCCGAGCGTGACGATCGCGAGGATGTCGAGCACGATGTCGGACATCGCGAACACGATCGCCTGTGTGATCACGTTCGGCAGGAGATGCCGGAAGAGGATGCGGAAGTCCGAGAGTCCTCCGGCGCGCGCCGCGAGGACGTAGTCGCGCCGTTTCGCCACGAGCACCTCGCCGCGAATGATGCGCGTGTAGGAGACCCAGCCGACGAGCGTGATCGCGATGTAGATGTTGCGCGTCCCGGAGCCGAGCGCGAACACGAGGGCGATGATCAGCACGTAGAACGGAAATGCGACGACGACGTTCACGAACCAGCTCGTGATCGAGTCGACCCAGCCGCCGTAGTAGCCGGAGAAGAGGCCGAGCACCGTCCCGATCGTGAACGGGAAGAGCACGGCGAGGAACGCGACGCGCAGATCGGTGCGCGCGCCGTATACGAGCCGGGTCCACGTGTCGCGCCCGAGGTCGTCTGTGCCGAGCAGGTGATGCCACGACGGGCCCTGAAGCGTGTGGTTGAGATCCTGGTATGTCGGGTCGAACCCCGTCACGAGTGGCGCAAGCACCGCGAGCAGGACGATCGTCCCGAGGATCGAGACGCCCGCGACGAAGCTCGGCGTCCGGTACCAGCGGCCGCGAAAGCCTCGGCGCTGCCCGACCGGGATCGCCTCGCCGAGCGCATCGGCGGTCGCCGCGGCCGCCATCAGTCGAACCGCACGCGCGGGTCGAGCAGCGCGTGCGCCACATCGGTGGCGAGATACACGAGCACGACCATGACGGAGAACACGAGCGTCACGGCTTGCACGACCGGGAAGTCGCGCTCGAAGATCGAGTTGATCATCAGCTGGCCGATCCCCGGGATGGCGTAGACCTGCTCGATCACGAGCGTGCCGCCGACGAGGTAGCCGATGTTCACGCCGAGCACCGACACCGTCGAGACGATCGCATTGCGCAGCGCGTGGCGGATGAGCACGCGCCGCTCCGGCAGGCCCTTCGATCGCGCCGTCGTGATGTACTCGGCCTCGAACACCTCGAGCAGCCCCGCCCGGAGGCTACGGATGAGGATCGGTGCGATTCCGAGCGCGACCGTCAGCGCCGGCAGGAACATCGAGTGCAGGTGGCCGGTGAACCCGCTCCCGTAGCCGCCGACCGGAAAGAGCCGGCCGAGGTTGAGCCCGAAGGTGAGCAGCAGCACGATGCCGAGCCAGAACGGCGGGAAGCCGAGGCCGACGAGCGGTACCGCCCGGACGATGTGATCCGGCAGCCGGTCGCGGTGGGTCGCCGCGAACGCCGAGAGCGGCACGGCGATCGCGACCGCAAGGACGGCGCCGAAGCCGATCAGCCACAACGTCACCGGCAGCCGCTGGAGCACGAGGCGGCCGGCGCCGACGGAGTAGAACAGGGACGTGCCGAGGTCGCCGTGGAGGAGCCGACCCATGAACTTGAGGTACTGGACGGGGAGCGGGCGATCGAGCCCCCACGCGTGCCGGAGCAGCTTCACCCGCACGGTCGTCGCCTGGTTTCCGAGGATCGTCCGCGCCGGATCGCCCGGCACGAGGTGGATCAGGAAGAACACCAGGATCGTGACGCCGAGCGCGATCGGCACGAGCTGGAGCAGCCGCCGGACGACGTAGCCGCCGAGGCTCACCCCACACTCCCCGTCCGTGTCTCGTTCAGCGTGCTACCCGAGCCAGACGTTCTCCAGGTGGTAGTTCCCGAGCGGCTCGACGAAGAAGCCGTGCACCTTGCTGGAGTACGCCCACCGGTACGGCGAGTAATAGAGGAAGCCCAGGAACGCGTCGTTTGCAGCCTTGACCTGGAGCTGCGCGTAGAGCTTCGCACGCACGGCCGGGTCCGGCTGTACCTGCGCCTCGTGCGACAGCTTGACCACCGCGGGGTTGTCGTAGCCGGTGTAGAAGGAGCCCGCTCCGCCCGCAGGGTCGATCGCGAACGTGACGAGCTCGTCCGGATCGGCGATGTCCATCGTCCAGTAGCTGAACCCGAGCTGGTACTTCCGCTTGCCGATGTCGTTGAACTCGGTGCTCGTGTCCTCCTGATGGAACGTGACGTCGATGCCGATCTGCTTCAGCGACTGCTGGAGGATCTGGCCCATGGCGGATTCGACCTGGGCGCCGGCGCCGACGAGCAGCGTCACCTTGAAGCCCTTCGGGTACTTCGACTTCGCCATCTCGGCCTTCGCCTGCGCGATGTTGTACTGGAGGCCGGGGCTCTGCGCATCGTAGAACGGCACCTGCGGCGGTAGGAACGAGTTCGCCGGAGTGCCGTGCCCGAACAGCACCGACTTGATGATGGCGTTGCGGTCGATCGCGAGCGAGATCGCGCGCCGGACGTGCACGTCGGCGAGCGGCGCGTACGACTCGTTGATGTCGAGGTAGTCCGTCCGCGTGGACGGGAACAGCGACATCGTCACGCCGCTCGTGTGCTGGAGCTTCGAGATCGAGTTGAACGGCGGGAACTCGTCGATCTGGATCTGGCCGCCGCGGAGCTGAAGCTCGCGCGTGTTCTCGTCCGTCACGAACGTCCACGTGACGCTGTCGAGATACGGCTTGCCCTTTTGCCAGTAGAAGGGGTTGCGCTTGAACGTGACGGACTGGCCGATCACGCGCTTGTCCCACATGAAGGGGCCGGTGCCGATCGGATGTTTGTAGAACTGCGTGCGAGTCTGGCCCGCGAAGTGATTCGGGATGATCCCGTTCGCGAACAGGCCGATGTCGGCGAGGAACGGCGCCCACTGGCGCTTCAGGTGGAAGACGACCGTGTCGGGGTCCGGCGTGGTGATGTTCTTGATCGCCGCGTCGAGGTAGCCCCAGCCCTTGCTCTGCGCGCGGGCGTCGTCGATCGAGAACTTGACGTCGGCGGAGGTCATCGGCCGGCCGTTCGAGAACTTCACGCCCTTGCGGAGCTTGAACGTGTACGTCTTCCCGTCCTTCGACCTCGTGTAGCTCGTCGCGAGCCACGGGATCAGCGTCTTGCCGTCCTTGCCGGCCGTGTACAGCGTTTCGTTGATCTGCTCGGTGAGCCAGATCGACTCGTTCTGGAACACGTTCGTCTTGTCGAACGACTGGGAATCCTCGATGCGGGCGATCGTGATCGATCCGCCGCGCTTCGGCGTGCCGGCCTTCTGGGCATGACCGGCGCCGAGGGCGGTGGCCGCCGTCACGCCGAGCGCCGCCGTGCCGGCCAGCGCGAGAAACATGAGAGGTCTGCGTGCCTTCACGATGGGCTCCTTCGGGCGGGTGCGCGACAGCGCGGGAAAGGTCGTGTATACAGCACACAGGCTCCGCTCGACAAGGCAAATGCTCAAGAACGCACCCCTCGACACGCTGCCCGTCGCCGCTCACCCGGCAGATCACAAGCTGCTCTCGCGTGCGGTGGCCGATTGGCTGGCCCGCCGGATCATCGCCGGCGAGGAGGCGCCGGGCGCCCGCCTGACCGAGCCGAAGCTCGCCGCGCTCGCGGGTGTGAGCCGCTCGCCTGTGCGGGAGGCGCTGCGGATCCTCGCCGGCGAGGGTCTCGTCGAGCTCGTTCCCCGGCTCGGCGCCCAGGTCGCCAGGGTCGGACGCGAGCACGTGACCGAGCTGTACGCGTGCCGGATGCTGCTCGAGCCGCGCTGCGCCGCCCTCGCCGTGACGGCGCTGACCCCGCGCGACGTCCCCGAACTGGACGCGCTCCGCGCCTCGATGGAGAGCGCGGTCGCCGCAGGCGACCCGCGGCGCTTCCTCAGCGCGAACATCGACTACTTCCGCACGCTGCTCGCGCACTGCCCGGACGCCACCCTGCGCGAGCTCGTCGAGCTGACCTGGAACAAGGCGGTTCGCTACTGGAGCATCTTCAGCCGCCTGCCGCGCTACGGCGAGGGCTCGCTCCTGCAGCACGCAGCGCTCCACGACGCCGTGCACGCGCGCGACGGCGACGCGGCAGAGCACGCGGACCGGGCGATCCTCGAGCGTGCGCTGCACGCGATCCTCGACACGTTCGAGCAGCCGAACGCCGAGCTCGCCGGCGCGTGAGCGGCGACTTCGACTACGTCGTGGTCGGGGCGGGCGCGATCGGCGGCACCGTCGGCGCGCGCATGGTGCGCGCGGGCCACTCGGTGCTCTTCTGCGACGCCGATCCGGCGCACGTCGCGGCGCTGAACGAGAGCGGACTCGCCGTCGAAGGACCCGTCGAGGAGTTCACGGTGTCCGCGCCCGCAGTGACCCCGGACGAGCTGCCGGCAGGGCTCCGCACCGTGCTGCTCGCGGTCAAGTCACAGCACACCGGCGACGCCCTGGCCGAGATCGTGCCGCGCCTCGCACCGGACGGGTTCGTCGTCTCGCTCCAGAACGGCGTCAACGAGCCGCTGATCGCGTCGCTCGCCGGCGCGGAGCGCACCGTCGGCGCGTTCGTCAACTTCGGCGCCGACTACCTCGCACCGGGGCGGATCTTCCTCGGCGGCCGCGGCGCGCTCTACGTCGGCGAGCTCGACGGCAGCCGCAGCGAGCGGATCGAGCGGCTGCTGCGCGACCTCCCCGACGCGAAGCAGACGGGCAACATCATCGGCTTCCTCTGGGGCAAGGAGGCGTACGGCGCGATGCTGTTCGCGACCGCCGTCTCCGACCTCTCGATCGCGGACGCGCTCGCCGAGCCGCGGTATCGCGCCCTCTTCGTGGAGGTCGCGCGCGAGGTGCTTGCGGCCGCGCCGGTGCCGATCGAGCCGTTCGACGGCTTCGACGCCGACGACCTCGACGGCTCGATCGACCGCCTCGTCGAGTTCAACCGCCGCTCCGCAAAGACGCACTCCGGCATCTACCGCGACCTGATGGTGCGCAAGCGCAAGACGGAGAAGGCGATGCTCGCCGACATCGACGGGCCGCTGCTCCGGCGAACGCTCGAGCTGATCGGCGAGATCGAGGAGGGGCGGCGCACATGCGAGGTGGCGAATCTCGAGCTGCTCGCGGCCTATCAGCGCCTCCAAGAGCGGGCGCCGGCGCTGAACCCGGCGATCACGGAGCTGCCGCCCGGGCCGCGCGCCGCGACCGGCCTGCTCCACGGCGCCGCCGTCGCGGTGAAGGACAACATCGACGTCGCAGGTGTCGTCACGACGAACGCCTCGACCGTCGGGACGCCGCCGCCGGCGGAGCACGACGCCCCGGCAGTGGCGCGTCTCCGCGAGGCGGGGGCCGACCTGCTCTGCAAGACGAATCTGCTCGAGTACGCCGCCGGCAGCGTGAGTCCCGCGTACGGGATGACGTTCAACCCGCTCGACCCGACCCGCACGTCGGGTGGCTCGAGCAGCGGCTCCGCGGCGCTCGTCGCCGCCGGCGTCTGCGACTACGCGCTCGGCACCGACACCGGCGGCTCGATCCGGATCCCCGCCGCGTACTGCGGCATCGTCGGCCTCAAGCCGACGCGGGGGATCGTCCCGCTCGCAGGTGTGTTCCCGCTCTCGGCCACGTGCGACCACGTCGGCACGCTGACGCGCACCGTGGCGCAGGCGGCGGTGCTGCTCTCCGTCCTCGCCGCGCACCCTGTCGAGCTGCGTGCGGTCGCGAACGTACGCGTCGGCGTGCTCCGGAGGCAGGTCGACGACCCGGATCTTCGCCCCGGAGTGCACGCGCGAGTCGCCGAGGCGCTGGGCGCCCTCGAGGCGGCCGGGTTCCGGCTCGTCGACGTCGAGTTCCCCGAGCTCGATCTCGTCGACGCCGCGCTCGGCGCGATCGTCCTCAAGGAGGCGTGGGACGTCCATCGCGAGCTCTTCGCACGCGAGGCGCACATGTACGGCCCGGGGACGCGCGCCCTGCTCGAACTCGGCTCGCAGGTCACCGACGACGAGTACCGGCAGGGTCTCGCCGACCGCAACCTGATCGCGGCGGCGTTCGCGCTCGCGTTCGAGTCGGTCGACGTGCTCGCCGGGCCGACGGTCGCGTATCCGGCACCGGCCGAGGATCCGCCGGTCGGCACGCCGGAGGGCGACCTCGAGGGCCGGTACACGGCGCCGTACAATCTCGCCGGCGTTCCGGCGGTCTCGCTCCCGTGCGGGATCGTCGAGGGGACGCTCCCGGCGGGGCTCCAGCTCGCAGCCGCGTTGGGCGAGGACGCGCTGCTCCTGTCCGTCGCACGCGTCTACGAGGAGGTGGGGCGTTGAAGATCGAGGATTGCAACTGGATGCAGGTCGAGGAGTATTTGCAGAGCGACGACCGGATCGTCGTGCCGCTCGGATCGGTCGAGCAGCACGGCTACCTGTCCCTCGGCGTCGACCGCATCCTTTCCGAGCGCGTGTCCGTCGAGGCGGCCGAGCCGCTCGGCGTGCTCGTCCTGCCCTCGCAGCCATACGGGCTGACGCCGTACTTCGCCGCGTATCCCGGCAGCCCGACCTTGCGCGTCGACACGTACCGCGCGCTGCTGCGCGACCTGCTCGACTCGTTTCACGACCAGGGGTTCCGCCGGTTCGCGTTCGTCAACGGACACGGCGGCAACGACCCGGGACGCCCTGCCGTGGACGAGTGGGCGGCCACGCACCCGGATGCGCAGGCACTCTGGCACAACTGGTGGGCGGGGCCGCGCACGCGCGCCGTCGTCGACTCGATCGACCCGGACGCGTCGCACGCGTCATGGTTCGAGAACTTCCCGTGGACGCGGCTGCCCGGGATCGCGCAGCCCCAGGAGAAGAAGCCGATGGCCGACATCTCGAAGATGCGCGAGCTCGATCCGCGCGCCGTGCGCGAGCTGCTCGGCGACGGCTCGCTCGGCGGCCTGTACGAGCGCCCCGACGAGGACGTCCTGCGCGTCTGGCAGGCGGGCGTCGAGGAGGTGCGCGACCTGCTCGCGGACGGCTGGGGCCGTGCCTGACTTCGCCGGCAGGATCGCGATCGTCACCGGCACGGCGCACGGGATCGGCTCCGGCATCGCCGCCGCGCTGACGGCGCACGGCGCGACGGTGCACGGCTGCGACCGCGACACCGTCGACGTCACCGACCCGGCGCAGGTCGGCGAGTTCGTCGCGGCGGTCGGCCGGGTCGACATCCTCGTCAACAACGCGGGCGGCGTCGTCGGACAGGTCGGCCGGCCGCTCGAGGAGGTCACGGACGACGACTGGCGCGCGGTCGTCGACGCGAACCTCACGAGCACGTTCCTCTGCACGCGCGCGGTCGCGCCCGGGATGAAGGAGCGGCGCTACGGGCGAATCGTGAACATCTCCTCCGGCGCCGGCCGCAGCGTCAGCCTCACCGGCGTCCAGGCGTACGCGAGCGCGAAAGCCGGCCAGATCGGGTTCACGCGCCAGACGGCGCATGAGCTCGGGCAGCACGGGATCACCGTCAACTCGATCGCGCCCGGGTTCGTGCTCTCGAATCCCACCTCGATCGCGCAGTTCGAGCGCTACGGCGAGGACGGGAAGCGTCGACTGATCGAGTCGATCGCGACGCGGCGGCTCGGCACGGCGGAGGACATCGCGAACGGCGTCCTCTTCTTCGTCGCGGAGGAGTCGTCGTGGGTGACCGGCCAGGTTCTCTCGATCGACGGCGGCCATTCCATCTTTTGACGAGCGCGAGCGGTACGTCCGCGAGCTGAGCGCGTTCCTCGAGCTCCGGAGCGTCAGCCGCGATCAGGCGTGCCGCGACGAGATGCGGAGGGCCGCCGAATGGGTGGCTGCGCGACTCGACTTCGCCGGCGGCCGCGTCGTCGATACCGACGGGCAGCCGCTCGTGCTCGGCGAATGGCTCGGCGCGCCCGGCGCGCCGACGATCCTCGTCTACGGGCATTACGACGTGCAGCCGCCCGGAGACGAGAGCGAATGGGAGACGCCGCCGTTCGCGCCGCACGTGCGCGACGGACGCATGTACGCGCGGGGCGCGACCGACGACAAGGGGCCGGTGTTCGTGGCGCTCGAGACGGCGCGGGCCTTCCACGCGGAGACGGGCGCGCTGCCGCTGAACGTCCGCTTTCTGATCGAGGGCGAGGAGGAGGTCGGCAGCCCGAGCCTCGAGCGCTTCCTCGCTGCCCGGCGTGCGGAGCTCGCGGCCGATCTCGTCGTCTCCGCCGACGGCGCGATGTGGCGGGCGAGCGAGCCGTCGATCGCGATCGCCGCGAAGGGCCTCCTCGCGCTCGATCTCGCCGTGACCGGCCCGTCCTCCGATCTGCACTCCGGCCGGCACGGCGGTGCGGTGCAGAACCCGAATCATGCGCTCGCCGAGCTCGTCGCGAGCTTCCACGCGGCGGACGGCTCGGTCGCGGTCGCCGGCTTCTACGACGACGTGACGGAGCTCGCGGCGGCGGATCGTGAGACGCTCGCCCGCGTCCCGTTCGACGAGGAGTCGTACCGCACCGAGGTCGGCGTGCCCGCGCTGCACGGCGAGCCCGGCTACACGACGCTCGAGCGCCTGTGGACGCGGCCGACGCTCGAGGTCAACGAGCTACGCGGCGGCGGTGCGTTCACCGTGATCCCGCGGAGCGCGCAGGCGCACATCACGTGCCGTCTCGTCCCGGGCCAGCAGCCGGAAGCGGTGCTCGGGGCGATCGAGGCACACGTTCGCGGCGCTGCTCCGCACGGCGTGGATGTGCGCGTCGAGGCCGAACCGGGCGCCGTGCCCGCCTACGCGATCGCGGCGGATCATCCGGCGGTGCACGCCGGGGTGGAGGCGCTGCGCGCGGTGTATCCCGCGCGTGAGCCGCTGCTCGTCCGCATCGGCGGCACGCTGCCGGCGGCGGTGCTGTTCGAACGGACGCTCGGGCTGAAGACGCTGCTCTTCTCGTTCTCGACCTCGGACGAGAACCTGCATGCGCCGAACGAGTTCTTCCGCCTCGACCGGCTCGAAGAGGGCATGGCGGCCTGGGCTGCACTCTGGCAATTGCTGGCCGCGGGATCGTGAGACGATGAGCGCGATGAGTTCCGGTGTCGTCGGCGACGAGCTCGTCGCATTCCTCTATGCGGACCTCGCGGGCCTGAACCGCGGGCGAACGGTTCCGCTCCACGACCTCGAGCGCCGCCTCGCGACCGGGGTCGGCTGGGTGCCCGCCGACCAGGCGATCACCGTGTTCGGTCCGCTCGGCGAGCCGAATCCGTGGGGTGCCCTCGGCGATCTGCGGCTCGTTCCCGACCCGGCGACGGCGACCCGTGTCGACCTCTGGCCGGGACTGCCGCCGCTGCACTTCTACCTTTGCGACGCGCGCACGCTTGACGGTGCGCCGTGGAACGCGTGTCCGCGCGCCCTCCTGCAAGAGGCGCTCGCCCGCTTCACCGCCGAGACCGGACTGACGGTGTGGGCCGCGTTCGAGCACGAGTTCGTGCTCGAGGGTCACGTCGCCTCGCCGCCGCCGGCGTTCACGATGGAGGCGCTGCGGCTCGCCGAGCCGCTGGGCGCGCACATCGCGGCCGCGCTGCGCCTGTCCGGCCACGAGCTCGAGACGTTCCTGCCGGAGTACGGGGCCAACCAGTTCGAGCTGACGTGCGCCCCGCGCGACGCGCTTGCCGCCGCCGACGAGGCCTCGATCGCGCGCGAGATCGTGCGCGAGGTGGCGCGCCGGCTCGGCTGGCGCGCGACGTTCGCACCGATCCCCGACCCGGACGGCTCCGGCAACGGCGTCCACATCCACCTCAGCTTCCGCGACGCGTCCGGCGCTCCGGTCACGTTCGACGCCGGCCGGCCGGGGCGGCTCGCGCTCGCCGCGGGCCGCTTCGCCGCCGGCGTGCTCCGGCACGTGCCTGCGATCTGCGCCGCCGCCGCGCCGACGGCGGTCTCGTACCTCCGGCTCGTGCCGCACCGCTGGAGCGCCGGGTGGTCGTGCCTCGGCGAGCGGAACCGCGAGACCGTCCTGCGCATCCCGGAGACGATCTGGTTCGGCGGCGCCGACCCGGCGGCGCAGCTCAATCTCGAGTTCCGCGCCGCCGACGGCGCGTGCTCGCCGCACTTCGCGCTCGCGCTCGTCGTGCTGGCAGGACTGGAGGGCATGCGCGAGCAGCTCGAGCCGCCGCCGCTGATCGCCGGCGATCCCGAGGCGCTCTCCGCCGAGGAGCGCGAGGCGCTCGGCGTCTGCCGCCTTCCCGGCTCGCTCGGCGAGGCGGTCGACGCGTTCGAGCTGGATGCACTCGTGCAGACGGAGGTCTCGGACGACATGCGCGCCGGCTACACGGCGATGAAGCGGCTGGAGATCGCGCTGCTCGACGGGGTGCCCGCCGCCGAAGCCTGCGCGAGATACGCCCGTGTCTACTGACGGGACGGCTCTCCTTGAAGCCCTGCTCACAGCGCTCGAGCCGGAGCTCGGCCCCGCCGCGGCGTTGCGCGAGCGACTCCACGCGCAGCCGGAGCTCGCCCACGCCGAGCACCGGACCCACACGGCCGTTCTCGAGGCGCTCGACGCGCCCGGTGCGGCCACCGTCGCGGGGACGGGGATCGTGGCCCGGCTCGGCCCTGCCGACGGCACTGCCGTCGCGGTGCGCGCGGAGCTCGACGCGCTGCCTGTGCGCGAACGGACGGATGCGGCGTTCGCGGCGACCGGCGCGGCGATGCACGCCTGCGGTCACGACGTGCACATGGCCGCGCTCGTGGCGCTGTTCCGCGCCGCGCGCACCGTCGAGTTGCCGGTGCCGTTGGTCGCGCTCTTCCAGCCGAGCGAGGAGGCGTACCCGTCCGGTGCCCTCGAGCTGCTCGACGCGGGCGCGCTCGACGGCGTCGCCGTTGTGGCGGCGGCGCACGTGCATCCCGACGTCCCCTGGGGCGAGGTGGCGGTCGACGAGGGCCCCGTCAACGCGTCGTCGGACAGCTTCGTCGTCGTGGTCGAGGGGGAGAGCGGCCATGCCGCCTATCCGCACGACACGCGAGACCCGGTCGTGGCGCTCGCCGCGGTCGTCGTCGCCCTCCAGTCGCTCGTCAGCCGCCGGGTCGACCCGCTGCGCAGCGCGGTGGTCACGGTCGGCACGCTCGAGGCGGGCTCGGCCGACAACGTCATCCCCGAGCATGCGCGCGCCGGCGGGACGCTACGCGCGCTCCATCCCGACGACCGCGTCGAGCTCCGCCGGGCGCTCGGCACGCTTGCCGAGCACGTCGCGCTCGCGCATGGATGCACGGCCCGCGTCGAGTGGACGGAGGGCGAGCCGGCGATCGTGAACGACGCGGCCCTCGTCGCGCGCGTGCGGCCGCTGCTCGAGCGAACCGGCGCCGCGGCCGCGCACACGCAGCGTTCGTGCGGGTCGGACGACTTCGGCTTCTTCGGCGCGCGGTCGCGCCTGCTGCTGCTCTTCGTGGGCGTTGGCGGCGCGCCCGGGATGCCGCACGTGCCGCTCCATCATCCGCAGTTCCTGCCGCCGACCGAGGCGGTGGCAGCGGTCGCGCGCGCGCAGGCGGCCGCCTACGCCGGCGCGGCGGTCGCGACGCGCTAGGCTCGTCGGGTGGCGCAGAGCGTCCAGGCACCGTGCCGCCTCGAGGCGGCTGCCGGGCTCGAGCTCGCGCGCACGCTGTGGGAGCTCGGCGAGCTTGCCGTGCTCGGGGAGCTCCCGAGCGAACGCGACCAGAACTTCCTGCTCGCCGGCGGCAGCGAGCGCTTTGTGCTCAAGATCGCGCGCGCGCAGGACGACGCCCTGCTGCTCGACGCGCAGAACGAGGCGATGCTGCGCGTCGCCGCGCGAACGGTGCGCTTCCGCGTGCCCGTTCCGCTTGCCTCCGCCACGGGCCGCCTGATCGAGGAGACGACCGACGCGGACGGCGCGCAGCGGCTCGTGCGCATCCTGCGCTACCTGCCGGGCTCGCCGCTCGCCGAGGCCGACAAGGACGGCCTCGCCTCGGAGTTCGGGGCCGTGCTCGGCGAGCTCTCACGCGTGCTGGCCGGCTTCCACCACGCGGGCGCGGTTCGCGATCTGTACTGGGACGTCCGCCGCTCCCTCGACGTCGTCGGCGAGCATGCGCACGAGATCGCCGATCCCGAACGGCGGGCGTTCGTCGTGCGCCTTGCCGCGCAGCTCGAGCCGGCATTCGCGACGATCCCGCAGTTGCGGCTCGGCGTCGTCCACAACGATGCGAACGACTACAACGTCCTCGTCGAGGACGGGCGCGTCACCGGGCTCCTCGACTTCGGCGATCTGCTCGAGACGGTCACGGTCGCCGAGCCGGCGGTCGGCATGGCGTACGCGATGCTCCAGGCGCGCGAGCCGCTCGCCGTCGCTCGGCGATTCGCAGCCGCCTTCCACGAGCGCTTCGCGCTCGAGCCGCAAGAGGCGGCGGCCCTGTTGCCGCTCGCGCTCGCCCGTCTCTGCGCGAGCGTGACGCTGGCGGCCCACCAGCGCTCGCTCGCACCGGACAACGAGTACCTCTCGATCTCGGAGCGCGACGCGTGGTCGCTGCTCGAACATGTCGACGGACTGGAGCTGAGCGGGGCGCAGGAGCGCGTCGCAGCGGCGTGCGCGCCGCCGCGCCCAGGGCGGCGGTCGTCGCAGGAGCTGCTCGAGGCGCGCGGCCGCCTGATCGGGCCCTCGCTGTCGCTCTCGTACCTCCGGCCGCTGCACATCGTGCGCGGCGCCGGCGCGTATCTCTACGACGCCGACGGCCGCGCGTACCTCGACTGCGTGAACAACGTCTGCCACGTCGGGCATGCCCATCCGCGCGTGGTCGACGCCGCTGCGGCCCAGATGGCCGCGCTGAACACGAACACGCGCTACCTGCACGAGCACCTGCTGGCGTACGCCGAGCGGCTGGTCGCAACGTTGCCCGAGCCGCTCGCGGTCTGTTACTTCGTCTGCTCGGGCAGCGAGGCGAACGAGCTCGCGCTGCGCCTCGCGCGGGCCCACACGCAGCGGCACGACGTCGTCGTCCTCGACGAGGCGTACCACGGGAACACCTCGACCCTCGTCGAGCTGAGCCCGTACAAGTTCGACGGACCCGGGGGAGCAGGCAGGCAGCCCTACGTGCACGTGGCGCCACTGCCGGATCCGTTCCGCGGCCCGTACCGCGGCGACGATGCGGGCCGGCGCTACGCGGACGCCGCCGGCGCGGCGCTCGCCGAGGCGCCCGCCGCCGCCCTCTTCGCCGAGTCGCTGCCCGGGTGCGGCGGTCAGATCGTCCCGCCGCCGGGATTTCTGCACGGCGCGTTCGAGCTCGCGCGGGCCGCCGGCGCGGTCGTCGTCGCCGACGAGGTGCAGGTCGGCCTCGGCCGGGTCGGGAGCCGCTTCTGGGGCTTCGAGCTCGACGGCGCCGTCCCCGATGTCGTCACGCTCGGCAAGCCGCTCGGCAACGGCCACCCGCTCGGGGCCGTCGTGACCACCCGCGCGATCGCCGACTCGTTCGCGAACGGGATGGAGTACTTCAACACGTTCGGGGGCAACCCGGTTTCCTCTGCGGTCGGGCTCGCGGTGCTCGACGTGATCCAGGACGAGCGGCTCCAGCAGCAAGCGGCCGGTGTCGGTGCGCACCTACTGGCCGGGCTGCGGACGCTCGCCGACCGGCACGAGCTGATCGGCGACGTGCGCGGAGCCGGGCTCTACATCGGCGTCGAGCTCGTCGCCAGCCGCGACACGCTCGAGCCCGCCACGGCCGAGACGGCTCGCATCGTCGAACGCGCTCGCGAAGACGGCGTCCTGCTCAGCACCGACGGCCCGTTCCGGAACGTGATCAAGATCAAGCCGCCACTCGTCTTCTCACGCGCGGACGCGGACCTGCTCGTCGCGACGCTCGATGCGGCGTTCTAGGCGAATCTGTCCGACTCGGCGAGGCGCCACGTGCGCTCGTACTCGGGCCGGAGCTGCTCGAGGTGCTCGCGCATCTCGCGCTCGGCGGTGTCGGCGTCGCCGGCCGCGATCGCCGCGGCGATGTGCCGGTGGCTCTCGTGGATCGAGCGGTGGAACCCGGTCGACAGGTTCGACCGCTCGAGCGCCCGCTGGAGCACGGAGAAGACCGGTTGCGCCGAGATGTAGAGCAGCTTGTTCCCACATTCTTCGAGCACCGTCGAGTGGAAGTTCTTGTTGAACGCGAACTGGTCCTGGGTGCTGAGCGACAGCAGCTCTCCGGGAATCGTCGCCTGGAGCCGCGCGAGGCCCTCCTCGCTCCTCCGCTCGGCGGCCAGCCTCGCGGCCGGCACCTCGAGCAGCATGCGCGCCTCGAGCAGGTTCTCGAGCGAGACGTCCTGCGACGCGGTCATCAGGTTGAAGTTGGCGCGGAGGAACTCGGAGATGTGGTCGACCGACGGCAGCGTCACGTAGCTGCCGCCGCCGGAGCCCTTCGCGGTTCGCACGAGGTTCTGCGCGGCGAGCACGCGGAGCGACTCGCGCACGGTCGCGCGGCTGACGCCGAACTGCCGGGCCAGTGTCGCTTCGTTCGGGAGGCGCTCGCCCGGCAGCAGCTGCCGCGTCGTGATCAGATCGCGCAGCTGCTCCGCAATCTGCTCGTACGCCTTGAGAACGCGCCGGACCGGAACGTCGCGCGGCCCGGGCCGGACGACTGCCTCGACTTCGGTCGGGCCGGACGTCACAAGTCAAACTTAGCCAAGCGCCGCCCTCGGGACAACCTGCCGCGCGCTCTACGCCCGGGATGTGCGAATGCCTGGCATATTCCCCCCTGTGAGGCGCCGTGACTGACATCGTCGACGTCCGGCTGCTCGGCGGCGGCGCGCTGCCGGCGCTCTACGACGCCGAGTTGCCGCAGAAGGACGAGCTCTGCGGCGCCTTCTGGGGCTCGCTCGCGCTGCGCGCGTTCGGCATCGACAGCGTGCGCGGCGAGCCGGTAGACCAGGATCTCGTCGCGCGCGAGGCCGGGACGACGCTCTCGCACGGCGATCCGTATGAGTCGCTTCCGCCCGGAGAGCAGCCCCGCGTCGACTACCGGCTCGAGCTGCCCGTCGCGGACGACCCGGCCGGCGCGGGCACCGCCGCCTCGACGGTCGCCCGCGCGATCGAGTCGTGCTCCGACGGCCGGCTCGCCGTCGTCCGCGTGGCGGGACCGTGGCGTGACGGGGCGGTCGCGCGCCTCCTCGAACGGACGCTCGAGCTCGCGCCGGAGGCCGTCCTCATCGCGAACCTCCAGACGAGCCACCTGTGGGGCTCGAAGCCCGGCTCTGCGCTCGTGTTCGCGGCCCTGGCCGGCGTGGAGGTCGACGCGCCGCCGTCGGACTGGGACGTCGGTCACTTCGTCTCGCTCGGGTTCGTCCTGCGCGGACCGGGAGGGACGCTCGTCGGCGTGCGCGACACGTACCGCTCGCTCGGGTGGGACGGCAACCACCTCCAGCCGCCCGCCGCGCTCGACGCCGCCCTTGCGCGCACCGACGGGGTCGAGGGCGGCGTTCTCTGCGTCTGCCGCCCGGCCGAGGGAGAGACGCTGGCGGAGCGGCTGGGCGCCGACGGCTTCGACCTCCGCGACTGGGACAACGGCAGCGTCCCGGCGTAACCTCGAAAGGAGACGACGTGAGCGCACCTGACGAGTTCCGGTACGAGCCGGTGTTCGAGCGCGACGACGTGCAGGTCTCGAAGAGCCCGTGGGGGCCCGACGACGAGATCGGCCGGATGAACTGGATCACGAAGGAGTCGCAGCGCGCGATTCTCGAGCACCTCGACGGCTCGGCCGTGTTCGATCTCGGGATCGAGTACTTCTTCGGCATGCCCTCCTGGGCGGCGGCGCACGACCCGAAGTACGAGATCTGGATGACCCACACGCCGCAGGGCTCGATCAACGACAACCTCACCGGGGCGGGATCGCACGTGCACGAGAAGTACAGCTACTGCGGCGACTCGATCCACATGTACGTCCACACCGGCACACACCTCGACACGCTCAACCACCTCGGTTTCTACGGCAACTTCTGGAACGGATGGACGGCCGACCGCGACCTCGGCAGCCGCGTCTGGCTGAAGGGCGGCGCCGAGAAGTACCCGCCGGTGATCGCGCGCGGCGTGCTGCTCGACATCGCGGGCCTGCACGGCGTCGACTGCCTCCCCGACGGGCACGTGATCACGCCCGAGGACATGCAGGCCGCCGCGCGCGAGCAGGGCTCGGAGCTACGCCCGCACGACGTCGTCTGCCTCCGCACGGGCCGCATGCAGCGCTGGCCGGACTTCGACGGCTACATCCCCGACAATCCGGGGCTCGGCCTCGGCGGGGCGCGCTGGTTGTGCGAGGAGGTCGGCGCGATGTGCATCGGCACCGACGCCGTCAGCCTCGACGTCGCGCCGCACGAGGTGCCGGACTCGTTCGTTCCCGTGCACTGCTACATGTTCGCGACCGCCGGCGCGCAGATCATCGAGGTGCTCGACCTCGAGGAGGTCGCGGCCGAAAAGGTCTACGAATTCGCGCTGATCGCGCTGCCGCTCAAGCTCCGCGGCGCCACCGGCTCGCCGATCCGGCCCATCGCCGTGCCGCTGAAGTGACGACGCTGCGGGTCGCGCTCGGCCAGTTCGGCGCCGAGCTCGGCGAGGTCGGGCGGAACCTCGAGCTGCTCCGCGGGCAGCTGGGCGACGCCGCTGCGCGCGGAGCCGAGCTCGCGGTGTTTCCCGAGCTCTGCCTCAGCGGCTATCTGCTCGAGCGCTCCGATTACACGGACGCGGTGCTCGACGCGGTCGAGGAGGCGGAGCGGACGATCGCCGCGGACGCGGCCGCCACGGGAGTCTCGGTCGTTTACGGCGCGCCGGCACGCCGCGGAGGCGATCTCGTCAACGCCGTCGTCCTCGTGGAGCCGGCCGGCCGGCGGGTCGAGTACGCGAAGACGCACATGGACGTCAAGGAGCGGCGCGTCTTCGTGCGCGGGGACGAGTTCTTCGTCGAGGAGGTCCTCGGCGTCGGGCTTGCGTGCTGTTACGACCTCGCGTTCCCCGAGCCCTGCCGGATCCTCGCGCTGCGCGGCGCGCGTGTGCTCGTCGTGCCGATGGCGTGGGAGGTCGAGCGCGGCTTCGTGATGGACACGGTCGTGGCCGCACGGGCGGTCGAGAACGTCGCCTGGGTCGTCTGCGTCAACCAGGCGGGACAGCGCGGGCCGTTCCGCTTCCGCGGCGCGAGCTGCGCGATCGATCCGCTCGGCAGCACGCTGGTGCGGCTCGGCGACGAGGACGTGCTCGAGGTCGTCGACCTCGACGTCGGCCGGGTCGACCGCCTGCGCGACCGCCGCGACGACGCCGGCTACCCGCTGCTCGACGATCGCCGGCCCGATCTCTACGAGCCGATGCGTCAGTAGGAGCGCGGCATCTGCAGCACGTTCTGGCCGACGAAGGCCAGCACGAGGTTGTTCGACACGGGCGCTGTCTGGTAGAGGCGCGTCTCGCGGAACTTCCGCTCGACGTCGTACTCCGCCGCGAACCCCCAGCCGCCGTGGACGTCGAGGCACGCGTTGGCGGCCTGCCACGATGCGTCGGAGGCGAGCAGCTTCGCCATGTTCGCCTCGGCGCCGCACGGCAGCTCCTGCTCGAACAGCCACGCCGCCTTCCACCGCATCAGGTCGGCCGCCTCGATCGCGACGTGTGCGCGCGCGACCGGGAACTGGACGCCCTGGTTCGCACCGATCGGGCGTCCGAAGACGACACGCTCCGAGGCGTAGCGGCGCGCCTTGTCCACGAACCAGCGCCCGTCGCCGATGCACTCGGCCGCGATCAGCACCCGCTCCGCGTTCATGCCGTCGAGGATGTAGCGGAAGCCGCGACCTTCCTCGCCGATCAGCGCGTCGGCCGGTACCCCCAGCTCGTCGAGGAAGATCTCCGTCGTGCCGTGGTTCATCATTGTCTTGATCGGGCGGATGGTCAGGCTGTCGCCCGCCTCCCGCATGTCGATGAGGAACACCGAGAGTCCGTCGCCGCGCCGCTCGACCTCCTCGAGCGGTGTCGTGCGTGCGAGCAGCACCATCAGATCGGACTGGAGCGCGCGCGAGGTGAAGACCTTCTGGCCGCTGACGACATAGCCGCCGTCGACGCGCCGCGCGAAGGTCGAGATGCTCGTCGTGTCCGATCCCGCCGTCGGCTCGGTCACGCCGAAGGCCTGGAGGCGAAGCTCGCCCGACGCGATCTGCGGCAGCCAGCGCTGCTTCTGCTCCGCGCTGCCATGCCGGAGCAGGGTCCCCATCGTGTACATCTGCGCGTGGCAGGCGGCCGCGTTGCCGCCGGAGGCGTTGATCTCCTCGAGCACGACGCTCGCCGTCCCCAGCCCGAGCCCGGCGCCGCCGTACTCCTCGGGGATCAGCACCGACAGCCAGCCCTGCGTGGTCAGCGTCTCGACGAATTCCTGCGGGTAGCGGTCGGGCTCGAGATCGCGCCAGTACTCGTTGCCGAAGCGGGCGCACAGCGCGCGGACGGCGGCGCGAACCTCTGAGATCTCGTCGGCAAACGCGAAGTCCATGCTCCTACCTCCCAGCGGGCCGGCGGAGCGGGGCGAGCGCCGCGTGGAGGTCGTCGTGCCCGTCGAGGTCGCGCAAGGCGAGCAGCAGCTCGTCCGCGCCCGCGTCGCCGAGCGCGGGCCGCGCGTTGGCGCGGAACTTCGCCTCGACCTCGACCCGCCCCAGAGGGTTCTCGGGCGCTCCCTCCTGGAACGCGAGCTCGGCGGCGAGCTCGCTGCCGTCGTCGAGCACGATCCGGACGCCGCCGGGGAACGCGTGCGAGGCGTTTCCGAAGTCGCGCACGCGGTAGCGGACACGCTGCGCGAGCGCCAGCACCGCCGGATCGCGCAGTGCTGCGTCCGTGTAGGTCTCGACGTCGAGGCGGCCGGTGACGAGCAGCGCGGCCGTCGAGTACTGGAGGCTGAACTTCGCCTCGTAGGTCGTGCGCGGCGCCTGTTTCTCGGCTGTGGGCTCGAGCACGAGCGACGCGGCAGGGCCGGGCGGCACGGAGACCTCGATTTCGCGGATCCGCGCCGGATCGGGCCGGTGCTCGGCCACGAGGCGCGCCGTCGCGCCGAGCGAGCCGTGGCTGTAGTGGCAGCACGGGTACTTCTTGAAGGCGCTGCGCGGCGTCTCCCACCGTTCGCCGAGATCGTCGAGCTGGTCGTCGAGCGTATCCGCGTCGGCGTCGGCGAAGGCCCGGTAGACGCCGAACCGCGCCTCGAGCACGCTCGGCGGCCCCTCCGCGCCGAGGGCGGCGAGGCGGGCGGCGACGAGTCCCGCCTGCGCAGCGAGGCCGGCGTGGACGGGCTTCGTCGGCGTCCCGTCGTCGAGATACGCGAACAGGCCGGACGCGGCACTGCCTGCGAGCCCGAGCGCGCTCGTAGCAGTGCGCGCGTCCAGCCCGGAGAGCCTCGCGGCTACCGCGGCCGCCCCGAAGACGCCGCAGATCGACGTGGGGTGGAACCCACGCGCGTGGAACGCGCCCGAGGCCGCCATCCCGATCCGCGCGACGAGCTCGGTTCCCGCGACGACGGCGGTCAGCAGCTCGGCGCCGGCGACGTGCGCGGCCTCGGCCGCGGCGAGCGCGGCGGGCACGACGACGACGCTCACGTGGCAGACGGAGTCGGCGTGCGTGTCGTCGAAGTCGAGCGCGTGGCAGAGCATCCCGTTCGCGAGCGCGGCGCTTGCGGCCGGAACCGCCGCCTCACCGCCGATCACGGTCGCCTCGCCGCGGCCACCCTGCTCGAGCGCGATCGTGCGCCCCTCGGTGGCGATCCCGAGCGCAGAGGCGGCGAGGCCGCAGCCGAGCGCGTCGACGAGGTGGAGCTTCGCCGCCTCGCGCACGGCGGCCGGAATCTCATCGGGCCGGAGCGCGAGCGCCCACTCGGCGAGCCGCGCCGCGCCGGGTGCCCGCGGCAGCGTGCTCAGACCGTCCACGCGTCCGTCGTCCCCGGGAACCCGGGTTCAGCCTGCGACGCGCTCCGCCGGTAGGCCATGAACGTCCGCCGGAACTCGATCACGACCTCGCCTCGCTGGTTCACGCCGCGGCAGCGCATCGAGACGATCCCGACCGACGGATCCGAGCGCGACTCGCGCAGCTCGAGGATCTCGCTCTCCGCCCAGATCGTGTCGCCCGCAAAGACAGGCCGAGGCAGCTTGATGTCCGTCCATTCGAGGTTCGCGGCCGCGTTCTCGCTCGTGTCCGGGACGGTGAGCCCGGTGACGAGCGCGAGCGTGAACGTGCTGTTCACGAGCGGCCGCTCGAACCGCGTCCGCGCCGCGTACTCGGCGTTGAAGTGCATCTGGTTCGTGTTCATCGTCAGGCAGGTGAACACGAGGTTGTCGGCGTCGGTGACCGTCCGGCCGAGACGGCTCCGGAAGACGTCGCCGACGTCGAAGTCCTCGAAGAAGCGGCCACGCCATTCCTTCGGCGCCGGTGTCTCGTCCACGTCGCCGTTATATGTCAGACATCCGAGAAGTGTCAATCGGCAGCGCGCTGTGCACACTGTTTCGGGCATCCTGCGAATACTTGACATTGGCGGGAGACCAGGATCTACTTGCTCTTCTGTGAGCTTCGGGCGCCTTCGATCCAGTGCGGCTGGACGGATCCTCCGTCAGCGGGCCCGTCGCCCTGCCGCGGACATACTCGACTCAGGGGGTTGGTCCTAGATGGCAACGGAAACGTCGGCGGCTCCGCCCGCCGGAGAGCAGCGCCTCCAGAAGGGGATTCTCTCGCTGCCGAACTGCATCGCGCTCTCGGCGGCCGTGATGGCGCCGGTGATCGCGGTGATCCTCAACGCGCCCGCCGCGGCTCCGAACGGAGGCGGCGCGCTGGCGCTCGCGTTCATCGTCGCGTTCATCGCGATCGCGTTCGTCGCGAACAGCGTGATCCAGTTCTCGCGCCGGCTCCCGTCGAGCGGGTCGTTCTACACCTTCGTCAGCCACGGGCTCGGCAGCGGCGCCGGCTTCTTCACCGGCTGGCTCTACTTCGCCGCGTTCATCATGTTCGCGATCGGGCTGTTCACCGCGAACGGCGCGTTCTTCCACGACTACCTGCAGTCGGAGTGGAGCACGAACGTCCCGTGGTGGGTGCTCAGCCTCATCCTCATGGCGCTCGTGTTCGGGTTCTCGATCCGGAGCATCAAGACGTCGGTCCGCGTCGACCTGGCGCTGCTCGGCTTCGAGATCTTCGTCTTCGTGGTCCTCGGCATCATCGCCATCGTGCGCGGCGGCGGCGGCAACTCGTTCCACTACTTCTCGACCTCGGCGGCTCCGCACGGCGTGAAGGGGGTGGGGCTCGCAGCCGTGTTCGGGATCCTGTCGTTCGTGGGCTTCGAATCGGCCTCGGTGCTCGGCGAGGAGACGCGGGACGCGAAGCGGAACATCCCACGCGCGGTGTTCGGCGCAATGGCGATCATCGGCGTCTTCTACATCTTCATGATGTACGCGCTCAGCGCCGGCTACCACCTCAACGACCCGGCGCAGATGAAGGCATTCCTCGCCGATGCGACGCCGTTCCCGACGCTCGCGCACCGCTACGCGCACTGGATGACCCAGATCATCGACATCGCCGCGATCCTCGGCCTGTTCTCGTGCTTCCTGGCGGTTCAGAACGCCACCGTGCGCGTGCTCTTCGCCATGGGCCGCGATCGGGTGCTTCCGCCGGTCCTCGGCAGGGTCCACCGCACGTGGCACTCGCCGGCGGCGGCGATCTATACGCTGACCGCCTTCTCGGTGGCGGCCGGCATCGGTCTGTCGGCGTGGCTCGGGTCGAGCCTGACCGCGGTCTACGGCTGGACGGGGTCGATCGGCACCGTCGCGGTGATCATCGTCTACATGCTGGCCAACGTCGCGGCGATCAGATACTTCGCGCAGGACCCGGAGCACAGCATCCTCAAGCACGTCGTCTTCCCGCTCGCAGGAATCGCAGCGCTTGCCTATCCGCTGTACTTCACGGCGAAGCCGGGGCAGTCGTACCCGTACAACCTCGTCCCGTACATCGTCCTGATCTGGATCGGCCTCGGGTTCGTCACGTACTTCTACCTGCGGGCGAAAGACCCGGGAAAGCTCGCGACGATCGGCAAGGTCATCGCCGAGGAGGAGGACGACATCTCCGAGGGGCGCCTCCTCTCGGCTCCCGTCTAGCCGTTCATGATCGACGTCGAGGGAAAGCAGGTCTTCACGGAGCTGAGCGAGCTCGTCGACCCCGCACACGCGGCGCTCGTCGTCGTCGACATGCAGCGTGACTTCTGCGTTCCCGGCGGGGCGTTCGACAAGCTCGGCATCGACATCTCGATGTATCCGCCGATGATTCCGCGGCTCGCGCGCCTGATCGAGGGCGCGCGGGCCGCAGGCGTCACGGTGATCTACATACAGATGACGACGCTGCCCGGGCGGGCGATCGAGTCGCCGGCGCAGATCCGCTTCAATCTCCGCCTGCACACGGCGGCGAACGGCGGCGAACCGCTGCGTTACGCGGAGGACGGCTCGACCGGTCAGGCGGTCATCCCCGAGCTCGCGCCGCACGACGGCGAGCTGACCGTGAAGAAGTACCGCTCGAGCGGGTTCTGGGGCACGAATCTCGACATGCTCCTGCGGAGCAACGGCATCGTCTCGCTCGTCGTCACCGGCTGCACGACGGAAGGCTGCGTCGAGTCGACAGCGCGCGACGCGCTGTTCAACGACTACTACGTCGTGATCGCCGAGGACTGCGTCGCGAGCGACGACCGTGCCCAGCACGACGCGTCGATGCTGTTGATGCGCAACCGGTTCGACATCGCCTCGTCGGACGAGATCCTCGGCGTCTGGGGGGTGGCGGCGTGAACAAGCTGCTGGACAGGGTCGCGATCGTCACCGGCGGCGCCCGCGGGATCGGCGGCGCGATCGCTGCGGCCTTCGCCGCGGAAGGCGCGGACGTCGTGATCGCCGACGTGCTCGGCGAGGACGTCGCGGCGCCGGTACGGGCGGCGATCGCGGACGCGGGGCGTAAGTCGCTGCTCGTGCGCACCGACGTCACCGACGAGCAGCAGGTGCGGGCGATGGTCGACCGGGCCTACGAGGAGTTCGGCGCCGTCGACATCCTCGTCAACGACGCAGGCACGTTCGGACAGTTCTTCTTCCACGAATTGCCGGTCGAGGAGTGGGATCGCGTGATCGGCGTGAATCTGCGCGGCGTCTTCCTCTGCACGCGGTTCGTGCTGCCCCGGATGCTCGAGCGGGGGCGCGGCAACGTGATCAACGTCGCCTCGCAGCTCGGCCAGATCGGCGGCGTCGAGATGGTGCACTACAGTGCGAGCAAGGCCGGCGTGATCGGCTTCACGAAGGCGCTCGCGCGCGAGGTCTCGACAAAGGGGATCCGCGTGAACGCGATCGCGCCGGGGCCGATCCTCACGGAGATGATGGCTCAGGAGACCGAGGAGTGGGCGGCGCGCAAGCTCGCTGAGCTGCCGATGGGCCGCTTCGGCGAGGTCGAGGACGTGGCGCCGACCGCCGTCTTTCTCGCCTCCGACGACTCGTCGTACTACGTCGGGCAGACCCTCTGCCCGAACGGCGGCGACGTGATGCTCTAGACGGGGAGGGAGGACGATGTTCGAGCTCGAAGGTCGCGCCGCGGTGATCACCGGCGCTGCGTCCGGCATCGGCGCTGCGACGGCGCGCATCTTCGCGCAGGCCGGAGCGGACGTCGCCCTCGCGTGGTTCCCCGGCGACCCGCACGACGTCGAACCGGTTCGCGCCGCGGTCGAGGCGGCGGGGCGGCGCGCCGTCGTCGTCGAGGTGGACGTGCGCAGGGCGGAGCAGGTGGACGCGCTCGTCGAGCGGTGCGTCGCGGAGCTCGGACGCGTCGACATCGCGGTCGCGAATGCCGGCATTGCCCGCACGGTGGCACTCGAGGATCTTGACGACGCGGCGTGGAACCTCACGCTCGACGTCGACCTCAACGGCGCGTGGCGGCTCTTCCGCGCGGTGCTGCCGCACATGCAGCGCGCGAAGTACGGGCGGCTGATCGCGACCTCGTCCGTGGCCGGCACGGTGTCGGCGTGGCCTCAGCATCCGCACTATGCGGCGGCGAAGGCGGGCCTCGTCGGCCTCGTGCAGAACCTCGCCGTCGACTACGGGCCGGACGGGATCACGGCGAACGCCGTCGCCCCCGGCGTCGTCGTATCGCCGCAATCGCTCGATCCGATCAACTCGCTCGGCCCCGACGGCGTCGCCGCCGTCGCGCCGCGGGTACCGGTGCGCCGAGTCGGCGTTCCGGAGGACATCGCCTACCTCTACCAGTACCTCGCGAGCGAGGAAGCCGGCTACCTCAGCGGGCAGCTGATCGTGGCCGACGGCGCCCGCTCGCTTGCGGGACTCGACTGAGTGTCCCTTCCGGCAAGAGCTGTCCGCTTCCGGCCTCACCGGAAGGGGCACTGATGTCCGTCCTTCCGGACGCCGCCGTGATCTCGCTCGCGCGCGGCATCCCGTCCCCCGACATGTTTCCCGTGCGCCAGCTCGCCGACAGCGCGCGCCTGGCGGTCGAGGAGAACGGCCGGGTCGCGCTCAACTACGGCCCTCCGGCCGGCTACGGTCCGCTCCAGGAGTGGCTCGCCGCGCGGCACGGGACGACGCCGGAGCGGATCCTCGTCACGCCCGGCTCGCTGATCGGGCTCAACCTCGTGGTCTGGCACCTGTTCGCGG
>DATCBP010000008.1:0-7826 GCA_036511815.1 Gaiellaceae bacterium
CCGGCCGACCCCGGTGATGCGCGGGTCGCCCCTGTTGACCGCGAGGCCGGCGCCCTGCGTCTCGGCGCCGACGATCATCGTGCGCAGCTTCAGCAGCTCGAAGTCGGCGCCGTCCTTGCCGACGCGCGTCTGGCGGTAGAGCGCGGGCCCGCGGTCGCGCAGCTTCACGGCCAGCGCCGCGAGGCCGAGCACGGGACTCGCCACGAGCAGCGCCGCCCCCGCAACCGCAACGTCGGCGGCGCGGTTCAGCGCGTCCCCTCCGCTGCCTCCCACGTCGCGGGCACGCCGCGTCGCGCGTAGTTGAAGAGCGACTCGACGGTGGCCCACGTGACGAGCACGTAGTAGCGCGCGATGCCGACGCCGACCGCCGCCGCAGCGAGCAGGCCTAGCTGGAGACCGAGCGCAACCTGGTAGACCGGCCCTTCCGCGACGAGCGCGAACGTCGAGCCGAGCAGCACGAGGTGGAGCAGGCCGCTCGCGTAGCGGAGGTGCCGGTGCGAGAGCACCTCGACGAGATAGAGCGGCCGCAGGCGGCGCAGCATCCGGCCCTCGACGACGATCGCCCAGCAGTGCTCGAACATCCGCACCTTGCGGCGGTACTCGTCCTCGGTCGTCGGCGTTGCCCGCTCGTACGCGTTCGCCTCCGACTCGTAGACCGCGCGCCGGCCGCGCTGCACCATCAGGTACGGAAACGAGAGGTCATGCCCGAAGCGCGGATCGACCTCTGCGTAGTCCTCGCGCCGCACTGCGTAGATGGAGCCGTTGCCGCCGGTGACGGAGTCGATCCGCGACTCGTCGGCGCGCAGCGCGAGCTCGTACCGCCAGTAGAGCCCCTCCTTGTTCGCGCCGTCGTCGGCCTGGACGTTGAGGCGGCCGCACACGTACGCGACCGACGGATCGGCGAAGGAACGCACGAGCTTGCGCAGCGCGTCGGGCGCCCAGGTGGCGTTCGCGTCCGAGAAGGCGACGATCTCCGCGGTCGTCTCGCGCACCGCGTTGTCCTGCGCCGCCACCTTGCCGCCGCGGGCGTTGCTGATCACGCGCGCACCGGCGCGGGCCGCGAGCTCGTCCGTGCGGTCGGTCGAGCCGTCCGACGTCACGACGACCTCGAGCCGGTCGCGCGGGTAGTCGAGCGCGAGCAGGTTCTCGAGGCGCCGCTCGATCACGTCCTCCTCGTTGTGGGCGGCGACGATCAAGGCCACGGTCGGCAGCGCGTCCGCGTCGCTCCGCACCGGCCGCGAGCGCACGAGCGCGAGCAGGCGTGCGGCGAGCGGGTAGGCCGCGTGCGTCCACACGAGCAGGCCGAGGGACACCCAGAAGAGAACCTCAGCGACGATCACGCTGTACCTCTTCGAGCACCGCGCGGTAGCGCGCGACGGCGATCGAGCGGTCCGTCTCGGATTCGGCGTAGGCGCGGGCGCGCCGTCCCATCTCCTCGAGGTCGTAGACGCCGTCGTGGCAGGCGCGGATCGCCTCGGCGAGCTGGAGCGGATCGCCGGGGCGCACGACGATCCCGCACCCCGTCTCGTGCACCACCTTCGCGGTCTCCGACTCCTCCTCGGCCGCCGCGATCACCGGCCGGCCGGCGGCGAGGACGCCCCACAACCGGCTGGGGACGATGTAGCCGGCGAGCCCGCGCGCGAGTCCGACGACGTGAACGTGAGCGGCCGAGATCGGCTCCGCCCGGAGCTCGTAGTCCTGCCACGGCAGGAATCGGACCTTGTCGGCCTCGACCACCTCGGCGAGCGTCGTGAGCTCCTGGAGGCGCGCGCCGACGCCGATGATCGCGACGACGAGATCGTCGAGATCGCGGAGGAGCGTCGAGGCTCTCACGAGCGTGTCGAGATCCTGCGCGTGGCCGACGTTGCCGAAGTGCATCACGACGAACTTGCCGACGAGGCCGTGCTCGCGAGCCCAGGGATTGTCGTGCGACTGCGGCCTGACCGTCTCCGCGTCGGCCCAGTTGGAGATGACCCGCACGCGGGCGGGATCGACTCCCTTGGCGACGATGCGCTCCTTCATCGTGTCTCCGATCACGACGACACGGTCGGCGAAGCGAAGATACGAGGAGACGACCATGCCGAGTACGCCCGTGACGACGGGGTTCGTCAGACGGCCCAGCCTCACGGCGATCTCGGGGAAGACATCCTGGCTGATCACGAGCAGCGGCGCCCTGAACCGCCGTGCGATCAACTCGGCCACCGCGCCGATGAACGGAGGGTCCGTCATGCAGACGACGACGTCGGGCGACGCCGAGCCGATGCCCTCACGGGCCGCCCCGAGCAGGTAGGTGAAGTAGTTCGCGGCGCGCCGCGACAGACGCGTCCGATCGAACGCCGTCGAGTGGACACGGACGATGCGAACGCCGTTGCGCAGCTCGCGCTCGGGAAGCTCGGCCCGGGTCCCGCCCGTGACGACCGTGACGTCGTAGTCCTCGGCGAGCGCCTCGCAGAGCTCGGTCAACAGATTGGCGGTCGCCTCCACGCCCGGCCAGTAGTACTGGTTGAGGACCAGCAGCCGCGGCCTTCGCCCGTTGGCATCCCCGTCCACGCGGACAAGGCTAACGTCTTGCGTGTGCGCATCCTCTTCGCAACTCCCGCATACTGGCCGGCGGTCGCGTTCGGCGGCCCCACACGCGCGGCGAAGGAGCTGAGCGAGAGTCTCGTGAGAGCGGGGCACGAGGTCGACGTACTAACGACCTCGCTGCGGGCGATCGGCGAGCCGCCGGCGTCACGTTTCGCGACGCATACCGAGACGATCGGCGGTGTGCGCGTCCGCTACCTTGCCACGCCCGGCCGCTACCGCTGGATGGGAATCACGCCGACGCTGCCGCTGGCGTGGCCGTGGCGCACGCGCCCGGACGTCGTGCACGTCTTCGGCTATCGCGACGTGGTCACGACGTTGACCGCGGCCTGGGCGCGCCGGCTCGGTATTCCCTACGTCTTCGAGCCGCTCGACATGTTCGTGCCGCGCTTCCGCAACGTGCCGCTCAAGCGCGCGTTCGACCGCGCGCTCGGGAAGCCGGTCGCACACGGGGCCGCGGTCGTCGTCGCCTGCTCGGAGCATGAGCGCCGCCAGCTGGCCGAAGCGGGCCTGAAACGCATCGAGGTACGGCCGAACGGGTTCCCCGCGCCGCAGCCGAACACCGGCGACGGCGCGCTCCGGGAGCGCCTCGGGCTCGACGGGACGGCCCGGCTCGCCCTCTACGCGGGGCGCGTCAGCTTCAAGAAGGGCCTCGATCTCCTGCTCGAAGCCGCCGCCGGGATCGACGGGCTCCACGTCGCCGTGGTCGGCCCCGACGACGGCGACGGCACGCTCGGGCAGCTCGAGGCGCAGCGCGCGCAGCTCGGGCTGGAGCACCGGTTTCACCTCGTCGGGCCACTCGACATGAGCCGTCCCGGCGCGGTCTACGGAGACGCCGACGTGTTCGTGCTCCCGTCGCGCAACGAGAACTTCGGCATCGTCGCGGCAGAGGCGGCCGCGTCGGGCACGCCCGTCGTCGTCACCGACCGGTGCGGCGTCGCGGAGTTCCTCGACGGGGCCGCCCTCGTCGTCGGTCTCGACCCGAACGAGATCCGCGACGCGCTGGCTCGCCTCCTGAGCGACACGGCCTTGCATCGGCAGCTCGCAGAGGCGGGGCCGCGCGTCGCCGCCGGCCTTTCCTGGGACAGGGTCGCCCAGCGGCAGGTGGAGCTGTATGAGCTCGCCCGTGAGCGCCGGTGAGCGATCTTGCGGTCGTCGGACAGGACCCCGGCTTCGGCGGCGGATCCGCTGCCCAGATGGAGGCGTTTCTCGCCGCAGCGCGGGCGCTCGGACGCGAGCCGGAGCTGCTCTACGTCCCCCACCCGTCGTTCCATCGCGGTTTGGGCGCGGTGTCGCTCGATCGGGTCGAGTTCCTGCGCCTGCTTCGCGGCAGCCGCGCGCTCGTGCCACGCGTCACGGCGGCTCGATCCGCGTGGGTGGTGGCGCCGCTCGCCATGCACGGCCTCGCCGCGGCGCTGAGCGGACGGCCGTATGCGTGCTGGGCAGGCGCCTCGCTCGCCGCAGAGAACGACGGCCGGCGTGCCGGCCTGCCGCTCTCGCGCAGGCTGGCCATGCGCGCGAACGCGCCGGCGCTCGCGCGGATCGAGCGGCGCGTGCTCGCGGGCGCCGCGCGTGTGTACGCCATGAGCCCTTCGAGCCGGGACGAGCTGGCCCGCGCAGGAGACCTCGACCCGGCGACGCTCGGCATCCTCCCGCTGCCCGTAGACGCGGAACGGTTCGCGCCCGAGGACGACGCCCGCTGGCTCGCACGCCTCGACGCCCCGGTCGTCGCGTTCGTCGGCCGCGGCAACGACCCGCGCAAGAACCTCGCCCTCGCCCTCGAGGCGCTGCCGCTCCTGCGGCGGCGCGTTCCCTCCGCGCGGCTGCGGGTGATCGGCCCGGGCGCGCCCGCTGCTCAGCCGGGTATCGAGCCGCTCGGAGAGGTCGTCTCGGTGGCGGAGCCGCTGCGCGAGGCGTCGCTGTTGCTGCTGCCGTCGCGCCAGGAGGCTTTCGCGATCGTGGCGGCGGAGGCGCTCGCGTGCGGCGTGCCCGTGGTCTCCACGCCGAACGGCGGACCCGAGGCGCTGCTGCGAGAGTCGGGCGGCGGCCACGTGCTGTCTGGCTTTGCCGCCGCCGAGCTCGCCGGCGCGGCGGCGGATCTGCTCGAGGCCCCTGATACGCTCGCGGCGATGCGACAGGCGGGGAGGGCGTACGTCGTGCGCGAGCACTCCCCCGAGCACCTGCGCAGGCTCCTCGCCGTCGCCATGGACGAGCTCGATGCGCATGCCTGACGTTGCCGCCGTCGTCGGCAGCTATGCCGGCGAGGCGCATCTGCCGGAGTGCCTGCGCAGCCTCCGCGCACAATCGGTGCCGCCCGCGGAGCTCGTCGTCGTCGACGCGTCGTCGGGGGATCGAAGCGGCGAGATTGCCGAACGCGAGGGAGCGCGGTTTCTCGTCGTTCGGAACCGCGGGCTCGGCTTCCTCTACAACCGCGGCGTCGAGGCGGTGAGCGCGCCGTTCGTGCTGCTCTCGAACGTCGACGTCTCCTACGACGAGCGGTGCCTCGAGCTGCTCGCCGATGCGCTCGAGGCGAACGACCGCGCGTTCGCGGCGGATGCGTGCCAACTCGGCTGGGACGGGACGACGCTCGTGCACGGCTACACGACACTGCGACGCGGACGGATGCTGCGCGAGTACTTTCCCGGACTTCACCTCGACCACCGTGCCGCGGCGTCGTCCGTCGTGCCGACGGTTGCCGCCCACGGAGCCGCGATGCTCGTGCGGCGCGATCGCTTCCTCGAGCTGGGCGGGTTCGACGAGCGCTTCTTCCTCGACTGGGAGGATCTCGACCTCTGCTGGCGTGCGTGGCTGCGCGGGTGGCCGACGGTCTACGTTCCGGACGCCCGGCTCCGGCATCGCGTGGGCGCGGTGACGAGCGCAGAGATCGCTCCGCGGCGGCGCGCCTCGTCGCACCACAACATCCTTCGCTTCGCGCTCAAGTGCCTGCCGCCGGCCGCCGCCGCACGAGTGGTGGCGGGCGAGCTGCTGCGCTGGCCCCGCCATTTTCGGGCAATCGGACGCGCCTTCGTCGGGGTCGCGGTCGAGCTGCCGGAGATCCTGCGCCTGCGCCGCGCGATCCACCCGACGCGGAGCCTGTTCGACGCGATGCTCGCGGGCGACCTCTAGATCCTGGAGTACAGCGCCGCGACGCGGTCGACGACCCGTGTCCAGCGGAGCTCGCGGAGCGCGAAGGCGCGACCCTGCTCCCCGATGCGCAGGCGCAGCTCCGGGTCGGCCGCGAGGCGCGAGACGGCGTCGCGGATCTCGTCGGCGTCGCCGCGTTCGAGCACCAGCGCCTCCTCCCCGTTCTGGAGCTCGAGCCCGACGTTCGCTTTCGGGAGGACGACCGGCCGGCCCGACGCCAGGAACTCCGGAAGCTTCGAGGGGAACCGGTAGTCGTTGTACGGCCCGGGCCGGCCGGGCTGGACCAACACGTCCGCGGCGGCGAGCAGCTCGGGCACCACGTCGCGCGGGACCCAGCCGAGGTCGCGCAGCCCCGCTCCGAGCTGCGCAACGTCCGGCGGCTCCGGCGTGTTCACGCCGGTCTTGACGAGAACGACCGGATGTCCGTCGCGGCGCAGCGCGGCGACGGCGGCGTAGAGGTCGCGCATGTCGTCGAGGTTCACACGGTGGATCGATCCGGTGTAGACGATCGCCAGGTCGCCGGGGGCGAGCTCGAGCTCCGCGCGCACCTGGTCGCGCGGCCGCCGCGGCGAGAGCACGGACTCGTCGAAGCCGGACCCGACGACCGCGCTCGGGACGGCCTCCGGCGCGAGCTCGAGCAGCCGACCGACGATGACGGTGATGCCGGCCGCCCCTTCCAGGAACCGCTGCCCCCGGATTGGATGAAAGCGGCGCGGACCGACGATTCGGTCGAGCAAAGGGCGGGGCAGGAGCCGGAGCACCGTGACCGGTAGGCCGCGAAGCTCGGTCGACATCACGGCTTCCTCGTTGTCCTCGAGGTGGACGAGGTAGCGGCAGCGGTGGGCGGCGACGAGGTCGACGGCGAGCCGGCGGACGGCCTCGCGCGGCGTGAAGCAGTGCACGAGGTCGGGCCCGCGGCCGTCGGGAAAGCGGAGCGCATCCGTGCAGGCCTCCGCATACGTCAGCACCGGGAAGGACGGCCGCCCCACGTCGTCGGCGCTCTCCGCGTTCTCGGGGACGGCGATCGCCGGTGACAGTCCGCGCGCGTGGAGCCCGGACGCGACGGCGAGAACGTGGAGCGCGCTGTTGCCCGTGAAGTCGCAGTGGCTGACGAGTACGACGTTCGCGATGGGCTCCGGGCGCTGCAAGTCCGGCTAGAACGCCGCGGGCGCGAGCCCGTGCGCGTCGTGGTAGCACGCGACGACCTCGTCGGCCGGCCCGAGCGCGACCGCGCGGCCACGGTCGATGTAGAGAACGCGGTCGGAGAAGTACTTGACGGCGCCGACGTCGTGGCTGACGAAGACGATCGTCTTGCCGGCGGCGCGGATCTGCTCGAACGTCTGCATGCACTTCTCCTGGAACTCGGCGTCGCCGACGGCGAGGACCTCGTCCAGGAGCAGGATGTCGAAGGTGACCTGGATCGCGATCGAGTAGGCGAGGCGAACTTGCATTCCGGACGAGAAGTTCTTCAGCTTCTGGTCCATGAACCGCTCGAGCTCGGCGAACGCGACGATCCCCTCGTAGCGCTCGTCGAGCTCGCGCTTCGAGAGACCGAGCAGCGTCGCGTTGATGCGGACGTTGTCGCGCGCCGTCAGCTCGGGATTGAACCCGACGCCGAGCTCGATGAACGGCGAGAGCTTCCCTTCGACGCGCAGCTCGCCGGAGTTGGCACGGTAGATGCCCGCGAGTATCTTCAGCAGCGTGCTCTTCCCGCTTCCGTTCGGCCCGATCACGCTGAAGAACTCGCCCGCCTCGACGTGGAACGACACGTCGACGAGCGCCTCGTTCTGCTCGTAGCCGACGTGCCGGAACGGATGGAGAAAGTGCTCCTTGATCGTCGTTCGCTGCTCGTGCGGCAGGCGGAACGTCTTCGTCAGCCCCCGCGCCTCGATCACGCTCGCCATCAGACCCTCTCCGCGAAGTACGGCTCCTCGCGGCGAAAGAGCGCGAGCGCTACGAGCGCGAGCAGGAGCACGATCCCGATCGGGATGAGCCGCGCGGCGCTCGTGCCGAAGGCGTCGGCGACGGTCAGGCGGTTCGGCTTGAGGTCCGGATAGAGCACGATCGCGCGCACGTCCTGGAGCACCTGCGTGAACGGG
>DATCBP010000009.1:0-19755 GCA_036511815.1 Gaiellaceae bacterium
ACGAACGCCGCCGCGCACTCGCCGGCTGGCTCGACTTCTACAATCACCGACGACCACACCGAAGCCTCGGCCGCCAAGCCCCGATCGAGCGCCTACACACGCTCAACCGGAACAACGTCCTCGGGTCCTACACCTAGCGCGGTGGAATGCCCTGCGCGAAGCGAAAGACGGACGTGGGGTCGACCTCGGCCTTGATCTTCCGGAGCCGCGCGTAGTTGCTTCCGTAGTACGCGTGCTGCCAGCCGGCGAGGCCGGGGTCGATGTAGTTCTGGTACGCGAATCCGGAGACGAACGGGCGCATCGCTGCGTAGAAGTCGCGTAGCCACGCCGCCGCCGCCGGGGCGCCGGAGGGCTGCGACCAGTGCGCGAGGTACTGGCCCGAGAAGAGCGCGTTCCGGTGTACGAACGCGGTCGCGGCGGCCGGGACGCGATTGATCGCGCCGCCGTACGAGTCGAGCTCGAGCGAGCCGAAGCCGAAGCCCTCGGCCTGGGCGTGCTCGAGCCATTGCGCGATCGTGCCGATCGCGACGGTCGACAGCGGCGCGTTGACGTAGTCCGATTTCGCGTAGAAGTCCGCACGCGCCAGCGTTCCGGCCGGCGTCTGGCCGACGAGATGGCACTGGGCGAGCGTCTTGCCCGAGCAGCCCGCCCAGCGCATCTGCGCATCGAGATACGAGGACGACGCGAGCGTCAGCCGCGCGCCGGCGATGCTCGACAGCGGCGTCAGCAGCGCGTTGAGCTGCGTCTGCGCTCCGAGAAGCTGGCCGAAGCATTCGATGCTCGGCGTGGCGGCGGCGCCGCTGCGGAGATAGCAGACCGAGAAGAGCTCGTCGGGTGCGTCGGGCGCAAACGCCTGCCAGGCCTGTAGCACCTCGGCCGCCTGGGCCCAGGGCCAGTCGACGACGAAGGCCGAGACGGGCGCCGCAGGAAACGTGCGAAACCGGAAATGCGTGACGACGCCGAAGTTGCCTCCGCCTCCGCCGCGGCAGGCCCAGAAGAGATCCGGGTTCTCGGTTGCGCTGCAGGTCCTGTAGCGGCCGTCGGCGGTGACGATGCCGAGCGAGACGATGTTGTCGGATGTGGTGCCGAACTTCCGCGCGGCGAAGCCGATCCCGCCGCCGAGCGCGAGCCCGCCGATGCCGACGGTTGCGCCCGACCCACTCGGTATCGCCCGGCCTGCAGCGGCCAGCGCCGCCTCGATGTCGATCAAGCGCGCGCCCGCGCCGATCGTGGCGATGCCTGAGCCCTTGTCGAGCGCGATCGAGCCGAGGCGGCGGAGATCGACCACGACGCCGCTCGTCGTCGAGTAGCCGCCGTAGCTGTGCCCGCCGGAGCGGATCGCGAGCCTGACCTTTGCCTGCTTCGACCAGGCAACGATCCGGCGCACGTCGGCGACCGAGAGCGGCTGTACGACCCCGAGCGGACGAACGTTGTCGAAGCGCTCCTGGTAGACGAGGCGCGCCTGCGCGTAGCCCGGGCTCGACGGGACGAGCACCGGCCCTTTGACGAGCCGCTGGAGCGCCGCCAGGCGAGGATCGGCGGCTCCGTACGCATCCGCGACGAGGCGCCAGCCGGACGCGGCGGCCGCAAGCGCTGCGCCTCGGATCAGCAGCGATCGGCGGTCGAGCGCCTCCACCGGTCGATCGTATGCAGAGCGCCGACGGCCCGGCGCGCTCGAGCCGTGGTGCTGCGGGATGTCCGCAGCCCCGATCCGCGTCGGCGCCGATGCGACGGCCCCTGGCTACAGCGACGTTGAAGGCGTCCAGCAGACCAGGGAGGTGGGTTCGAATGACACATCAACTCAAGCGCATCTTGGTCGCGGTCGACGACTCCGACGCGTCGAAAACCGCCGTCGACGAGGGCATCGCCCTTGCCGCCGACGACGGTGCGGAGATCGTCTTCGCGCACGTGGTGGCGATCGTCGGCGAACAGTTCGTGCCGGGAACAAAGGAGCCCGCGCGTGTACCGGGGCCGGCGGAGACGCCGTCGCTGAAGGCGGCAGAAGCACGAGCCGCCGACGCCGGGGTCGCGTGTACGACCGAGCTGCTCGTCGGGTATGCGCCGAGACAGCTCGCGCTCGTTGCCGACGATCGCGACGTCGATTTGATCGTCGTCGGCTCGCGGCACCTGAAAGGACTCAAGCGCGTCTTGCTCGGCAGCACGTCCCGTGCCTTGCTCGCGGAGTCCACGCGGGCGGTGCTCGTCGTCCCGTACGTGCCGGTCGAGGAAGCGGTCGCCGTCTGAGCTCTACCGCAGCGCGCGGAGAGCATTGAGGATCACCGCGACGTCGATCCCCTCCTGGAGGAGGGCGCCGTCGACGGGCGGGATCATGCCGGCGGCGGCGAAGCCCATCGCCACGAGGCTCAGCGCCATGCCGGCGAGGACGCTCTGGCGGGCGATGCGAAGCGATCTGCGCCCGATCCGAACGGCATCGGCGACGGCGCCGACGCGGTCGGCCACGATCACGGCGTCGGCGGTCTCCGAGGAGACGGTCGCCCCGGCCGGCGCCATGGCGATCCCGACGTCCGCGACCGCGAGGGCCGGCGCATCGTTGATCCCGTCGCCGACCATCAGCACTGGTTGCGAGCCGGGTTGCGCGTGCATCGCGGTGATGACGTCGACCTTTCCTTCCGGAGAGCAGTCGGCGTAGACGTCGTCCATCGCGGCCGCGGCGGCGATCGCCTCGGCGGCCGCGCGGCGATCGCCGGTGACCATCGCCACGTGCTCGACGCCGGCCGCGCGGAGCTCTGCGCGCAATGTGCGCGCGTCCGGCCGGAGAGGATCGGAGAGCGTGATCGTCCCCCCGACCCGGCCGTCGATGCCGACGACGACGGTCGCGCTGCCATCGAGTACGCGCGCCACGGCTGCGGTGCCGTCATAGCCTCGTCGCGTCACCCAGTCGAGGCTTCCGGCCGCCACGCGATGCTCGCCGACGAGCCCTTCGACGCCCTCGCCTGGCCCTTCCGTCGTCTCACGGGGAAGCTCCAGCCGGAGACCGCGGCGCTGCGCCTCGTGCACGAGCGCTTCGGCAACCACGTGCGGGGAGATCTGGTCGACGGAGGCGGCGAGCCTCAGCAGCTCGAGGTCGCCGACGCCGTCGAGCGGCTGGATGCGGTCGACGGTGGGCTGCCCCACCGTGAGGGTGCCGGTCTTGTCGAGCAGAACGGTGCGCACGCGACCGAGCTTCTCGATCACGCCCCCGCCCTTGACGATCACCCCGTGGCGGGCGGCGCGAGACACACCTGCGATCAGGGCCACGGGCGCGGCGAGGATCAGAGGACACGGCGTCGCGACCACCATCACGGCGAGGAACCGAACCGGATCGCCGGAGGCGATCCAGGCTCCTCCTGCCACGATGAGCGTTACCGGCAGGAAGATCGCCGCATACCGGTCGGCGAGCCTGACGAACGGCGCCCGCTGCACCTCGGCCTCACGGACGAGCTCGACGATCGCGGCGTACGCGCTCTCGGACGCCGGGCGGGAGGCGCGGAGATCGAACGGGCCGCCGGCGTTCGCCGTCCCACTGCGCACTGCGTCGCCGGGGCGGTGCGTCACCGGCATGGGCTCGCCGGTCAACGTCGACTCGTCGACGACGGCCTCGCCTCCGACGACGTCACCGTCGACCGGCACGATCTCTCCGGGCCGGACGAGGACGAGATCGCCCCGTACGACGTCGGCGACGTCGATCTCCTCGAGATTGCCGTCGCGATGGACGTGCGCGATCTGGGGTGCGTGAGCGAGCAGTGCCGTCAACGCGCGCCGCGCTCGTCCTGCGGCGAACTCCTCGAGGGCATTGCCGCCGGCGAGCATGAGGGCGACCACTGCGCCGGCGAGATACTCGCCCAGCGCAAGCGCGGCCGCAATTGCGACGAGCGCAATCGCGTCGACGCCGACGTCGCGGTGCCACAACGTCCGCGCGACGGACGCGGCGAGGGGAACGAGCATCAGCGCGGCCGTCGCGGCCCACAACCACTCGGCGGGACGATCGACGCCGACGAGATGAAGGACGCCGCCCAGCACGAGCCCGAAGAGCGTCAGCGCCGTGGTCGTGCGCGCCCTCACCACTGCACCCGTAGGCCGGCTGTCACCGACGCGACCCGTCGCTCGCGAACGGTCGAGTAGTCCATCGAGACGATCGTCTCACCCGATCCGGTGCGCCGAATCCGCATCAGCCCGCAGCCGTGGTTCGGGGTTCTACCGCCGCGCGGTCGGGCGGCTGTCTGCTGATGGCGGAACCTGGCGGTGCGCAAACCAGGTGATGCGGCATGCTGAAGGGAGTTTCCCGTCAGCCGGCGGCCGGTTGGGGTCGCCTTCGTGACCGGCACATACCTGCGCCCACGACGAAGCGCCGCTCGTCACGTCGTAAAGCCGGTGAGACTGGCCCAAAAGGTTGTACGCACGCCTGCCGACCGCTCCTCCCCTCGTTTCACTGGGGGTTGGGCCGCCGCGACCAAGCACGAACAGCGTCAAGGGCCGAACCCGATTCTCGGCCCCACCTTTCCCTGGAGCGGTGTACACACCTTGAAGGCGGATTGGAAGAGCGGCGCGCTCGGGTCGAGCCCGTTGACGCTTCCAGGAGAGAACATTCCCTGACCGTTGGGATCGGGGAAGCTCGGTACGTGCAGGCGTGCCTACCGGCGTCGCACGGCGGACTCACGGCCGCGAAGGTCAGAGATGCGCTCAACAACGCCGGCCACTGACCCGGCCGCCGGTCCTTGGATCTCGGGTGGGCACGTTCGCGAGTGGCCCAGGACGCGGCACACCTCGTCGCCGTGCCGTTCCGGCAGGTCACCGTCGAGAACGACCACGTCGTAGTGCTCCTTGCTGGCATGACGGTCTGGCCGCCGGCACCGTGCTCGTCAGCTTCTCGTTGCTCGCCGCTTGCGGCGGCGGCTCGAAAGCCCCCTCGGTGGCGAGTCTCGGCACGGCTGGCGTCACGAGTGCCTCGTCACTCGGGAGCGCCAGCGGGGCGCCGCCCGCCCCGACGGTCCGCGGACCCGGGGTGATCTTCTCCGGAGTCGGCATTGCGTTCGCCACCTGCATGCGCTCGCACGGGGAACCGAACGTCCCCGACCCCAACAGCCGAGGACAGCTTTCGATCACCGGGATCGATCCGAACTCGCCGCAGTTCCAGGCAGCCGAAGAGGACTGCCAGAAGTTCATTCCGAGCGCACCGCCCCCCACGGCTGTCCAGCAGACCCGAGCGCAGAATCAGGCGCTGAAGTTCGCGGCCTGCATGCGCGAACACGGCGTGCCGAACTTCCCCGACCCGACCTTCTCCCACGGCAACATCGGGCAAAGAGGCTTCGATCCCAACTCTCCACAGTTCCAGGCAGCCCAAAAAGCCTGCGCGTCGTTCAATGACTTTTCCGGATGAGATGGACACGAGACCCGGAGGTCGCGGCGGGCTCGCAGGCATCACCTACACCGACGACGACCGACGCGACGACCACCGGCGACTCAAGCAGTTGCCGGCGTTCCGGTCCGCGATGGCGACATGCAACAAGCTGCACCCGAGCACCAGATCCGCTGGGGTACCTCTCACGGAGGCGCAACGTACCGCTGCCCTCGCTCAGGCAAGGTGTATTCGAGACCACGGCGTGCCGAACTTCCCCGGCCCGACGTTCCCCCGCACCGGCGGGGAGCTCTTTCCGGCCATACCCGGGCTCGACCCCGAGTCGCCGGCGTTCAAGCACGCCGCTGCCGCGTGCGGGTTGAGGGGGTCGGTGGGCCAGCCCCGTGAGGGGTGAGGATCGCCCTCGTCGCTCGGCCCTGTCCTCATCTGTCGCGCCGTAACTTGGGAGTTCAGGGTCGACGGCGCTCTTTGCGCGAGGCACGTGTTGTCACGTTCGTTGACACCCGACCGGGGTCGCCGTCCCTCTAGAAAACGCAAGCGGCCCTTTTGCGGGCCTTTCTCGTATGGACGGAACTTGGCGTTGTACAAACCATGTCGAAGCCGAGCCGCTTGACCTCGACCGGTGCGGCGTGCTGGCTAACCGGCCGCAGGTGGGCGCTTCTGTGTGCGGCTCGCGGCGGTGGTTGTCAGGTGGGTCTGCAGCCTCTCGATGACGTCGTCGAGTCCCCGCGCGAAGCCGTCGAGCTGGGCCGGGGACATGGGAGCAAACAGCGCACGCGCGAGCCCCTCGTGATCGCGCTTGAGCTGGGCGGTGAGCATCTCCCCTCTCGGGGTGAGGGTCACGAGCGTCGCCCGCCGGTCGTTCGGGTGTGGCTCGCGCGTCACGAGGCCGCTGGCGACGAGTGCGTCCACGAGCCCTGTGATTGCTCGCGGTGTGACCTTCAGTGCGGCGGCAAGGATGTGCTGGGGCACCGGCCCGCGTTGGCGGAGTTCCCAGAGCAGATGGGTGCGGGAGCCTGTGAGACCCAGCGCTCGAAGCGCCTGCGTCATGTCGTCGTTGAGCAAGACGACGAGCGTGAGGATGCGGTCGAGGACGTCCTCGTGTTGATGTAGGTGGTCTATAGTGAAGTATGGTAATTACATGAGCGGACGGCCGGGCGCGAATCGCCTCCGGCGTACGGATCGACAAGAAGGGGAGAGGTATGACGTCGCAATCGGGATCGGCGCAGGCGAACGCGGCGCTTGTGCTCGAGTCGTTCGAGACACTCAATGCCGGCGACACGGAAGCCTTGCTCGCCGTTGTGGCGCCAGACCTCGTGATGCACTTCGCTGAAGCCCCGGAGCCGCTGCACGGGCGCGAGACCTGGCTACAGGGCTTCGAGATGATGAAACGTGCGTTCCCCGACCTCGAAGCTCAGGTCGACGACGTCGTGGCAGCCGAGGACCGAGTCGCCGTCCGCGTGACCTTTCGCGGCACCCACACCGGAGAGTTCCAAGGCATGCCCGCCACCGGCAGGACGATCCACTACGTCAGCCACGAGTTCTACCGTGTCCAAGACGGCCTGATCGCCGAAGAGTGGATCTGCTCCGACATGGCATCTCTCTTCCGCCAACTGAGCTGAGCACCCCGGCGGGTTCGTGCAATCCCAAGTTCATGGGCCGGGCTGGGATCGAACCAGCGACCTTGGGATTAAAAGTCCCCTGCTCTACCAACTGAGCTACCGGCCCGTGCGGTCGAGTGTACGTTCCCAGGCGCCAAGGAGTTGCTCGACGTTGCGGCGCTGCTCGTCGTTGAACGGCAGCTGCGCGAGGAGCCGCCGCATCTCCGCCGGGTCGTCGTGCTCGACCGCCGCCTCGATGTGCTCGCGGATCGGGGTCGGCTGCGCGAGCTGGCGTCGCAGCCAGCGGAGCAAGCTCACCTGTGCGGCTTCGACGGTCATCGGATGGGCGGTGACGGGCTCGAACCGCCGACCCCCTGCGTGTAAAGCAGGTGCTCTACCAGCTGAGCTAACCGCCCAACGTGGTACACGGTATACCGATGGCCTATCCGACCCCCGCAGCGCGCAAGGCCGTGCTGAAGCGGTTGCGCGCGGTCTGTCTCGCGCTCCCCGAGACGAGCGAGCGCCTGAGCCACGGCGCGCCCACCTTCTTCGTCCGCGAGAAGACGTCGTTCCTGATGCTACTCGACGACCGCCACGACGACGGCCGGTTCGCGATCTGGTGCGCGGCACCGCCCGGCGACCAGCAGCTGCTCGTCGACGCCGATCCGGAGCGCTTCTTCGTGCCGCCCTACGTCGGCCATCGCGGCTGGCTCGGCGTCCGGCTCGACCGCGACCTCGACTGGGACGAGCTCGCCGGCATCGTCGAGGACGCGTTCTGCGCGGTCGCGCCGAAGCGCGTCCTCCAGGCTGCGGGCCTCGACCTGCCGGAGTGATTCTCAGGTCCTTCTCACGTTGCGCTGGTTCCGTGGTGGGCGTGCGCGGCCGCTTCGCCCTCTGGCTCGTCGCTGCGGCCGCCGTCGGGGCGACGCCGGCCGGCGCGATCGCCGCCGCGGTGCCGGGCCCCGTCGACACGACCGTTCCGTCCGTGTCCGGGGTGCCGCAACAGGGACAGCGCCTCGGCGCGGCGCCGGGGATCTGGACCGCAACGGGGACGCCCACATATGCATACCAGTGGTATCGCTGCGACGCGACCGGCGCGCACTGCCTGTCCGTTCACGGCGCGACCGCGGTCGGGTACAAGCTCGGCGCGGCCGACGTCGGCAAGCTGATCGGGCTCACCGTGAAGGCGACGGACACGAGCGGGGCGGCGAGCGCGTACGCGAGCCTCATCGGCCCGATCGCGGCCACGACCGCGGCGCTACGGTCGACGGTCGAGCCGAAGATCAGCGGCGGCTCGGCGGTCGGCGTCGCCGCGACCGTGGACGACGGAACGTGGAGCGCGACCCCGACCGCGTACGTCTATGCGTGGCAGCGGTGCAATCCGAACGGCCGCGTCTGCGTGCCGATCGCCGGCGCGACGACCGGCGGCTACACCCCGGTGGCCGCGGACGTCGGGCACGCGCTCGTGGCCGTCGTCACCGCGACCGCCGCATCCGGCTCCCAGACCGTGTGGAGCATCGCCACGCGTGCGGTGAAGGCGCAGCCGGGGCCGTCGCTGTCCGCCGCGCCTGCCGTGTCCGGCACCGTCGCGCAGGGCCAGCGGCTCACCGCGACGAGCGGGACGTGGGCCGGCGCCGGGACGCTCGCGTATGCGTATCAGTGGTATCGCTGCGACGCGACCGGAGCGCACTGCAACGCGGTGCACGGCGCGACCCTGGCGACGTACACCCTCGTCGCAGCAGACGCCGGCCAGACGATCGGCCTGACCGTTCGTGCGACGGACAGCACCGGCACGGCGACCGCCTACGCGGGTCTCGTCGGCACGGTCGCGTCTCGTACGTCGCCGCTGCACAATACGGCGCCGCCGCAGATCACGGGCACCGCGACCGTCGGGCAGCAGCTCACGGCCACGAGCGGCACCTGGAACGTCGCCACCTCATCTGCGACGTACAGCTGGCAGCGCTGCAACGTGAACGGCCGTATCTGCGCCCCGATCGTCGGCGCCACCGGCTCCACGTACACCGCGACCGCCGGCGACGCCGGGCACACGCTCGTCGTCGTGGTCACCGCGGTTGCCGCCGGAGCCGCGCAGGCGAGCTGGAGCCTCGCGACGGCCGCCGTCTCCGCGACGTAGCCGCGATTCTGCAATCCTTCGCTGGTGAGTGCTTCCGCTGCGCCGGCGACGACCGACCGGCCTCTGCTTCGCGGCGTGCTGCACCAGGTGGCGTTCTCGGTCTCGCTCGTCGTCGGCACGCTGCTGATCGTCGAGGCCAACGGGACGCGGCGGCATGTCGCGGCTGCGGTGTTCGCCGGCTCGGTTGCGCTCTGCTTCGGAGCGAGCGCGCTCTACCACCGTGTGATCTGGACGCCGCCCGTGCGCCTGTGGATGCGCAGAATCGATCACGCGGGCGTGTACCTGTTGATCGCCGGGACGTATACGGCGGTGTGCCTGCTCGGGCTCGCCGGAGCATGGAGGTGGTCCGTGCTCGCGATCGTCTGGACCGGCACGACCGCTGCGATCACGTTCAAGTTCGTCTGGGTCACGGCGCCGAAGTGGCTGGCCGCGGTGATCGCGATCTCGCTCGGCTGGGTCGGCGTCGCCGCGATGCCGCAGCTGATCTCGCGGCTCGATCCGGCTGCCGTCGGCCTGCTGCTCGCAGGCGGACTGCTGTACACCGTCGGCGGCGTCGTCTACGCGCGCGGCCGGCCCGATCCCAAGCCCGCCGTGTTCGGCTACCACGAGGTCTTCCACGCGCTGACGATCGTCGCCGTCGCGTGTCAGTACGTCGCGATTGCCTTCTTCCTCGTCCGCGCCGGCTGACGCGTCAGTCGCAGACGAGCCCGAGCATGCGGGTGAAGTGCGGCCGCGGTCCCGGCGACGCGGCGAGGATTCGCCGGATCGCAGACGCGAGCGCCGCCGTCTCGGCGGCGCTCGGGCGAAGGTCGACGCGCACGCGCGCCGTCATCAGTGACTCGATCTCCTCGGCGATCGATTCCGCCGCCTTCTCGCCGCATCCGTGCAGCGAGGCGAGCAGTTGCGTGACGTCGGTGTTCCGCAGCGACATCGCCCCGCTGTTGAAGCTGAACGCCGTCTGCTCTGCGGGTCTTGCTCTCATCATCGCGTGACCTAACGGTTGCGGAAGACGATCCGCGCGCGCGTTAGGTCGTATGGCGACAACTCGACCTTGACGCGATCGCCCGGAAGGATCCGGATGCGAAAGCGCCGCATCTTGCCGGCCGTGTAGCCCAGCGTCTCGTGCCCGTTGTCGAGCGCGATCTTGTGCATCCCCGAGCGGAAGGACTCGACAACCTCGCCCTCCAGTTCGATCTTCTCGTCCTTGGCGGCCATGGTCGCCCCCCTCCATGTAGGTAAGTGAGCGGGGACGGCGCACGCCCCCGCCCGGTTTCTACGCGCCGGCGAGCACGACGTTCTTCGCCTCGGGGCCCTTTTGCCCCTCGGCAGCCTCGTACTCGACCTTCGCGCCTTCGGCGAGCGACTTGAAGCCGTCGCCGGCGATCGAGCTGTGATGGACGAACAGATCCTTCCCGCCGTCTTCCGGCGTGATGAATCCGTAGCCCTTCTGATCGTTGAACCACTTCACGGTTCCGGATGCCATATCGAAAACACCTCCTCTGCCTGATCGTGAACGGGCAGAGGAAGCGCAATGACGCGCAACCGGTACTCGCTCGTGATCCGTGCAGGGTAGCATTCATCCGGCTTCAAAACCCCGTCGGGGCCGCTTGGCGCCGCATTGCTGCGATAGGTTCGCGCGATGAAGACGCGCGCGCAGGCGGTGGTGATCGGCGGCGGCGTCGGCGGCTGCTCGATCCTCTACTGGCTGACGAAGCTCGGCTGGAAGGACGTCGTGCTCGTCGACCGGGCCGAGCTGACGAGCGGCTCGACGTTCCATTCGGCCGGGCTCGTCGGCCAGCTGCGCGGCTCGCTTGCGTTGACGAGGATGATGATGAACTCCGTCGAGCTGTACCGGACGCTCGGCGCCGAGGTCGGGCTCGAGACGGGCTGGCGCGAGGTCGGCTCGCTGCGCCTCGCCTCGTCGGAGGAGCGCGTCGAGGAGCTCGCGCGCCAGGCGGGTTGGGCGAAGACGTTCGGGCTGCCGCTCGAGCTGATCTCCGCGGAGGAGGCGCAGCGCCTGTTCCCGCCGATGTCGGTCGACGGCGTGCGGGCGGCGGCGTATCTGCCGACGGACGGCTACATCGACCCGTCTCAGCTCACGTTCGCGCTCGCGGAGGGCGCGCGCCGCGGCGGCGCGGAGATCTACCAGCACACGCGGGTCACCGGGATCTCCGTCGAGCGCGGCCGCGTCACAGGCGTCGTCACCGAGCAGGGAGCGATCGAGGCCGGCGTCGTCGTCAACGCGGGCGGGATGTTCGCGAAGGAGCTCGGCGCGCTTGCGGGCGTGAACGTGCCGGTCGTGCCGATGGCGCACGAGTACCTCGTCACGAAGCCGGCCGATCTGCCGCTCGACATGCCGACGATGCGCGACCCGTCGCTGCTCGTCTACTTCCGCCCCGAGTCGGGCGGGCTGATCATGGGCGGGTACGAGCGGCATCCTGCGCCGTGGTCGCTCGACGGGATTCCGCCCGACTTCAACGGCAAGCTCCTCGCCGAGGACTGGCCGCGCTTCGAGGAGCTGATGACGAACGCCGTCGTGCGCGTGCCGTCGCTCGAGGAGATGGAGGTGATCCGCCTCATCAACGGACCCGAGGCGTTCACGCCGGACGGGGAGTTCATCCTCGGTCCGACCGAGGTGCGGGGCCTGTGGACCGCGGCCGGCTTCTGCGCGCACGGACTCGCCGGCGCCGGCGGCATGGGCCGGCTCGTCGCCGAGTGGATCGTTGAGGGGACGCCGTCGCTCGATACGTGGGAGATGGACTCGCGCCGCTTCGGCCGCGCGTACCGTTCGCGTTCGTACACGCTCGCGCGCACGCTCGAGATCTACGAGACGTACTACGACGTCAAGTATCCGGGGCACGAGCGGCAGGCGGGCCGGCCGCTGCGGCTGTCGCCGACGTACCAGCGGCTTGGCGAGCTCGGCGCGGCGTTCGGCGAGAAGTCCGGCTGGGAGCGCGCGAACTGGTTCGAGCCCAACGCGGCGCGCGGGGGCGGGTCGCTGCGCCCGCGCGGCTGGGCCGGCCGGCTCTGGTCAGCCGCGACCGGCGCCGAGCATCGGGCGTGCCGCGAGACGGCCGCGCTCTTCGACGAGACGTCGTTCGCGAAGATCGAGGTATCCGGCGAAGGCGCGGCTGCGTTTCTCGAGCACCTCTGCGCCAACACCGTCGCGCGCGAGGTGGGCGCCGTCACGTACACGTCGATGCTGAACGGGCACGGCGGCATCGAATGCGACTTCACCGTCACCCGGCTCGGCGAGGAGCGCTTCCGCATCGTCACCGGCACCGCGTTCGGCCAGCACGACCTCGCCTGGATCCGCCAGCACGCGCCCGAGGGCGTCGCCGTCGACGACGTCACCTCCGCGTACGCCTGCCTCGGGCTCTGGGGCCCGAAGGCACGCGAGATCCTCGCGCCGCTGACGACGACGCCGCTCGACTTCCGTTACATGCGCGCGCGCGAGCTGGCGGTCGGCTCCGTGCCCTGTCTCGCGCTCCGCGTCACGTACGTCGGCGAGCTCGGCTGGGAGCTGTACTGCCCGATGGAGTTCGGGCTCGCGCTCTGGGACGCGATCTGGGCCTCCGGGCGAGACCACGGTCTCGTCGCGGGCGGCTACAAGGCGATCGACTCGCTCCGCCTCGAGAAGGGCTACCGCGTCTGGGGCGCCGACATCACGCCCGACGACACGCCGTACGAGGCCGGGCTCGGCTTCGCAGTGAAGCTCGACAAGGGCGACTTCGTCGGCCGCGAAGCGCTCCTCGCCGCGCAGGAGCCCGAACGGCGCCTGTGCTGCCTCGTGCTCGCCGATCCCCGCTCCGTCGCGCTCGGCTCCGAGCCCGTCCGCGTCGACGGAGCACCGGTCGGGCGCGTGACGAGCGGCGGCTTCGGCTACTCGGTCGAGCGCTCGATCGCCTACGCGTACCTCCCCGCCGAGCACGCGCAGGCGGGGCGGCCGGTCGACGTGGAGATCTTCGGCGAGACGGTCGCCGGCGAGGTCGCGGCCGAGCCCCTGTTCGACCCCGAGGGGGAGCGCATCCGGGGCTGAGCGGTTGACACGTAGGGCTCCGGCATGGCTAGATCGCGGCAATCCGCGACCTTGGAGGAAGCAGGCACATGGTGGACATCCACGACGAGACAGCGAGCGAGAGAGACCGCGACGAGGCTGACCTCGCCCGGTTCGGCTACAAGCAGGAGCTGCGCCGGTCGCTCGGCGTCTTCAGCTCCTTTGCGGTTGCTTTCAGCTACATCTCGCCGTCCACCGGCATCTTCGCCCTGTTCGCGCTCGGCCTGACCACGATCGGCGGCGTCTTCATCTGGAGCTGGCCGATCGTCGCGATCGGGCAGCTGATCATCGCGCTCGGCTGGGCCGAGCTCTCGAGCCACTATCCCGTGGCCGGCTCGGTCTTCCAGTGGACGAAGTACCTCTCCGGGAAGACGTATTCGTGGTTCGCGGGCTGGATCTACCTCTTCGCCGGCATCCTCACCGTCACCTCGGTGTGCGTGACGCTGCCGCTGGCCCTGATCCCGGCCTTCAACAACATGGGCTGGAACCTCGCGAACGACCACTCGAACCAGCGGATCGTCGCAGTCATCACGCTCGTGCTGATCACGATCCTGAACATCTTCGGCGTCCGCCTCGTCGCGATCATCAACAACACCGGCGTGCTGTTCGAGATCCTCGGGATGGTCGTGTTCGCGTTCGTGCTCGCGCTCTTCCATCATCACCAGTCCGCCTCGGTGATCTTCCACACCGGCGGCACGAGCCTGACGACGGGCACCTTCCTCGTCGCGATGTTCATGTCGCTGTACGTGATCTACGGCTTCGACACCGCCTCGACGCTTGCGGAGGAAACCCGGAATCCGCGCGTCGAAGCCCCGAAGGCAGTGATCGCCTCGGTGATCGGCGCATTCGTGATCGGCGCCGTCTTCCTGTTCGCGTGTCTGCTCGCCATCCCGAACCTGCCGGCCGCGATCAAGGGCGGCTTCGGTCCGGCGAACATCATCGACGCGAACTTCGGCAACGCGTTCTCGACGGTCTTCTTGCTCGTCGTCTCCGCCGCCATCTTCGTGTGCTGCCTGTCGATCGAGACGTCGACGATCCGCCTCTGCTTCGGCATGTCGCGCGACGACAAGCTGCCCATCTCGGGACTGCTCTCGAAGGTGCATCCGCAGCTGCACACGCCGATCGGCTCGTGCATCGCGATCGGCATCCTTGCGTTCATTCCGATGCTCCAGTTCGCGGGCGCCGGCATCGTCGCGATCGCGGCGACGGGGATGATCTACTTCAGTTACCTGCTCGGGAACTTCGCGCTGCTGCGCGCGCGCCTGCGCGGCTGGCCGAAGTCGCCGGCGCCGTTCTCGCTCGGCCGCTGGGGCCTGCCGTTGACGCTGCTCGGGATCGCGTGGGGCGGCGGCATGCTCGTCAACTTCGCGTGGCCGCGCGCCGTGTCGAACCCGACGCCCACGCAGACGGGGCTCGCGCTCAACTTCCACTGGAACTGGCTCGACGGCCGGCCCGTGCTCTGGACGGTGTTCGTCGTCGTCGTGCTCGTCGGGGCGGTCTACTTCGCGCTCTTCCAGCGCACGAAGGCGTCGCACCTCGCGGCGCCCGATGGTGAGGTCTTCGCGACCGACGCATAGGGCCTACGCAGCTACCTGAGCTCAGGGATCGCGCCGGACGCGGCGGCGGCCGACATTGAAGAGATGCGCTGCGCACGGCCCATCCGCCCGCTCGCCGGCCTGCTCGCGCTCGCGACAGTGCTGATCGGCGGTGCGGCGGAGGTCCTCTCCGTTCGCCACGTCGGCGGCCCGCTCGGCCTCGTGCTCTTCGGCGTGGCGGCGGTCGTCGCCGTGCTCGCCTGGCTCGCACTCGGCGCGCCGGTCAACCGGCGCCGCATGGTCTAGACTCGCTCGCGGCAGGTGGCGTAGTTCGTGCGCGGGACGGCGTCCCGCGCCGGTCAGGTCAGCCATCACCGGAGGATGACGATGACAGCTTCAACGATCTTCGGATCGTCCGCAGCCGCCGTGGCGGCGCTCCTGCTCGCCGCGCCGGCCGGCGCAACCTCGAATGCCCCGCCCGTCCCGAAGACCTGCCCGTCGGCGGCCGCGGTCGACGCGGCGCTCGGGCAGAAGAACAAGGCGCCCGTCGTCACGAGGACGCCGTACGCGCGGATCTGCACGTACAAGGGCACCGGCATCATCCCGACGAAGGTCGAGTTCCAGGAGGACACGGCCTCGACGTTCGCCGTCAGCGAGAAGGCCGCCGCGGCGGCCGTCGCCGTGGTCAAGGTGAAGGGGCTGGGCAAGGCGGCGTGGTCGACCAAGGTCCCCGGCAGCCTCTACGTCTTCACCGGCACCTACACGATCAAGCTGATCGCGCCGCTCACGCCGAACTCCAAGCTGGAGGTGCTCGCGAAGAAGCTCCTGTGAGGCGCTACGAAAAGCGGAGCGCAACTCCGTGCGGCAGGACGAGCACGGGGCAGAGGAGCATCTCGACGAGGTAGAGCGCCGCAGCGCTGAGAGTGACGCGGCCCGCGGCTCCGCCGGGCTTCGAGCCGACGACGACGAGGTCGGCCGGTTCGGCGCGCGGGATCACGACCGCGCCGAGCCCGGCGGCGAGCGAGGCGGCGGTCTCCCGCGGCGCAGGGTCGCCCTCCTCGCCGACGGCCGCGATCGCGCCGATCGTCGTGTCGGGGCTGTCGCGGAATCCGGCCGGAGCGATCGCGATCGCGATCGGGCCGCCTTCGAGCAGGTTCTGCGCGGACGAGCCGGGCTGGACGTGTCCGGGTGACGTGCGGTACTCCGACCCGAACACGATCACGTCCGCGCCGTCGCGCTCGGCCAGGTCGCGGAGCCCCTCGGGCGTGGATCCGCTCAGGACGACGTGGCGCGGCACGTCCGGCTCGCCGAGCCAGCGTGCTCCGGTGGAAAGCAGCTCCTCCGCCTCCTGTTGCACGACCTTCTCGCGTGCGGGCTCCGGTTCCTCCGCGTGGCGGACGTACGCCAGCGCAAGCGTGCCGCCGGCCCGGGCGAGCAGCTGCCCGAGTGCGAGCGCGTCCGTGTCGTTCGCGGTGCCGTCGTACGAGACGATGATCTTCATGGCCATTGTTCCTCCAAGGTTCGCACGTGGTGAGCGCAGGATCTCCGCCGAGCCGCGGGGCCGGCGGAGATCCCGCTTCAGAACGTTCTCGTCAGGTCCCCGCTGCGGGCGCGGGCGTCGGCGCCGCCGTGGCGGCGGTCACGCTTCCCGCGTAGCCGAGTGAGGGAACGTCGGAGGGGTAGACCTCGTGACCGTGGACTGCGATGTCGCCCGTCTCCATGTCCTTCTCGCTCATCCGCAATGGGATGAAGAGGCCGACGAGCTTGAGCAGGATGAACGTGCCGATCGCGCAGAAGACGATCACCCAGAGGCCGGCGTACAGCTGCATCTTGAGCTGGTGCAGGCTGCCCACCGCGGAGATGTCCGCCGTGCCCTTCTGACCGAAGTAGACGATCATGTGCGAGTCCGCGAAGATGCCGACCATCAGGCCGCCGGCGAGCCCCGCGAAGCCGTGGGTGTAGACGACGCCGAGCGTGTCGTCGACGACGCGGAACGGCCAGACGCGGCTCAGGTAGTTGTACGCGAAGTAGACGACGACCGAGCCGATCGCGCCGATCGCCATCGCGCCGTAGCCGTTGACGAAGCCCGCCGCCGGTGTGATCGCGACGAGGCCGACGATCATGCCGTTGACGCTCCCGAGCAAGGACGGCTTGCGGCCCGTCATGTAGTCGAGAACAACCCAGACGAGGAACGCCACCGCGGTGGCGAGGTTCGTGTTGAGCACTGCCGCGGCCGCGTCCGATCCCGCGTAGTACGGGTCGCCGCCGTTGAAGCCGTTCCAGCCGAGCCAGAGCAGACCGGCGCCGGTCGCGACCATCAGGAGGTTGTTCGGAGCGTCGATCTCGCGGTCGCGTGCGAGGCGCGGCCCGATCACCGCTGCGGCGACGAACCCGGAGACGCCGGCGGCGAGATGGATGACGTAGCCGCCGGAGAAGTCCCACACGCCCTTCGCGGCCCAGAAGCCGCCGCCCCAGATGAGGAACGCGTTGACGGTGTAGATGCAGGTCGTCCAGAGCGGGACGAGCACGAGCCACGCCTTGAAGTTGATGCGGCCGAGCACCGAGCCGAGCATCAGGATCGGCGTGATCGCCGCGAAGACGAACTGGAAGTAGACGAGCGTCGACGTCGGGAAGTGCCACGGTGGCCCCGAGGTGATCGACGGAATCGTCGCCTGCCCCTGTTCCTGTAGATGGTTGAGCACGGGTCCGGGCTGACCGATGAAGCTGCCGAAGAAGTGGCCGAGGTCGGAGCCTCCTCCGCTCGACAGGCCGTGCCAGGGGTTGCCGAAGCCCATGTCGAAGCCCCAGAGGACCCACACGACGAGGACGAGCGCGAAGGCGGAGAACGTCAACATCATGCTGTTCACCGACCAGCGCTTCTGCATCACGCCGCCGTAGAGGACGACCAGGCCCGGCACGCTCATCAAGCCGACGAACGTCGCCGCGGTCAGCTGCCAGGCGTTGTCGCCCGGGTTCAGCCAAGAAGGGTATGGAGCCCACGCAGCCGCTAGCAACAGATCCACTCCTTTCGGAATTCGGAAATACGAGGACGCGCCGCGCGCGCCCGCCGAGGCGCCATCACCCCCGCGTCGCCGGCATCGGCGGCAAATCCGTGAGGCGCGGCAACAAAAAAGCGCCCCGGGCCCAAGGACCCAGAGGCGCCGTCGCCCCCGCTCCCGCCGTCAGCGACGGGAGCCGCACGAACTTATCGGACCGGTCGGAAGTGCGTCAACCGGCCTCGTACAATCCGGCGGTGCCGGTCGAAGGACAATGGCGGCGTGTGCGCACGCCGCTGAGCCAGAGAGACAAGCGGCTGCTCGTCGTGACCGCGATGCTCGCGGCCGCCGCGGTGGCCGCCGGGGGAGTCGTCTACGCCACCCATCCGGCCGGCCGTTCGGACGCGGGCTGCGTCGTCGTCAACCTGCCGTCGACGATGGGTGGCGCCGAGGTCCGGAACTGCGGCGCCGCCGCGCACACGTTCTGCCGGGTGCAGGGAAAGGTCGACAAGACCGTCGCTGCCGCGTGCAGCCGGCAGGGCTTTGCGGCCGACCTCCGTTAGAGCGAGTGCGTTCCGAGCCAGGCGAGAACGGCGTTCGCGACCTCGCGCCAGCCGCTGTCGAGCGCGAGCGAGTGGCCTTTGCCCGGGAACTCCTCGAGCTCCGTCACGGCGGCCGATCTGCGGTAGAGCCTGAGCGTCCCCTTGACGATCGAGGGTGGGACCGTGCGGTCGCGGCCGCCGGCCGTGAGCAGAAGCGGCCCCCGCGCGGCGTTGGCCGTGTCGACCCTGGCCGCCGAGTGCGGTGAGAAGTTCGCGGAAGCGGCCTCGAACAGCGGCTTCCCCGGCGAGGGAATCGTCCAGCGCGCGTACAGGTCGGCGGACTCCGCCTCGGAGAGCGCGTTGCCGAAGCCGTAGCGGAACTGCCTGGCGGTCAGCGCGACGGCTCGCTTCTTGTTGGCCGGGTTCTTCAGCGCGACCGAGGCGACGCGGAGCGCCGAGACGGGCAGGCTGAGCACGCCCTTGATCGGTGCAGGGTCGATTGCGACCGCCGCCGCGGCGACGTCCTGGCCGAGCAGCCGTTGCACGACGAGGCCGCCGAACGAATGGCCGATCAGGATCGGCTTGGCGTCGAGCTTGGCGATCACGCCGGCGTAGTGCGCGACGACGTCGGCGATCCCGTGGCCCGCGACGCGCTCGGGATGGCTCCGGGTCTCCTCGACCGTGTCGCCGTCACCCGGCCAGCCCGGCGCCGTTGGCACGTATCCCTTCTCGCGGAAGAGGTCGACCCAGTCGCCCCACGAGTCGGCGTGCAGCCAGAGGCCGTGAACGAAGACGACGGGCGTGCCTGCGGGTGCCATGGATCCTCCTCCGGGCTTGCGTGCGGGTGACGTTCGCTCCAGGCTAGTAGAGGCGTTCGCTCCAGGCTAGTAGAGGCCGCCGCCGCCGGCGAACGCAAACAGAACGACTGCTGCGAGGGTCATGAGGGCGGTGGTCGCCCAGCCGAGACCGCGCGCGAGTCTGCCGTTCACGTAGTCGCCCATGATCGTCCTGTCGTCCGAGATCACCATCACGAGCACGAGAAACGGTGCGGCCGCGACGCCGTTGATCACTGCGACGAAGACGAGCAGGCGGATCGGATTGATGTCGAAGACGCTCAACGCAGCGCCGCCGAGCGTGCCGACGAGCACGAGGACGTAGAAGACAGGAGCGCGTCGCGGCGAGCGCGCTCGCCGCGTCGGGCGCGCCCTGGATGGTGTGGTTCCCGTGCCTGCCGATCGTCGCGGCAGTCGTGACGATGATCGAGAACATGACGACGTTCGAGAAGGCCATGCCGCTGAAGACGTCGAACCGGATTCGCCGCTGCTTCTGCCTGGCGCGCACGTGCTCGCGCCGTACGAGCGGCTCGGGCTCGCTACCGCCTTCGTCCTCGTCGCGCATCTCTTCGAGCCGGTGCATGCTCTGCCAGAAGAAGAGGTACGGCGAGATCGTCGTTCCCAGCACTGCGACGAGCAGCGCGACAGCGTTGCCGTGCAGGGAGACGTGCGGCACGAACGTCGCGTGGAGGACGCTGCTC
>DATCBP010000010.1:0-23159 GCA_036511815.1 Gaiellaceae bacterium
GATGGCGACCGGGGTCGAGCCCGAGCCGCCGGTCGGGACGGAGAAGTCGAGGCCGGTGAAGTCGACCGCGGTTCCGGTCGTGTCGGAGCCGTTGACGTCGACCTCGAGGCCCGTGGCCGAGATGGTCACGCCGGGAACGCCGACGAGTCCGACCGATGCGGCCGTCGCCTTCAGCGCGTAGTAGCTCCCGGCCGACCCGTCCGCGGGCTTGAGCAGCGCCAGCCCGAAGGTGACGCCGGTGAGCGCGAGGCCGATGCCTCCCGCGCCGGTCGAATCGGTCGCCCCGACGCCGACGAAGATGTCGGCGTTGCTCGCGCCGATGGTCAGGACGCTGAGGTTCGGGGTGGCGGAGCTGCCGGCCAGCGGCACGCCGCTCAGCGCCGTGCCCTTGCCGAAGGCGACCGAGCCGGAGACGTAGACGAAGCTGCCGATCGAGATCGCGATCGTCCCCGTGGCGCTGAACGTGCTGCCGGCGAAGTCGAGCGTCACCGGCGTCGTGCCCGTGCCGCCGGTCGGGATCGACAGGTTGTGGCCGGTGAAGTTGACCGCCTGCGCGATCACGTTGCCGCCCGCGTCGTACGCCTCGTTCACCGAGACCGCCGCGTTCGTCATCGAGGCGGTGATGCCGGTGATGCCGACGAGCGCAACGCTCCCGGAGGCCTTCAGCGCGACGAAGCTCGTCGCGCCGTTGATCGGGGCGGTCGCCTTGAGCAGCGCGAGCCCGAAGGTGACGCCGGTGATCGACAGACCCATCGCGCCCGGGCCGGTCGGGTTGTCGGCGCCGACGCCGAAGAACGCGGACGCGTTCGAGGCGCCGATCTCGAGCGCGGTCGCGGTACCGCTGCCACCACCCTCGGTGGTGACGCTGACGGTGCCGCCCTGCTGGAAGGCGAAGTTGCCGCTGACCGAGGCGAAGCCGTCGATCGAAAGGGTCAGCGAGCCGGTGACCTGCAGCAGCGTGCCGGTGAACGCGAGGTCGACCGTCGGCGCACCCGAGCCCGGCGCCGTCGGGATCGAGAGCTTGCCGGCCGTCAGCTGTGTGAAGTCGACGGCGTTGCCCGTGGAGGCCGAGTCGACCTGCACCTGGACGCTGCCGACGAGCGTGATCCCCGGAACCCCGATGAGCGACGCGGTGCCGCTCGCGCTCAGCGCGAAGTAGCTCCGGCCGGAGCCGCCGATCTCCGACATGAGCGCGAGTCCGAGGCCGCCCGAGAGCGCGACGCCGACGCCGCCGGCGCCACTCGAGTCGCTCGCGCCGACGCCGGCGAAGACGGTCGCGTTGCTCACGCCGATCTCGAGCAGCGAGACGTGGACGGTTCCGGTGGCGGCGGTCGGCGTGACGTAGATGTCGCCGCCGCTCTCGATCACGAAGGAGCCGCTCGCGTAGACGAAGCTGCCGATCGACAGGCTCGCCGTCGCGGCGATCTCGAGCAGCGGGCCGGAGAACGTGACCGGCGGCGTGATCAAGCCTCCGAACGCGGTCGCCCAGTTCAGCGGCGTCGCGCCGGTGGAGGCCTGGTTGACGTCGACGTCGAGCTCGGTCGCGGTCAGCGTGATGCCGGGGATGCCGTTGAGTGCCGCGCCGCCGAGCTGCGCCGAGACTGCCGTCCAGCGGCGCGTGTCCGTCGTCGCCGTCGGCGAGAGGATCGCCACCGTCACCGAGCCCTGCGTCAGCGTGAAGCCGATGGCGCCGACGCCGAGGAACAGATTCGAGACCGTCAGGCCGATCGTCGTCAACGTTCCGCTCGCGAGCGGCGGGCCGCCGCCGACACTCACGTTCGAGACGTCCTGCTTCGTCAGGGAGAACCCGACGGTGCCGGAGACGACGTCGAAGAGGTCGACCGTCGCAGTGCCGGTGACCTGCAGCGGCGTCGACGCGGAGAAGTCGATCGGATGCGTTCCGCCGTTCGCATCGGTGATCACGAGCGGAGTCGTGAACGCCGACGCCCAGTCGAGCGGCCCGGGCGTGCCGGTGTTGTAGGAGACGCTCAGTGAGTCCACCGTCAGCGAGACTCCGGGCACGCCGGTGAACGTCGCGTTCGCGAGGCTCGCGCTGAGCGCCGTCCACGAGCGCGCGTCGCTCGTGTCGATCGGCTTGAGGAAGGCGACTGCGGCGCCGCCGCTGCCGATCTGGAAGCCGACGCCGCCGGCACCGACGAAGAGGTTCGTCGTCGTGATCGCGATCGTCGTCAGCGAGGCGGCGAACGACGGTCCGCCCGCGGTCGCGGTGACCGACGTGGTCGTGAGCGCGAAGCCGACAGTGCCGGAGACGAAGCCGAAGAGGTCGACCGTCGCCGACCCGGTGACGGAGAAGGCGCCCGTCGTGTACGAGATCGTCTGCGTGACCGGGCGGGTCGGCGTCGGCGTCGTGATCGTGACCGGCGCATGCACGAACGAGGTGCCGGTGCCGCTGCCGACGTCCTTCGTCCAGTCGAGCGGCTGCGCTGCGACGGTGGTCGCGCCGTTCGTGAAGGAGCCGCTCGGCCGGTTGATCTGAAGGCCCAGGCTCGTCACGGTCAGCGAGACGCCGGGAATGCCGGCGAACGTGCCTTGCGCGATCTGCGCGGTGACCGCCGACCAGCTGCGCGTGTCGGTCGCCGATCCGGTGGTGATCACCGCCACCGCGAGGGTGCCGCTCGAGACGGTGAAGCCGACGCCGCCGGCGCCGATGGTCAGGCTCTGGCCGACCGGGATCGCCAGGCCGAGTGTCGTCAGCGTCGCATTGACGAGATCCGGGCCTGGAGGACCGCGGATCGGGTTGCCGCTCCCGTCGACCGTCTCGATCGACCCGTCGCCGTCGACGTCGACGCTGACCTGCTGCTGCTGGAACGAGAAGGACACGGTCCCGTCGACGAAGCCGAACAGGTTGACGTGGGCCGTGCCGGTCGCGGCGACCTGGGCGCCGTTCAGGTTGATCGGCGTGGTGCCGACGACGAGCTGGTCGGCCGACTCGCCGAAGTTCCCGTTGCGGTTGAGGTCGAGCATCGTCGCCCAGTTCAGCGACGGCGCGGCAACGGACGAGCCGTACGTGCCGCTCGACGAGTTGACGTCGAGCGTGAGCGAGCTCGCGGTGAACGTGAGGCCCGGCACGCCGTTGAGCGTGGCACCGGAGATCGTGCCTTCGAGCGCCGTCCAGGTCGCGCTCGCACCCGGCGCCGAGATCGACGCGAGCGCAAGCGAGCCGCCGCTGATCACGATGTTCGGCCCGCCGGCCGCGCCGAGCGTCCCGCCCACGCCGCTGAGCGCGAGCGTGAGCAGCGTCGCGCCGGTGATGTCGGCGGTGCCGTCGCCGTTCAGGTCGAGTGCGATCGTGCTGCGCGTGAGCACGAAGTCGGCCGAGATCGAGAGGAAGCTGCCGATCGTGAGGCTGAGATGGCCGCTGAGCGTGAGGATCGGAGAGGTCAGCGTCACCTGCGTCGAGCCGCCGCCGGTGGCGACCTCGACCGGCGCCGCCGTGAAGGTCGCGTGGACCGCGTCGTAGCTGCCAACGTCGGTCATCCAGTCGATCGCCGACGCGCCGCCGGTCGCGCCGTTGAACGAGACGCCGACGCTGGAGACGGTGGCAGTGATGTCCGGGATGGCCAGGGTCGCCGCGAGGCCGGTGCCCTGCACCGCGATCCACCGGCGGCCGTCCGACGATGCCGCCGGCGCGATCGCCGCGATCAGCAGCGTCCCGTCCGTGATCGTCAGGCCGAAGCCGGTGACGCCGGCCTGCAGCGTCTCGCCGCCGCCGAGCGACAGGCTGAACGAGAGGAGCGTCGCCCCGGTCAGGAACGTCGAGCTGCCGAGCTCGACGTCAACCGTCTGGCGGGCGAACGAAACGTGCGCGGAGCCGCTGAGGATCCCGAAGATGCTCAGGTCGGTGAGGTCGCCGTCGGCGGAGAGCTGCGCGCCCGACAGCGTGCCGAGCGGATTGCCGGGCACGGTCGTCCAGTCGAGCGGCACCGCACCGCCGGTCGCCTCGTTCACCGAGATCGAGAGGTTCGAGACGGTCGCCGTGACCGACGGAAGCACAAGCGACGCGGTGATGCCGGAGCTGCTCAGGCCGAACCAGCGTCGCGTGTCGGTCGAGGCGGCGGGCTCGAGCAGCCCGATCGTCAGCGTGCTGTCAGGGCCGCCGATCTGCGCGCCGATCGACGTCGTCCCGACCGCGAGCTGGAGATTCGACAGCGTGATCGTCAGCAGCGTGGCTCCCGTCAGCCCGACGCTCGACACGTCGACGGTGCTCTGCGTGATCACGAAGTGGGCCGAGCCGCCGAGGAGCCCGGCGACGTCCACAGTCGCGTTGCCGGAGACGACGAGCGGGGTGGCCCCGGTCGTCGCGATCGTGTGCGTCACGCCGTTCGCGTCGAGGATTGCAACGCCGCCGGTCTGAACCTTCGTCCAGTCGAGTGGCGTCGCGCCCGTGCCGCTCGCGCTGTTCAGCGAGACCTGAAGGGCGCTCACGGAGAGCGTCAACCCGGGAACGCCCATGAGCGAGCCGGAGCTGAGGTCGGCCTGGATGCCGAGCCACGAGCGCCCGTCGGACGTCGACGGGGCGAGCGACGCGATCGCGAGACCGCCGCCCGTCAGCTGGAACCCGACCGTGCCCCAGCCGACGAAGAGGCTCGTCGCGGTGATCGCGAGCGTCGTCAGCGACGCGCTCGACAGCCCGTTGACGCCGCCGATGTCCGTTCCGGTGATCGTCTGGGTCGCAAGCGCGAAGCCGACCGTGCCGCTGATCAGCGAGTCGAAGGAGATCGTCGCGGTCCCGGTGACCTTGAGCGACGTCGTGCCGGTGAACGCGATCGGCACGGTGCCGCCGCCGCCGATCGGCACGACGAGCTGGTCGTTGTGGCCGGGATTGTCGGTCGGGTTCTCGCCGAAGACGCCGTCGCCGTCGAGGTCGAGGCTCTTCGTCCAGTTCAGCGCCTGCGTGGAGACCGCCGCTTGACTGGTCGGATCGGTGTAGACGCCGCTGGCGCGGTTGATCTCGACGGTAAGCCCGGTCACGGTGAGCGTGAGGCCCGGGATCCCGGTGAACGACGCGGCGGTGATCTGCGCGTCGAGCGCGAGCCAGCTGCGGCCGTCGCCCGCTGCCTGAGCAGACGCGCTCGGCGTGACGATCGCGAGCGCGAGCGAGCCGGCGGAAACGGTGAAGCCGACGCCGGCGACGCCGAAGCTCAGGTTGTGGCCGGCGGCCACGCTGAGCCCGAACGTCGTCAGGGTCGCATTCTGGAGGTCCGGCCCTGGCGGCCCGCGCGCCCAGGCCGTGCCGCTGACCGGCAGCTCGAGCGTGCCGTCCCGGTCGACGTCGACGCTGACCGTCTGCTGCTGGAACGCGAAGGAGACCTCGCCGCTGATCATCCCGAACAGCTGCACGTTCGCCGTGCCGGACACGGACAGCGTCCCGGCGGTGAGGTCGATCGGGATGCCGCCGACGGTCAGCTGATCCTGCGGCGTGCCGTACGACGAGTCGGTGTTCAGGTCGAGCGCGGTCGTCCAGTCGAGCGGCGCGGCGGCGACGGTCGTGCCGTTCGTGTACGCACCGCTCGCCTGATTGAGGCGCAGCGTCAAACCGTCGACCGTGAGCGAGACGTCCGGGATCCCGGAGACGAGCGACGCGCTCGTGATCGAGCCGATCACGCCGAGCCAGCTGCGCGTGTCCGTGCCTGCGCTGGGCGCCGGCGCGGAGAGCGCCGCGATCGCGAGCGAGCCGCCGGTGACGGAGAAGTGCGGTCCGGATGCGCTGCCGACGTTCAGGTTCAGGCTGCCGAGCCCGAGGGTGAGCAGCGTCGCGCCGGTCAGATCGACGCCCCCGACCGTGACGTTGATCGTGCTCTCGGAGACGGTGAACGTCGCCGAGCCGGAGACGAAGCCGGCGATCGCGAGGTTGTTCAGCGTGCCGGCGACGGTGAACGCGGTCGACCCGGTGAGCGTGATTCCGGAGCCGTCGACGCCGTTCCAGTCGAGCGGCGTCGCGCCCGTGCCGCTCGCGCTGTTCAGGTCGATGGAGACGCCGGTCAGCGTCGCGGTGGCGAGCGTGCCGATCGTGAGCGAGCCGGTGAGCCCGGTCGCCTGCACCGCCGTCCAGCTCCGGCCGTCGGGCGTGCCCGGCGTGAGCGACGCGATCGTCACGGACGAGCCGGCGCCGCCGAGGCTGAGGCCGAACGAGCCGAGGCCGATCTGCAGGATCGGCGACGTGAGCGAGATGACGAGCAGCGACGCACCGGTCAGCGCCGGTGTCGTCACGTCCACGTCCGACTCGGTGACCGCGAAGCCGGCGCTGCCGGTGACGAAGCTGTCGAAGCTGACCGTCGCCGACCCGGCGAGATGGAACGACAGGTTGCGCGTCAGGGTGCTGTCGAACTGGTACGGGAGGATCCCGCTGTCGAGACCGGCCCAGTTCAGCTTCGTGGCGGTGCTCGAGGCGTTGTACAGCGCCGTCACGCCAATGACGGTGAGCGTGACCGGGTCGATGCCGGTGAACGAACCGCCGATCCCGTCCGCCTCGACGCCGGTGTACGTCGCCGGGCCTTGCGTGATCGTCGCGACCTGGAGGCCGGAGATCGTCGCCGCGACGCCGACGGTTCCATCGGTGACGTCGTAGCCGGACGCCGCGCCGCTGTCGGGCGTGAGCGCGGCGCCGAGTCCGACGAACACATGCGATCTGCCGAGGCTGAAGGCCCAGACATCGGCGCCGGTCAGCGTGATCGGGCTCGACGACGCGTTGTCCGATCCGCTCGCCGTCGTGTGGTCGAGCGTGAAGCTGTCCGTCGTCGCCGCGAGGAACGTCCCGATCGAGAGCGCGAGCGCACCGGACAGATGCAGCGAAACCGACCGCGTCAGGCCGGTTGCGAACGAGAACGGCAGGACGTCGCTGTCGAGTCCGGCCCAGTTCAGCTTCGTGGTCGAACCGGAGACGAGGTTGGCGAGGGCGGTGACTCCGGCGACGTGCACCGTCAGCCCGACGAGGCCGACGAGGTCGCCGGTCAGCCCGTCCACTTCGACGCCGGTGTAGGTCGCGCCGCCTTGCGCGATCTGCGCCAGCTTCACGCTCGTCACGGTGCCGGAGACGCCGAACGTTCCGTCGCCGACGACGAAGTGCGACGTGGCGGATGTGCTCGGCGAGAGCGAGCCGCCGACGCCGACGAACACGCTCGGCGAGGTGAGCGAGAGCGCCCATACGTCTGCGCCGGCGAGCGTGATGCCGTTGCCGTCGCTGCCGGAGACGCCGGTCGAGTGGTCGAGCGTGACGTTGTCGGCGGTCGCGGCAACCACGTCGGTCACGGCGACGGCGACGGCGCCCGACAGGTGAAGCGCGGTGGTCTGGGTCGCGGCGATCGTGAACGGCAACACGCCGCTTGTCAGTCCGGCGAAGTTCAGCTTCGTCGCGGAGCTCGAGGTGTTGGCGAGCACCGAGCCGCCCTCGACGTGGAGGGTCAACGCCGGAACGCCTACGAGGTCGGCCGAGACGCCGGCCGCCTGGACGCCGGTATATGTCGGCCCCGAGCTCGAGATCTGCGCCACGTCGAGCGTCGTCGCGCTCCCGGAGACACCGGGCGAGCCGGGGACGACCGCGTAGCCGGTCGAGAGACTCCCGCCGGAGCCGACGAAGACCGTCGCGCCGGTCGCGCCGAACGCCCAGACATCGACTCCGGAAAGCGTGACCCCGTTGCCGTCGCTGCCCGACACGCCGGTCGTGTGATCGATCGAGAACGTTCCCGTCGCCACCACCACTCCCGCGATCGACAACGCCGCCGAGCCGGACACGTGAAGCGCCGTGTTCTCCGTCGCGGCGATCGTGAACGGCAACACGGCGCTCGTCAGCCCGGCGAAGTTCAGCTTCGAACCCGAGCTCGACGAGTTCGAGAGCACCGACCCGCTGGACGCATGCAGCGTCACGCCGGGAACGCCGACGAGGTCGACGACGATGCCGTCGGCCTCGACGCCGACATACGTCGTGCCCGACGCCGAGATCTGCGCCACCGACAGCGACGACACGCTCCCCGACACGCCCGGCGAGCCCGGCACGACGTCGAAGCCCGACGCGGACCCGCTCGGCGTCAGCGACCCGCCCGTCCCGACGAACACCGACGCGCCCGTCGCGCCGAACGCCCACACGTCCGCGCCCGAGAGCGTGACCCCGTTGCCGTCGCTCCCGGAGACGCCCGTCGTGTGATCGACCGTGAACGTCCCCGTTGCGACGACGACGCCGGCGATCGACAGCGCGGCCGCGCCGCCGAGCTCGAGGCTCGTCGTGCCGGAGGCGCCGATCGGGAACGGCAGCACCCCGGAGCCGAGCCCGGCGAAGTCGAGCTTCGTGCCGCTGCTCGAGACGTTCGCGAGCGCGTGCCCGTCCTTCAGCTCGAGCTGGACGGACGGGATGCCGAGGACCGAGCCGGTCAGCCCGTCGACCTGCACGCCGTCGTACGTCGTGCCGCCCTTCGAGATGCGTGCGAGCTCGAGCGACGTGACCGTGGCGTGGATCCCGACCGGGCCGGGCGAGACGTCGTAGCCCGAGGCGGAGCCGGACGAGGCGAGCGATCCGCCGGTCCCGACGAACACGTCGGCTCCGTCGAGGCCGAAGGCCCACACATCCGCGCCGGCGAGGTCGACGCCGTGGCCGTCGTCGCCCGCAGTCACGGTCGAGTGATCGAGCGTCAGGTTGCTCGTTGTCGCGTCGAGCACGCTGGAAACCGAAACGGCGGCCGCGCCGGTGACGCGTTCGATCACGTCGCTGCCCATCGTCAGGCCCGGAAGGTGGGAGCCGCTCAGCGCCGTCGACCAGTCGAGGCGGCTGGAGCTCGAGGCACCGGTCGAGTCCGTGGCCCCGTTCACCTGGAAGCTCGCACCGGCGACGTGAAGGAAGAGATCCGACGCGCCCGTGAGATCGGCGCTGCCGATCGAGCCCTGGGCGCCGACAAACGAGGTCTCATCGGTCCCGGTGGTCTGCGGCTTCACGATCGCGACCTCGAGGCTCGTCGAGCTCGCGGAGAAGCCCGTTCCGCCGGCGCCCACCGTGAGGCTGGCGCCGGTGACCGCGACGTCGAGGAGCGACGCGCTCGCCGCGGCGCCGCCGTTCACGCTCGGCGTCGTCAACTGGACGTCGCTCTGCGTCAGGTCGACCGTCCCCTGCGCCGAGACGAAGCTGCCGACGCCGACCTGCGCGGTGTCCGCGTGCACCTTGGCCTGCGAGGTGTCGAACCCGTCGAACGAGACGGAGTCGACGTCGAGTGTCCCGTAGGTGGTGCCGTTGTTCGGGTCGACCTGGGTGAGGTCGAGCGCGTGGCCGCCCGAGGTGCCGTTGTATGAGACGCTCGCGCCGGTCGCGGTCAACGTCAGGTCGGGGATCCCGATGACACTGACCGAGCCGATGGTCGAGCTCACGGCCTGCCAGGAATCGGTGCCGTGGAAGAAGAAGGCGGCGACGAGTGTGCTGATCGTGCCCTGGAGCCCGGCAGCGCTCGACGTGCCCGCGTTCGCGCCTGCGAACAGCGATCCGCCCGTGAGCGAGACCGTGTAGAGCGAGATGTCGGAGATCGCGGATCCGTTGTCGAGCTTGGCGCTGACCTGGCCGTGCGACTCGACCTCAACGGCACCGCTGAACTGGAGGAAGCCGCCGAGGCTGACCGACTGCTGGCCAGTGCCGAGCGACGACGTGTTGAACGGGACGAAGAGGATGGTTGCCGTCGCGGTCGCGGGCGGGGTCGCTTCCTCGACGCTCGCGCTCACCGTGATCGCCTCGACCGCGGTGTCGGAGATGGTGACGGTGCACGTGCCGTTCACGTCGGTCAGGCAGGAGGACAACCCGCTGCCGAACGCGGCGCTCCCGCCGGGCGGGCTGAAGTCCACGGTCGCGCCGCTCACGCCGAAGCCACCACCCTGGGTGACCGTCGCCGTGATCGTCGTCGAGCTCGACGTCTGGACGATCTGCGGCGAGAGGGAGAGCGCGAGGTCGGCGGGCGACAGGGCCGCATACGCGCTGAAGTGCGGCAGAGCCGCGCTGATCGTGTGGTCGGCGGTGTCGACGGTCGACGCCAGCGCCACGGGGCCGTTGACGGGATCGAGGTAATAGATCGCCGTCGGCGTCGGCTTCGTGGGGTCGTAGGAGATCGTGAGGACCGGCGTCCCGGAGAAGTGGGAGATCACCGCGCCGTTCGAGGTGTCCGTCGCCGTGAGGTCGTACACCGGCGAGGCGGCGACGAATCCCGGCACGGCAGCGTCCGTCGCCACGACGGACACGACGGTCGAATTGGAGACGAGTCCGGGGGCGAATGCGACGCTTGCGCTCCCGTCGGTTGTCGAAGCCGTTCCGCCTTCGTCAGGCGTGATCAGGCCCGGCGGCGAAGGGCCGCTGCCGGGTGTCGCCGCCGGATCCGGCGGCGGCAGTGGCTCGCCGGCGGGTGTGGTCGTGTCCGATGCGTCGCCGGTTCCGGCGGCGCCGGCCGGGATGCTCGAGTCGTACGTCGTCGGAGGCGCGCTCGCGCCGCTCGAGCTGCCGGCCGTCGGCGCCGCCGACTGTGTGCTGCCGGGCACCGACGCGGACGGCGTCGAGTCCGCCGGCGCGACCGACGGCTGTGTGAGCACGACGTCGGTCGGCGTCGGAACGGGAGGCGTACCGCTAAGCCCGTCGAGGTCGTTCAGCGGTGCGCCGACGGTCGCCTCACCCTCATCGGGAGCTGAGGGAGCCGCAAGTGACGGGGGCGAGGCGATGCCGACGTTTTCGGGGGATTGCACGGGCGCGTCGCCCGAGCTCGCCGGAGCCGACGGCGGCGCTTCGATCTGGCTCGGCGGCGGCGCGCCGACCGTGTCGTCCAGTGTCACAGGAGGCGAGTCCGCTTGGATCTGGTCGACGGCGGATGTGGTCGCGACGGCGGCAAGTACGCGTCGTGCGACGTGCGCATAGGTCGGCGTCGCGCCCGACCCGCCCTGCGACGGATCCGTCGCTGCCGGAGTTCCCGTTCCAGGAGGCGCGGGAGCAGTCGTCGCGGCAGCGGGCCCCGTCGTCGAGGACGCCGGCGCGGCAGGAGTGGTCGGCACGGAAGCCGGAGCCGTCGCAGCCGGCGGAGCGGGCGGAGCGGGCGGTACCGCGCCGACCGAGTCGTCGACGACGGGAGCCTTCGCAAATGGATCGACGGTCTTCTTTGTCGAGGTCGGCGACGCCGCCGTCGGCAGCGCGTGCATGTCGGTGACGACCGGGACGTGAGTGCGCCTCGTCGCATTGGAGATCGAGTGCTTCGGCGCCCCCAACGTCGGCGCGGAGTTGCCGACCGTATGCGGAACAACGGTGGGACGACGGAGCTTGGGAACGGCGAGACCGGGGAAGCGGACGAGCGGAATGCCGACGAGGGGAAGCGCCGGCGAGGGAGAGACGAACGAGGGTTGGCGGAACGCGGCGAAGCCGCTCGCGTAGGGAACAGCCATGCCGAGAAGGCCGACGGCGGCAAGCAAATGCCGCGCACCGCGAAAGCGGAACGGTCCAAGCGGAACGTCTACGACTGCGGCGCCACCCGCCGAGTACGACGTGATCCTTGCCCCCTCTAGTCCCCAATGCCGGAAGACGTCCCGGCTCCCGGGCGCACTCTGCCATACAAGCGAAGGCCGATCAAGTCCTGCCGACGAATGTCACCAGGTCGTCACCGGGCCTGGAACGGGCTCAGCCGAGCGTCTTCTGGAGCTGGGCGCGCGCGCCGTCGACCTTGAGGGCGAGCCTTTGCGTGGCGCGAACGCGGGCGTCGTACGTCTTCACGGCGGCGATCTGCGCCCGCTGAGCAGTGAGGCTCGTGCTCGTCGTCGCCGCGAGCTGGAAGCGTCGATCGAGCGCCGCAACCTGCGCGAACTTCTTCGCATTCAGCGCGGCAACGAGTGCCTTGCCGCTCACGACCACGCGCGACAAGGTGAGTACCTGCGTCTGGTAGGCGGGCGCCATCGCCGGCGGAGGGCGCAGCTCGCGAAGTCGCGTCTCCACCTTGGCGACCGCACCGATGTACGCCTCGAGCGCGGCGGCCTGGCCGGTAGCCGCTGCGGCGACCGCTTTCTGGTACGCGGCGCGGGATGCCTTCAGCTTCTTCGTCGGAACCGACGTCGGCGTCGGCACCTTGATCGCGGACAGCGCCGCCTGGAGATCCTTGTCCGCCGAGCCGAGCGGCTGCAGGGCCGCACTGAATCGAGGCAGGAAGACCACGAGCATCGTCAGCTCGTGCGCAAGCTCCCTCTCGCTTCCGACGAACGTGAGCAGCGAGCGGCGCAACGGCTGCGCATCAACCGGTGCCACGATGCGCCCGAGCCGGGTCCCCAACGTGTCGAGTGCCGCCTCCGCGCTCGCGAAGCGCGGTGCTGCGCCCTGCATCGCGGCGCCGCGCGTCGAGAAGCTCTTGTACGTCTTCGCGATCTGCAAGAGCGGCGCGCGCAGCTGGCGCTCGACCGTGTTCACACGGTTGATGTATTCCGTCGCCGCCTGCCGCCTCAGCTTCTTCGAGTTGCTCGAGCCGCCGCAGCCGGCCGCGGCGAGCACGAACACGAGCACGATCGCGGCGAAGCCGACCCGCACCGTTGCTATTTGACGAGCTCGACGGTCGACACGCTGCCGTCGCCGTGGCGGAACACGAGCTTCACGAGCCCGCGCCCGGATGCGAACCAGCTCGTGCGCGTCCCGCTCCCGAACGGGAAGCCGGCTTGCTTCAACGTCGTACGCACCGCAAGCGCCTTGAACGTCCCCGCCGGAACCTTGACCGTCTGCACACCGAGTACGACGGCCTTCCCCGTGACGCCGTAGATCGCGAAGTCGCGACCGCTCGTTCCTCCGCTCCACGAGTTCCCCGGGGCCGGATATGCCGGGATGACGGGATTGAATCCGTAGATCATCAGGTCGAACGGCGTGAAGAAGTGGCGACGCTTGTCCGCGGGGAGCGAGCGCGGGCCGAGCGGTGGCAGCTTCGCCAGCGACGAGGACTTCGTCGTGCCGTAAAGGTTCGTCACGCCGTCGAGGCGGGTCGTGAATCCATAGGCCCCGTTGACCTTGATCGGCCCCACGTCGCTCGCCACCGTGAGCTGGGCCGAGCCGTTTGCAACCTGGCCGATGGAGTAGCTCTCGACCTCCCCCTGTTTCAGATACTTCGTGTTCGTCCACTTGTACGAGCCCTTGAGCCCGACCCTGAGCGGAAAGTAGTTCGCGTCAGGGGGCGGTGTCTGCGGCGTCTGATTCGTCGTGTCCAGCACCGCCGTCGTCACCGGAGCACCCGTCCCGCCGGCGTGGTCGAACTCGATCTTCACCGGACCGACGCCGTACACCCACCACACGGTGCGGATCCCGCTCCCGTACGGGTCGCCCAGCGCGCCCGCCTGCGTGATCTGCGACTGCACCTTCGCGGCCAGCACCGGCATCGGGAACGCGGGCACGGTGATGCTCTCCGTGCCGAGGTAGTCGCTCGTGCTGGCGATGTCGTTCTGCGCGCCGCCGGTCGTCGACCAGCTCGTGCCTTTCAATATCGGTTCGAACAGCGTCGGCGCGCGCGTGCCCCAAATGAGGTTGTAATAGGTACTCGCGAGGCTGTTGCCGCACGAGGTGAGGGTGGCGCAGAGGATCGGGAAGTTCGGCGGCGGCGGGTTGCTCTGCCAGTCGGTGTTGACGAGTCCGAGGCTCTCCTCCTGGAAGGACACCGTGCCGGCGCTCGCAGGCGCGGCCGGAGCGTTGCCTTCGCCGACGGTCGTCCAGGCGAGCTGGAAGCTCGAGCCGTCGGCCGAAGTGCCCTGGGTGCAGCCGGCCCGGCCGGCGGCGCAGACGGTGACCTTTTCCTTCGTCGGTGTCGTGTTGTAGACGCTGTCCGTCCACGTGTACTCCCACGTCGCGTCGGCCGCATTGGGCAGCCAGCCGTCGGCCGCCGCGGGCGCAGAACCGAGCAGGACGGCGGCTACCGCCGCAACCAGCGCGAGATTCAGGCGATGCACGCTCCTCAGCTTACGTAGAGCGCGCCCGGCCGCCAGCCCTAGCGCCCGACCGGCAGCGTTGCGAGGCCGCTCGCCACCGCCGAGCCGAGCTGGGAAGGCCAGGAACCGAGATCCACTGCGCCTCCCGGGGTGGCAGGGAACCGTGAGAACGACTGGCGCAGGTTCTCCCAGAAGTGCAGCGTCTTGCCGCGCACCGAGGGAGGCAGCGTGATCGAGAAGTTGCCCTTGGCATCGGGCCAGTGCTCGGCGAGGGGCTTGACGACCTTCCCGCCGACGGTCACGCCCACGACGAGCCCCGAGTAGACCGCCCCGGCGTAGGCGGCCGGCTTCTGGACCGTGTAGCTCGTGCCGGAGCCGAGCTGGATGTTCATCGTCGAGCTCTGCAGCCGCGCGAACACGGTGTTCGCGCCGAGCGTGCCGCCGTAGGCGACGCTGCCGACCGCGACACCGACGCTGAGGATCACCGGGTTGGCGCTCGTCTCGTCGGACGCGGAGAAGAACGAGTTGTAGTGGCCGTTCGCATCCGACGCAGAGGAGTGCGTCCAGAAGTCGCGATCCTGCGTGCGCGTGATCACGACGGCGCCCTCGACGGGCTTGCCCGACGCGTCGGTGATCGTGCCGCTCAGCTGGTACGTGAGCAGGTGGACGAGGGGCGGCCCGCCGCCAGTCGAATCGACGGCCTTGCCGGTCACGACCACGCTGCCGTCCTTCTGCACGTGCGCGCTCAAGCCCGCCGGCCGGTAGCCGATGCTGAAACCGGCGGATGCCGCACGCACCGCGGTCTGCTGGCCCGCCGTCAACGGCCGGCCGTGCACGGTCGCGCCCGTGAGGGAGATCACATGGATGACGTGACGCCCGGCCAGCGTGATGTCGACGTCGTACGGGAAGCTGCCGTCCTTCGCGGTCGCCTGCGGAACCGCGTACCCGTCGACGATGACGTGCGCGCCGGCGACGGGCGCGCCGTTCAGCAGCACATGACCGGTGACGGTCTCGAGGTTCGAGGAGCTCGCCTGCCACGGCTGCACGACCAGCCCGGCCTGCGCGAGGACGCTGCCGAAGCCCTGTGCCGCGGCGCGATGCACCGGAGCGGCCGGCGTAGCCGGCGCCGCCGGCCGCACCGCCTGCGTCGCTGCCGCTCTGATCGCCGGAAGCGACGGCGCCGACGACTGGTTCTGCGAGCCGCCGAGCGCGAACACCTGGAGCTGCGACGCCGTGCCGCCGCCCGACGACGTCGGGGTGCCGCCGGAGGTGATCGCGACGTACTCCTTGCCGTTGACGGAGTAGAGCGAGGGACCGGCTGCGATCTGGTTGCCCGTCTGGAACGTCCAGAGCACCTTGCCCGTCTTCAGGTCGAACGCGCGCAGCACGCCGTCGCCGTCGCCGGCGAAACCGATGCCGCTGTCGGTCGTCGTCACGCCGCCGCGCTCGGGCTCGGGCGTCGTGAACTTCCACACGCGCGCGCCCGTGTTCACGTCGATCGCGCTGATCGAGCCGTGGTCATGCCAGCCCGGCAGCACGGAGCCGAAGTTGCCGTTCTGGAGGCCGAGGAAGACGTCGCCGAGCGTGAACTTGTCTTTCTTCTGCGTCGGCGTGAGGACGGACTGCACGTCGACCGCCGCGGTCTCGGCGGCGGCGTTGAAGACGTAGTTCGTCTTCGGATCGTAGGAGGCAGGCGAATAGTTCAGTCCGCCGATCGAGCCCGGGAAGACCGCGACCGGCTTGCCCGGCTGGAGCGTCGGGTGCTCGGTGCGGTCGATCACCTTGATCCGCTGGTAGATCGGCTGCCCGCTCGCGGCGTCGTAGGCGAACCAGACGCCCTCCATCGTCGCGACGGAGACGACGCGGCGCGTCTTGCCGCCGACCTTGCCGGTGTAGACGAGCGGAGGCTGCGCGGTGTCGTACGACCACTCGTTGAACGACATCTGCTGCTGCCACCACTTCATCCGCCCCGTGGCGAGGTTCACCGCGATGAGCGAGTCGGCGCGCGGGTCGGAGCCCGGACGGATCGACGGGAAGTAGAGCGGCGTCGCCGAGCCGGTGCCGAAGTAGAGCGTGTTCGTCGTCGGGTCGACCGTGGTCGGCGTCCACACGACGCCGCCGCCGACGAGCGTGCCGAGGCGGCGCCATTCCGTGCCGGCCGGCGGGATCGTCCAGAACGGGTTGGCCCACGCCGGTGTGAGATCGGTGTGGTACGCCATCACGAAGCCGCGGACGCCGTACTCCGAGCCGGCGGCGCCGACGATCACGCGGTGGTCGGCGCAGATCGGCGCGCTCGTCTCCGAATACCCGTAGTTCGACGAGGCGCCCGGAACCGCCTCTGCGATCGGCACCTGGCGCTGAAGCTGGCCGGTGGCCGGATCGAGCGAAACGATCGTCATGTCGAGCGTCAGCACGAACACGTGCCCGTCGCACAGCGCGACGCCGCGGTTGGCGACGATCCCGAAGTTCTTGAAGACGGCGACGTCGCTCGGCGTCCATCGCCACTTGACCTTCCCTGTCGTCGCGTCGAGCGCCCACACGTTGTCGTCGTTCGTCGTGACGTACATCGTCCCGTTGCTCTCGACCGGGTACGACTGCTCGCCGCGCCGGACGGTCGGGTCGATCGCGTGGAAGTCGACGGTGAAGGCGCGCCCGAGCTGGCTGACGTTGCTCGAGGTGATGTCGGTGAGCGGCGAGTGGCGGTTCTCGTCGGGCGTGTTGCCGAAACCTCCCCAGCCGACGTTCAACTGAGCGCCGCTGCGCGCGCCGGCTGAGGCGAGAAGAACTCCGGAGGCGGCGGCTACGAGAAGAAGCACACTCACCCGCAGTAGGGTGCGGCGGGTCGTCAAGCCGGTGATCTTACACCGACCCGACGGCCCGATTGGAGCGGAAGAAGCGTCGCGAGGACGAGAAGCAGCGCGAGCGCGGCCGCGTACGGCGCGAGCGGCAGGCGGCTGGTGGTCGTCCCGCGCGCAACGACGGCCGGGCCGTGACCGACGAGGCGTTGGAGGTACGACGACGCTGCGCCGACATTGCCCTCCTCGAAGGCGCGGCCACCGGTCGCAGCGGCGAGCCCGTCGAGGATCGTCCGCCCGGAGGGGTCGGGACGATATCCGGCCTCCGGCTTCCCGTTACTGCTGTAGACGGACTCCCTGCTCTGCCAGAAGCGGAGCGTCATGAGCCGATAGCCGCGCTTCGCGGACAGGGCGCGGGCGATCTCGCCCGGGTCGACGGGGTTGCTCTCGCCGTCCGTGAGAAGCACCACGATCCGCTCCTTCGCGGCCTGGCCGAAGTAGTTGTCGGACGGGATGTCCGCGAGCGGCGTATAGGTCGTCGCCCGCACGTTCTCGTCGCGCGGGGGCGGGCTCTCGATCGCGACGGTGCGACGTGCAACGCCGTCGAAGCCGCCGACGTCGGCGACCGGGAAGAGATCGGGAAGCACGCGATCGGTCAGCGTCGCGACGCCCGCCTCGACATCGGGAATCGCCGTGCGCAGACGGACGGCCGCTGCGATCGCCCGGTCGAGACGCGTCGGCGAGGTCGCGGTCGTCGAGGCCGCCATCGACCGAGAGGTATCGAATACGAACAGCGCCTGAACGTCGCTGCGGACGCGCTCCCTCGATTGGCGCGTGAGCACGGGTTGTGCCGCCGCGAGCCCGAGCAGTGCGATGCCTGCCGTCGCGGCAGCGAGCCGAGCGATGCCCGGACGCCGCGCCGGGCGCGAGAGTCCCAGCGTGCGGCGAACCGCAGCGACCCTCCTCCCGCTCGTAAGCGCGGCCGTGAGCGGCAGCAGGGCGGCGAGCGCAAGCAACGCACCGAGCGGCGTGAGCAGCGTCATCAGTAACCGCTCCCCGGAATCCCGCCGCCCGCGCCGTGGCGACCGGTGCGGCCGAACCCGCCGCCGACTCCTTCGCCGGTACGGATGCCGCGCGCGACGGTCAGCCGGAGAAGCAGCTCGAGGTCGAACGCCGCGGACGTGTTGCCGGGATCGGTGCGAATCGCATCCGTGAAGTCGGAGATCGCCGCGTCGATCTGGCTCGGGCCGGCGCCCTGCGCATACGCCCCGAAGGCGAGAACGCCGAGCAGTATCTCGGCCTGCCCGGCACGGCTCGCGTCGGCGTCGAGCGCCGCTCCTGCGAGCGCATCCTGCGCGCGGGCGCGGCTGGTCTGCACGTCGAGCGCGTTGTCGAGGCGCTGCCGTTGCTCCGTGCTCTCGACGTAGAGCTGGAGCGCCGAGCGCAGCGTGACGTCACCGCGAATGCCGAGCAGATCCTCGGCAACCCCGCCGAGCTTCGTCGCGGGCGCCCACGACGCGCGGGCGGGCGCGACGGCGAAGACGGCGTCGCCGCCCGCGAGCCCGTCCCGCCACGAGCGTACGTCCGCCGCGAGCAACGCGACGAGCACGGCGACCGCGACGAGACAGCCCGCAACGCCGAGACGAAACGCGGTCACGAGCCGCCCCAGTCGAGCCGCGGCGCCCACAGCGCGCGCGCCGCGAGCGCAACGGCCGCGGCGAGACCGAGCGCGACGAGCGTCCACGGGAACGGCGTCGTCTCGTGCGGCGGCGCTTGCGCGAGCGTCGGCGCCTGCACGACCACCGGGCTCGGGTTGAGCACGCGCTGGAAGAACTCGGTGTCCTGCGGCGACGGGTTCAGCCCGACGATCCGCACCGGCACCCGGTCGCGCCGGTAGGCGAGCAGAACCGACTCGAGCTTCGTCAGGTCGCTCGGGTTGTCGTCGAGGTCGCTGACGAGGACCACCGTTGCGGGCGGATGCCCCGACGCGGCGATCGCATGCGCGAGCTCCATCCCGGCAGAGATCCTCGTCCCGCCGCTGAACGTGTTCTCCCACGGGTTCGCGGGAAAGGTGGGCGCAAAGCCGGGATGCGACTGCGGCGGCAGCGTGAAGTAACGCACGAGCGGCGCGAGATCGGCCGCGCGCGTGCCGGGCGGGAGCGCTTCGTACGCCTCGTCGGAGAAGACGACCAGTCCGAAACGGCCGCCGGTGCGCGAGAGCGCGGCGAGCGTGCCGCCGATGCGCGAGAACGTGTCGGACGAGATGCTCGCGGAGAGGTCGAGCACGAGCACCGTGTCCGCGTGGGCAGGCAGCGGCACGATCGTCTGCGTGTGGGGGTGCCGCGAGGCGAGCAGGAACACGACGACCGCTGCGACGCCGATCGCGGCGAGCACCGTTCGCACCGCGAACGTGCGCCGGGCGGACAGGCGCAGCGCGGGCGCGTCGGCAAGCGGAATCGCGCTCACGACGCCACGTCCCGCTCGATCTCGCCGACGAGCTCCGACACGGCTTCGGTCTCCGGCTTCCGGCGCGACCAGGCGAGATCGCTCGCCGCGCCTGCGAGGCGGCCTTCGCGCCCGTCGAGCAGCCGGGCCAGCAGGCCGAGCGCGCGCCGGCGGTCAGGCTCGGGCCGCGACTCCGCCTGCCGTGCGAGCCTGATCGCCAGCTCGAGCTCGCCGCCGCCGACCGCGCGGCCGCGCCGGCGCTCGAGCAGCACGAGCTGGTATGTCGCGAGCGCGACGCCGGCGGCGACGAGAAGCGCGGCGAGGACGTCGAGCAGCAACGCCAGGGTGGACGGCGCGATCCGGTACGACGGCGTAGGCGGTGCGGTGTCGGCTCGAAGCGGCGGTCGCGCCGGCACGAGATCCGCCGCCGTCACGCGACCGTCGATGCGAAGGACGGGCCACACCGCCTGCGCGCGCAGGACGCGCCCGTCGTGCGTCGAGACCGCGACGGTCACGCGCGGCAGATGGAGCGCGGCTTCACCCGTGCGGCTGACGCACGGAGACGTCAGGCATGCGCCTTTCAGCTCGACGGAGAGGGCGGTGAGGCGACCGCGCGTCAGCCACGTCGTCCGGGGGACGCCGATCTGTGTCAGCGGCGCGATGTCGTCGCTGAGCTTCAGCGTCCCGGGCCTGACCGAGCCGCGGTCGAGCAGCACGACGACGTGGGCCGTCACGACGTCGCCGAACTGCACGGCCGGCGGCTCGAAGGCGGCGCGAACGATGAGCGGTGCGGTGGGAGCCGCTGCACGGGGCGACGCGCTCCGACCGAGTAGCAGCACGCCGGCGACCGCTGCCGCAGCGACGACGAGGCCCGCGATTGCGATGCGTCTCATCGCAGCCACCTGCTGCGCCTCCGTTCCTCGGCCCACTCCACGAACGCGAGGTCGACCTCGAGCGGGTCGCTCGTCCCGATCGCGACGCTGCGCAGCCCGAACGAGTCGAGCTCCGCGAGCAGCCGCGTGTGGCGCAGCTCGTTTTGCTCACGCCGCCGGGTTGCCGCGCGCCGGCTCAGGCGGACGAGCGAGACTCCTGCGCGGCGCGGATCCGCCACCGGAATCGCCACGCCGCCGACGGGCGGGAAGCTCGACTCCCACACGGGGTCCTGGATCACCACCGGCACGACATCCCAGCCGTGGCCGGTCGCGCGCACCCACGCCTCGAGCGGCGGCGGCACGAGGAAGTCGGAGAGCAGGAACACGAAGCTGCCGGCAGGGAGGTCGGTGCGATGCGTCCCGAGAAAGGCGAGCGCGCGCGCGAGCGAGTCGTCCGGCGCATCGAACGGCGTCGCGCCTCCCTCGCGCTCGACCACCTGCCACGGGCGATCGCGCCGCCCAGGCGGCAGCCACCAGGCGTCGCCGCCCGCGAAATCGAGCGCCGCGATGTCGGCGCGGGCGACCGCGGCGCTGGCGACGATCGAGGCGACCGCCTCGCGCAGCGCTTCACGTTTGGTGAGCCACGGCAGCGGGTGTGGGTAGAGGCCCATCGCCGGACGACGGTCGACGACGATTGCGACGCGCGGCGCCTCGTCCGCGGCCCGGTCGCGGACGACGAACTCGTCGCCGCCGGACGCCGACGAGAGCCGGGCGGATGCGAACCAGTCGATGCTCGAGACCGGGTCGCCGGGCTCGTACGGGCGAGCGCTGATCACCTCGCTGCCGTGCCCGCGACGCCGGCTCGGCAGGTCGCCGAACGGCAGGCCCGTCAGACGGCGGCGCGGAACGAGCGGGAAGGTGCGCCGCTCGCGGGCGGACACGGTGTCACGCGTCCCAGTTCGGGGCCGGCGGCGGCGCGACCTCGAGACAGCTGTCGCGAATCCGCGTGAGCGCCTCCTCGCGCCCCAGCGTCCGCGTCTCGGCGAGGAAGGACGCCGTCAGGAGCAGCCGGTGACCGAGCACCGGCAGGAAGAGACGGACGACGTCCTCGGGGACGACGTGGTCGCGTCCGTGCAGCAGCGCCCACGCACGGGCGGTGCGCTCGAGCGTCAGGCTTCCGCGCACCGACGCGCCGATCGCGACACCGTCCGCGTCGCGCGTCGCGCGTACCAGTTCGACAGTCCAGCGCAGGAGCAGCTCGTCGACGTAGACGTCCTCGACGGCGCGCTGGATCGCACGCAGCTCCTCGGTCGTGACTGCCGGTCGCAACGCTTCGATCGGGTGCCCGTGCCGCTGTGCGAGCACGATCGAGACCTCTTCGTCCGCGTGCGGGTAGCCGAGCGCGGCGCGCAGGGCGAAGCGGTCGAGCTGCGCCTCCGGCAGCGGGAACGTCCCCTCCTGGTCGATCGGGTTCTCCGTCGCGATCACGAGAAACGGCGCCGGCAGCGCGCGCGTCACGCCGTCGACGGTGACCTGGCTCTCCGCCATCGCCTCGAGCAGGGCGGACTGCGTTCTCGGCATCGCGCGGTTGACCTCGTCGACGAGGACGACGTTCGCGAAGATCGGCCCGGGACGGAACTCGAACTCGCGCGTCTTCTGGTTGAAGATCGACAGGCCCGTGACGTCGGTCGGCTGGAGGTCGGGCGTGCATTGGAGGCGCGCGAAGACCGCGCCATCGATCGTCTGGGCGAGCGAACGGGCGAGCATGGTCTTCGCCGTCCCCGGCACGTCCTCGAGCAGGACGTGGCCACCGGAGATCAGGGCGGAGAGGACGAGGGCGATCTCCTCGTGCTTGCCGACGACGACCTCTTCGACGTTGGCGAGCAGCCGGCGGGCGGTCTCGTGGACGGCGGCCAGGTCGTTCATGGGCTCCGGTGCTCTCGCGTGAACCATGTCGGCGAAAGGTATAGTTCTTCGCTCAACCATTCGGGGGCAGAGGCCGCCGAACAGGTGCGTTCAAACCCCGTATCGCTCCTTTGGAGGGTCATGTTCCACTCATTCTCGTCTTCTCGCGCTCGCCTGTTGTCGCTGGCCGTGGTCGTGCTCGTCGCGTCGGCATTTGCCGGCCCCGCGCTCGCCGCCCGGACACACGCAACGGCGACCATCAAGGTGGCGGCGTCCGAGTTCAAGTTCGTCCTCTCGACGAAGACGGTCGCCCATGGGACGGTCACCTTTACCGTCGTCAACAAGGGCCACATCAAGCACGACTTCAAGATCGCCGGCAAGGTGACCCCGATGATTCAGCCCGGTAAGAGCGCGAAGCTCACCGTGACGCTGAAGGCAGGGAAGTATCCGTACCTCTGCACCGTTCCGGGGCATGCAGCCGCCGGAATGAAGGGGACGCTGGTCGTCAAGTAGCAGTCTTCGACTAGGCCGGCGGGCGTATGCCCGCCGGCTGGTCGAACGCGCCGTAGGCGTCGTGCATGAAGTGCGCCGTCGCCGTCATCCTCAGGTCGAGCGTTCGCAGCGTGCGCTTCTCGAGCTCGACCTCGAACCAGCCGGGCGTCGCCGGATCGAAGAACGAGACGATCCAGACCGGACGGCCGCCGGCCGTGCCGCTCCCCAGCACGTGGGCGTCGGCGAACGAGACCCAGAACGGCACCGGCTGCGCGACGGGGAGCTGCGGCGACTCGATCCAGCGGCCGCCCGGTGCCTTGTCCCAGCGGCGGTTGCCGATGATCACTGCCTCGTAGCCGCCGACGATGCGGTACGCGAGGCGGTCGGGCGACGCGACGCGCCACGTGCTCGTGACTTCGTGCTTCGCGTCGGAGGCGAGGTGCTCGGCATACGTGAGCGAACGGAGCGCCCGCCAGGTCTTGCCGGCCCGGGCGAGCAATGCCGACGCGTCGGCAGCCGGCACGCGCGACGGAAGCACGACGTGCCATCGCGTCGTCGCCGCGCCGCCGCGAACGTCGACGGTGACGGCCGGCGGGCGACCGGCGGGCGCGAACGTCGCGCGGTAGCAGCCCGCGCCGCACGCGGTCGCAAGCATGGTCGTGCCCTCCAGCGCGAACGAAACATGGAGACGACGCACGCCGGTCCCGTCCGGTCCAACCACGGACGCCTGCACGAGGACGCC
>DATCBP010000011.1:0-2262 GCA_036511815.1 Gaiellaceae bacterium
CGAGAACGAGACTAGCCTCCGCCAACCTCACTCGTTCAGGGACGCGGCGCGGCCGCGTCCTAGACCAGCTCCAGGAGCACCATCTCGGTCGAGTCGCTGGCCCGCGGTCCGAGCTTGAGGATCCGCGTGTATCCGCCGGGACGAGATTCGTAGCGCGGCGCGACCACCTCGAACAGCTGGTGGACGATGAAGGTGTCCTGGCCGAGCGCCGAGAGCGCCTGGCGGCGGGCGTGCAGGTCGCCGCGCTTGGCGAGCGTGATCAGCTTCTCGAGCTCCGGCTTGACGGCCTTCGCCTTGGCCTCGGTGGTCTTGATCCGCTCGTGCTCGATGACCTCCTTGGAGAGGTTCGCGAGCAGCGCCTTGCGATGCGCCGGGTCGCGACTGAGCTTGTGACGTTTCTTCTGGTGGCGCATCGCGTCGCTCGCTCAGTCGTCGCGCAGGCTCAGCCCGCGGGCCTCGAGCGTCTCGATGACCTCGTCGATCGACTTCTTGCCGAAGTTCGGAATCGCGTTGAGCTCCGCCTCGGACTTCGAGATCAGGTCGCCGACGGTCTGGATGCCGGCGCGCTTGAGGCAGTTGTACGAGCGCACTCCGAGCTCGAGCTCCTCGATCAGGATCCCCCACTCCTCGCCCTGCAGCGCGAGCGGCGTCACGCCCGCGGCACCGGCGAGCCCGCCGTCGAGCTGCCCGGCGGGACCGGCGCGCAGCTCCTCGATGCGGTCCTCGTCGGTGAAGATCGCGAGCTGGGAGATCAGCAGCTCGGCCGCCTCGCGCAGCGCGGCCTGCGGATCGACCGACCCGTCGGTCTCGATGTCGAGCGTGAGCTTGTCGAAGTCGGTGCGCTGACCGACCCGCGCCTGCTCGACCGCGTAGGCGACGCGGCGGACCGGCGAGAAGATCGAGTCGATCGGGATCACGCCGATCGGCTGGTCGGGCGACTTGTTGTCCTCCGCCGGGCGATAGCCGCGTCCGCGACCGATCGTCAGATACAGCTCCAGCCGCGACTTCTTGTCGAGTGTGGCGATGTGGACGTCGGGGTTGAGGATCTCGACGCCCGAGGGCAGGTCGATGTCGGCGGCGGTGATGTCGCCCGGGCCGGTGGCCACGAGGGCCGCTTCGATCTCGCTCGCGTCGGAGTGCATCCGGCAGACGATGCCCTTGAGGTTGAGCACGATGTCGGTGACGTCCTCCTTGACCCCGCTGATCGTCGAGAACTCGTGGGCCACGCCCTCGATCCGCACGCTCGTCACCGCCGCTCCGGCGAGTGAGGAGAGCAGGACGCGGCGCAGCGAGTTGCCGAACGTGTAGCCGAACCCGCGGTCGAGCGGCTCGATGACGAACGAGCCACGGTTCTCCTCGACGGATTCGCTCGTGATCCGGGGGATTTGAAAGTCAAGCATCGGGGTCCTAACGTCGTGGTGTTCTAAGAGCTCGCAGGCCCGCCCGGGCGCCGGCCAGAGTGTGAAGCCGTGTTGCTACTTGGAGTACAGCTCGACAATGAGCTGCTCCTGCACCGGCGCCGCGACCTCGCGGCGTTCGGGCTTGCGCAGGACCTTCGCAGTCAAACCGTCGTGATCGGCCTGCAGCCAGGCCGGAACCTGCCCGGTCAGCTCGGTCGCGTCGCGGATCACCTGCTGGGCGGGAGTTCCCGCCTTCACAGCGATCACGTCGCCCGGGCGCACCTGGTAAGAGGGGATGTCGACGCGACGGCCGTTGACGGTCCAGTGGCCGTGGCGGACGAGCTGGCGCGCCTGGCGCCGCGAGGCGGCGAAACCGAGCCGCACGAGCACGTTGTCGAGGCGGCACTCGAGCAGGGTCAGCAGGTTCTCACCGGTGATCCCCGGCTGACGCGAGGCCTTCTCGTAGTAGCCGCGGAACTGCTTCTCGAGCAGCCCGTAGTAGCGGCGCGCCTTCTGCTTCTCGCGCAGCTGCAGGCGATACTCGCTCTGCTTCTGGCGCCCGCGGCCGTGCTCGCCCGGCGGATAGGAGCGACGTTCGACGCCGCACTTGTCGGTCAGGCAGCGCTCGCCCTTGAGGAACAGCTTCTGCCCTTCGCGGCGGCACTGCTTGCATTGCGGGGAGGTATCTCTGGCCACGGTTGCGCTCGAACCTCAGACGCGCCGCCGCTTGCGCGGGCGACAGCCGTTGTGGGCTTGCGGGGTGACGTCCTTGACGCCGGTGACGTCGAGGCCGGCGGCCTGCAGCGAGCGGATCGCCGTCTCGCGGCCGGAGCCGGGGCCCTTGACGAAGACCTCGACCTTC
>DATCBP010000012.1:0-33668 GCA_036511815.1 Gaiellaceae bacterium
CCGCCGCAAGGCGCAGGCCGCCCGCATCGCGAAGGGCTAACGCCCAGCAACGGGAGCCGCAGCTCGCGCGGTGGTGGCTACGCCATCCCCACGCGCGAGCATCCGGCCTCCACGAACGCGGCAACAGCCCGCGTTCGCTCCGGCCCGGGACCGATTGAACCGGACCAGGCTCTAAACCGCCGCCCGCCGCAACGGAACGGGCCGGAGGCTAACGCGGCCGCAGGCGCGTTAGGCGGAGGCGGATCCACGCGGACGGGGACGCTTCAGCGCCACCGGCCGCGCTCGCCGAACCCACCGGCCCTCCGCCAGGCCAAAAGCCCATCGGCTTGGCCGACGGGCGCTCCGCGAAGCCGAACCAACACGTCGCGAACCTTTTAGGTTCGCGACGTAATGTCGACGAGCGCGCGGTCGAGCTCGAGATCTGCCGGCATCCGTGAGCCGCCCTTCGTCGCCGCGTCGAGCTGCGCGAGCCGGACGATCGCGCCTGCGAGCTCTTCGGCCGAGAAGTTTCCCGCCTGCGCGAACGCCTTCTCGGCGGCGAACGGATGCATCTTCAGCCTCCCGGCGGCATCCTTGGCGCGGATGCCCTGCTCGGCGAGCCGCTGACAGCGCTTCACGCGTCCGACGTGGTTGACGAGCGAGGCGGTCACGCGCATCAGCTCGCCGGAGCGCGGACGGTGTGAGCGGTCGAGGATCTCCTCGGCAGCGCGGAGCACTGCGCCGACGTCGCGCCGGCCCCACGCATCGGTGAGGGAGAAGATCGAGGTCTCGGCCCGGCCGGCCGCGAGCTGTTCGACGTCGCGGAGCGCGATCGTGTCGCCGGCCGCCCAGGTCGCGAGCTTGTCCACCTCGGTCGTCAGCGCGTCGAGGTCGTCGCCGACGATCTCGACGAGCGCACGGCACGCGTCGGCGTCCGCCTTCGCGCCGACCCGCCCGAACTGCTCGGCGACCCACTCCGGCAGGCGGCGCTTCGCGACGTCGTAGGCGAGGATCTCGCCCGACTTCGCCACCGCTTTCGCGAGCGCGGTGTCGGCCTTCAGCTCCTCCGCGACGAGAGCGAGCACTGTCGTCGGCGCCGGCGACCCCAGATACGCGACAACGTCCTTCACCTCGGGCGCCTTCCACCGCTCCACCTCGTCGACGATCACGAGCCGCTGCCCCTCACCCACGAACAGCCCGAGCGCGTTGCAGGCCGCGACGGCGTCGGCGCCGGTGGCCGTGAGCGCGGTCAGGTGCTCGGTGGAGTCATCGCCGATGCGCTCCCGCAGCCGGCGCAGCGCGCGTGCCACCTTCGGGCGGTCGCTGCCGGTGAGGAGGTAGACCGCCTTCAGCTCGTTCGCCACGCCGCCAAGCATAGGCCGCCGCGAGGAGCACGCCCGCTGCCACCGCGGCGACCGCCGTCGGCGACCGGGCCTGGGCTCCCGGCAGGCCGCCGAAGACGCGGGCGCACTCCGCGACGAAGGCCGCGCCCCAGCCGTTCAGCTGCGCGAGCAGCGCCGCGAGCGGCGGCGCCACCGGTGCAAGCAGCGCGGTGACCAGGGCAACGCCGAGCATCTCTGCGACAACCGGCACGCCCACGACGTTCGCCGGCACCGTGACGAGCGAGACCTGGTGGAACTGCAGCCAGGTCACCGGCGCGGTGGCGAGGCCGCACGCCGTCGAGACGCCGATCAGCTGCGCGAGCCGGCGCGGCACCGGGTAGCCCTCGAGCGCGCGCACGATCCTCGGCGTGAGCACGAAGATCGCGCTGACGGCAGCGAACGAAAGCTGGAAGCCCACATCGAGCACGAAGTTCGGGTTCCAGGCGAGCAGCGCGACCGCCGCGACGAGCAGCGCGTGCCAGCGGTCGCGCTCGCGCGCGGTCAGCCACGCGAGCGAGCCGAGCCCTGCGGCAATCGCCGCACGCAGCACCGCGGGATGCGGTCCCACCGCGAGCACGTAGCCGCCGGTCGCGACGAGTGCCAGCAGCTCCGCGGCACGCCGACCGCCGCCGACAAGGAACGCGAGCGCGGCCGCGCCACCGGCGACCGCAGCGACCTTGAGTCCGTCGACGGCGAGCACGTGGTAGAGACCGGAGGCGCGGAAGCGCGTGAGCAGATTGTCGTCGAGCCCTTGCGTCTCGCCGAGCACGATCGCGTTCAGCACGTCGCGCCGCTCGCCCCGGAGCCTGAATGCTGCGTCGCGCTCGAGCCACGCATGCAGGCGGTCGGCGACGCCCCCGAGTCCGCCGCGACGGCCGACGACGCGCCATGAGTCTGCGCGCAGGACGACGTGCACACCCTGGCGCCGCAGCCAGGTTCGCTCGTCGAAGCCGTGCGAGGGGCCGCGCGGTTCCAGCAGCGTGCCGAGCACCGCGAGCCGCGCGCCCTGCGGCGGCACGCGGCCGGGATGGAGCTCGAGGAGCACGGTCTCGTGTGGGCGCAGGTCGCCCCAGCGGAGGACGAGCGCGCGCACGCGCGTCTCGAACCGCCCCGCGCGCGGGGTTTCCTCGAGCTCGACGAGCGCCGAGTCGGCGGTGTCGACGTGCGCGTGGAGCACGCTTCGGTCGAGCGCGTGCTCGCGGACGCTCCCCCACCACCAGCCCGCGAGCGCGAGCGCACACGCGACCGCGACGAGCGGCGCGCGCGCCGCGGCAACCCCGGCGAGCGCGAGCAGGAGCAGTGCGGGCAGCAGCGACGCGCGGACGAGCGTCGCCGTAACGAGGCCCGCGCAGAGCGCGAGCGCGAGCAGCGTGGGAGCGCGGGCACTCAAGGGATGACGAGCCCCTTCAGCTGGTCGATGCGGGACGGGCCGATTCCCGGCACCGCATCGAGCCCCTCCACGGTGCGGAACGGCCCGTGCGCCTCGCGGAACGCGACGATCTTCGCGGCCGTCGACGGGCCGATCCCCGGCAGGGCGTCGAGCTGCTCCGCCGACGCGGAGTTGAGGTCGAGCGGCGCCGTCTGCGACGGGCCTCCGGACACTGCCGCAGCGCCACGCTGGGGGACAACGACCTGCTCGCCGTCGGCGAGCGGCGCCGCGAGGTTGACGAGATCGAGATCCGCCTTCGCTCCTGCGCCGCCCGCACGCGCGACCGCGTCGGCGATGCGCGTTCCGGACGGGAGCCGGTAGAGCCCTGGACGGCGCACCGCGCCCGCGACGTCGACCACGAGCAGCTTGCCTCCGCCCCCTGCGGCTGCGCGCACGGGCGCCGCGGCAACCGACAGCGGCGCGAACGCCCCCGCCGGACTCGCCGCCTTCCCGCCGTAGAGGTGGCGCAGCCCGAGCACGACCGCGATCACGAGCAGCACGGCGACCGCGAGCAGGCGCCGCTGCGCCGGAGCGAGTGCGTGCAACCCCATGCCCTCAGCGTGGCAGCGCGTCCGTCACGGGAGTGTGCCGTCTCTCCGGCGGAGCGTTGCTGCTACAGATGAAGGGTGATCGAGCGCACCCTCGGCGCCGGCGGCCCGGCCGTCTCCGCCCTCGGCCTCGGCTGCATGGCGATGTCGGGCGTCTACGGCGCCTCCGACGACGCGGAGAGCGTCGCCACGATCCACGCTGCGCTCGACGCCGGAATCACGCTGCTCGACACCGGCGACTTCTACGGCATGGGGCACAACGAGCTGCTGATTCGCGACGCGCTGCGCGGCCGCCGCCGTGAGGACGTCGTGCTCAGCGTGAAGTTCGGCGGGCTGCGCGGGCCGGACAACCGCTGGGGCGGCATGGACAGCCGCCCAGCCGCGATGTGGAACTTCCTCGCGTACACGCTGACCCGACTCGGCACCGACTACGTCGACGTCTACAGGCCGGCACGCGTCGACCCGGACGTGCCGATCGAGGAGACCGTCGGCGCGATCGCCGACGCAATCGACAAGGGCTACGTGCGCATGCTCGGCCTGTCCGAGGCCGGGGCCGACACCATTCGCCGCGCGCACGCGGTGCATCCGGTCGCGGACATCCAGATTGAGTACTCGCTCATGTCGCGCGGGCTCGAGGACGCGATCCTGCCGGCGTGCCGCGAGCTCGGGATCGCGGTCACCGCGTACGGCGTGCTCTCGCGCGGACTGCTCAGCGGGCACTGGTCGCCCGACCGCGCGGTCGAGGCCGGCGACTTCCGCGCACACGCACCGCGCTTCGCGGCGGGTAACCTCGACCTGAACCTCGGGCTCGTCGACGCGCTGCGGGACGTCGCCGAGGCGCAGGGCGCGACCGTCGCGCAGGCGGCGATCGCGTGGGTGCTCTCGCGCGGCGACGACGTGATCCCGCTCGTCGGCTCGCGCCGGCGCGACCAGCTCGCCGAGGCGCTCGGCGCGCTCGTCCTCGAGCTGACGCCGGACGACCTCGCCGCGATCGAGGACGCCGTCCCGCCGGGCGCAGCCGCAGGCACGCGCTACCCCGGGCAGGGCATGGCCGGCCTCGACAGCGAGCGGTAACTACCCGACGACGAAGTTCACGAGCTTGCGCGGGACGACGATCGTCTTGCGCACCTGCGCACCGTCGATGTGCGCCTGCACGCGCGGCGACGTCATCGCGAGCGCGACGAGCTCGTCCTCGGACAGATCCGCCTCGACCTCGAAGCGGTCGCGCACCTTGCCGTTCACCTGCACGACGAGCTCGAACCGGTCCTGCACGAGCTGCGACTCGTCGGCGACCGGCCACGGCTGCTCCCACAGGCGCTCGTGGCCGAGCACCTGCCACAGCTCCTCGGCGATGTGCGGCGCGTACGGCTGGATCAGGCTCACCGCCGTCTCCGCGGCGAAACGCGCGGCAGGGTCGTCGGGGTCGTCGGAGAGCGCGCTGACGAGCTCCATCAGCGCGGAAATCGGGGTGTGGAACTGGAAGCGCCGCACGATGTCGTCGCTCACCTTCGCGATCGTCTCGTGCGCCTTCCGGACGAGCGGGCCTTCCACCGGGCCGTCCGCCGGGGCGCGCTCCGCCACCTCGTGCACGGCCCGCCACAGCCGGCGCAGGAAACGGGCGATGCCCTCGATGCCGGAGTCCGTCCACTCCATGTCCTGGTCGGCCGGCCCCAGGAAGAGGATGCAGAGCCTTGTTGCGTCGGCGCCGTACTCGGCGACGAACTCGTCCGGCCCCATCACGTTGCCCTTCGTCTTCGACATCTTCGTGCCGCCCATCTGCACCCAGCCCTGATGGAACAGCCGCGCGAACGGCTCGCGGAAGCCGAGCATCTCGAAGTCGTTCATCGCCTTGACGAAGAAGCGCGAGTACAGAAGGTGTCCGGTCGCGTGGTCGATGCCGCCGATGTACTGCGAAACCGGCAGCCAGTAGTCGACGACATAGCGGTCGAACGGCGCCTGGTCGTTGTGCGGATCGACGTAGCGCAGGAAGTACCAGGACGAGTCGACGAACGTGTCCATCGTGTCCGCGTCGCGTAGCGCCGCGCCGCCGCACCGCGGGCAGGAGACGTGCATCCACTCCTCGTTGGAGGCGAGCGGCGACTTGCCCTTGGGCTGGTAGTCCTCGATCTCGGGCAGCAGCACCGGCAGCTCGTCCTCCGGCACGGGCACGACGCCGCAGCTCTCGCAGTGGACGATCGGGATCGGGCAGCCCCAGTAGCGCTGCCGCGAGAAGCTCCAGTCGCGCAGCCGGTACGAGACGGTCGACTTGCCGCGCCCCTGCTCCACGAGCGAGGCGACGATCGCTCGCCCGCCCTCCTCGGCGGGCAGCCCGTCGAAGCGCTCCGAGTTGATCAGGCGCCCGTTCTCGTCGATCACGTCGACGACCGGCAGGCCGAACGTGGCGGCGAACTCGCCGTCGCGCTCGTCGTGCGCCGGGACGGCCATGATCGCGCCCGTGCCGTAATCCATCAGGACGTAGTCGGCGACCCAGATCGGGAGGCGCTCGCCGTTGATCGGATTCGTCGCGGAGTGGCCGGTGAAGACACCGGTCTTCACCGTCTCGGCCGCACGGTCCTCGTCGCGGCGCGCGCCGGCGTGGAGCGCATACGCCTGCGCCTCCTCGCTCGCGTGCGCGTCGACGAACGGGTGCTCGGGAGCGACGACGAAGAACGTCGCGCCGAAGAGCGTGTCGGGGCGGGTGGTGAAGACCGGCATGTCGAGGCCGAGCTCGTCGACGCGGAAGAGGATCTCGGCGCCCTCGGAGCGGCCGATCCAGTTGCGCTGGATCGTCTTCGTGCGCTCGGGCCACTCGCCGCCCGGGGGCAGCTCGTACTCGAGCAGCTCATCCGCGAAGGCGGTCGTCTTGAAGAACCACTGCGTCATGTTTCGCAGCTCGACGAGGGCGCCGCAACGCTCGCAGTGGCCGTCGACGATGTACTCGTTCGCGATCACCGTCTGGTCGTTCGGGCACCAGTTGATGGGCGCCTCCTTGCGGTACGCGAGCCCGTGCTCGAAGAACTTCAGGAACAGCCACTGCGTCCAGCGGTAGTAGGCGGGATCGTGCGACGAGACCTCGCGGTCCCAGTCGATCGCCCAGCCGAGGCGCTTCATCTGCGTCCGGATCGTGGCGATGTTCCGCTCGGTGATCTCGCGCGGATGACGGCCCTCGCGGATCGCGGCGTTCTCCGCCGGCAGCCCGAACGCGTCCCAGCCCATCGGGCGCACGACCGTCCAGCCGCTGCGACGGCGCACGTGCGTGATCACGTCGCCCATCGTGTAGTTGAGGACGTGCCCCATGTGCATGCCGTTGCCGGACGGGTACGGCAGCATCTCGAGCTGGTACCAGTGCCGGTCGTCCGCCGGCGCGCCGGGCTCCGGATTGGGGACGTGGAACGCGTCCGCGTCCTCCCAGACGCGCTGCCACTTCGGCTCGATCGTGTTCGGGTCGTACCGGTCCATCGTCCTCCAGAGACGAAAAAACCTCTCGCGAGAGAGGCCGGGGAAGGTCGGCGCGGCCTTCGCCGCGTGCGCTCCCTGATCTAGATAAGGAGCTCCTGCACAGCGCAAACTGTAGCAACCAAGCCGGATCCGCGCCTGTATTCGTGCACACTCCCGGGGATGCTCGGCCTCTTCCCCGCAAGCGCGCGCAACGACGGCGGCGAGCTGTCGCTCGGCGGCGTCCCCGTCTCCCGCCTCGCGGCCGAGCACGGGACGCCCCTCGTCGTCTACTGCGAGCAGACCGTGCGCGCGCAGGCGCGGGCGTATCGGGCCGCGGCGCCGGACGCGCTCGTCGCCTACGGGACGAAGGCGTTCGCGAACGTCGCGCTCCTGCGCGTGCTCGCCGAGGAAGGGATCGGCGCCGACGTCTCGACGCTCGGCGAGCTCGCCTTCGCCCGCGCCGCCGGACTGAGCGGGGAGCGGATCCTGTTCCACGGCAACAACAAGTCGGATGGCGAGCTGCGCGCCGCTGCGGACGCCGGCGCGACCGTCGTGCTCGACGCGCCGGACGAGCCCGACCGCGCTGTCGCTGCGGGCGTGAAGCGCGTCCTCGTCCGCCTGACGCCGGGCGTCGAGGCGGTCACGCACGAGGCGATCGCGACGGCGCACGCCGAGTCGAAGTTCGGGCTCGGCGCCGACGCGGCCCTCACCGCGATCGACGACGCGCGCCGCCTCGGGCTCGACGTCGCCGGCGTCCACTTCCACGTCGGCTCCCAGCTCCAGCAGGTCGACGAGAGCCTGCTCGCGGTCGACCGGCTCGCGGCTTTCTGCGAGCGCGCCGCCGGCGAGCTCGCCTGGAAGCCCTCGGTGCTCGACCTCGGCGGTGGGCTCGGCGTGCGGCACAACCGCAGCGAGCATCCACCGACGGTGGAGGACTGGGTGCGACCGCTGCTCGAGCGGCTGCGCGAACGCTGGGCCGAGCCGGTGCAGGTCGTCTTCGAGCCCGGCCGCTCGCTCGTCGGCCGCGCCGGCGTCTCGCTCTACCGCGTCGGCGTCGTGAAGGAGAGCGGCGGCGTCTCGTACGTGGCGATCGACGGCGGCATGTCCGACAACCCGCGGCCGCAGCTCTACGGCGCCCGTTACGAGGCGCTGCTCGCGAACCGCGTCGGCGAGCTCGCGACCGGCGTCTACCGGGTGGCGGGAAAGCACTGCGAATCCGGCGACGTGCTCATCGACGCGGTCGAGCTGCCGCGCCCGGCGCGTGGCGACCTGCTCGCGGTGCCGGCGACCGGCGCGTACACGCTCGCGCTCAGCTCGAACTACAACGGCGTCCCGCGGGCCGAGGTCGTGCTCGTCCGCGACGGGCATGCGACCGTGATCCGCGCGCGCGAGCGCGTCGAGGATCTCCTCCGCTACGAGACGTAGCGAACAGGCGCCGCGCAGCCTGGGCGCCAAGCGATACGCTCAACGCCATGGTTGACCGGCTGCGCAGCATTCCCGGCGTCGTCCTGATCAGCGTGGCGGCCACCATGTGGGGCACCGACGCGTTCTTCCGGCGCCCGCTCGCGCAGTCGACGGCGGCGACGACGATCGTGTTCGGAGAGCACGTCGTCCTCGTGCTCGTCACCCTGCCGCTGCTCCTCCCGTCGCTGCGCGCGCTCTGGCGCGCCGGCCCGCGCTACATCGTCGCGGGGATCTTCGTCGGCGCAGGCGCGTCGGCGCTCGCGACGATCCTCTTCACGCAGGCTTTCGTCCACGGCGACCCGATCACGCCAGTCGTGCTCCAGAAGATCCAGCCGCTCGTCGCGGTCGCCGGCGCCGCGATCGTGCTCGGCGAGCAGCCGCGACCGCGCTTCGCGTGGTTCCTCGTCCCCGCGCTCGCCGGCGTCTGGCTGATCGCCTTCCCGCATCCGACCGACGTGCACGCGCGCGGGCTGACGCCGATCGTCGAGGCGCTCGCGGCCGCCGGGCTCTGGGGCCTCGGCACCGTCTTCGGCCGCTTCCTCGGCCGCAAGCTCGAGTTCCAACAGGTGCTGACCGTGCGCTTCGCGTTCGGGCTGGTCGCCAGCGCGATCGCGCTGCCGCTCGTCGGCGCGAAGGCGTATGCCGGGGCGCACGACAGCGTCTGGATCACGTATCTCGCGCTCGTGACGGGCGCGCTCGCGCTCGCGCTCTACTACTACGGGCTGCGGCGCACGCCGGCGACGCTCGCAGCGCTCGCCGAGCTCGCGTTCCCGGTCTCCGCAGGGCTCGTCGGCATCTACGCATTCAACGCGCATCTGCGCTGGTCGCAATGGCTCGGAGTGGCGGTCACCGTCGCCGTCGTCGGCCTCCTGCCGCTGCGCCGCCGCGAGGTCGTGCGACTGCCGGCGCCTGCTCCGGCTTCCGCCTGAGGGGCCTGTCGTTGTAGCGTAGGGCCGTGGACCTCCGCGACACGCCGCAGGAAGCCGCCTTTCGCGCAGAGCTGCGCGCCTGGATCGACGCGAACCTCCCCGAGGAGAAGCGCAACTGGCGCGGCGGCTCGCAGCGCTTTGACGACTCGTTCGGGCGCGAGTGGAGCCGCAGGCTGTTCGAGGGCGGCTACGCCGGGCTGACGTGGCCGCAGCAGTACGGCGGCGCCGGCGCCCCGTACAGCCACCAGGCGATCTTCCTCGAAGAGACGGCGCGTGCGCAGGCGCCGCCGCACATCGGTGTGATCGGGGTCGGGATGGCCGGGCCGACGATCATGGTGCACGGCAGCGAGGAGCAGAAGCACGCGCACCTGTCGAAGATCCTCTCCGCAGAGGAGATCTGGTGCCAGGGCTTCTCCGAACCGGGGGCCGGCTCCGACCTCGCCGCGGTGCGCACGCGCATGGAGCGGCGCGGCGACGTGTTCGTCGTCAACGGGCAGAAGGTCTGGTCGTCTTTCGCGCACATCGCCGACTGGTGCATCCTCGTCGGGCTGAGCGATCCCGACGCGCCACGCTACAAGGGCCTCACGTACATGACCGTCGACATGCGGTCGCCCGGCGTCGAGGTGCGGCCGCTGCGGCAGATCACGGGCGAGGCGGAGTTCAACGAGATCTTCTTCACCGACGTCGAGGTGCCCGTCGACAACCTGCTCGGCGCGGAGGGCGAAGGCTGGCAGGTGGCGATGACGACGCTGCTGCACGAGCGTGGCACGCTCGGCTTCGCGCTCACCGCCGCGCTCGAGGTCGCCGTCAACCGGCTGATCGACGTCGCGCGAGAGAACGTGAACGGCGACGGGCTCGCCCGCAACCGCGTCGCGCAGGAGTGGATCGAGCTCCAGGCGCTGCGGTACACGAACTACCGCGCGCTCACGACGCTCGAGCGCACCGGCATCCCGGGCCCCGAGGGCTCCGTCGCGAAGCTGCGCTGGTCGGAGCAGAATCAGCGGCTGACGAAGCTCGGCCGTGAGCTGCTCGGCCCGGACGGCCTGCTCGACGACGGCTGGTGGCACTACCAGCAGCTGCGCAGCCGCGGCAACACGATCGAGGCCGGCACCTCAGAGGTGTTGCGCAACATCATCGCCGAGCGCGTCCTCGATCTGCCCCGGAGCCGCTGATGGACTTCGCCTTCACCGCGGAGCAGCAGGAGCTGAAACGGCAGGCACGCGCATGGCTGTCCGACCGCTTCCCGCTCGACCGCGATTTCGACGCGCCGCAGGACGACGCCTGGGCCGAGCTCGCAGAGCTCGGCTGGCTCGGAGTCTCGATCGCCGAAGAGGACGGCGGCACGGGGCTCACGTTCCTCGAGGAGGCGATCCTGTTCGAGGAGCTCGGCTATGCCCTCTATCCCGGCCCGTACTTCGGGACGATCGCGCTCGCGCTGCCGGCGCTCGGCCCGGAAGAGCGCGCGGCGGTCGCCGCCGGCGACGTGCGCTGGTCGGGAGAGGTGCGCGGCCTCGTCCCCTGGCTCGGCTCCGTCGACCGCGTCGTCTCGCGCGGCTCGGCGTACGACGCCCGCGGCGAGGACCTGCCGACAGTCGACCCGTCGCGTCCGCTCGGCCGGCTCGAGCACGGCGAGGCGACGCCGCTGGCCGGCTCGCCCGACGTCGCCCGGGCCCGCGCCGCCGGCGCCTGCGAGGCCGTGGGGATCGCCCAGCGTGCGCTCGAGCTCGGAATCGAGCACGCACGCACGCGCGAGCAATTCGGCAAGCCGATCGGCGTCTATCAGGCCGTCTCACACGCCCTCGCCGACACGTACGCAGACGTCGAGTTCGCGCGCTCGCTCGCCTACTGGGCCGCATGGTGCGTGGCCGAAGGCGACGAGCAGGCGAGCGTGGCGGCGGCGGCGGCGAAGGCCTTCGCGGCCGAGGCAGCGGTGGCCGCATGCGAGCGCGCGATCCAGGTGCACGGCGGCACGGGCTTCACCTGGGAGCACCCGCTGCACCGGTTCTACAAGCGCGCCCTGTGGCTCGAAGGCTTCGGCGCACGGCCCGCAGAGCTGCGGGCCGAGGTCGCGGACGCCGTGCTCGGTGTCGCGATTCGTGTCTGACACGACCGAGGAGGGTCCGTGGACGGCCTGATGATGGATTTCCCGCTGACGCTGACGCATCTGCTCCGGCGCGCGGAGACGTACTTCGGGGCGAACCCGATCGTCACGCGTCTGCCCGACAAGACCATGCACCGGACGACGTACGGCGAGACGCTGCGCCGGGCGAGGCAGCTCGCGGTTGCCCTCCAGGGTCTCGGGCTCGAGCGCGGCGACCGCGTCGCAACGCTCTGCTGGAACCACCATCAGCATCACGAGGCGTACTTCGGCATCCCGTGCGGCGGTTTCGTGCTGCACACGCTGAACCTGCGCCTGCACCCGAACGACCTCGCGTACATCGCGAACCACGCGGGCGACCGCGCGGTGATCGTCGACCGCAGCCTTCTGCCGTTGCTCGAGCAGTTTCGCGACCGGACGCAGATCGAGCATGTCTTCGTCGTCGAGGACTCCTACGAGGAGCTGCTCGCCGGCGCGTCGGCCGACGACTGGCGCGATCCCGGACTGGACGAGAACGAGGCGATGGCGATGTGCTACACGAGCGGCACGACCGGGCTGCCGAAAGGCGTCGTCTACTCACATCGCTCGACGGTGCTGCACGCGCTCGGCGTCGGCGTGAACAACCCGTTCGGCCTCGGCGTCTCTGTGAACGACGCGATCCTGCCGGTCGTGCCGATGTTCCACGCGAACGCCTGGGGCTATCCCTACGTCGCGACGATGATCGGCGCGAAGCTCGTCTACCCGGGGCCGCACCTCGATGCCGAGAGCCTGCTCGACGCATTCGTCGACGAGGGCGTGACCTGGTCGGCGGGCGTGCCGACGATCTGGATGGGACTCCTCCAGGCGCTCGACGCGAACCCCGGGCGCTGGGATCTCTCGCACATGAAGGGAATCTTCTGCGGCGGCTCGGCCGTCCCGCGCGCGATGATCTCCGCGTTCCGCAAGCGGCACGGGCTGACGGTCGTCCAGGGCTGGGGGATGACGGAGACGTCGCCCGTCGCGTCGACGGCGTCGATCTACGGCGATCTCGCCGCCGCCGACGAGGAGACGCAGCTCGACTACATGGCGACGGCCGGACTGCCGCTCCCGTTCGTCGAGGTCCGTGGACGTCTCGGCGACGACGAGATCCCGTGGGACGGCGAGGCGATGGGCGAGCTCGAGGTGCGCGGCCCGTGGGTCGCCGCCGGCTACTACGACACCCCGGAGCAGGCCGACCGCTGGACGCCGGACGGCTGGTTCCGGACGGGCGACATCGTCTCGATCGACCCGCGCGGCTACATCCAGATCAAGGACCGCTCGAAGGACGTGATCAAGTCCGGCGGCGAGTGGATCTCCTCCGTCGACCTCGAGAACGCGCTGATGGCGCACCCCGCGGTCGCCGAGGCGGCGGTGATCGCCGTGCCCGATCCGAAGTGGGCCGAGCGGCCGCTCGCGGTCGTCGTGCTGCGGGAAGGAGCGGGTGCAACCGCGGACGAGCTGCGCGCGTTCCTCGCACCGAACTTCGCGAAATGGTGGCTGCCCGACCGCTTCGAGTTCATCGCCGAGATCCCGAAGACGAGCGTCGGCAAGTTCCGGAAGACCGCGCTGCGCGAGACGTTCGCCCAAGAACCGGCGCCCACGAGTTGAAGGCGGCGCTGCTGCGCGAGGTCGACGGGCCGTTCGAGCTCGCCGACGTGCCCGACCCGCAGGCGGAGAACAAGGCGCTCGTACGGGTGCGTGCGGCCGGGATCAACTTCGCCGACGTGCTGATCCGCCGCGGCCTCTACCCGCAGATGCCGGAGCTGCCGGTCGTGCTCGGCTCGGAGATCGCCGGCGAGCTCGAGGACGGGACGCGAGTGATGGCGTTCACGTCGGGCACCGGCGGCTACGCGGAGCTGGCCGCGGTCGACCGGGGCCTGATCGTCCCGCTGCCCGACGGCACGACGTTCGCCGAGGGCGCCTCGTTCCTGCTCACGTTCCTCACCGCGTACATCCCGCTCACGCGGCAGGTGCGCCTCCGGCCGGGCGGCACGGTGCTCGTCTACGCCGCCGCAGGCGGCGTCGGCTCGGCGGCGATCCAGTGCGCACGCGCGCTCGGAGCCCGCGTCGTCGCCGCAGCCGGCTCGGCCGAGAAGCTCGCGCTCTGCCGCGAGCTCGGCGCCGACGACGCGTTCGTCTACGACGAGCTGCCGGAGGATCTGCGCGCGGACGTGATCCTCGACCCGGTCGGCGGCGAGCTGTTCGCATCGTCGCTCGCGCGGCTGCGGCCGCTCGGCACGCTCGTCGCAATCGGCTTCGCCGCGGGTCTCTGGCCGGACGTGAGCCCGGCGAACCTCGTCGGCCGCAACGTCGGCGTGCAGGGGTTCTATCTCGCACGGCTGATGCGGCACGAGCCCGACCTCGTGAGCGAGGCGATCGGCGAGCTGCTCGCGCTCTGGCAGCTCGGGGTGGTGCGGCCGGTCGTCGGCGCGGAGCTGCCGCTCGCCGACGTCGAGCAGGCGCACGAGCTCGTCGAGTCGCGACGCAGCACCGGCAAGGTCGTCCTCGTCCCGTGAGAGTGCTCGTCACGGGCGGCCGCTCCGGGATCGGCGCGGCGATCGTCGCGGCGCTCGGCGACGCGGACGTGACGGTGCTCGATCTCGCAGACGGGCAGGATGTCGCCGAGCCCGCGACGTGGCGCGCGCTCGAGGGCACCTTCGACGCGGCATTCCTCAACGCGGGCGTGATCACGGGCGAGCCCGACGTGGCCGCGCTCGCCGACGCGCAGTACCGGCGGATCATGGGCGTCAACGTCGACGGGGTCGTGTTCGGCGTGCGCGAGCTCGCGGCGCGGCTGATGCCGAACGGCGGCTCGATCGTCGCAACCGCGTCGCTCGCCGGCCTCGTCGGTGCGGCGCTCGATCCCGTGTACGCGCTCACGAAGCACGCCGTCGTCGGCTTCGTGCGCAGCGTCGCGCCGCAGCTGGAGCTGCGTGGAATTCGCATCAACGCGCTCTGCCCGGCGTTCACCGACACGCCGCTCGTCGTGGAGGAGGTGCGCGGCGTGCTGCCGCCGCTGATCGAGCCGGCGTTCGTCGCCGAGGCGGCCCTGCGCGCGATGCGCGACCCGGAGACGGGCCGCGCGTGGGTGGTGCAGCTCAACCGGGTCGAGCCGTTCCGCTACCCGGGCGTGCCGGGACCGCGATGAGCGAGACGAGGCCGCGCCGCGGCTGGGGCGAGGAGCCGCCGGCGCCGCCGCACATCTGGCGCACGCTCGGCTACCGCGGCGTCGAGCAGGGCGACGGCCGCACGGTGATCGAGTGGGACGCGTCGCCGGACTTCTGCTTCCCCAGCCCCTCCGGGCCGATCGTGCACGGCGGGATGGTTGCGACGCTGCTCGACACGGCGATGGGCGGCGCATGCTGGACGCTGATGGTGGACGAGGAGGACTTCCTCACCGCCGACCTCCGCGTCGAGTTCATGCGCTCCGCGCGACCCGGCACGCTGCGGGCCGAAGGGAAGGTCGTGCAGCAGAACCGGCGGGTCATCTTCTGCTCCGCGGAGCTGTTCGACCCGGAGGGGACGCTGCTCGCAGCGGCGCGCTGCACGCAGATCGTGCGCCGCGCCCGTCAATCCTCGTCGACTGGGCGCTGATTCGGCCTCTAGTGCAATGCGATCCGGTTCGGCGGCCAGTACGTGACGATCACCGGACCGACGAGGCTGCTGCGCGGCACGGTGCCCCAGGTGCGCGAGTCGCAGGAGTGAACCCGGTCGTCGCCGAGGAAGAAGTAGTGGCCGGGCGCGATGCGGGGCCAGGCGCCCGTGCGGTGGTCGCGTAACGCCGGATCGACGTAGGGCTCGTCGAGCCGCTTCCCGTCGATGAAGATGGTGCCGTCGCGCTCGGAGACCTGCTCGCCGGGAAGCCCGACCAGCCGCTTCACGAACGTGTCGCCCTCGCCGCCACCGCAGACGGCGGCCGCGGGCGGCGCCTTGAACACGACGATCTGGCCGCGCTTGGGGCTGCCGAAGTCGTAGGCGAGCCGGTTGGCGATCACGCGATCGTCGAACGATCCGAGACACCACTCGCCGGGCTGGGCACAGTGCAGCGTCGGCTCCATCGACGAAGACGGGATGCGATACGGCTTGGCCACCTCCGTCTCGAACGCGAGCACGAACGCGCCGGCGATCGCAATTGTCGCGAGCCAGTCGAGGATCGTGCGCCACGGCTGCGGGAGCCGGCTCTGAGCGCGATCGAGGAAGCCCATGCGTTCACGATAGTGGCGCGCGGGCCGGGCAGGTCAAGCGCTCGCCGGCGGCGGCCGATATCCGTCCCATGAAGCGGATCCTCGCCTGGGTCGTACCGGCCGCCGCCGCGGCTGCGGTCGCGCCGGTCGTTCGCGGCAACGGCGGCGACGCGTGGCTGTTCGTGCTGGGCGGCCGCACACTGCTCTCGGCGCACTGGAGCCACGCCTTTGCCGACCCGGCCATGCAGGCCGGCCCGTTCCAGCTCGCCCTGTTCGGCTCTGTCGGCCGGTCCCCCGTCGCGCTCGCGGTCGTGCTCGGCGCGATTGCCGCGCTGCTCGTCGTCGCCGCCGCCCGCGCCGCCGGTGTCGAGCGGCCCGCACTGCTCGCGGGCGTGGGGGTCGTCGCGGTCGCGGCAGGGCTGACCCGCGCGGGCTTCGACTCGGGACATCCTGCGGACACGCTCCTGCCGCTGCTCTGGATCGTGGCGGCGGCCGAGGCGCGCCGTGGGCGCACGCTGCGCGCCGGCGCGATCGTCGGGCTCGGCGCGGGCATCGAGACGTGGTCGCTCCTCGGCCTCGCGGTGCTCGTGCTCGCGCCGCGGCTGCGCGACGCCGCGCGCGGCACAGCCGTCGCAGCCGCCGTCGCCGCGGCGCTGTTCCTCCCGTTCGTCGCCGCCGGACACTTCGGACTGGGCCGCTACCACTGGGTCGTCTCGTCGCAGTCGCTCGTCTCGCTCGTCGTCGCGCCCGGCACCGCGGTCGGCTGGCAGCTCCGGCTCGCCCAGACCGCGTTCGCAATCGCCGTCGGGATCGGAGTCGCGCGAGCGACGCGCGGCTCGCGCCATGCACTCTGGCTCATCCCCGTTTGCGTCGTGCTCGCGCGGCTCCTGCTCGATCCGCTCGACAGCCTCTACTACTTCGTCGGCGTCGAGGGGCCTGCGCTCGTCGGGCTGACGCTCGTCGCGGCCTACGGCCTACCGTTCGTTGCGAGCCGCCGCCTTGCCGGCGAGCCGCTCGCGTAGCGCGGACTTCACCGCCGGCCACTCGTCGTCGATCACGCTGTACCACGCCGAGTCGCGCCGCTCGCCGCCGCGCACGACCATGTGCTTGCGGAAGACGCCCTCGAACTCGGCGGGGAGCGCGGCCAGCGCGGCGCGCGAGCGCTCGTTGTTCGCGTCCGTCTTGAACTCGACGCGCCGGAAGCCTTCCTCCTCGAAGGCGTGCTGCATCAGCAGCAGCTTCGCCTCGGCGTTCACGCCCGTCCCCCACGCCTCCGCCCCGAGCCACGTGTTGCCGATTTCGACCACGCGGTCGTGCTCGCGCACGTTGCCGTAGGAGCTCGAGCCGAGCGGCACGCCGCCGACGACCTGCGCGAAGGGGAGCCACTCCCGCCGCACGAGCTCGAACCACGCACGAAAGGCTTCGCGGCTCTCGTTCGCGTGCACCGAGAACCAGCGGAAGACACGCTCGTCCTGGGCCGCCTCCCAGAGCGGCTCCTCGTGGCGCGGCTCGAGCGGCTCCAGCCGCACGAGGTCGCCTGCGAGGACTACGTGAAGCGCCAGGTTCCGCCGTCCTCGAACGCGCGCAGGATCCGGCGCGCGACGACCATGCGGTGCACCTCGTCGGCGCCGTCGTAGATGCGTGCGCCGCGCGCCATCCGGTACATCACCGCAAGCGGCGTGTCGTCCGTCACGCCGAGGCCGCCGTGCACCTGAATCGCGCGGTCGATCACCTCGTTGAGGACGCGCGCGGCATAGAACTTGATCAGCGATACCTCGACGCGCGCCTCGTCGCCGTCGTCGAGCCGGTGCGCGGCCTGCAGCGTCATCAGCCGGCACGCCTGGATCTCGGCGGCCGAGTCGGCGATCCAGTTCTGCACCGTCTGCTTGTCGGCGAGCGCCTCCCCGAACGCCCTGCGCTCGAGCGCGTACGAGCACATCAGCTCGAACGCGCGCTGCATCTGGCCGAGCCAGCGCATGACGTGATGGATACGACCGGGCCCGAGCCGCTTCTGCGCGATCCGGAAGCCCTCGCCCGGCTCGCCGAGCGTGTTCGCGACCGGAACCCGAACACCGGTGAAGCGCGTCTCGCAATGCGTCCCCCACCCGCGCCCTTCATGTCCCATCACCGAGATCTTGCGCACGAGCTCGTAGCCCGGCGTGTCGGTCGGGACGATGATCATCGACGCGCGCTTGTGCGGGTCCCCGTCGGGATCGGTCACGACCATGACGATCCCGAAGCCTGCGCCGTCCGCGCCCGACGAGAACCACTTGTGCGCGTCGATCACCCACTCGTCCCCGTCGCGAACGGCTCGGCCGCGTAGGAGCGTCGGATCGGAGCCCGCCACCTCGGGCTCGGTCATCCCGAAAAACGAGCGCATCTCGCCGGCCACGAGCGGCGCGAGCCAGCGCTCCTTCTGCTCCGGCGTCCCGTACAGGTGCAGGATCTCGCCGTTGCCGGCGTCCGGGGCCTGGCAGCCGAAGATCAGCTGCGCGATCACGCTGCGGCCGATCTCCTCGTTCAGGTACGCGTACTCGATGAAGCCGCTGCCGCTGCCGCCCGCGTCAGGCGGCAGATGCGGCGCCCACAGGCCGGCGGCCTTCGCCTGCTGCTGCAGCTCCCGGATCAGCGCGTCCGCGGCGTCGTCCTGCCCGGTGAGCGCCCGCTCGTTCGGAAAGACGCGCTCGTCCATGAATGCGCGCACCCTGGCGCGGCGCTCGGTGATCAGGTCCGGGATGACAGCGGTCACGGCTGACAGCGATGATCGCAGAGATGCGCGAGGCGATGCAGGCGGCGGTGGCCCAGGCGCTGGGCCGCGCGGTCGAGATCTCGGAACCGGTGCTGCTCGCGGGCGGGGCCTCGAAGGAGGCCTGGGCGGTGGACGCCGACGGCGAGCGGCTGCTCGTGCGCCGCGCCGCGGTCGGGGTGATCCACCGCCACACGCTCTCGCTCGCGCACGAGTTCGAGGTGCTCGAGGCCGCCTACGAGGCCGGCGTGAAGGTGCCGCGGCCGTTCGCGTACATCGCCGACCTCGCCGGGCGCGAGGCCTTCGTGATGGAACGGCTCGAGGGCGAGACGATCGGGCGGCGGATCGTGCAGCGGCCCGAGCTCGAGGCGGCGCGGGCCGTGCTGCCGCTCCAGCTCGCGGAGGAGCTCGCGAAGGTGCACGCGATCCCGGCGGAACGCGTGCCGTTCCTGACCGGCGCCGCGATCGAGCGGATGGTGGAGGAGCTGGACGAGATGGACGAGCCGCATCCGGCGATCGAGCTCGGGCTCTGGTGGCTGCGCGAGCACCGGCCGTCTCCGCGGCCGCGAGTCGTCAGCCACGGCGACTATCGCATCGGCAACGTCGTCGTCGACGAGCATGGCCTCGTCGGGCTGCTCGACTGGGAGTTCGCGCATCTCGACGACCCGGCGCGCGACCTCTCGTTCGGGCTCGTGCGTGCGTGGCGCTTCGGCGTCGACGCGAAGCGGCTCGGCGGGATCGGCGAGGTCAAGCCGTATCTCGAGCGCTACAACGAGCTGACGGGCTTCGACATCCGCCCCGAGGAGCTCGATTACTGGGAGCTGGCCGGCAACGTCGCCTGGGCGATCGGCTGCCAGACCCAGGCGCAGCGCCATCTCAGCGGCCTGGACCGGAGCGTCGAGCTCGCGATCCTCGGCCGGCTCGGCGCCGAGGTCGAGTACGAGATCTGCCATCTCGTCGAGCGGGCGGCGGCGTGAGCGCCGCCGCCCCCGACTGCAACCAGGCTGCAGCCTGGTTGCGCGGAGCAGCATGAGCGAGAGACCAACCGCCCAGGAGCTCGCGGAGGCGATCCAGGAGTTCCTCGCCGGCGAGATCCTGCCCACGCTGACCGACCAGCGGCTGCGCTTCCGGATGCTCGTGGCGCTCAACGCGCTCGGGATCGTCTACCGCGAGCTGGCGGCGCTGCCGGCCGAGGACGACGCCGCCCTCAGGGCGCTGGCGCGCCGGATCCGCGCCGGCGACGTCCCGGCGGGAACCCTCGCCGTCGTGAAGGCCGGGGTCGAGGCGCGGCTGCGTATCGCCTCGCCGCACTACCTCGAGCGATACGGTTAACGCATGCCGGATCTTACGGGCAAGGTCGCGATCGTCACCGGCGCCGGGCGCGGCATCGGCCGCGAGCACGCGCTCGCACTCGCCCGAGCCGGAGCGCGCATCGTCGTCAATGATCTCGGCGGCTCGCTCGCGGGCGAGGGCTCCGACCTCACGCCGGCGCAGCAGGTTGTCGACGAGATCGCGGCGCTCGGCGGCGAGGCGGTCGGCGACGGAGCGAACGTCGCCGACTTCGCCGCGGCCGCGGGCCTGATCCAGAACGCGCTCGACACGTTCGGCCGGCTCGACATCCTCGTCAACAACGCCGGCATCCTGCGCGACCGGATGCTTGTGAACATGGAAGAGAACGAATGGGACGCGGTGATCGCCGTGCACCTCAAGGGCCATTTCGCGACGACGCGCCACGCCGGCGCGCACTGGCGCGAGCGCTCCAAGGCAGGTGACGAGGTGCGCGGGCGCGTGATCAACACGTCGAGCCCGTCCGGCGTGTTCGGCAACGTCGGCCAGACGAACTACGGCGCGGCGAAGGCGGGCATCGCCGCCTTCACGATCATCGCCGCGCAGGAGCTCGGCCGCTACGGCGTCACCGTCAACTGCCTCGCGCCGAACGCGCGCACCCGCATGACCGAGGAGACGTTCGAGATGGGCGCGCAGGGGGACGGCTTCGATCCGCTCGACCCCGCCAACATGTCGCCGGTCGTCGTTGCGCTCTGCGCGGACACTGCACAGCGCATCACGGGGCAGGTCTTCCACGTCTGGGGAGGCGCGGTCAACGCGCTCCAGGGCTGGACGGCCGGCGAGCTCTTCCAGCGCGACGAGCGCTGGGACGCGGACGAGTTGCTCACCGAGCTGCTCGCGCGCTTCCCCGGGGGCGTCGCGCCGCCGGGGATGATGGCCGGGATGCAGGCCGCGGGCGGCCGCTCGCTCCGCGCGGCCGAGTGAGCGCATCCGCCCGTCGTCGCCTCTACGTGATGCGCCACGCCCAGGTGCGCTACTTCGACGGCGTGCACCCGGACGACGTCGTCATCACCGAGCAAGGCCGCGGGCAGGCGCAGGCGGCCGCCGACGCGCTCGCCGGCGTCGGCTTCGATCGCGTGATCACGAGCGGGCTCACGCGGACGCTCGAGACGGCGCGGATCGTCGCCCCCAGGCTCGATCCGGAGAGCCGACCCGGCCTGCGCGAGATCGAGGGCGCCGACCTGCGCGGGCTCGGCGCAGACGCCGTACAGGAGCTGATGACCGACGCCTTTCGCGGCGTCCTTCCGCGCGATCACCGCTTCCTCGGCGGCGAGACGATCGGCGAGCTCGTCGACCGCGTCGGCGCCGAGCTCGACGCCCTTCTTGCCGACGAGACGTGGGACGTGTGCCTCCTCGTGCTCCACGGCGGCGTCAACCGGGCGATCATCAGCCGCGCCGCGACCGGCGAAGCCGTCTTCCTCGGCGGCTTCGAGCAGGCGCCCGCGTGCATCAACGTGCTCGACGTTTCCCAGAGCGGGAGCTTCATCGTCCGCGCGGTCAACCACACGCCCTACGATCCGGCCCACGTCCACGCCTCCCGGCTGACGACGATGGAGCAGCTCTGGACGGACTATCTCGACGCGCGCGCCGGGAAACCGTAGAGTCGCGCACGTCGTAAGCATGGGTCTGCTCTCTCTTCAGAACGCCTCACTGCGGTTCGGCGGCATCGTGGCGCTCGACGGCGTCTCGTTCGAAGCGGCCGAGGGGTCGATCTTCGGGCTAATCGGGCCGAACGGCGCCGGCAAGACGACGGCCTTCAACGCGATCACGCGGCTCTACCGGCTCGACTCCGGCGACGTCGTCTTCGACGGCCGCTCGCTCGCGCGCACGCCGCCGAACAGGATCGTCAAGCTTGGGATCGCCCGGACGTTCCAGAACGTCGAGCTCTTCCCGACCATGACCGTGCTCGAGAACGTGCTCGTCGGCGCGCACACGCAGTCGCGCTTCGCGCGCGAGAGCGTCGTCAGGCGGCGCGCGCTCGACACGCTCGAGTACGTCGGCATCGCCGACTACGCGGCGCGGCCCGCCGCCGGTCTCCCGTTCGGGACGCTGAAGCGGGTCGAGCTCGCGCGCGCGCTCGTCTCGAAGCCGCGCCTGCTGCTCCTCGACGAGCCGGCGGGCGGCCTCAACCACGAGGAGGTGGAGGAGCTCGCCGCATTCATCCGGAGGCTCCGCGACGACCGGAAGCTCACGATCCTGCTCGTCGAGCACCACATGAGCCTCGTCATGCGCGTCTCCGACCACGTACACGTGCTCAACTTCGGCCGCACGATCGCGGGCGGGCCGCCCCAGGAGGTGCAGCGCGATCCACGCGTGATCGAGGCGTACCTCGGCGGCGAGCTCCAGGAGGCGTCGTGACCGCGCTGCTCGAGCTCGAGGATGTGACCGCGCGCTACGGGCCGATCGAGGCGCTGCACGGGGTCTCGCTCGAGGTCGGGGAGGGACAGGTGGTCGCGGTGCTCGGCGCGAACGGCGCCGGCAAGACGACGACGCTCCGCGCCATCTCGGGCACGGTCCGGCGCGAGGGCATTGTGCGCTTCGCCGGCCGGACGCTCTCGCGCACCGGGCCGGACGCCGCGGCCCGCAGTGGAATCGCACACGTCCCGGAGGGCCGCGGGACGTTCGCCGAGCTCAACGTCGCCGAGAACCTCAGGCTCGGGGCCTACACGCGCCGCGGCTCGATCCGGGACGACCTGGCGCGCGTGCACCAGTACTTCCCGTGGCTCGAGGAGCGGCGCAACCAGCAGGCAGGCACGCTCAGCGGCGGCGAGCAGCAGATGCTCGCGCTCGCCCGCGCCTTCATGCAGCGGCCGAAGCTGCTGCTGCTCGACGAGCCGTCGCTCGGCCTCGCACCGCTGCTCGTCACGGAGGTCTTTCGCATCGTCAAGGAGCTCAACGAGGCGGAGGGCCTCACCGTGCTCGTCGTCGAGCAGAACGCGCATATCGCGCTCCAGGCCGCGCAGGCCGCCTACGTCCTCGAGGTCGGGCGCGTCGCCCTCTCGGGGCCGAGCGCCGAGCTCGCGCAGCACGAGTCCGTCCGCCGCAGCTATCTCGGCTACTGATGAGCGCACTGGCACACCGAATCGGCCTCCGCCGCCGCAGAAGCGACCGCGGCGTCTCGCTGCCCGTGCTCGCAGCGCTCGCGGCCGCGTGCGTGTTCATCGTCATCGGCTGCCTCTCGAGCAACATCTTCGCGGAGCAGACCGTCGCCGGGCTCGCGCAGGGCGCGGTGTACGCCAGCCTCGCGCTCGCGCTCGTGCTCATCTACCGCGCGACCGAGGTGATCAATTTCGCGCAAGGCGAGATGGCGATGGCGTCGGTGTATATCGCCTATCAGCTCCTCCAGTGGGGCTTCTCGTACTGGGAGGCGTTCTTCGTGACACTGGCGGTCGCGCTCGTCCTCGGCATCGTCATCCAGGTCGTGCTGATCAGACCGGTCCAGCACAAGTCGGTGATCGCAGTGGTCATCGTCACCGTCGGGCTCTTCATCCTGATCGACGGCCTCGTCAACTGGAAGTGGGGCGGGGACATCAAGTTCATGCAGGCGCCGTTCGGAAACAAGCTCTACCACGTCGGCGCGGTCACGATCGCACGGCAGGACATCGGCACGCTGGTCATCACGATCGGCTCCGTGCTGATCCTGTGGATCCTCTTCCAGTACACGAAGCTCGGGCTGGCGATGCGCGCCGCAGCGCTGAGGCCGGCCGCGGCGGCGCTCGTCGGCGTGCGCGTGGACTGGATGCTGGCGATCGGCTGGGGCCTCGCGGCCGTGCTCGGCGCGGTCGCGGGCCTGATGGCGGAGCCGTCGCAGTTCGTTCTCCAGCCCACGCTGATGCAACCGATCCTCCTCTACGCGTTCGCAGCCGCCGTCCTCGGAGGTCTCGAAAGCCCGGCCGGCGCCGTCGTCGGGGGCCTCACGATCGGCGTCTTCCTCAACCTCGTCGGCCAGTACGTCCACTTCATCACGTCCGAGCTGCGCCTGCCGTTCGCGTTCGCCGTGCTCCTGGGCGTGCTGGTCGTGAAGCCGACCGGGCTGCTCGGGCGCGGCAAGGTGCGCAAGGTATGAGGGTGCGCGCCGCCGGCATCGGAACGGCCGCCGCCGCGGCGGTTGTGCTCGCGCTCCTTCCGTTCGCGCTCAGCGCCTACCACCAGGCGCTGGCCGCGCAGGTCGGAACATTCTTCGTCGCGATTCTCGGCCTCAACATCCTCACCGGCTACACCGGCCAGATCTCGATCGGCCACGGGGCGTTCATGGCGATCGGCGGCTACACGACGGCCGTCCTCTCGCGCGACCACCACACGAACCTCGTGCTGACGATGGCGGCTGCGTTCGCGATCTGCTTCTGCTGCGGCTTGCTCGTGGGGTTGCCGGCGCTCCGCCTCGCAGGCGTGTACCTCGCGCTCGCCACGTTCGCGTTCGCCGTCTCCGTTCCGCAGGTGCCGCTCAAGTTCTCCAAGTACCTCGGCGGCAGCGGCGGCGTCCAGTCGGCGAAGACGGTCGGGCATCTCTGGCTGTACGGAGTGAGCTGGACGACCGCGGCGGTGCTCTTCGTGCTTGCGTGGCTGATCCTGCGCGGGCGGACGGGACGTGCGTTCCGCGCCGTCCGCGACAGCGAAGTGGCCGCGACGTCCTCCGGCGTTCAGCTGCCCGTCTACAAGACGCTCGCCTTCGGCATCTCGGCCGCGTTCGCCGGCGTCGCGGGCTCCCTCTTCGTGATGGGGACGAACGGGTTCGCCCAGCCGAGCGAGTTCGGCATCCTCCTCTCGCTTCAGATCCTCGTCGGCGCCGCCGTCGCGGGGCTCGGCTCGCTGTGGGGCGTACTTGCCGGCGCCGCGTTCATCGGCCTTCTACCCACCGTCTCGAGCGACGTGCCGCTGATCGGCTCGACCCACGGGCAGGACGTCGTCTTCGGGCTGATCGTGATCGTGATCATGCTCCTGCTCCCGAACGGGGTGGCCGGGCTGCTCGCCCGCCTGGCCAGAACGCGGGCCAGGGGCTTGAACCGCGGTTCAATCTGAGCTATCTAATCGGATCCAGGGGCGTCATACTCATTACTTCCCGGTTTTCGAGTCGGGTTCACACCACTAGGAGGGTCGGATGGTCATGAAGGGCAAGAGGATCCTGGTGGTCCTCGCCACGGCGGTTCTGGCGGCGGCCGTCTCCGCCACAGCGGCATTCGGCGCACACCGGGCCGATCCCGGGATTACGAAAACATCGATTCACATCGGCGGGACGTTCCCGCTCACCGGTGTCGCGTCCGCGTACAAGACGATTCCGGCCGCGGAATCAGCCTACTACGCCTACGTGAACGCTCACGGCGGCGTCAACGGCCGCAAGATCGACTTCACGGTCCTCGATGACGGGTACAACCCGGCACAGACCGTCCCGGATGTCCAGAAGCTCGTCGAGCAGGACAAGGTCTTCGCGATCGTCGGCAGCCTCGGGACTGCGCCGGGCCTGGCGACGTGGGGGTACACGAACGCCCGCAAGGTGCCGCAGGTGATGCTCGCCACCGGCGACTCGTTCTGGGGCTTCTGCGCCCGCAAAACGTGCCAGGGCTCCACGAAGCCGTACACGAGCGGCTGGCAGCCCGACTACCCGGGCGAAGGGCGGCTCTACGGCAAGTACATCGCGGCGAACATGCCGAACGCGAAGATCGGCATCCTCTACCAGAACGACGCCTTCGGGAAGAACTACATCGCGGGCCTGAACCAGGGCCTCGGCTCGAAGAAGGGCGACGTCGTGGACGAGGAAGGGTTCAACGCGACTGACACGGTCGTGACGCAGCAGGTCCTTGCCCTGAAGGCAAAGGGCGCCGACACGTTCTTCATCGTCGCCACGCCGGGCCAGGCGATCGCGGCACTCGTCACGGCGACGAAGATCGGGTGGAGCCCGACGACGTTCCTCGCCAACGTCTCCGCGATCAGGCCCTTCCTGCTGGCCGCGGCGGCGGCGGGCGCGAACCTCAACGGCGTGATCTCGTCGACCTACCTCGCCAGCCCGACGACCCAGCCGAATCTGGCCGGAATGAAGCTCGGGAAGGCGATCATCGCCCAGTACGCGCCCGCTCTCGCCGCGGATTGGGCCGTGGGCGACTCGAACCTCGTGTACGGGATGGGCGTCGCGTGGACGTTCGTCACTGCGCTCCAGAACGCCGGCAAGAACCCGACGCGAGCGAGCCTGATGAACGCGCTGCACAGCCTGAACACCTCGAAGGACCCGTTCGTCTACCCGGGGATCACGCTGCAGACATCGGCGACGGACAACTTCCCGATCGAGCAGGAGATCCTGACCAAGTGGAGTGGCGGCGCGACGGGTGACTGGCACCCGTTCGGCAAGCTCCTGACCAGCGGCCGCTAGCACGTCCCGCCGGTCGGCGGAAGTCGTAGTGATCGGTGGCGGCGCCCTCGGCGCCGCCACCGCCTACCACCTGCGCCGTCTCGGAGTCGAAGACGTCGTGCTCGTCGAGCGCGACGTGCTCGCCGCCGGCTCCACGAGCAAGTCGGCTGGAGGGATCCGCGCCCAGTTCGCGGACGAGCTGAACATCCGGATTGCACTGCGCTCGCTCGCCGAGTTCGAACGGATGAGAGACGAGATCGGGTTCCGGCAGGACGGCTACCTGTTCCTGCTCGACCGGGAAGAGGACGTCGTGTCGTTTCGCGCGGCGCTCGCGCTGCAGCAGTCGCTCGGCGTCCCCTCGCGAGAGCTGACGCCGGCGGAGGCGGCAGCGATCGTCCCGCAACTGGCGCTCGAAGGCGTCCTGGCGGCGACATACTGCCCGCAAGACGGCTACGCGACGCCGGAGGCGGTCGTGCAGCACTACGCGGCGGCTTCGGGTGCGACGGTGCTGCAGGGGTGCGAGCTGACCGGCATCGACGTCCGCGGTGGCCGGATCGACGGTGTGGAGACGTCACGCGGACGGATCGACACCGACACGGTCGTCTGTTGTGCCGGCATCTGGTCGAAGGACGTCGGCGCGCTCGCCGGTGTCGAGCTGCCCGTCGAGGGCGAGGCGCGCTCGATGTGGTTCACGCCGGAGGACGGCGGGCTCCCCGAGCGGCTGCCGCTGACGATCGACTTCTCGTCCGGTTTCTACTTCCACCGCGAGGGGCCGGGGCTCGCGTTCGGCGGGCGCGAGCGCGCGCTCGAGGACGTGGCGGAGGCGGCTGCGCGGCGGCTGCCGGTGCTCGCCGACCTGCCGGTGCAGTCGTCGTGGTGGGGCTGGTACGACGTCAGTCCGGACTGGAACGCACTCGTCGGCGAGGCGGCCGAGCCGTCGCGCTTCTTCTACGCGACGGGCTTCTCGGGGCACGGCTTCCAGCAGGCGCCCGCGGTCGGCGAGCATCTCGCCGAGCTCGTCACGGGGCGAATGCCGACGCTCGATCTCTCGGCGTTCTCAGCCGGACGCTTCGCCGACGGCGCTGCGCGGCCGGAACGCTTCGTCGTCTAGTTCGGCCACGCCCGCGAGGCCGGACGCAGGTCGTATCTGCCGCCGTCGCGGCATTCCGCGGTCCAGTACGTCGGCGTCTGCGTCCGCCGCGCGGGATACATGTCCGTCGCGTAGAACGTGCCGATCGCCTCCGCCTCGGCGACGTTCGCGCCGAGCTTGTTCGCGACGTACCAGATCGACTGCATGCCGTAGCACTCGACCTGAGCCTCGTTCGTGTAGCCGAGGAGGTGATACGACTCGTGCGACACCGTCGCCAGCGCCATGGCGACACCTGCGTCCGTGGTCAGGCACGCCGAGTCCTTGCACGTGCGCGGGTCGTAGCTCGCAGGGGACTGGTGGAACGCGGCGAGGTCGGCGCACATCTGCGGCACGAGCAGGAAGTAGCCGGCCGGACGCGTGCCCACGAAGAGCGTGACGCCGAGGATCGATGAGGAGAGGCCGGGAATTCCGAGCGGAGCACAGCGCACCTTGGGGTGGAGACGCGTGAGCGTCGCGGCGACCTGCTGCGCGACCCGTTCCTCGTACGTCGGCGCGCGCTTCAGCAGCGCCGCGTCGGACGGGCGCACCGGCCGCACCTGTGCGTACGCGCCGGCGGCGAGCACGCCGACGAACACGACCACGGAAAAGAGTACGCAGAGGCGCATCTCTCCTTCATCGGCATCGTGGCTCGATCTCTAGACCTCGGCCGGATCGGTGACCGGAGCCCGGCACGCGAAGCGCTCGCACACGTAGACGGTGGGCCGGCCGTCGACGAGCGCCTTGCCCGCGAGGAGCGGCACGTGCTCTGCCGGGCCGAACGCGACGACGGCGTTCGGATCGAAGCCGCGAAGCGCCGCGCGGGCGAGGGGGCTCTCGGCGCCGCCGACGATCGCGAGCTCCCGCGGCGGCGAGAGATGGAGGTCGAGCGCGCAGAGCGCCCATCCGAATCCCGTGGGCGCGCGTGCCATGGCATCGCGTACGAGCCGCAGCACCCCGACGGCGCGCCGCTCGAGCTCGTCGTCGCCCCAGATCCGTGCGAGACGGAGCAGGACGAACCCGAGCATCGAGCCTCCCGACGGCGTCGGGTTGTCGTCGAGATCCTTCTGGCGCGCGACGAGCGCCTCGCCGTCCACGGGCGTGAGGAAGAAGCCGCCGCGCTCGTCGTCGGCGAAGAGCTCGACCGCAAGCAGCGCAAGCCGCCGCGACTGCTCGAGCCAGCGCAGCTCCCCGGTGGCGACGTGGAGCTCGTAGAGCCCGTGCGCGACGTTCGCATAGTCCTCGAGGTAGCCCGTCCCCTTCGCCGCGCCTGCGCGCCACGTGCGGTGCAGCCGCTCCCCGTCCGAGAGCGGCCCGAGCAGGAACCCGGCGAGGCTGCGCGCGGCGTCGAGCCAGTCTGCGCGTTCGAGCCGCCGGCCCGCCTCGGCGAGCGCGGCGAGCATCAGCCCGTTCCAGGCGGCGATCGCCTTGTCGTCGCGAAGCGGCTTCGGCCGTTGCTCGCGCGCGGCGACGAGCGCGGCGCGCTCGTCGCCGGTCAGCGGGCCGCGGATGATGTCGCGCCCGTGCTCGAATGGCTGGAGCAGATCGTCCCGCCCCGCTCCGATCGCGGCGGCGAGCTCCTCCGACGTCCAGGTGAACGTCAGTCCCTCGACGCCGTCCGTGTCGGCGTCCTGCGCCGACGCGAAGCCGCCCCCGTCGAGGCGCAGCTCCCGCAGGACGTAGTCGACCGTTTCCTCGACGACGCGGCGGTAGCGCTCCTCACCCGTGACGAGCCACGCGTGCAGGTACGCGGGGACGAGCAGCGCGTTGTCGTAGAGCATCTTCTCGAAGTGCGGTACGAGCCATTGCTCGTCGACCGAGTACCGGTGGAAGCCGCCGCCGACGAGGTCGTACATCCCTCCCGCCGCCATCCCGTCGAGCGTCACCGTCGCGAGGTCGAGCGCGCCCACGCGGAGCAGAAACTCGAGCGTCGAGGCGGGCGGGAACTTCGGCGCGCGGCCGAACCCGCCCCACCTCGGGTCGAATTGAGAACGGAGCGTGCGCACGGCATCGCCGAGCAGCCCCGAGGTCAACGGCTCGCGCGATGGCGCATGCTCGGCGCTGCGCTGTAGCGCGTTGACGAGCACCGACGCCTGCTGGGCGATGTCGTCGGGCCGCTCCCGGTACGCCTCGGCGATCGCGACGAGTAGCTGGCGGAACGACGGCAGGCCGTGCCGCGGCTCCGGCGGGTAGTACGTGCCGCCGAAGAACGGCTCGCCCGCCGGCGTGAGAAAGACGGTCATCGGCCAGCCGCCCTGACCGCTGATCGCCACCACCGCGTCCATGTAGACGCTGTCCACGTCCGGACGCTCCTCGCGGTCGACCTTCACGCTCACGTAGAGGTCGTTCATCAGCTCCGCCGTCTGCTCGTCCTCGAACGACTCGCGCTCCATCACGTGGCACCAGTGGCACGCGGCGTAGCCGACAGAGAGCAGGATCGGCTTGTCCTCGGCTCGGGCGCGCGCGAACACCTCTTCGCCCCACGGGTACCAGTCGACGGGATTCCCGGCGTGCTGGAGCAGGTACGGGCTCGTCTCGTGGGCGAGGCGGTTCGGCATCTCTTAGAGGCTCTCACATAATGACGTTCGTCGATCCGGGCGCAATCGGCGAGTGCGATGCAAGGACGCAGGGAGACTCGCGTCCACTATCGGGCCGACCGAGGACGCCGCAGCGCGCCGCCGAGTGCGGCCGGGCGACAGAATCTCTCACCGTGTGAGAGCCTCTTAACGGCGACCTTACCGGCGGGTGCGACGATCGACCCGTGTTCGCGCTCGCGCACCTTCCGCCGGTCGCGCCGGCCTGCCGGCTGTCGCAGCTTCGCGTCGGCGGCGACCTGCCGGGACTGGGCGTCTTCTTCAACGGCGCCACCGGCTCGCTCGTCGGCCTGGTCACCTTCCGGAACGAGGGCGCGACGTGCTCGCTCCTCGGGCGGCCGAGAGTGCGGCTCGTCGGTGGCATCGCGTCGTCCATCAGGGAGCGAGAGGCCGTGCTGACCGGTGAGCAGGCAGCGCCCGGCGGTCCTGCGCCGGCGTTCTCGGTGCGCGCGCTGCCGCACGGACGCACAGCGAGCGTCGAGATCTGGTGGAGCAACTGGTGCGGGCCGGGGAACGCGGGCGCCGGCAGGTCATCGCCGCCGCCGACGGGCGTTGAGGTGACGCTGCCCTCGGGCGGATCGGTACGGCAGAAGGTCACGGAAGCTCCCCGCTGCGACGCGCCCCAGTCGCCGTCGACCGTCTACGTCGGCTCGTTCCAGCCGCTGCGCAGGGGATGATCGCGGGAATGAGCGGCTTCTACGAGGATCTCGAGGTCGGCGCCGTCTATCGCAGCCGCTTCGGGCGCACGGTGCTCGAGGCGGACAACGTCTGGTTCACGCTGCTCACCCTGAACACGAATCCGATCCACTTCGACGCCGCGTATGCGGCCACGACCGAATGGAGGCGGCCGCTCGTCGACTCGACGTTCACGCTGGCGCTCGTCACCGGCCTCTCCGTCACCGACGTGTCGGAGCGCGGGGTCAACCTCGGCTGGAAGGAGGTGACGCTCCCCGCGCCGGTGTTCGCCGGCGACACGATCCGCGCCGAGACCGAGGTGCTCGCGAAGCGCGAGTCGAAGTCGCGGCCGGGCCAGGGCATCGTCACGGTGCGCTCACGCGGGTTCAACCAGCGCGACGAGGTCGTGATCGAGTTCGAGCGCACGATCATGATGCCGTTGCAGGACGATGCGGCTCGAGACTGAGCGGCTCGTGCTGCGGGTGCCGCGCCTCGAGGACGCTCCGGCGCTGCTCGATTTCGTTGGCGATCCCGAGGTGATGCGCCGGATCGGCTCGGAGCCGGGCGGACTACCCGTCGCGACGGAGCACGTCGAGCGGTGGATCATGCGCTGGGAGACGAACGGCATAGGCCCCTACGTCGTCGTGCTCAAGAGCAGCGGGCAGGTTCTCGGACGTGTCGGGCTGCTCGTCTGGAACGCTCGCACGTGGGAGACGTCGTCGCTTGCCGAAGCCGGCGACGACGCGACGGTCGAGCTCGGCTGGGCGCTCGGGCGCGCCCACTGGGGCGCCGGCTACGCGACCGAGGCGGCGCGGACCGTGCGGGAGTCGGCGTATGAGACCCAACGCCTCGAGCGCCTGATCTCGCTCATCGACCCCGAGAACGCCAGATCGGTGCGCGTCGCCGTGAAGCTCGGCGCGGAGCCGACCGAAACGGTGCGGACGCCCGGCGGCCTCGCGACGATCTGGGTGCATCCGCGATGAGCTTCCGGCCGCTCGACGGCACTCGCGTCGTCGACGTGACGGCGTCGCTCGCCGGCCCGTCTTGCACGCAGCTGCTCGCGGCGCTCGGCGCGGACGTCGTGAAGGTCGAGCCGCCCGGTGGCGACCACGCGCGCGCCTGGGGGCCGCCGTTCGTCGACGACGCCGGCGTGCTGTTCTTCGCCGCGAACGCCGGCAAGCGCTCGCTCGTCGTCGACCTCGAGCAGGACATCGACGTCGTGCTGCGCCTCGTCGACGACGCAGATGTCTTCGTCCAGAGCCTGCGGCCGGGGCTCGCCGAGCGCCGCGGCCTCGGCGCCGAGGCGCTGCGCGCGCGCAATCCCCGGCTCGTCTACTGCACGATCGGCGCGTACGGCGCGACGGGGCCGCTCGCCGATCGGCCGGGGTACGACCCGCTCATGCAGGCTGCAAGCGGGCTGATGAGCGTCACCGGCGAGCCCGACGGGCCGCCCGTGCGCGCCGGCGTGTCGTTGATCGACTTCGCCACCGGGCAGTGGGCGGCGATCGGCATCCTCGCGGCCCTGCTCGAGCGCGAGCACACGGGCGCGGGACGCACGATCGACACCTCGCTCTACGAGACGGCCCTCTCACTGCTCTCGGCACAGCTCGCCGCCTATGCAGTGACGGGCGAGTCCCCCGGCCGCCACGGCTCCGCGTTCCCGTTGATCGCGCCGTACGAGGTCTTCCCCACGAGCGACGGGGCGCTGATGATCGTCGCGGGCAGCGACGGTCTCTACGAGCGCCTACGCGGCACGCTCGGCTTGCCCGACGACGAGCGCTTCCGTACGAATCCCGACCGCGTGCGCAACCGTCCCGCGCTCGCCGAGTTGATCGCCGGCGTCATGCGCACGCGCACGAGCGCCGACTGGGAGTCGGAGCTCACCGCCGCCGGCGTGCCCGCATCTCCGCTTCGCGATGTCAGCGAGGCATTCGAGCACGAACAGACCCGCGCGCTCGGGATCCTCCAGCGCCTCGGTGACGGCATCACCGTCTCACCGCCGCTCTCCGTCGACGGGAAGCGCGTCCGGCACCGCGCGCCGCCTCCCCGCCTCGGCAACTACGACGGCCACGAGCCGGCGCGGTAGAGGTAGCCCTCGAGCCGCCGGCCGAGCACTCCCTCCAGCCACCCCGAGCACGCGATCAGCGCGTCGAGGTCGATGCCCGTCTCGACTCCTTCGCCCGCGAGCAGATAGACGAGGTCCTCGGTGGCGACGTTGCCGGTCGCGCGCGGCGCGTACGGGCAGCCGCCGAGCCCGCCGATCGACGCGTCGAGCACGCGTGCGCCCGCCTCGATCGCGGCGAGGCAGTTCGCATATCCCGTGTTCCGCGTGTTGTGACCGTGGAAGCCGGAAGCGCCGGTGCGCTCGACGAGCGCGCGCACCGCCGAGGGAGTCGCGACGCCGATCGTGTCCGCAAGCACCACTTCGGCGCGGCCGTCGAAGCGCCGAGCAAGCTCGGCGACGCGGCCGGGATCGACGCGGCCTTCGAACGGGCAGCCGAACGCAACCGAGATCGTGACAGTGGCAGGGATGTCGGCCATGTCGACGATCGCATCCGTGCGTGCGACGGCCTCGTCGAGCGAGGCGTTCCCGTTCGCCCGGTTGAAGGCTTCCGTCGCTGCGAACGTGACGTCGACCCGGTCGAGCTCCGCGGCGCGCAGGCGCTCCCAGCCGCGCTCGTTCAGCACGAGCCCGACGATCTCGACGCCCGGCCGGCGCTCGATTCCCGCAACGACTTCCTCGGCGCCGGCCATCTGCGGGACGCGCTCGTCGCGCACGAAGCTCACGGCCTCGATGCGCGGCATTCCGGCCGCCGCGAGCCGGTTGACCAGTTCGGCGCGCATCGCAGCCGCGAGCGTCTCCGGTTCGTTCTGGAGCCCGTCCCGCGGGCCGACGTCGCAGAGCGTCACACGCATCGGCGCAGCCTAATCCGTGAGAAGTGCTGCGCACTTCTCCCGGGGCTATGTACCGCTTCGCGGAGCGCCCGCCGGCCAAGCCGACGGGCTCTTGGGCTGACGCCGGGGCGGCGGGGACCGTGGCGCGCGCGGTGGTGGCTACGCCATCCCCACGCGCGAGCATCCGGCCTCCACGAACGCGGCAAAAGGCCCGCGTTCGCTCCGGCCCCGGACCGCGTGAATCGGAGAAGGCTTTAAAGCCGCCGTTCGCCGCAGCGGGCCAGGCCGGAGGCTAACGCGGCCTTTTGGCGCGTTAGCCGCAGGCGCATCCACGCGGACGGATGGCGAAGCCACCACCGGCCGCGCCCGCACAACCCTCCAGCCCTCCGCGAGGCCAAGAGGACGCCGGCTTGGCCGGTGGCCGCTCCGCGAAGCCGAACTATGACCCGACTGGAGTGCGCAGCACTCCAGTCGGA
>DATCBP010000013.1:0-13201 GCA_036511815.1 Gaiellaceae bacterium
GCCGAGGGTGAATACCAGGCGGCCGAGCGGCTCAAGGACGCTGCCGTCGTGATCGAAGAGCACCCGATCGCGCTCCAGCTGCGCTACCTCCAGACGCTGCTCGAGCTGGGCGCCGGCAACACGTCGACGATCATCTTCCCCGCGCCGATCGACCTGATCAAGCCGTTCCTGAATCGCACTGGATCTTCGGGCTGACCCGCTCTCCGGGCGGCTCGTCGCCGTCGCGCCGAACCGGCGCCGGCGCCCGGGCGCAGCGCCGGGACTGATCGAGGAGGAGACCGCGGCCGAGCTGGCCGCCTGCCCGTTCTGCGCGGGACGCGAGGAGCAGACGCCGCCGGAGACGTTCCGCGTCGGCGACGAGTCGCAGTGGACGGTTCGCGTGGTGCCGAACCTCTATCCGGCGTTCGAACGGCAGGAGGTGGTCGTGCACTCGCCGCGCCACGTGCGCACGTTCGCGGAGCTGACCGACGCGGAGCTCGCCGCAATTGCGACGGCGTGGGCGATCCGCCGCCGCACCGCAGCGACGGAGGGGTTCCCGTACGTGCATGCGCTTATCAACGAGGGGAGCGCCGCCGGGTCGAGCTTGCCGCACTCGCACTCGCAACTCGTCTGGCTGCGCGAGCCGCCGCCCGAGGTCGAACGCGAGTCCGAGACCGGTCTCGCGGAGCTTCGAGCGGAAACGGCGCTGATCGTCGCCCGCGAGGATCCGGTGTGGGCGCTCGTCCATCCGTGCGGCCGCCTTCCCTACGAGACGGTGATCCTCGGCGAGCCGTTCGAGCTCGGCCCGGCGCTCGCCCTGCTCCGCACCGTCGTCGCGCGGCTACGGGCGGTCGAGGGGCCGGTCTCGTGGAACGCCTGGCTCCACAAGGATCATCTCGAGCTCGTTCCGCGCCTGAGCACGCTCGCCGGCGTCGAGCTCGGCGCCGGGATCTATGTGAACACCGTGGCGCCGGAGGATGCAGCGGAAGCGCTCAGGGCGGCGGGCTAGAGCTCTTCGCCGCGCTCGCGCTCGCGGAAGCGCCGGGCGGCCTCGATCGCCGCGCCGAGGTTCAGGCCCTTGTCCTTCGCCTGCTTGATCAGCATCACGGTCTCGAGCGCGTCCATGTCGTAGATGCGCTGCTTCTTGCCCTTCGTCGCGATCTGGGCCTTGTTGGTCCAGTAGTCGAGCTGCATCTTCGAGATGCCGGCGATCTGACAGACCTGGCCGAGATAGAGCTCCACCTTGTTCAGGTGGTCGGCGAGATTTATCGGTTCTAGAAGATCTACCTGCCTGCTGATCACCATACGCGTCCCCGTCACGACTCGGACCGACCCTCTGACTTGAGAGTTATACGGGGGATGCTTCCGTTTTGGAAGGGGCGGCGCTACTCGTCGGACTCTGGGGCGGCGTCGGCCGCGACGGCGTCGCCGTTCGGCTCCTCGTCGTCCGAGTCGACGACGGGCGCGAGCGACGAGACGACCTCGTCGCCGCGGAGCCGCATCACGATCACGCCCTGCGTCGCGCGGCCGAGCCGCTTGACGTCCTCGACGGGCATCCGGATCACGGTGCCGCCGGTCGAGATCAGCATCACCTGGTAGCCGTCGCGCACAACGCGCGCTCCGGCGAGCATGCCCTTCGCCTCGGCCAGCTGGATCGTCTTGACGCCCATGCCGCCGCGGCCCTTGCGCGGATAGTCGCCGACGCGCGTGCGCTTCCCATAGCCGTTCTCGGTGACGACGAGCAGGTCGGAGTCGTCCTGGGCGATGTTGATCGAGATCACCTCGTCGCCGGCGCGCAGGCGCATGCCCTGGACACCGGACGCGTCGCGGCCCATCGCGCGCACCTGGTTCTCGTGGAAGCGGATCGCCTGTCCGCGCTTCGAGACCATGAGAATGTCGTCGTCGCCCGACGCGTGGCGCACGGCGACGAGCTCGTCGCCCTCGCGCATCTTGATCGCGATGATCCCGTCCGCCTTTAGCGGCGTGTTGTACGCGGCCAGCTCGGTCTTCTTGACCACGCCGTTCTTCGTTCCGAAGATGAGGTATTTCGCCTCGCCGAAGTCGCGGGTCTGCACGACCGCGCGCACCTGCTCGTCCTGCCGGAGCGGGAGCTGGTTGACGATCGCGCGGCCCTTCGACTGGCGGGAGCCGAGCGGCAGCTCGTGCACCTTCAGCCGGTAGACCTTGCCGACGCTCGTGAAGAAGAGGATGTAGTCGTGCGTCGAGGCGACGAAGAGATGCTCGATGTAGTCCTCGTCCTTGAGGTCCATCCCCATCACGCCGATGCCGCCGCGGCGCTGTTCGCGGTACGCGGTCACGGGTAGGCGCTTGATGTACCCGGAGCGCGTGATCGCGATCACCATGTCCTCTTCCGCGATCATGTCCTCGAGCTCGAGCTCCTCCTCGGCGGCGACGATCTCGGTGCGCCGGTCGTCGTTCTTCGAATAGATCTGCTTGATCTCGAGCAGCTCCTCGCGGATGAGCGCGTCGATGCGCGACTGGTCGCCGAGGATTGCGCGCAGCTCCGCGATGCGCTCCCGCAGGTCCTTGTGCTCGGCCTCGACCTCCTTGCGCGCCAGCCCGGTGAGGCGCGCGAGCCGCATGTCGAGGATCGCCTGCGCCTGGATCTCCGAGAGCGAGAACTTCGCGATCAACTGCGTCCGCGCGTCGTCCGTGTCCTCGGCCGCGCGGATCAGCGCGACGATCGCGTCGATGTTGTCGAGTGCGATGAGGTAGCCCTCGAGGACGTGGGCGCGCGCCTCCGCCTTGTGGAGCTCGTCCTTGAGGCGGCGCGTGACGACCTCGCGCTGGAAGTCGAGGTAGTGGGAGACGAGCTGGAGGAGCGACAGCGTCTTCGGCACGTTGTCGACGAGCGCGACGGCGTTGTAGCCGAACGTCGACTGGAGCGGCGTGTGCTTGAAGAGCTTGTTCAGGGCGACCTGCGGGACGGCGTCGCGCTTCAGCTCGATCTGGATGCGCATTCCCGTCCGGTCGGAGTGGTCGGCGAGATCGGAGATCTCGGTCAGGACCTTGTCGTGCACGAGGTCGGCGATCTTGCGAATGACGCCGGTGTCGCCGCCCTTCTTCACGCCGTAGGGGAGCTCGGTGATCACGATCGCCGACTTGCCGCCGCGCAGCTCCTCGATGTGGGCGCGCGCGCGCATGACGACGCGGCCGCGACCGGTGCGGTACGCATCGCGGATGCCCGAGCGGCCGACGATGTAGGCGCCGGTCGGGAAGTCCGGCCCCTTGACGTGCTTCATCAGGCCCTCGACGTCGATGTCCGGCTTGTCGACCATCGCGACGATCGCGTCGACGATCTCGCCGAGATGGTGCGGCGGCATGTTCGTCGCCATGCCGACCGCGATGCCCGACGAGCCGTTCACGAGCAGGTTCGGAAACCGCGATGGCAGCACGGTCGGCTCGCGCCGGGACTCGTCGTAGTTCGGCCCGAAGTCGACGGTGTTCGCGTCGATGTCCCGCAGCATCTCCGTCGCCAGCTTCGCGAGCCGGCACTCCGTGTAGCGGTCCGCGGCGGCGGGATCGTCGTCGACGGAACCGAAGTTGCCCTGCCCGTCCACGAGCGGATAGCGCAGCGAGAACGGCTGCGCCATGCGGACGAGCGTGTCGTAGATCGCGAGGTTGCCGTGCGGGTGGTACTTGCCCATCACGTCCCCGACGACGCGGGCGCACTTCACGTACGGACGGTTCGGCTGGAGTCCGTTCTCGTGCATGCCGTACAGCACGCGGCGGTGCACCGGCTTCAAGCCGTCGCGCACGTCCGGGAGCGCGCGGCCGACGATGACGGACATCGCGTAGTCGAGATAGCTCGAACGCATCTCCTGCTCGAGCTCGCGCGGCTCGATGCGGTCGGGCCCGAGCGGGCCCGTCTCGACCTCAGACATGGACCGACTCGTCCCTAGACATCGAGGAACTTCACGTCTTTTGCGTTCTCTTCGATGAAGAGTCGGCGAGGCTCGACCTGGTCTCCCATCAGCATCGAGAAGAGCTGATCGGCGGCGTGCGCGTCCTCCACGTCGACGCGGATGAGCAGCCGGCCCGCCGGATCCATCGTCGTCGCCCACAGCTGCTCGGCGTTCATCTCGCCGAGCCCCTTGAACCGCGAGAGCTGGATGCCGGCCTCCTTCGCGAGGTCGAGCGCGCCGCTGCGCAGATCGGAGAACGTCTGCGCCTCCGCGCCCTTCTTGCCGAGCGTGAGCGTGAACGGCGGCGGCCCCGTCACCTCGACGAGCCGCGAGTACGCCTTGCGCAGGTTCGTGTAGATCGGCGACGAGAGCAGCTCCGCGGAGATGGCGATCGTCTGCGCGGTGGAGCTCGCCTTCTCGATCACCTTGACGCGCATCCCGGCCTCGTCGTGCTCGAGCACCGAGAGCGTGTAGCCGTTGACCGGCAGCGTCTGCATCGCCTTCTCGACCGCCGCGGGGGTGACCGCGTCGAGCTCGACGAGCCGGTGCGCGATCACGAGGTCGGTCGCGTGGTGTCCGTAGTCCGCCCTCAGGCGGGCCGACCAGCCCTCGAACTCCGCGAGCGCGCTCGTGAACCGCTTCCAGCGCGTCTCGCTCAGCTTCACCTGCTTGCCGTCGCGGTCGCGCACGTCGAGGTCCTCGAAGCGCTCGCGCACGAGCAGCTCCTCGAGCTGCGACTCCTTCTCGAAGTAGAACTCCTGGTTCCCGAGCTTGACCCGGTAGAGCGGCGGCACGGCGATGTACACGTGGCCTCGCTCGATCAGCTGCGGCATCTGCCGGTAGAGGAAGGTGAGGATCAGCGTGCGGATGTGCGAGCCGTCGACGTCCGCATCGGTCATCACGACGATCTTGTGGTAGCGGATCCCCTCGATGTCGAACTCGTCGCCGATGCCGGTGCCGATCGCCGTCACCATCGCCTGGATCTCGACGTTCGAGAGCACCTTGTTGATCCGGTTCTTCTCGCTGTTGATGATCTTGCCGCGCAGCGGCAGGATCGCCTGATACGTGCGGTCGCGGCCCATCTTCGCCGAGCCGCCGGCGGAGTCGCCCTCGACGATGAACAGCTCCGAGGAGGCGGGATCCTTGCTCGAGCAGTCGGCGAGCTTGCCCGGCAGCGAGGAGCTCCCGAGCGCGGACTTCCGCGTCAGCTCGCGCGCCTTGCGCGCCGCCATCCGCGCGCGCATCGCGGTGATCGCCTTGTTCGAGATCTGCTTCGCGTCCTGCGGGTTCTCCTCGAGGAACTGGCCGAGGTTCGCGTTCACCGTCGTCTGCACGAGACCCTCGACGCCCGGGTTGCCGAGCTTCGTCTTCGTCTGGCCCTCGAACTGCGGGTTGCGCAGCTTCACGGAGACGACGGCTGCGAGGCCCTCGCGCACGTCCTCCCCCTCGAGCTTCTCGTCCTTCTTCAGCAGCTTCAGGTCCTGCGCCTTGCGGTTGAGCGTGCTCGTGAGCGCGCTGCGGAAGCCGGAGAGGTGCGAGCCGCCCTCGACGGTGTTGATGTTGTTGGCGAAGGTGAAGACCGACTCCTGGTACGAGCTGTTCCACTGCATCGCCACCTCGACGGCGCCCTGGTCGCTCTCGCCCTCGAAGTAGACGAGCCGCTTGTGGATCGGGTCCTTCGCCTCGTTGATGTGCGCGACGAAGTCCCGGATTCCGCCCTCGTAGTGGAACTCGACGGTCTTGCCGTCGGCGCGCTCGTCCACGAGCTTGATGTGGAGGCCTCGCGTGAGGAACGCCGTCTCGCGCAGCCGCTGGGTGACCGTGGCGGCGTCGATGTCGAGCTCCTCGAAGATCTCGGAGTCGGGCAGGAAGATGACGGTGGTGCCCGTCCGGTCGTCGTCCATCTTCCCGACGATCTCCATGTCCCCCGTCGGCTCGCCGCGCGCGAACTCCTGGCGGTACACGTTGCCGTCGCGGCGCACCTCGGCGACGAAGCGCTCGGAGAGCGCGTTGACGACGGAGATGCCGACGCCGTGCAGGCCGCCCGACACCTTGTAGCCTTCGCCGCCGAACTTGCCGCCGGCGTGGAGCTTCGTGAGGACGACGGTGAGCGCTGGCAGTCCCTGCTCTTTCATGATGTCGACCGGGATGCCGGAACCCCAGTCTCGGACCGTGACCGAATGGTCCGGATGGAGCGTCACCTCGATGCGGTCGTTGCGTCCGGCGAGCGCCTCGTCGACGGAGTTGTCGACCGCTTCGTAGAGGAGGTGGTGCAGGCCCCGGAGACCCGTCGAGCCGATGTACATGCCCGGCCGAAGACGGACGGGCTCGAGCCCCTCCAGAACGGTGATGTCCTTTGCGGTATAAGTCGGTTCGGCCATGAAAAAAGCCCTGCAAATGCCGCATTTGCGGGCACGTGAAAGTGTATCAGAACGAGCGGTCGGCTGCGGCTCGCGCGAGGCTCGCGCGGGCGGCTCTCGCGACCACCTCGCGGAGCGATTCGTCCTCGATCGAGGCGGCCCATCCGGCGGCCTCGCGCGCCTGCTCGGGCGTCGTCACGAGCGGCGGCGGCGGCGGCTCGACCGCGTCCTCCTGGCCGGGCTCGGCGAGCGGTCCCGTCACGAACTTCAGCGTCGGCCCGTTCGGCAGTCGCGAGGCGATCTCGACCGCGCGCTGCGTCAGCTCGAACGCCCACACGGCGTCGCGTGTGTGCACGATGAGCGTGCCGTCGCGCTGCACGCGCGCCGGCGATGCGTTGCGCGCGATCTCCGGTCCGACCGCTGCCGCCCACGCGTCGGCGGCGGCGCCGATCTCCGCCTGCGGGCCGAGGCGCCGCAGCTCGCGGCCGACGTCGTCCCCGAGCGGATCCATCTCAGACAGCTTGCCGGACCGCCCCGGGCGACACCTCGAGCAGCTGGTCCGGCTCCGCCGGCAGCATCGCCGCGTCGGTCGCCGTGACGAGCGCCTGGCCGGCCGTGCGCACGCGCGCCGCAAGGATCTTCCGCCGCGTCGGATCGAGCTCGGAGAGCACGTCGTCGAGCAGGAGCAGCGGTGGCACGCCGCGCCGCTCGGTGATCAGCGCCGCCTCGGCGAGCAGGAGCGCGAGCACGGCGAGGCGCTGCTCCCCCTGCGAGCCGAAGCTGCGCAGCTCGCGCGGGCCGCAGGCGATGACGACGTCGTCGAGGTGCGGCCCGACGCCGGTGGCGCCGCGGTCGAGGTCGCGGTCGAGCCGCTGCTCGAGGGCGGCCACGGTCGGCGGGGCGCCCTCGTAGCGCAGTTCCGCCTCCGGCAGGCCGAGCTCGCCGGCGCGCTCTGCGAACGACGGCTCGAGCACGGCGAGCACCTCACGCCGCGCGACGACGAGCTCCGTCCCGAGCTCCGCGACGCGTGCCGTCCACGGCGCCAGCGCGTCGCGCGAGGAGAACCCGGCCGCGACCCGGCGCAGCGACGCGTTCCGCTGCGCTACCGCGGCGCCGTACTCGGCCGGCAGCTGGGCCCGCGCCGGCGAGAGCCGGGCGAGCGCACGGTCGAAGTACGCGCGCCGCGCCGCCGGGGCGCCCTTGACGATCCCCAGCCGATCCGGCGTGAAGACGAGCGTCGCCGTCTCGGCGCGGAGCTGCTCGGCCGTGCGCAGCGGCGCACCGTTCACCGTCGCGCGCTTGCCGACGCCGGCCTCGAGCACGACCTCGACGTCGAGCGGCACGCTGTCCCGGCGGCCGCGCACGGCGATGCGAGCGGCCGTCTCGCCGAAGCGGATCAACTGCGCGTCGGTGCGCGTACGCGGCGAGAACCCCTGCGTGCCCACGTGGAGCGACTCGAGCAGGTTCGTCTTCCCGACCCCGTTCGGCCCCACTGCGAGCACGAGCCCGGGCTCCAGGTCGAGGTCGAGCCGCTCGTACGACCGGAAGTTGCGCAGCGAGACGCTTTGGACGATCAGAGCTGCTGGGTCAGCCCGGCAGCCTGATCGGCATCACGAGGTACGTGAAGTCGTCGCCCTCACCCTGGAGCACGGCCGGGCGGAGCGGGCTGATCAGCTTGAGGCGCACATCGTCGCCCTCGATCGACTCGAGGCCCTCACGGAGGAAGTCCGCGTTGAACCCGATCTCGAGCGGCTCGCCGGTGAACGCCGCCGGCATCGACTCCTGGGACTCGCCGACGTCCTGCGTGCGCGCCTTGACCGTCAGCTCGCCGTCGGCGAGCCTGACCTGGAGCGGCGTCGAGCGCTGGATCATTACGGCGGCGCGGCGGACGACGTCGAGGAACTCGGTGCGCGGCAGCGTCAGCTCGTGCTCGAACGCCTCGGGCAGCAGCTGCCGGTAGTTGGGGAACTGCCCGTCGATGCGGCGCGTCGTCAGCCACACGCCCGACGTCGAGAAGAGCACCTGGTTCTCGTGCACGCCGACCTCGACCTCGTCGCCGGTCGTCGCGACACGCGCCAGCTCCTGCAGCGCACGGCTCGGCACGATCGCCTCGAGCTCCGGCACGGTGCCGTCGAGCGTCGTCTCCTTCACGGCGAGCCGGTAGGAGTCGGTCGCCGCCATCACGAGCTTGCCGGCGGTGAACTGCACGAGGATGCCCGTGAGCACGGGCCGGGACTCGTCGCGTGAGGCGGCCCGGGCAACGCGGCCGATCGTCTCGAGCAGCGGCTCGCGCGGAACCGCGAACGTCGTCGTCATCTCGAATTCGGGCAGGCGCGGGAAGTCTTCGGGGTTGTACGTGTGCAGCGTGTAGCTCGCGCTGCCGGAGGTGACGTGCACGGTCGATTCGGCCGCCTTGTGCTCGATCGTCACCTCGTCGCCGGGGAGCAGGCGCGCGATGTCGGCGACGGTCTTTCCGGGGAGAACGACAATGCCCTCTCCGTCGACCTGCGCCGGCACGGTGGCGCGCAGCGAGACCTCCATGTCGGTCGCCGCCAGGCGCAGCTCGTTCTCTCGCGCATCGAGCAGGATGCCCGAGAGGATTTGCACAGACGAGCGTGCGGACACCGCCCTGGCGACAACGCCGAGACCCTGGACGAGAGCGTCCTTGGAGCACGTAATCCTCAGGCTTGTGCCGACCATGACTTCAGTGTCAATCATCTAGTAATTCCTTGTAGCAGTAGTAGAGAGTGTGGAGACCGGGGAAGACGGCGTCGACGAGCCTGGTTGACCCGAATCCGCCCGGGAGAGGACCTGTGCAGAGATTGCGCTCGTCCACAGGAGCATTTGTCAGCGGACCTGTTTGACCCGTGCGGTGAGTTCTTGCACGAGGTTGTACACCGATCTGTCCTCGCGAATGAGACGCGCGATCTTCGACGTCGCGTGGATCACCGTCGTGTGGTCGCGGCCGCCGAACTCCTTGCCGATCTTCGGCAGCGAGGAGTCCGTGAGCTCGCGCGAGAGGTACATCGCGACCTGGCGCGGATAGACGATGTTCTGCGAGCGCTTGTCGCCGCAGAGCTCCTCGAGCGTCATGCTGAACCGCTCCGCGACGAGGTCCTGGATCCGCTTGATAGACACCTCGGCCGCCTCGCCCTGCGGGAACACGTCCTTGAGCACGTCCTGCGAGAGCTCCACGGACATTGCGCGCGCGGTGAGCGACGAGAACGCGACGACGCGCGTGAGGGCACCCTCGAGTTCGCGGATGTTCGTCGAGACGCGGCTGGCGATGAACGTCAGCACCTGCGGGTCGGGGATGTGGATCCCGTCCGTCTTGACCTTCTTGCGCAGGATGGCGATGCGGGTCTCGAGATCGGGCGGCTGGATGTCTGTGATCAGGCCCCACTCGAACCGGCTGCGGAGTCGCTCCTCCAGCGTCGCGATGTCACGCGGCGGCCGGTCGCTCGACATGCAGATCTGCGAGCCGGCCTCGTAGAGCGAGTTGAACGTGTGGAAGAACTCCTCCTGGATCCGCTCCTTGTGCTCGAAGAACTGCACGTCGTCGATCAGGAGGACGTCGTAGGTGCGGTAACGCTGCTTGAAGCCCTCGATGCGCTTGTCGCGGAGCGAGTTGATGAAGTCGTTCATGAACGTCTCGCTCGTCACGTAGCGGACGCTGAGATCGCGCGAGTGCTCGCTCACGTACTGCGCGACGCCCTGGAGCAGGTGCGTCTTGCCGAGACCGGTCCCGCCGTAGATGAACAGGGGGTTGTACGCCTGCGCGGGCGCCTCGGCGACGGCGAGTGCCGCTGCGTGCGCGAAACGGTTCGACGACCCGATCACGAACGAGTCGAACGTGTACTTTGCGTTGAAGCCGCCGCTCTCCGGGCGGTGGGGAACAGGCTGGGCGACCGGTTCCGCTACCGCCGCGGGCCCGCTGCTCGGCGCGCTCTCCAGTGCGGGCACATCGACGAGGCGCAGCTCGATCGGCCGCTCGGAGCCGGTGACGTCGCGGATCGCCGCGCTGATCAGGCCGAGGAAGTGCCCCTCGATCCAGTCGCGCGTGAAATCGTTGGGAACGCCGAGGACGAAGCGGTCGTCCGACAGCTCCAGCCCACTCGCCTCGCGAAACCAGGTGCCGTAGGTGGTGTCGTTGAGCGCCCCTCTGAGCCGACCGGAAACTTCGCTCCACAGGCCCTCCGCAGTCAGCTCATGCTCGTCCTCCACTCCGATGCCAGCTCCTCCCTCGTACACCCGGACGGCGAGCATACCAACCTGCCGAAATTAGACAAAACCGCCATTTTTGCAGGGGGTTACCGAACGAGCGCATTCCCTCCACAGCTGTGGAAAGCCGTGGGGGAAACTCCGCTTTCGCGCATTCCTCCGGCGTGCGTGCCTGTTGAGAAGCCGGTGGACGAGTCTTGTCTATACTGGCCGTTCGCTCGCCCCCGTTTCGGGGGATTTTTCCCGCACGAACCGCTTACATCTGATGAAGCGCACCTATCAGCCAAACGTCCGACGCCGCAAACGCAAGCACGGTTTCCGTGCGCGCATGTCGACGCGCGCCGGCCGGCTGATCCTCAAGCGGCGCCGTGCGAAGGGCCGCGCGCGGCTCTCAGCCTAGGCAACTAAGCTCCAGATCGTGAAGCGCGCGAATCGTCTTTCCCGCTCGCGCGATTTCGACGCCGTCTACCGGCACGGCCGCTCGGTGTCGTCGCGGTTTCTCGTCCTGTACTGGTTCCCGCAGGAGGAGCCGGCGTCGCCGCGCTTCGGCTTCTCCGTTCCGAAAGCGGTGGGCGGCGCGGTCGAGCGCAACCGGATGAAGCGGCAGCTCCGCGAGCTGTGGCGCGAGCGGCTGGAACGCGTCCCCGCGGGCAGCGACTACGTGCTGATCGTGCGCAGCGGCCTGCCCGAGGCGGTGGCGGCGAACGGCTTTGAGTGGCTGGGCGAACGGGTGGACGAAGTGCTGGCGATGACCAAGGCGGCCGCGTGAACACCGCACTGCGCGCGCCGGCGTATCTCGCCGTCGGGCTCGTCTGGCTCTACCGCGCGACCTTCGGCGCGCTGTTCCCGACGACGTGCAAGTACCACCCGTCGTGCTCGGAGTACGCGGTGCAGGCGCTGAAGACGCACGGGCTCTTCCGTGGGGGAGCGCTCGCGGCCTGGCGGCTGCTGCGCTGCAATCCGTGGAGCCGCGGAGGGTTCGACCCGGTCCGATGATCCATCTGCTCGCCTCGAATCCGCTGACGCCGCTCGAGCACGCCGCGCGGCACGTCCTCAACTGGCTGCACTTCTCGATCGGCCTGCCCTGGGCCTGGTCGATCGTCGCGCTGACGGTGATCGTCCGGATGCTGCTCGTGCCGCTGACCGTGAAGCAGATCCACTCGATGCAGAACCTTCAGCGGTTCGCGCCGCAGATGAAGGAGATCCAGAAGAAGTACAAGGGCGACAAGCAGAAGCAGAACGAAGAGTTGATGAAGTTCTACCGCGAGAACAGCATCAACCCCGCCGCGTCCTGCCTGCCGATGCTCGCGCAGCTGCCGGTCTTCCTCGCGCTCTACTACTCGCTGAAGCACTTCGCGCGCGAGCCGGCCGCGCAGCATCCCGGCAGCCTCGACTTCCTCCACTTCATCCCGTCGATCGCCGCCCACACCACGACGCACTGGGGCGGCTACGTGCTGCTCGTCGTCTACGTCGGCAGCCAGCTCGCGTCGTCGTACTACATGTCGGCGTCCGTCGACAAGATGCAGCGCACGCTGCTCATGGTGATGCCGGTCGTGTTCGTGTTCGTGATCGCGCGGTTCCCGGCGGGGCTCGTCCTCTACTGGGTGACGACGAACCTCTGGACGGTCGGGCAGGGCCTGATCACGCGGCGTCTGATGCCGAAGGCGCAGCCGCCGGAGAAGCGCACCTCGCGGTCGCCGCGCCAGGACGACGGCGATGGCGGCGGCGGCGGGAACGGCGCGTCCCCCGACACGCCTCCCGAGAAGCCGCCCGCGCAGCCGCAGGCCGCCCGCCAGCAGGCACCGCGCAAGGTGCGGCGCAAGAAGAAGGCCGGCCGGCGCTGAGCGACGACGAGCTGATCGTCGAGACGACGGGCGAAACCGTCGGCGAGGCGAAATGGGCGGCGCTGCGTGAGCTCGAGCAGCGGCATCCCGGACTCGACAAGTCGGCGGTGCGCTTCGAGGTCGTCTCCGAGGGCGAGCGCGGCCTGCTCGGCGTCGGCTACCTGCCGGCCCGGGTGCTCGCGAACGTTCCGGCGGAGGCGCTCGCCGCGGTCTCGTTCGACGGCAGCGAGCTCGCCGCCGACCTGCGCTCGCTCATGCTCCAGGTGACTCAGGCGCTCGGGGTGGACGGGCGCGTCGACGTCTACGAGGACGACGAGGCGGTCACGCTCACATGCGTGGGCGCGGACGTCGGTCTGCTGATCGGCCGGCACGGCCAGACGATCGACGCGTTGCAGTACCTGTTCAACGCGGCGTCTCACCGTGCGCAGGGCCTCGACCGCAAGGAGGTCGTCGTCGATGCCGCGGGCTACCGTGAGCGCCGCCGGGCCACGCTCGAGTCGATGGCCGTTCGGGCCGCGCAGCAGGTCGACGCCACGGGCGGCCGCGTCGAGCTGGAGCCGATGACGGCGGTCGAGCGGAAGGTCGTGCACCTGAAGCTGAAGGAGCTCGAGGGCGTGCAGACGTCCTCCGAGGGGGCGGAGCCGAATCGCTACGTCGTCGTCCTCCCCGCTGACTGACTGGCTCGCCGCCGTCCTGGCGACACCCGGCCTGACGGCGATCCGCGACCCGAAGCAGGCGCGGGCGATGCTGCTCGACGACGCGCTGCGCGCGGTCGAGCTCGTCCGCGCGCTCGACGGCCCCATCGTCGACGTCGGCTCGGGCGGGGGCTCGCCGGGGATCCCGCTCGCCGCCGCGCTGCCGGAACGCGAGG
>DATCBP010000014.1:0-27325 GCA_036511815.1 Gaiellaceae bacterium
GCCCCGGCCGCCGCAGAGCGGTCCGAGAACGGGCGCGCATTCGTCTCGCCCGTGGTGGCGCGCATCGCCTCCGAGCATGGCATCGATCCCGCGCAGGTCTCAGGCACCGGCCGCGGCGGCCGCGTCACGAAGCAGGACATCCTCGCCGTCGTCGCGCAGCCCGCCGCTCCCGCCGCTCCGGCAGCGCCTCCCGTGGCGGCTCCCGCCGCTCCTCCCGCGGCGGCTCCCGCCGCTCCGGCAGCGCCGCAGGCTCCCGCTCCGGTCGCGCCTTCGGCCGTCACCGGCGAGAGCCTCGAGCCGGTGACGGCGATGCGCCGCGGCATCGCGGAGCACATGCGCCGCTCGCTCGACACCTCCGCGCACGTGACGAGCGCGATCGAGGTGGACATGTCGCGGATCGTGGCCGCGCGCGAGCAGCTGAAGAAGGAGTACCAGGCCGCGTACGGTGTCAACCCGACGTATCTCGCGTTCATCGCGCGCGCGACGGTGGAGACGCTCCGCGACTACCCGTATGTGAACGGCGAGCTGCGCGGCGACTCGATCGTCACGCGCAACTTCGTCAACCTCGGCATCGCGGTCGAGCTCGCGGACGGCAAGGGGCTGATCGTGCCGGTGATCAAGAACGCCGAGACGATGAACCTGCTCGGCCTCGCGAAAGCGATCGCGGGCATCGCCGCCCGCGCACGCGACAAGCAGTTGCTTCCGGACGACGTGCAGGGCGGAACGTTCACGATCACGAACCCCGGCGGCTACGGCACCTTCCACGGCACGCCGGTGATCAGCCAGCCGCAGGCCGCGATCCTCGGCACGTACGCGGTCGTGAAGCGTCCGTGGGTCGTCCAGGACGAACTCGGCCAGGACGTGATCGCGATCCGCCCGCTGATGAACGCGACGCTCACGTACGACCACCGCCTCGTCGACGGCGCCTATGCGGGCCGCTTCCTCCGTGACCTGCGCATCCGCCTCGAAGCCTGGGAGGGCGACGGCGGCTGACTTCCTGCGAAGAGCTGCGCTCTTCGCATGGTTTGAGTACCGCTTCGCGGAGCGCCCGCCGGCCAAGCCGACGGGCTCTTGGGCTAGCGCCGAGCGACGGGAGGCGTGGCGTGCGCGGTGGTGGCTACGCCATCCCCACGCAACGAGCATCCGGCCTCCACGAACGCGGCAACAGCCCGCGTTCGCTTCGGCCCTTCATGGCCTGTTCAGGCCGCGCGCCTCTTTCCGCCTGTGTCGCCACGGGCTGCAACCAGGTTGCGGCAGTTTCGGCAACGCCCCGGGTAGGCTGACCGCATGTCCCGTGGCGCCTACCTCATGCAGCTCGGCACCGTCCCGTACCAGGAGGCGTGGGATCTCCAGCGCTCGCTCGCGGGCGCGGTCTCCCAGGGGGCGATTCCCGACGTCGTGCTGCTGCTCGAGCACCCGCCCGTCGTCACGGTCGGGCGGCGCACCGACGAGTCGGCGGAGCTCCACCTTCCGGACACGGCCGATGTCGACGTGGTCGAGACCGATCGCGGCGGCAAGTCGACGTTCCACGGGCCGGGCCAGCTCGTCTGCTACCCGATTCTCGACCTGAACCGGCACGGGCGCGACGTGAAGAAGTACGTCCGCGACCTCGAGGAGGCGCTGATCGGGACGGTGGCGCCGTTCGGGCTGACGGGCGAGCGGATCGAAGGCCTCACCGGCGTGTGGCTGACGCGGCCGCCGCGCAAGCTCGCGTCGATCGGCGTCCACGTCTCGCGCTGGGTGACGACGCACGGCTACGCGCTCAACGTCGACCTCGACCCGGCGCCGTTCACGGAATGGATCACCGCGTGCGGCCTCGAGGACGCGACGTTCACGACGATCGCACGCGAGACCGGGCGCGCGGTCACGGTCGACGAGGTTCGCCCGCACGCACTCGCCGCGCTCGGCGAGGTGTTCGGTCTCGAGTTCGAGGAGCTTCCGGCCGACGGCGGCGGCGGCCTCTGGTCCCAGCCGGTGCACGCGGAGCTGGCAAAGCGGTGAGCGACCGGATGGCGGCGACTGCCGCAGCCTATGACGCGATCGCAACGGAGCTCGAGCGGACGCCGCACGACCTGGTCGCGACCAGGTCGCGGCCGTCCTGTGCCGTCACGATGGGCGCGCCCGCAGGCCGTCGAGAATCACGTCGGGATGGCGGCTCGCCGCCGGAACGAGCTCCATCACGTCGAGCGCGGTGATGTCGCGGCGGAGGGCGCCGGCGCGCTGAGCGCGCCAAACGAGCCGGCCGACCGCGACCTCGAGCGCGGCGACCTCTTCCGTCTCGATGCAGCTGTCGAAGCGCTCGACGAGCGCGCGGTTGCGCGCATACACCTCCGCTGCGGCGCGGAAAAAGCCGTCGAACGCCTGACCGGCGTCCGGGTCGGCGAGCGCGGCTTCGGCAGCCGCAGCCAGCTCGCGGATCCGCTCGAGCACGACCGCGGTGAGCAGCGCCTCCTTCGTCGGGAAGCGCCGGAACACGGTGGCGTGGCCGATGCCGGCCCGTTTCGCGATCTCGTCGATGCTCGCGTCCACGCCGTGCTCGGCGAAGCACTCGGCCGCCGCGGCGAGCAGGCGGTCGAGGTTTCGCCGGGCGTCGGCGCGAAGCGTGAGGCTCACGCCGCCTGAGCCGCCGCCGCGTCGGCCTCGGCCTCGATGCGCACGACGTGATGCCGTCGCAGCAGCGCAAGCAGCGCAACGAGCCCGAGTGCGACGAAGATCGCGCCGCCGGCGAACGCGACGTGGAAGCCGTCCACGAGCGCCACGTCCTTGGCGGTGCCGTGCACGCTGTTCGTCTTGCTCGCGGCGAAGGTGGAGAGGATGGCGAGGCCGAGCGCGCCGCCGACCTGTTGCGACGTGTTGAAGAGACCGGAGGCGAGCCCCTGGTCCTCGTCCTCGAGGCCCGTCGTGGCGATGAGCGTAAGCGGCACGAACACGCAGCCGAGTCCGAGCGACGTGACGATGAGCGACGGGAGCACGTCCCTGGCGTACGAGCCGTCGACCGGCAGACGCGCGAGCATCAACATGCCGATGCTCGTCAGGATCATCCCGCCGACGGCGATCGGGCGCGTGCCGATCCGGTGCGCGAAGCTCGACGCGAAACCCGCGGACACCATGATCCCGGCCGTGAACGGCAGGAACGCAAGCCCGGCGTCGAGGGGGCCGAAGCCGAGCACGCGCTGGATGTAAAGCGAGTTGAAGAAGAACATCGCAAAGAGCCCCGAGCCGACGAGGAACATGACGACATTCGCGACGGTGAGCGACCGGGTGCGGAAGATCGAGAGCCGGACGAGCGGCGTCGCGTACCGCATCTGACGGATGACGAACGCGACGATGAGCAGCGCCGCGAGCACGAACGTGCCGAGCGTCCGGCCCGAGCCCCAGCCGTAGCGCTCCGCCTCGACGATCGCGTACACGAGCGTCATCAGGCCGCTCGTGACGAAGACTGCGCCGAAGACGTCGAAGCCGCGCTGCGCGGACTCGTCCTTCGACTCGGGGATGAGGCGCAGCGACAACACGAACACCGCGATGCCGACCGGGACGTTGATGAAGAAGATCCAAGGCCAGGACAGCGTCTGCGTGAGCGCGCCGCCGAGCACGAGGCCGATGGCGCTGCCGCCGATCGCGATCGCGGCCCAGACGCCGAGCGCCTTCGCGCGGTCGGCGCCGTCCTTGAACGTCGTCGAGATGATTGCGAGCGCGGCCGGCGAGATGAACGCGGCGCCGAGGCCCTGAAGGGCCCGCGAGCCGATCAGCATCCCCGAGCTGACCGCGAGGCCGTCGAGCAGCGAGGCGGCGGTGAAGACGATCAGGCCGCCGAGAAAGAGCCGCTTGCGGCCGAGCAGGTCGCCGGCGCGCCCGCCGAGCAGCAGGAAGCCGCCGAAGACGAGCGTGTACGCGTTGACGATCCACTGGAGGTTCGCCTCGGAGAGGTGCAGGTCGTTCTGGATCGAGGGGAGCGCGACGTTCACGACGGTCGCGTCGAGCACGACCATGAACTGCGCGAAGCAGATGAGGACGAGGATGACCCAGGGGTTCGTCGAGTGGCGCGGCATGTGATCTCTCCCGGCGGTAAGCGGACTAGTGAGTCCACTTAGGGTAGCGAACGGGCCTGAGGCACCGCAACTAGACTGAATGACCGTGGAGACCTCGCTCCCGGTCGCCGAGCGCCCGCGCCGCCCCGAGTGGATGAAGGTGCGCGCGCCGTCGAAGGACGGGCGCTATTTCGAGGTCCAGAAGCTCGTCCACGGCCTCTCGCTGAACACGATCTGCGAGGAGGCGCGCTGCCCGAACATCTCCGAGTGCTGGGGACGCGGCACGGCCACCTTCCAGATCCTCGGCGACACGTGCACCCGGGCCTGCCGCTACTGCTACGTCCACTCCGGCCGCCCGGACGCGCCGCCCGACCAGCTCGAGCCGCTCCGGGTCGCGCAGGCCGCGGCGCAGATGGCGTTGAAGCACGTCGTCGTCACGTCGGTCGACCGCGACGACGTCCCCGACCGCGGCGCCGCGCACTACGCGGCCACGATCCGCGCGCTCAAGGCGAAGCTGCCCGAGTCGACCGTCGAGGTGCTGACGCCGGACTTCCTCGGCGTCGAGGAGGAGGCGCTGCGCACGGTGCTCGCCGCCCGCCCGGACGTCTTCAACCACAACATCGAGACCGTGCGCCGGCTGCACCGGCAGATGCGCGGCGCGAAGGCGAGCTACGACAAGGCGCTGTGGCTGCTCGCGCGCGCGAAGGAGCTCGCCGACTACGACCTGATGACGAAGTCCGGGATCATCGTCGGCCTCGGCGAGACGAACGACGAGATCGTCGAGACGATGCGCGACCTGCGCGCGAACGGCGTCGACGTGGTCACGATCGGCCAGTACCTCCAGCCGAGCCCCAAACACGCCTCGATCGACCGCTGGGTGCATCCCGACGAGTTCCGGTGGCTGCGCGAGCAGGGTGAGGCGCTCGGCTTCGGCTCCGTCTTCGCCGGTCCGCTCGTCCGCTCGAGCTACCGCGCCGACGAGCAGCGCCACGCGGCGGCCACGGGCCGCGGCGCCGTCGCGTACTGATGCTCGCTGCGCTCGTCGCCGCCATCGTCCTGCCGCTCAACACCGCGACCGCGGTGGCAACGCCCGCGACGGCGGGTGCCCGGCCGGCGGCGCTCACGTTGACGCTGCGCTACGAGATGCAGTGCGGCCGGCCGGGCGCCGGGCCGGTCGTCGTCTCGCTGCCGGCCGCCGAGCGCGTGCCGCACGCGATCGCCCGCGCGAACGTGCTCGTCGACGGCAAGGCGCCGCGCAGCGTGAGCGTCTCGGGTCACGCGGTCACGATCGCACTCGTTCTGCCGCACGGGATCACGTGCATGGTGATCGGTCCGGGAACGCTCACCGTCTCGTTCACGCGCGCCGCAGGGCTCGGCAACCCGGCCGCCGCGGGCCGCTACCGCGCCGGCGTCCGCGTCGGCGCGAGAACGTTCGCGCCGCGCTTCACCATTCGCAAGGCCTAGAACGGGCTCGCGAAGGGGGCGGCCGGGACGTACATGCTGACCGTGCGCCACGGCACCCGGCGGTACCGCGCAATGCTGAAGATCAGCGTGTAGCGCGCGCTAGCGGATGCCGGTGTCGATCATGAAGTCGAGCCGCCGGGAGACGCCCACGGCAACGTGCACCTGACGCGGCGCGATCCCGCCGATCCGCGGCACGGGGGCGAGCCGCACCGAATAGATACCCGCGGCCAGTCGCACGGTGTAGCGGCCTCCGGCCTGCGTACGCACCCGCGCCGCCACGCGGCCGCTGCGCGAGAAGACGAGCACCGCTCCCACAGCGGGTGCGGTGCACGGCGTCCCTGCCTTGCAGACGGGCTGGATCGGTCCGCGGTCGACGATCCCGTGCAGCCCCGAGACGGCGAACGCCAGTGCAAGCAGGGCACCCATCCCGTCAGTGTGCCCGAGAACCTAGTGGCCGCTGCCGCCCAGGGGGATGAAGTTCGCCTCGCTGCCGCTCTCGTTCTCGTGGCTGACGACCATCCAGCCGAGCGCGGGCGACTTCGCCTGCTCGGCGGCGTCGACCGTCAGGGCCTCCGTCGCAGACTGGCCCGGCGCCAGCGAATCGAACATGCCCGTGCTCACCGCCGGGTTGAAGGGATTGAACACCGCGTTCATGTCGCTCGCGTCGACGGTGCCGTCGGTCAGGCCGGTCGCGACCACCGAGTACGTGAAGCGCTGATTCGCGCCGCCGAGCGAGGTGGACGGGTCGCCGTCGGTGAGCTGGGCGAAGTCGACCGGCAGCACCATCGTGCTGCTGTCCGCCGGAGCGTCGGCCATGTAGTTGATCGTCGTCGCGCCCGTGGAGAGGTCGACGACGGCCACGGCGTCCACGCCGTCGAAGTCGCCGCTCGTGAGCGCGCCGTAGTCGACGGCGACGACGTCGTAGTCCGGTGTCCCGTCGCCGTTCACGTCGACGAGGATGTCGAACTCGTCCATGGCGGCATTCGACCAGCGATGGTTCGTGGCGATCGCAAAGGCGAGGACGCCGTCCGCCGGGAACGACTGCACGCCGACCGCCTTCAGGTCGTCCGACTTCAGCCCGTGGTCGCGCTTGTCCCTGATGCCCCACGCGTACCAGTCGGCGGAGCCGGCGGCGGGCGCGTGGAAGCTGTTCGCCACCGTCGCGCTCGCGCGGCCGGTCCTGCGCAGCTGGTTCTCGTTGACGTTGCGGATCTCGACGTCGGAGACGGCCTGCGGCACCATGTAGTACGGCACGCGCAGCGTGACGCCGTTGTTGCTGCCGGCGGCCGGGATGAACGTGATCTGGCCGGAGACGTCGCTGAACGGCGTGCTCGCGCAGACGACGCCGGCGCACGGAACCGCTGCGCCGCCGGCGGTCGCCGCGGGAACGCTGAGCCGCACGGGCACGATCGCCTCGCCGCCACGGCCGGGGACGGTCACGCGTGACGGGAACGCCGTCGTGTGGGGGCTCCCGGCGGCGAGGGCGTCCGAGACGCTAAACGTCGCGGGTGCGTCGCCGAAGTTCTTGAGCTTGATCGTTCCGGTGCCGCCGAAGTTGCGGCTGAGCTCGTCGAAGCCGAAGCTCAAGGCGCCGTTGTCGCGGTCGCCGAGCGCGACGACCTGCGTCTGCACGGCGGGGAGGGCCTGCGCGAAGCCGGCGCCGGCGCCACGCGGCGCGTAGCCGTTGACGAGGCCCGGGTCGGCCGTGTTTTCGATCGCGGCCACCCAGTACTTGACCTGCCGCCAGCTCGGGTGCGCCTGCTTGACGAGCGCGGCCTCGCCGCTGACGTGCGGCGCGGCCATCGAGGCGCCGGACATGGCGAGCGCACCGCCGCCCGTGCCGATCCCGGCCGACTCGATGCCGACGCCGGGCGCGACGAGGTTCGGCTTGAGGTCGCTCGTGCCGGTGGCCGGGCCCCACGAGCTGAAGCTCGCGAGGGTGAGGAACTGCGGGTTGGCGACGGCGGCGTCGTGCTCGAGCGTGCCGGTGTGCCCGGCCGACTGCACGAACGTGGAGACGGAGGACGAGAGCGCGCCGAAGAACGGGATCTGCACGTTCGCGCCCGTTGACGGGTTTGCGATATCGCCCTCGAAGGGCGGATAGCCGGGCGCGTTGTTGACGAGGATCGCCGCGACCGCGCCCGCGTTCTCCGCGAGGATCGCCCGCTGCACGCGATCGCAGCTTCCCGTGTCGGAGCGCTGCACGATCACGATCTTGCCGCTCGCGCCCAGGTAGTCCGCCGGGTCGCAGCCGAGGCCGATCGGGCCCGTGTCGGTGGGGCCGTCCGCCTGCGAGGACGGGTCCGGCTGGACGACGAAGGTCGGGGCGGACAGGCCGTCGGCGAAGACGGCGTTGTTCGAGAGCGTGAGGCCGGCGGTGCCGCTCGAGGTGGTGAGGTCGGCGCCGGCGAGCGTCTGGTGCGGGTCGCTCGCGCCGACGCTGATCACGCCGCTGCCGGTGCCGGGATCGGTCGTCACGTACGGGTTCGTACCTTCGTTGCCGGCGGAGGAGACGACGATCACGCCGTCTTTCGCCGCATTCGAGGCCGCGACCGCGTCGGGCGTGTCGGTGGCCCCGAACGGCGAGCCGAGCGACATGTTGATCACGTCCATGTTGTGGTCGACGGCCCACTCGATGCCGTCGAGCACCTCGTTGGTCGTGCCCGAGCAGCCGAAGATGCGCACCGCGTAGATGTCCGCCTTCGGCGCCATGCCGGGGCCGACGTTCCACGAGTTCGACGCGACGGTCGACGCGTTGTACTGCCCGGTGTACGTCTGCCCGTTCGAGAGGACGCCGAAGCCGGCGGCCGTGCCGGCGGTGTGCGTGCCGTGCCCGTCCCCGCAGTCGAGCGGGTTCGGGTCGGGCTGGGGCGTCGTCCTCGCGGGATCGGGGGTGACGCCGTCCGCGAGCGTGGCGCTCGCGTCGTAGTTGTCGCCGACGAGGTCGATGCCGCCCTTCACCTTGGGCGCGTTCGGCCCGAAGCAGGGCGTCAGCGCCGGCGTCATGCAGACCGAGGTCGACGTGGGGTCGGCCGTGTCGAGCGCGAGCGCCTGGACGTACGCGGCGGTCGTTCCGGGCCCACCGAAGTCGGCGTGCGTGTAGTCGATGCCGGTGTCGAGGTCGGCGATCTTGATGCCCTCGCCGTGGAAGCTGCCGCCGACGGCGTCCCAGACCTGCGGGCCGCCGACGAGCGGGACGCTGTCGACGTTGTCGGTCTTGTACGTGGGGAGCGGGAAGACGCCGGTGACGCCGGGGAGCGCGGCCACCTGGGCGATCTTGCTCGCCGAGATCTGCACCTTGAAGCCGTTGTAGGCCGCCTGGTAGCTCGCGAGGACGTGGCCGCCGAGCGACTGGATCTGCTGGGCGACGGGCGCCTGCGCGCTGCGGAGCTGGCTGCGGATCGAATCCTTCTGGCCCTGCGAGAGCGGCGCCGCCGCGTCGGAGTCGGCGACGGTGATCGGGTCGCCGGTGAGCTGCACGACGAGCGTCGTCTGCTTGTTGGACGCCCCGATCGGAACGTAGACCGGCCGGAACGGGTGCCCTGCCGTCGGCGCCGGCACCGGCTTGTCCGCCGCACCTGCCGCCGAGACCGCGCCCAGCGCAACGCAGGCGGCCGCAACCACCAAACGCCAGCTCTTCACCCCTTGCTCCTCTCGCCGCACCTTCAGTCGGAGCTGACTCGTACCGGCCGCCACCGCAGCGTGCCCTCAGCCGACCCCCTGACCCGCCCTTTGAGTGTTGTCGCGGTCAGGGCACCCGTCAAGCCCGAGAAAGGGTGGTGCGGAGCCGCCCAGAAACTGCGAGGGTCGGCGTCTCCGCCGGCCCTCGCCGTGCTACCGAGTGCGAACGAGCCCTAGTGGCCGCTGCCGCTGAGGGGGATGAAGTTCGCCTCGTCGTTGCTCGGGTTCTCGTGGCTGACGATCATCCAGCCGAGCGCGGGCGACTTCGCCTGCTCCGCCGCGTTGACCGTCAGCGCCTCGGTCGCCGAGGCGCCCGGAGCGAGCGGGTCGAACATGCCCGTGTTCACCGCGGAGTTGAACGGGTTGAACACGGCACTCATGTCGCTCGTGTCCGCCGTGCCGTCGGTCAGGCCGGTCGCGGTCACCGAGTAGGTGAAGCGCTGGTTCGCGCCACCGAGTGACGTCGCCGGATTCGAGTCCGTCAGCTGGGCGAAGTCGACCGGCAGCACGATCGTGCTGCTGTCGGTCGGAGCGTCGGCGAAGTAGTTGATCGTCCCGCCGCTTTCGTTCAGGTCGAACACCGCCACTGCGTCCACGCCGTCGAAGTCCGGGCTCGTGAGCGCTCCGTAGTCGACGGCGACGACGTCGTAGTCGGGCACCCCGTCGCCGTTCACGTCGACGAAGACGTCGAACTCGTCCATCGCGGCGTTCGACCAGCGGTGATTCGTGGCGATCGCGAAGGCAAGGAAGCCCGTTCCGTCACCCGAGGGTGCCGCAACGGTCGGGAAGGACTGCACGCCGACGGCCTTCAGGTCGTCGGACTTCAACCCGTGGTCCCGCTTGTCCTTGATGCCCCACGCGTACCAGTCGGCGGTGCCGCCGGTCGGCGCGCGGAAGCTGTTCGCCACCGTCGCGTTCGTGTGACCGGTGCGCCGCAACTGGTTGTCGTTGACGTTGCGGACGCCGACGTCGGACACGGCCTGCGGCACCATGTAGTACGGCACGCGCAGGGTGACGCCGTTGTTGTTCCCGCCGAACGGCGTGAACGTGATCAGACCGGACACGTCGCTGAACGCCGTGACCGCGCAGTAGACGCCGCCGCACGGCTGTGCGGCACCGCCGGCTGTCGCCGCCGGAACCGTGAGCCGCACCGGGACGAGCGCCTCGCCGCCGTGACCGAACACGGTCACGTGCGACGGGAACGACGTCGAATGCGGGCTCCCTGCCGGGAGTGCGTCCGAGACGGTGAACGTCGCCGGCGCGTCGCCGAAGTTCTTCAGCTTGACGAAGCCCGTCTCGCTGAAGTTCCGGTTGAGCTCGTTGAAGCCGAAGCTCATGTCGCCGTTGTCGCGGTCGCCGAGCGCCACGACCTGCGTCTGCACCGCGGGCAGCGCCTGGATGAAGCCCGAGCCGGCGCCACGCGTCGAATAGCCGTTGACCATGCTCGGATCGGCGGTGTTCTCGATCGCGGCAGCCCAGTACTTCACCTGCCGCCAGCTCGGATGCGCCTGCTTGACGAGCGCAGCCTCACCGGTCGTGTGCGGAGCGGCCATCGAGGTGCCGGAGTCGTTGAGCGCTCCGATGCCCGTGCCCATTCCGGCCGAGAAGATGCTCACGCCCGGAGCGGTGACGTTCGGCTTGAGGTCGCTCGAACCGGTGGCCGGCCCCCACGAGCTGAAGCTCGCGAGCGTCTCGAACCCGGGGTTCGCAATCGTCGAGCCGGTCTCCGTCAGGGTGCCTCCGTTGGCGGCGATGAGCTGCAAGCCCGCGGCCGATGCCGACGGGGGAGCGCCTCCCGCGACGCCGAGGAACGGGATCGTGACGGTGAACGGAAAGCCGCCGAACAGCGGGAAGCCCGGAACGTCCGGATCTCCCGTGATCGGACCCTCGTACGGCGGAAGCGCCGCCGTGGTGTTGACCATGATCACGCCCGCGGCTCCGGCCTCCTGGCCGAAGATCGCCTTCGCCACGCGTGCGCACACGCCGCGTTCGACGACGATGAACTTGCCGGCGAGACTGCCCGCAGCCGCATCGTCAGCCGCAGCGCAGCCGTAGCTGATCGAGTCGGGCACACCCGGGCTGGCGAGGGCCGCGTCGTGCGCTGTTGCCGGAATCACCACGATGCCGACCGGACCGGCCGGAAGCGGAGAGAAGCCGTTGGCGTCGATCGCCGTCAGCGTGCCGCCGCTCGTGTGATCGGCCTTCGTCAACGTGAGATTCGCAGCCGGGAAGGTCTGCGTCGGATCGCTCGCGGCGACGCTGATCACGCCGCTGCCGGAGGCCGGGTCGCCCGTCGTGTACGGGTTCGGGCCTTCGTTGCCCGCGGAGGAGACGACGATCACGCCGTCCTTCGCCGCGTTCGAAGCCGCGACCGCGTCGGGCGAGTCGGTGGCCCCAAACGGCGCGCCGAGCGACATGTTGATCACATCCATGTTGTGGTCGACGGCCCACTCGATGCCGTCGAGCACCTCGTTCGTCGAGCCGGAGCAGCCGAAGATCTTCACGGAGTAGATGTCCGCCTCCGGTGCAGCGCCGGGGCCGACGTTCCACGAGTTCGACGCGACCGTCGACGCGTTGTACGGTCCGGTGTACGTCTGCCCGTTCGAGAGGACGCCGAAGCCGGCCATCGTGCCGGCGGTGTGCGTCCCGTGGCTGTTGCAGTCGAGCGGGTTCGGATCCGGGACGGGGGTCGTCTGGGCCGCCGAGGTGCCGTCGGCGTTGTACGCGTCGCCGACGAGATCGATGCCGCCCTTGACCTTGGGCGCCGACGGGCCGAACCACAGCGGGTTCGCCGGCAGCATGTCCGAGGCCTTCGCGGTCAGGTAGTCGCCGGGATTGCCGCTACCGCCGAAGTCGGCGTGCGTGTAGTCGATGCCCGTGTCGATGTCGGCGATCTTGATTCCCTCGCCGTGGAAGTTGCCGCCCGTGTTGTCCCACACCTGCGGGGCGCCGATCAGCGGAATCCCGTGGATGTTGTCGGGCTTGTACGTCGGCAGTGGATAGACCCCGGTCACACCGGGGAGCGCGCTGAGCTGGGCCGCCTTGTTGGCGGCGATCTGCACCTTGAAGCCGTTGTATGCGGCCTGGTACGAGGCGAGGACCTTCCCGCCGAGGGACTCGATCTGCGACGCGACAGGCGCCTGCTGGCTCCTGAGCTGGCTGCGGATCGAGTCCTTCTGGCCCTGCGAAAGTGGGTTCGCGGCAGCTGCGTCCGCGACGGTGATCGGATCGCCGCTGAGCTGGACGACCAAGGTCGTCGGCTTGTTCGAGATCCCCACCGGCGTGAAGACGGGCGTGAACTTCTGCCCGGCGTTCGGCGCCTTGACTGGATTGGTGACCGCGCCCGCCGCCGAAACGACGGAGAGCGTCACGAGACCTGCCACGGCCAGAGCGATCCAGGCTGCGTTCCTGGAGGCGTGCTTCCGCCCTGCCGGCCTGCCGACACAACTGCGTCTCAAAGCGTCTCCTCTCCCCGTACACACGTTCAGTCGACCTCACAATTCGGCGCGGCCGCCACCGTGCCGCTCATCGATCGACCCCCTGATCGGCCGACTGAGTGTGACCCCGGTTGGCCCCGAGGTCAACCCTCGAGGACGAGATACCTCGCTTGAGTAAAGGCCTTCGGGCCGCTCAGCCGTGCGGTTTGGCCATCGCGCGGTAGTCGAGCGCCGCGTCGAGCACCGAGTCCTCGACCCCCTGCTCGCGGGCGACCTCCCGAAGCGAGCGCCCGGACGCGGCCGCCTCCTTGACGATCGCCGCCGCCCGGTCGTAGCCGATGAAGGGGTTGAGGGCCGTGGCGGCCGAGAGCGTCAGCTCCGCGTAGCTCTCGCAGACCTCCCTGTTGGCCTCGATCCCGTCCACGCACTTGTCCGCCAACAGGCGGCAGGCGGCGGCGAGCAGCTTCACCGAGTCGAGGATGTTCCGGGCCAGCAGCGGCACGAAGACGTTCAACTCGAAGTGGCCCTGCATGCCGCCGATGGTGATGGCCGTGTCGTTCCCGATCACCTGCGCCGCCACCTGCGTCACGACCTCGGGCATCACCGGGTTGACCTTGCCCGGCATGATCGAGCTGCCCTTCTGAAGCTCGGGGAGCATGATCTCGCCCAGGCCGGCGCGCGGACCCGAGCCGAGGTAGCGGATGTCGTTCGCGACCTTCGTGAGCGAGACGGCGACCGCCTTCAGCGCCCCGGAGGTCTCGACGATGCCGTCGCGGGCGGCCTGCGCCTCGAACGGGTCGGCGGGCGCGGAGATGGTCAGCCCGGTGTCGGCCATGAGGATCGCGCGCACACGCGCGGCGAACTCCGGGTGCGTGTTGAGGCCGGTGCCGACGGCGGTGCCGCCGAGCGGGATCTGGCCGAGCCGCGGCAGGGCGTCCTTCACGCGCTCGGCGCCCTGGCGCACCTGGGCCGCGTAGCCGCCGAACTCCTGGCCGAGGGTGACGGGGACGGCGTCCATCCAGTGCGTCCGGCCGGACTTGACGACGTCGGCGAACTCGTGCGCCTTCCCCTCGAGCGAGGCCCCGAGCCGGTCGAGCGCCGGCAGCAGGTCGTTGACGATCTCGTCGAGCGCGGCGAGGTGCACCGCGGATGGGAAGACGTCGTTCGAGGACTGGCCCATGTTGACGTCGTCGTTCGGGTGGACGCCCTCGCCGGCGAGGGTCGCGAGCACCTCGTTCGCGTTCATGTTCGAGGAGGTGCCCGAGCCGGTCTGGAAGACGTCGATCGGGAACTGGTCGTCGAGCTCGCCCTGCGCGATGCGCGCGGCCGCGGCGGCGATGCGGTCGGCCTTGTCGCGGTCGAGCAGGCCCAGGTCGGCGTTGGCGAGCGCCGCGGCGCCCTTGATGCGGCCGAGCCAGCGCGCGACCGGCGGCGGGATCGGCTCGCCCGAGACGGGGAAGTTGGCGATCGCCTTCGTGGTCTCGCCGCCCCACAGCTCGCGCCGCTCCTCGGTGTCGCTCATGCCTCCGAGTCTACGGCCGCGTGCGCGCCGGCCGCGGCGCCAAGCAGCTCGTCCCAGGTGCACAGCTTCACGCGCGGGCGGCCGAGCTTCTCGCCGGCGGCGCGCTCGGCCTCGTCGATCGCGGTCCAGCCGTGGTAGAGCACCGGTTCGGCTCCCCGCTCGAGCAGGAGCGCGTCCACGTCGGCGGCGCTGCGGCCCTTCGCGGGAACAGCGCGCAGGTCGCCGAGCAGGAGCTCGATCGTCTCGGTCGCGTCCTTCTTGTTCGTGCCGATCACGCCCGAGGGGCCGCGCTTGATCCAGCCGGCGACGTAGACGCCCGGAGACACGCGGCCGCCCTCGTTCGGGATCACGCCGCGGCTCTCGTCGAACGGGAGGCCCGGCAGCGGCACGCCCCGGTAGCCAACGCTGCGGAAGACGAGCCCGGACGGGATCGTCTCGCGCTCCTCCGTGGCGACGGCGCGCAGCCCGCCGCGCCCGTCGGGCTCGAGGCGGTTGCGCACGACCTCGACCGCCTCGACGCGCTCGGCGCCGAGCAGCGCCACCGGCGAGAGCAGGAAGCGGAGATAGAGCCTGCGCGGATGGCCGTGGAGCGGCCGGGCCGCGAACTCCCGCAGCACCTCGAGGTTGCGGGTGGCGTTCGTGTCCCCGGCGAGCGCCGCCTCGCTCGCAGCGTCGAGCTCGAGGTCGGCCGGATCGACGACGACGTCGCAGCCGGCGAGCTCGCCGAGCTCGATCAGCTCCGGCGTCGTGAACGCCGCCTGCACGGGGCCGCGCCGGGCGATCAGGACGATCTCCTCGATGCCGGAGGCGGCCATGGCCGCGATCGCCGCCTCCGTCGTGTCGGTCGGGGCGAGCTCTTCGGGGGTGAGCGCGAGCATGCGCGCGACGTCGACGGCGACGTTGCCGGCCCCGATCACGACCACCCGCTCCACCGCCAGGTCGAACTCGAGCTCCTGGAAATCGGGGTGGCCGTTGTACCAGGCCACGAGCTCGGTGGCGGGGAACGAGCCGGGCAGGTCTTCGCCGGGAATGCCCATGCGGCGGTCGGTCTGCGCGCCGACGGTGTAGACGACCGCGTCGTACAGCGCCTCCAGCTCCTCGTGCCCGACGTCGCGGCCGATCTCGACGTTGCCGATGAAGCGGAAGCCCGGGCGCTCGGCGATGCGCTCGAAGGCCTTCGAGACCGACTTGATCTTCGGGTGGTCGGGCGCGACCCCGAGCCGGACGAGCCCCCACGGCGTCGGCAGCCGCTCGAACATGTCTACCTCGACCGGCGGGTCGGCCGCTAGGAGCGCCCCGGCCGCATAGAAGCCCGCCGGCCCGGAACCGACGACGGCGACGCGGTACACCGGCGTCCGGAGGACCTCAGTGACTACAGCCGGAGCCGCAGTCGGACCCGGCGGATTCGCCCGGATCGACCTCGTCTCCGACCTGGAACGAGTGGCCGCACCCGCAGGAGGAGACGGCGTTCGGATTGTCGATCTTGAAGCCGGACTCCTGAATCGTCTCGAGATAGTCGACGCGTGCGCCCGCCAGGTACGGCGCGCTGAACGGGTCGACGACCACCTTGACGCCCTCGCACTCGAACTCCTGGTCGCCCTCCTGGGCGTCCCGGTCGAAGCCGAGGCCGTACTGGAAGCCGGAGCAGCCGCCGCCCTCGATCGCCACCCGCAGGACGGAGACGTCCGCGTCTTCGGCCATCAGGGCACGGATCTTCTCCGCGGCCGCCGGCGTCAGCGACACGAGCTGCTCGGTGCGCTCCTTGATCTCCATGCCTTCGCATCCTAGCAACGACGCCCGGCGCGTCCAGCTTCCCGGCCCGGCCGGCGCCCCAACTTTGTAACAGCCGTCTCACGCATGGCTACGGGCGATCCCGTTCCGCTCGTGGCGCACCACCCGCCTTGATAACGTCCGCCGTCGATGCTGCGCGACTGGCTGCCGTTCCTCATCTACGGCTTGATGGCGCTCGCGATCCCCGCCTCGATGATCGTGATGTCCTTCGTCTTCGGCCAGCGCCCCGTCGGTCGCACGCGCGCGCGTGTGATCCCGTTCGAGTCGGGCGTCTCGCGCGGGCAGATGGCGCCGCAGCGATTCACCGTCAGCTTCTACCTCACAGCGATGCTGTTCATCGTCTTCGACATCGAGATCGTGTTTCTCTACCCGCTCGCCGTGCAGCTGCACGCGCTCGGCTGGTTCGGCTTCGTCGAGTTCGCGTTCTTCATCCTCATCCTGCTCGTCGCGTACGTCTACATCTGGCGCAAGGGCGCGCTCGAGTGGTGACGCGGCGTTGACGAAGCGCCTGCGCGACTACGGACTTCAGTCCGAGCGGCTGCTGTGGCCGACGAAGGGCCCGTCCAGGTTCGAGGAGGAGATCGGTGCCGAACAGCTCGAGCAGGCGCTCGGCCTGACGACGCTCGAGAAGGCGGTGCGCTGGTCGCAGACGAAGTCGATGTGGCCGGACACGTTCGGTCTCGCCTGCTGCGCGATCGAAATGATGTCGATCGTCGGCGCGCGCTACGACCTCGCCCGCTTCGGCATGGAGGCGTTCCGCTCCTCGCCGCGCCAGGCCGATCTGCTGATCGTGTCCGGTCGCGTCTCGCACAAGATGGCGGCGCCGCTGCGCCAGATCTACGACCAGATGCTCGAGCCGAAATGGGTGATCGCGATGGGCGCGTGCGCGAGCTCGGGCGGGATGTTCAACAACTACGCGATCCTCCAGGGCGTCGACCGGATCGTCCCGGTCGACATCTACGTGCCGTTCTGCCCGCCGCGGCCGGAGGCGCTGATGGAGGGGATCATCCGCCTGCACGAGGCGCACCTGGCCGGCGTGCCGGCGGCGTACGAGCGCAAGGAGGTCGCGACGTGAGCTGGGAGGAGATCCCGGGGTTCGTCGAGACGAAGGAAGGACACGGCGAGACGACCGTCGTGGTCGAGCCCGGGAAGATCCGCGACGCGTGCCGATACGCGCGCGACGAGCTCGAGTTCAACTTCCTCGCCGACCTCGTCGCCACGGACTACCTCGGCTGGGAAGAGCACGCCGTCTCCGGCTACATCGGCACCGCCGCCGGCCGCGACCTCAACCGGCCGATGACGCAGGGCCTCCAGGCGCTGCCGCCCGCGAAGCCGAAGCGCTTCTCGCTCAGCTACCACCTGCTCGCGCTGAAGCGCGGCGCGCCGCGCGTGCGCCTCCAGTGCTGGCTCGACGACGACGAGCCCGTGCAGAGCGTCGTCTCCGTGTGGCCGACCGCCGACTGGCACGAGCGCGAGCAGTTCGACCTGATGGGGATCCGCTTCGAAGGCCACCCGAACCTCAACAGGATCCTGCTCGAGGACGACTGGGACGGCCACCCGCTGCGCAAGGACTATCCCCTCGGCGGCGAGCCCGTCCGCTTCTCGGACGCCGAGTGAGTCCATGACGATCGCGCCCGAACGGAGCAGCACACGCGAGTGGCCGATCGTCGGCGAGCCGCCCTATGAAGGTTCGCGCATCCCGGCGCGCGTGCCGACGATCCTCGACGTCCCCGAAGCGCTGCGCGAGACGGACGAGCTGTTCCAGGTCAACTTCGGCCCGAACCATCCTTCGACGCACGGCGTCCTCCGCCTGATCGTCGACCTCGACGGCGAGCAGGTCGTCGGACTCTCGGCGGTGATCGGCTACCTCCACACGGGCTTCGAGAAGAACATGGAGCACAAGACGTGGTGGAAGGCGATCACGTATCCGGAGCGCATCGACTACGTCGGCTACCAGAACAACGAGCTCGTCTTCGTGCTCGCGATCGAGAAGCTGCTCGAGCTCGAGGTGCCCGAGAAGGCCACGTGGATGCGGATGCTGCTCTGCGAGCTCAACCGCATCCACTCGCATCTCGTCTACCTCGGCACGTCGGCGCTCGAGCTGGGAGCGATCTCGATGTTCTGGTACTGCTTCCGCGAGCGCGAGACGCTCCTCGACCTGTTCGAGATGGTCTGCGGCGCACGGATGCACACGCGCTACTTCCAGGCGGGCGGTCTCGCCGAGGACATCCCGGCCGGCTTCTACCCCGAGTGCCGGAAGTTCGTCGAGATCATGCCGGGCGCGCTCGACGACTACCTCACGCTGCTCGACCGCAACCAGATCTGGCTCCAGCGCACGAAGGGCGTCGGGCTGCTCTCCGCCGACGACGCGATCGCGCTCGCGCAGTCGGGCCCGATCCTGCGCGCGTCCGGCGTCGACTGGGACCTGCGCCGCGACGCGCCGTATCTCGCGTACGAGCAGGTGGACTTCCGCGTGCCGGTCTACACCGGCGGCGACGTGTACGACCGCTACCGCGTGCGCATGGACGAGATGGCCGAGTCGACGAAGATCGTCCGCCAGTGCCTCGACAAGCTCGAGCGCATGGAGGGCCGGCCGTGGATCGCCGACGATCGCAAGGTCGTGCTGCCGCCGCGCGAGGAGTTGCACACGTCGATGGAGTCGCTGATCCATCACTTCAAGATCGTCACCGAGGGCTACCGCGTGCCCGAGGGCGAGGTCTACGTCGCGATCGAGTCGCCGCGCGGCGAGTCGGGCTGCTACGTCGTCTCGGACGGCGGCCCGAAGCCGTGGCGCGTGCACTTCCGCGCGCCGTCGTTCGTCGCGCTCGAGGCGACGGCGACGTGCACGCACGACGCGATGATCGCCGACCTGATCGCGATCGTCGGCTCGCTCGACTCCGTGATGGGGGACACCGACCGGTGAGCGAGCTGCGCGACGAGATCGAGCAGGTGCGCAGGGACTATCCCGCCGCGGCGCACTCCGCCGTGTTGCCCGCGCTCCGGCTCGCCCAGGAGCACTACGGCTGGCTGTCACGCGAGGCGTTCGAGGAGGTCGCGGATGCGCTCGACCTCACGCCGGCGTACTGCATGTCGGTCGCGAGCTTCTACGACATGTTCCACCTCAAGCCGGTGGGGCGGCATATGGTCGAGGTCTGCACGAACGTCTGCTGCGGGCTCGTCAACGCGCAGGCCGTGTTGGAGGCGTTCGAGAGCGAGCTCGGCGTCGGGCCGGGAGAGACGACCGCCGACGGCGAGATCACGTTGCGCGCGGTGGAGTGTCTCGGCGGGTGCAGCACGCCCACCGTCGTCGCCGTCGACCGTCGCTACCGGCAGTCGGTGACGCCGGAGCAGGTTCCCGGGATCGTCGAGGAGCTGCGACGTGTCTGAGGTGCTCGTCCTCGCCGGCGCCGAGGAGAGCCCGCTCCGCGACCTCGCGGCGTACCGCGAGGCCGGCGGCTATCTCCAGCTCGAGCGTGCGCGCGCGATGTCGCCGCAGGCGGTGACGCAGGAGCTGATCGAGTCGAACCTGCGCGGGCGCGGCGGCGCGTTCTTCCCGATGGGCCGCAAGGCGAGCTTCATCCCGACCCCGGACAAGGTCGCGAAGCCGATCTACCTCACCGTCAACGCGGACGAGTCGGAGCCGGGGACATTCAAGGACCGGGAGATCATGCTGCGCGTGCCGCATCGCGTGATCGAGGGCTGTCTGATCGCCGCGCACGCGATCCAGTCGAAGCACGTCTACATCTACGTCCGCGGCGAGTATCTCGCCGAATACGAGTCGCTCCAGGCGGCGCTCGGCCAGGCGCGCGACGCCGGCATCCTCGCCGACGTCGCGATCGTCATCCACCGCGGCGCCGGCGCGTACATCTGCGGCGAGGAGACGGCGCTGCTCGAGTCGCTCGAGGGCAAGCGCGGCCAGCCGCGCTCGAAGCCGCCGTTCCCGGCCATCTCCGGTCTGTACGCGTCGCCGACGCTGATCAACAACATCGAGACGATCACGACCGTGCCGAAGGTGCTGGAGGTGGGCCCGGCCGCGTACGCCGAGATCGGCGCGCCTCCGGACTCGACCGGCACGCGCGTGTTCTGCCTCTCCGGCAACGTGAAGCGGCCCGGTGCGTACGAGCTGCCGCACGGCATCACCGTCCGTCATCTGATCGAGGAGGTCGGCGGCGGCGTCACGGAGGGCCGCACGCTCAAGGCCGTGATGATGGGCGGCTCGTCGTTCCCGGTGATGACGCCCGGCGACCTCGACACGAAGCTCGACGCCGATTCGCTCGGCAAGAAGGGCTACTTCATCGGCTCGGGCGTCGTCAGCGTCGTCGACGACAAGACGTGCATCGTCCAGTTCGCGCTGCGGATCGCGCAGTTCTACATGCACGAGTCGTGCGGCAAGTGCACGCCGTGCCGCGTCGGCACGCGCTGGCTCGTGCAGCTGTTGCGCGCCGTCGAGGCGGGCACGGCGTCGGAGCAGGATCTCGAAGTGCTGCTCGACGTCTGCGACCGCATCATCGGCAAGTGCCTCTGCGTGCTCGGCGACTCGGCCGCGATGCCGGTCGCAAGCTGCGTGACGAAGTTCCGCGACGAGTTCGCCGCGCATCTCGCCCAGGGCGGCTGCCCGTTCGGCCACGACTCCACGCTCGACGGCCTCTTCGCGCCGGTGGATCAGCATGCGCACGTGGCGGTCGAGGTATGAGCGCCGACCTCGTCCGCGTCACCGTCGACGAGCGCGAGGTGCACGTGCCCAAGGGCACGGGCATCGTCGAGACGGCGCTCGCGGCCGGGATCGAGATTCCCGTCTTCTGCTACGAGCCGCGGCTCGGGCCGCCGGTCGGCGCCTGCCGCATGTGCCTCGTCGAGGTGGACGGGATGCCGAAGCTCCAGGCGGGCTGCACGCTCACCGCGCAGGACGGCATGGTCGTCCGCACGGCGCGCACGTCGCAGCAGGCCGCCGTCGGTCAGAACGCGACGCTCGAGTTCATGCTCGTCAGCCACCCGCTCGACTGCCCCGTCTGCGACAAGGGCGGCGAGTGCCCGCTCCAGGACCTCACCTTCCGCTACGGGCCCGGCAACACGCGCATGCGCTTCGAGAAGACGACCTTCGAGAAGCCGATCACGATCTCGCCGGCGATCTCGCTCGACCGCGAGCGCTGCATCCTCTGCTACCGCTGCACGCGGTTCAGCGAGTCGATCAGCGAGGACGGCCAGCTCGTCTTTGCCAACCGCGGCGCGCTCTCCGTGGTCACGACCTTCGAGGACGAGCCGTACACCGGCCCGTTCACCGGCAACGTCACGGAGCTCTGCCCGGTCGGCGCGCTGCTGCCGACGCAATACCGCTTCGAGGCGCGCCCGTGGGAGATCGTCAACGTGCCGACCGTCTGCGGCATGTGCCCCGTCGGCTGCAACACGAACGCGACCGTGCGCGAGGGCAAGGTCAAGCGGATCCTCTCGCGCAACCACCCGGAGATCGACGAGGGCTGGATCTGCGACAAGGGCCGCTTCGGCTTCACGCACCTGCGCTCCGCGGATCGCATCGTCGATCCGATCAAACGCGTGCGCCTGCGCGGCTTCGAGCCCGTCTCGTGGCCCGACGCGCTCGACGAGGCCGAGCGGCTGCTGCGCGCGGCCGAGGGGCGGATCGTCGTCGCGCTCTCCGGCTCGGAGACCGTCGAGCACGCGTACGCGCTCGCGAAGCTCCTTCGCCGCGGGCTCCACTCGCACCAGGCGACGCTGCCGGAGCCGATCTCGCACGCGCTCGACGCCTACCGCCTGCCGCTGTCGGCGATCCGCGACGCGCAGGTGGTCGTCGTGCTCGGCGACGTCCCGGTCGAGCAGCGCGCGCCGATCGTCGACCTCTGGATCAAGGCCGCGCGCCGCAACGGCGCGAAGGTGCTGACCGAGCTCGACGAGGACGCCGTTCGCGGCGCCGACCGCGCCGTGCTGATCTGGTGCGGCCCCGGCGGCGACGGCGGCGCCCGCGTGGCCGCGCTCGCGGAGCGGCTCGGGCTCGCCGGCAAGGACGGCTGCGGCGCCTTCACCATCCCCGCCACGCCCAACGGCCGCGGCGTCGCCGACGCGTGGGCGGCCGCCTCCGACGAGGAGGCTCCCGACGCGGAGACGATCGGGCTGCTGATCGTCTCCGGCGACGAGGCCGCCGGCGATCCGAACGTCCGCGCGCTCGCGGAGCGGGCCGAGTCGGTGCTCGCGGTCTCGATGTTCCACGGGCTCGCGGTCGGCTGGGCCGATCTCGTCCTCCCGGGCACGAGCTACCTCGAGCGCGACGGCACCTACGTCAACCTCGAGGGCCGGCTCCAGCGCCTGCGCCGCGCGACCTCGCCGCCCGGGCCGGACGAGCTCGAGTGGATCTCGCAGCTCGCCTCCCGCTTCGGCGTCGAGGTCGCGCCGTACGCGGCGTCCGTGTTCGCCGAGGTGTCGGCGGCCTGCTACGGCGGCCTGTCGTTCGGCGAGGTCGGCGAGCAGGCGCCGCTGCGCGTCTACGCGGGCGCGCCGGCGCACGTCGAAGCGCCGCCCGCTGCCGAACCCGCTGCCGGCGGCCTGCGGCTCGTCTCGTACAAGCCGCTCTTCTCCGGGCCTGCGGTCGAGCGCGTGCCGGAGCTCCAGTTCCAGCGGCCGCAGGCCGAGGTCGAGCTCTCGCGCGAGGACGCGCAGGCGCGCGGGATCGCCAACGGCCAGGAAGTGCGCGTCAGCTCGAACGGCACTTCGGTGTCCTTACGCGCGCGCGTGAACAAGAATCTCCGCCACGGCGTCGTCCGCATCGCGAGCGAGCACGCCGGCGGCCTCCTCGGCAACGTGGAGGTGAGCGCGTGAACGAGCCCTGGTGGATCTCGATCATCAAGGCGGTGATCATCGTCAACCTCGTGCTCGTGCTGTTCGCGTACCTGACGCTGCTCGAGCGCAAGCTGCTCGGCCGCATGCAGCTCCGCTACGGGCCGAACCGCGCCGGCAAGTTCGGGCTCCTCCAGCCGTTCGCCGACCTCGTGAAGCTCGTGCGCAAGGAGGCGTTCGCGCCGTCGAGCGCGATCGAGCTGCCGTACATCCTCGCGCCGATCCTCTCCACGTTCACCGCGATCGCGGCGTTCGCGGTGATCCCGTGGGGGCCGGGCTGGAAGATCTACCACTGGCAGGTGAACGGCGAGATCGCGAACGTGCCGATCGCGCTGCTGCTGGTCTTCGCGCTCGGGTCGATCGGTATCTACGGCTTCATCGTCGGCGGCTGGGCGTCCGAGTCGAAGTTCTCGCTGCTCGGCTCGATGCGCACGTGCGCGCAGCTCGTCTCGTACGAGGTCTCGCTCGCGCTGTCGGTGCTCGGCGTCGTGATCCTCGGCCGCTCGCTCTCGCTCGTCGACATCGTCCACCGCCAGGCGACGTCCCTGCCGTACGTGATCCCGCAGTTCTTCGGCCTGCTCGTCTTCTTCTTCGCCGGGATCGCGGAGACGAGCCGCGCGCCGTTCGACCTGCCCGAGGCGGAGCAGGAGCTCGTCGCCGGCTACCACACCGAGTACTCGGGTATCCGCTGGGGCCTCTTCCAGATGGCCGAGTACATCAACCTGATCACGCTCTCCGCGCTGATGGTGACGCTCTTCTTCGCCGGCTGGCATGGTCCGTGGCACCTCGGCCCGCTCTGGTTCCTGCTCAAGCTGCTCGGGGTCCTCTCCGCGTTCATCTGGCTGCGCGCGACGCTGCCGCGCCTGCGCTACGACCAGCTGATGCGCTTCGGCTGGAAGGTGTTGCTGCCGGTGGCGACGATCAACGCGGTCGTCACGGCGCTCGTGGTGGTGTGGGCATGAGCCGACAGCCGGCTTCCACGCTCAAGGGCTTCGGCGTCACCTTCCGGCAGATCTTCAAGAAGCCGATCACGCAGCAGTACCCGGAGTTCAAGCGGCCGCTCTACCCGCGCTTCCGCGGCCGCCACCGCCTCCATCTGCACGACAACGGGCTCGAGAAGTGCGTCGGCTGCTCGCTCTGCGCGGCGGCGTGTCCGGCGGACTGCATCCGCGTCGTCGCCGAGGAGAACACGCCCAACAACCGCGTCTCGGCGGGCGAGCGGTACGCGCGCATCTACGAGATCAACATGAGCCGCTGCATCTTCTGCGGCTACTGCGAGCTCGCCTGCCCCTTCGACGCGATCACGCTCGGCAACGAGTACGAGCTCTCGGAGCACAACCGCGACGACCAGATCTACACGAAGGACATGCTGCTCGCGCCGCCGATCAAGAAGACGCCGGTCGCCGACGCGTCGATCTTCGACACGCCGATCCCCTTCTACGAGAACAACTCGTGATCCTCGCCGCATCCGCAGGAGGGATCCTCGTCTGGATCGTCTGGGTGGCCGCGGGCTTCGCATGCCTCGCGTCCGGGATCGCGGTCATCTCGTTCTCGAACCCGTTCTACTCGGCGCTCGCGCTGATCGGGAACCTCGGCTCGCTCGCCGTGCTCTACCTGCTGCTGTCCGCGGAGTTCGTCGCGGCAGCGCAGGTGCTCGTCTACGCGGGCGCGGTGATGGTGATGTTCCTGTTCGTGATCGCGTACATCGGGCCGCGCTCCGAGACGCCGTGGGCCGGCGGGCCGAGCTGGCAGTCGCTCGGGGCGATCCTCGCCGCCGCCTCGATCTTCGTCGAGATCATCGTCGCGATCGGCCTGAAGGCCGGCGGGCGGCTGAGCCACAGCGACCACGTGAACGCGACGTTCGGCTCGCCGGGCTGGATCGGACGCCTGTTCCTCACCGACCACCTGCTCGCGTTCGAGATCACGTCGATCGTGCTGCTCGTCGCCGCGGTCGGCGGCGTGATCCTCGCCTCGCACGCGCGCAGGCGCGAGGTCCCCGCGTAATGCTCGGCCCCGGCGTCGCCTGGTACCTCGGGATCGCGGCGTTTCTCTTCGCCACCGGCGCGCTCGGCGTGCTCGTCCGCCGCAACCCGATCATCGTGCTGCTCTCGCTCGAGATCATGCTCAACGGCGGCAACCTCGCGCTGATCGCGTTCTCGCGCCACGCGCGCAACGGCGCGGGCCAGATCTTCGCGCTCGCCGTGATGGCGGTCGCCGCGGCGGAGGTGTGCGTCGGGCTCGGCCTCGTCGTCGCGCTGCACCGGCGCCGCCTCGCCATGGACGTCGACGCGCTTTCGGAACTGCACGGATGACCGCGGGCGCCTGGCTCTGCCTCGCGGCGCCGCTCGCCGGGGCGATTCTGATCACGCTCGGCGGCCGCCGCGTCTCGCGCAGCGCTGCGGGCTGGATCTCGACGTCGAGCGTGTTCCTCGCCTTCGCCGGCGCGGTCTGGTCGTTCCTCGGCCTGCGCGCGCACGGCTCGCAGCACGGCGTCGTCTCGACCGCGTGGACGTGGCTGCAGAGCGGCCACTTCAACGTCGGCCTCGCGGTGCTCGTCGACCCGCTCAGCACGATGATGATGCTGATCGTCTCCGGCGTCGGCGGCCTGATCGTCCTCTACTCGATCGGCTACATGGACGGCGACGACGAGGAGCGGCGCTACTTCGCCTACATGTCGCTGTTCGTGTTCTCGATGCTGCTGCTCGTCGAGGGCGGCAATCTGCTGCTGCTGCTGGCCGGCTGGGGGCTCGTCGGCCTCTCCTCGTACCTGCTGATCGGCTTCTGGCACGACCGGCCCGCCGCGGTCGCCGCCGCGAAGAAGGCGTTCGTGATGAACGCGATCGGCGACGCAACGATGGCCCTCGCGCTCTTCGTCCTCGTCGCGCACTCGAACTCGCTCTCGTTCGCGACGTCGTTTGCCACCGCGGGCCATCTCTCGTCGACGACGGTGAATCTCGTCGCGCTCGGCCTGCTCGGCGGAGCGGCGGCGAAGTCGGCGCAGGTGCCGCTGCACACCTGGCTGCCGGACGCGATGGAGGGCCCGACGCCGGTGAGCGCGCTGATCCACGCGGCGACGATGGTCACCGCCGGCGTCTACCTGATCGCGCGAACCCATCCGATCTTCGAGCAGGCGCGCACGGTCGAGCTGATCGCCGCGGGTATGGGCGCGCTGACGCTGCTCGTCGCGGGGCTGATCGCGCTCGTGCAGACGGACATCAAGCGCGTGATCGCGTACTCGACGATGTCGCAGATCGGCTACATGTTCCTCGGCGTCGGCGTCGGCGCGTACGCGGGCGGGATGTTCCACCTGATGACGCATGCGTTCTTCAAGGCGCTGCTGTTCATGGCGGCCGGGCTCGTGATCCACGCGCTCGCGGGCGAGCAGGACATCCGCAAGATGAGCGGCATCGGGCAGCTGATGCCGTGGACGCGGTGGGCGTTCCTGGCCGGCTCGCTCGCGCTCGTCGGCGTGCCGCCGTTCGCGGGGTTCTTCTCGAAGGACGCGATCATCGCGGCGGCGCTGCACGACCACTGGTACGGCGTCGTGCTCTGGGTCGTCGCGCTGATCGGCGCCTTCCTCACCGGGCTCTACACGTTCCGGCTCTACTTCATCGTCTTCCCGGGCGCGCCGATCCCGTTCGTGCGCGAGCACGCGCACGAGGGCCACGGAGAAGGCCCGCGCACGATGCTGCTGCCGGTCGGAGTGCTCGGCGTGCTTGCGATCGTCGGCGGCTGGATCCAGTTCTCGCCGTTGTGGCATCCCGTCACGAACTGGCTCGCCCCCGCGGCCGCGACGCTCGGCGTGGCGGAGCCGACGAGCTGGCAGGACGGCCTCTCCTCGGCGCTCGCGGTCGCGCTCGGACTCGCCGGGATCGGCGTCGCGTACGCGCTCTACGGCCGTGAGCGAGCGACCGTGCCGAGTTTCCCGGCGCTCCAGCGCGTGCTCGAGCACAAGTTCTACTTCGACGAGGCGTACGACGCGCTCTTCTACCGGCCGGCGGCGGCGTTCGCACGGTCGCTGCGCGTCGAGTTCGAGGACCCGGTCGTCCTCGCCACCGGGCCGGATCTCGCCGAGGGCGCGCTCGAGGCGGGCCGCGGCGCCGGGCGCCTCCAGACGGGGCTGCTGCGCACGTATGTCCTCTTCCTCGGTGCCGGCATGGCGATCGTCGCCGTCGTCTTCCTCGCGGTGAGATGACGGTCGCGGATCTCACTTCGGTGCTGGTCTGGCTGCCGATTGCGGCCGCGGCCGCAATCTGGATCCTGCCGCTCTCCCGCTACGCGACCGGAAGCCTCGCGGTGCTCGTGTCGCTGATCGAGGTGGGACTCTGGATCGAACAGGCGATCCGCTTCGACTTCCACGGCAGCGGCCTCAAGTTCGCGCAGGAGACGCCGTGGATCAAGGATCTGCACGTCTCCTACCACGTCGGCGAGTACGCGTTCTCGCTCTGGCTCGTGGGGCTGACGGTGATCGCCATGGCGGCGTGCATCGGCTACGGCTTCTGGGTCGGGCGCGACCGGCCGCGCGCGTACTTCGGGCTGATGCTCTTCCTCACCGGCGC
>DATCBP010000015.1:0-69048 GCA_036511815.1 Gaiellaceae bacterium
AGCTAGGTCGCCGGCGTCGTCTTGTTCAGCGTGAGCGTGTACGCGCCGTAGCCAGGCGTGACCACCCTCGCCTCGACGTAGTACCAGCCGCGGCCCGGCGCCGTGAACGTGAGCCGCTGCGTCGCGCCTCGGGCGACGGACTGCGCGGCGCGCAGCTTCACCGCCTGCGCGTTGACGACGGTGGTCGTGCTCGGCTTCCAGAGGACGATGCTCACCTTCGCGCCGGGCCAGGTTCCGCTCAGCGTCGCGGTCAGCCTCTCGTGCCCCGTGAGCGCGATCCGGTAGACGTCCACCGGGTCGTCGTAGTAGTCGAGCGAGGCGTCGATGACGATGTGCTTGCCCCATTCCGTGTGCGCCTGCGTGCCCGCGTCGTCGTTCGTCTCGGCGCTGTCGGCCGGGGGCAGCGCGCCCTGGAGCGACGCGACGGCTGCGGCAACGTCGAGCCTGCCCCAGCCGCTGTAGAGGTCGCGGCCGACCCCGCACTTCGGGCAGCCGTTCGAGGCGTTCACGTCGTCCGCGGTGTGCTCGAGGATCGATGCGACCTGGCTGTTCGTCAGCGACGGGTCGACGGCGAACAGCATCGCCGCCGCGGCGGAGACCTGCGGCGCCGCGAACGACGTGCCCTGCGGCGTCGCGTACTCGTCCGGGCCGCAGTCGGAGAAGCCCTGGTCGGTGCACGTCGGGCGCAGGCTCGTGATCGTCGACGGGAACGTCGAGAAGATGCCCACGCCCGGCGCGGAGATGTCGTTGAAGATCGGGTCGCGGTCGGAGAAGTCCGCGACGTTGCCGGTGCGGGTCAGCGCGCTCACGCCGATCACGTGGGGCAGCGCGGCCGGATAGCTCGCGTACGGCCATGGCTCCGAGTACGCCTCGTCGGCGTTGCCGACGGCCGCGACGAGCACGGCTCCGTGCGAGTACGCATAGGCCACCGCCGCCGCTTCGAGCGTCGAGTACGTGTCCTTGCTCAAATCCTTGGGATCGCGGACGCCGCCGAGGCTGAGGTTGATCACGCGCGCCCCGTTGTCGACCGCCCAGCGGATTCCCGCCGCCTCGGCCGCGAGCGGGATCGTCCCGTCCGGCGTCACCACCTTCGCGATCAGCAGTTGTGCGCTGTACGCCATGCCGACGATCCCCTGCGTGTCGAGGTTCGCGGCGATCTCGCCGGCGACGAACGTACCGTGCCCCTCGGTGTCGACGTACGGGCTGCCCCCGACGAAGCTCTGTGCGTCGGCGATCCGCCCGGCGAAGTCGGGCAGCGTCGGGTCGATGCCCGAGTCGATCACGGCGACCTTCACCGGCGCGAGATTGGTCGGCGGCGTCGGCCAGGCGTCGAAGGCGTGATCCTCGTCGAGATACCACTGCTTCGGCGCGAGCGGATCGGTGGGCGTGAAGGCGGCCGCGGGCGCCGCGGCCACGAGCGCCCCCACGGAGACGAGCAGGGCCAGGAGGAGAGCTAGCCGGCCGCGACCCAGGGCGCCGTCGCGCCCGGCGCGTAGCCGTGCCCCGGGGCCATGAGGACGCGATACGTGCCGCCCACAGCGAGCTGAGCCGCGACGGAGAAGCTCCCGTCCGCAGCGACCGCTCCGGATGCGACTGTCGTCCACTTCAGATCGACCCCCTGCTGCTGTACCTGCACGAGCGCTCCCGGCAGGATGGGCAGTTCGGTCCCCCCTACGGTACCCGGCGTCGGAGCCGATGCAAGGGCGACGACGGGCGTCACCTTGACCCGGACGTACGCGGCCGCGACCGCGGGGGTGGCCAGCCGGTAGTCCGTCGTGATCGGCGGCTGCTCGGTCAGCTGCACGCCTCCCTGTCCGTCCGGCGTGACCGGTCCGACCGCGTGCCAGGAGCCGGCGGACGTGCGCTGCTCGAGGGAGACGCCGTCGATGCCGCGGACGAGCCCGGTGAGGGCGATCGACGAGCCGTACGGAATCGGCGCGGCCGGCGCCGGCGCCGCGAGCGAGAGGATGCCGACGTCGAACCAGGTCGAGCGAAGCCCGAGGGCGCTCTGCACCTTGCCGGCGGCGAGGGTCGTGTCTGCCGGGACCGCCGAGGCCGGCGACTGCGTGAGGAGGTCGAGCGCGCTGACGCGGCCGGTGTCGTTGAGCGTCGTCGACGCGTCCATGATCGTCCCGGGCACCTTCAGGGTCTTCGTGATCGTCTTCGCCGTCACCGGCACGGGGCCCCAGTCGTGGTACGGGGAGATGTCGTCGTACGGATCCGGCACGGCGACGAGGTACGGCAGCGGCGCGACGCCCCAGGCGTCGGCGATCGAGGTGGTCTCTCCGCCCGAGCTGGAGAAGAAGTACGTCGTCGCGACCGTGCCGGCGAAGAGCAGGATCTGGCGCTTCGTCGCGTCGACCGCGGCTGTCGCCGCGGGCGTCTCGACGGAGAGGCCGAGGTACATCTGACTGCGGGTGTCCGCGTACTCGTCGAACGGCGCGCCGACGAGGCGGGTGGCGAGCGCGTACGAGCGGGCGGCGACGGCCTGCGCCTTCAGCGCCTCCGCCGACCACGTCGACGGCATCTCGGCCGGGACGACGCCGTAGAGGTACTGCTCGAGCCCGAGGATGTCGATCGCGCGCACCTTCCCGTCCACGACGTCGACCTGGATCCGGCCGCGATAGGGCCGCCCGAGGCTGAGCGGGCCGCCCGGGCCCGGCGCGAACGTGAGCGGCGCGGTCAGCGGCTGCGGCGTCGCCTGCCCGTCGACGAGGAGCGTGAGCCCGGTGCCGAGGACGACGGGGCCGGCCGCGAGCGTGTGGACGGTCCCCGTTCCGTCCTTCACCGTCCACGGAACGGTGGAGGAGATCGTCAGGGCTTTCTTCTCGGCGAGCAGGACGCGGATCGTCGTCGACGGCGGCGCTGTGCCCGGTGTCGTGCCGGGGTAGTAGTGGGCAAGGATCTGTCCGGACGTCCAGCCGTGGAGCGCGTAGCCGTAGGCGCCGTACTGGCTCATGCCGACGCCGTGCCCCCAGCCGTGCCCGCTGAACAGGAGGAGCGCGCCGGAGCCGGCCGGGGCCGCGTAGCAGGAGACGGCGCAGACGGGGGCGCTCAGCGTGCGGCCCCGGGCGTGTGCGGACGCCGCTGCGCCTCCCGCGAGCAGGACGGCGACGGCGAGTGCGAGTGGGCGACGGGACATGGAAAGGAGGCGGCGCGAAAGCGCCGGGACCATACGTTTCGCGGCCGGCGCCCCGAAACCCTCTTGAGAGCCTCTAAACGGGTGTCGCCTTCGCGAGCCGGTCGGCGTATTGCCGCTCGTAATACGCGCGGTACTCGCCGGACTTGATCGGCTCCCACCAGGGGCGGTTGTCGCGATACCACTCGACCGTCTCGCGGACGCCCTCGGCGAAGTCCTTCGCCGGCTCCCAGCCGACGGCGCGGAGCTTGCTCGTGTCGAGCGAGTAGCGCCGGTCGTGGCCCGGACGGTCGATGACGCTGCGCAGGAGGGAGCGGTCGGCTCCGGTCAGCTCGAGCAGCTTCTCCGCCACCTCGATGTTCTCGCGCTCGTCGCCGCCGCCGACGTTGTAGATCTCGCCCGGCACGCCCTCGTGCAGGACGAGCTCGATCCCGGCGCAGTGGTCCTCGACGAAGAGCCAGTCCCGCACCTGGCGGCCGTCGCCGTAGAGCGGCAGCGGCTCGCCGTCGAGCGCGTTCGTCACGAACAGCGGGATGAACTTCTCGGGGTACTGGTTCGGCCCGTACGTATTCGAGCCGCGCGTGATCGACGCGTTGACCTGGAAGGTGCGCACGTAGGCGGGGACGAGGAGGTCGCCGGCGGCCTTCGCCGCGCTGTACGGGCTCGAGGGGCGCAGCGGGTCGGCCTCCGTCGCCGAGCCGCCCGCCTCCAGGTCGCCGTAGACCTCGTCCGTCGAGACCTGGACGAGCCGGATCCCGGCCGTGAGGACGTGCTCGAGCAGCACCTGCGTGCCGCGGAACTCGGTGCGCCCGAAGTCCTCCGCTGCGAGGATCGAGCGGTCGACGTGCGTCTCGGCCGCGAAGTTGACGATCGCCGCGCACCCGCGCGCCGCCCGCTCCACGTGCGCGCGCTCGGCGATGTCCCCCTCGATCAGCTCGACGCCGGCCGGCAGGTTGGCGGGATTGCCGGAGTAGGTGAGCTTGTCGAGGACGACCGGCTCGTCGCCGGTGCGCAGCAGATGCTTGACGAAATGAGAGCCGATGAAGCCGGCGCCGCCGGTGACGAGGACGCGCATCGACGGCAAGAGTAGTGTGTAGACTCGGCCCGTCTGTGAGGCGACGAAGCCTCGGCCGCCGCGCATGAGACGGTGTCCGGGGCTTTTCGTGTCTTCCGAGGAGGAACAAGCCATGGCGCAGGTCGAAAGCGAGAACCGGGCGACGTCCGACCCCGCCGCTCGCAAGAGCGTGCTGAAGGAGATCAAGGAGCGCGGCATCGATGATGTGCTGCTCTGGTTCACCGATCTCGAAGGGCATTTGAAGAGCTTCTCGATCACGACGAGCGAGGTCGAAGGCGCGCTCGACGACGGGATGGGCTTCGACGGCTCGTCGATCACCGGCTTCAACGCGATCGAGGAGTCGGACATGGTCGCGATCCCCGATCCGGCCACGTTCCGCGTGCTCCCGGACGGCCAGACCGGCCGGATGATCTGCGATGTGGTGACGCCAGACGGGAACGCGTACGACGGCGATCCGCGCCACGTGCTGCGCCTCGCGCTCGACCGGATGCGCTCCATGGGATTCGACACGTTCAACGTCGGCCCCGAGGCGGAGTACTTCCTCTTCAAGGACGAGAAGGGGACGGAGACGCTCGACGAGGGCGGCTACTTCGCGCAGACGACGATGGACGCGGCGACGACCGTTCGCCGCGACACGATCCGCGCGCTCGAGACGATGGGGATCCCGGTGGAGTACCACCACCACGAGGTCGGTCCGTCGCAGCACGAGATCGACATCCGCTTCACGAACGCGCTCGACATGGCGGACTTCATGCTCACGTACCGGTTGATCGTGAAGGAGGTCGCGAAGCAGCACGGGTACCACGCGACCTTCATGCCGAAGCCGCTGTTCGGCGAGAACGGCTCGGGGATGCACACGCACCAGTCGCTCTTCACCGACGGCCGCAACCGGTTCTTCGACGCGGACGACAAGTGGCACCTGTCCGACGTCGGCAAGGCGTTCATCGCCGGACAGCTCCGCCACGCGCGCGAGGTCGCCGCGGTGTTCGCGCAGTGGGTCAACTCGTACAAGCGGCTCGTGCCGGGCTTCGAGGCGCCGGTCTACGTCGCGTGGTCGCAGCGGAACCGCTCGGCGCTGATCCGGATCCCGCTCTACAAGCCGGGCTCGGAGCAGGCGACGCGGGCGGAGCTCCGCTGCCCCGATCCGGCCTGCAATCCGTACCTCACCTTCGCGTGCCTGCTGCACGCCGGGCTCGAGGGGATCGAGCAGGGCTACGAGCTGCCCGAGCCGATGGAGACGAACCTCTACCACCTCACGCCCGAGCAGCGCCGCGAGCGCGGCATCGTCTCGCTGCCGGAGACGCTGGGCGAGGCGATCGACGAGCTCTCGCGCTCGGAGCTCGTCCGCAAGGCGCTCGGCCCGCACATCTTCGACCGCTACATCGAGCTGAAGCGGAAGGAATGGGACGAGTACCGCGTCCAGCTCACCGACTGGGAGATGAAGAAGTACCTCGCGGTGCTCTAGTAGAGGAGAAATCGGCCCCGAAACGACCACGAGCCGCCAGAAGCGACTCGCAGTCGGCCGTCAGTCTGGCTCGTCTCCGCAGGGGACGAGCCGACGTCGATTGTGACAGGTCCGCGTCTCGCTTTAAAGGAAGCTTCGTATCGCTTCGCGATCGACCCGGAGGCCGATCACGCCGCTCGTGCCGTCGATCTGGTCGATCGTGTCGGCGGGCACAAGGCGGCGGCGCCGCGAGAACATCCCGGATTTGACGGAAAGCGCGTCGGGCACGTCGGGAGCGGTGCCGTACATCGGGCACTCGACCTTGCCGACGAGGCGTCCCTGCCGGTCGGCCACGATGTAGCCGGCAGTTCTGCGGAGGTCGATGGCGAGTGCGCTCATGTGACTGACGGTATGCCCGCCCTGCAAGAGAACTAACGGGCTGGGGTAAAGGGTTTGTTAAATCCGGGCAGAGTCCTCCTACGAGGGCTGCCAGACCATCAGCACGACGATCGCCACGAGCAGGACGCTGCTGAGGTAGCTCGCCCACAGCGACGGTCGGTGTGCGACGAGCGCCCGCAGCTCGACGCTGGGCTCGTCCCCTTCCTGCGCCAGCCGCTCCGCGAGCACGCGGGCGTGGCGGGCCGTCCGCCCGCCCAGGCCGCCGACCGCCATGCTCGCCACCCAGAGGCCCAACGAGGCCTGGAGCCAGGCCGGCGAGAGTCCGAGGCCGAGGTGCTCCGCGAGCGCGATCCCGAAGCCGAGGGTCGCGAGCGCACCGACGCCGACGAGCGCCACCCCGGCGCGCGTCAAGCGCAGGAGCGCGAGGATCTCGCTCGGCCGCTCGCGGCGGATCGCCGCCAGCTGGAGCGTCCCCGCGACGGCGGCGCCGCCGAAGAGGCAGAACGCCCCGAGCAGATGGAAGAAGAGCAGCCAGTGTTCCATGGGCGGGCGCTCCCTACGATATGCGCGTGGATGCAAGCGAGCGGCACCTGCGGCTGCTGACGGAGACGATCGCCGCCGTCAACTCGACGCTCGACCTCGAAGAGGTGCTGCACCTCGTGGCGACGAACGTCGCCGACGCGCTGCGGGCCGACGCCTGCTTCGTCTACCTCTACGACGAACGCACCGACGAGCTCGTGCTCCGCGCGACCCATGGGACGCGCGTCGAGGAGATGACGCGCCGCCCGCGCATGCGCCCGGGCGAGGGGATCACCGGCACGGCTGCCGCCGAGCGGTCACCGGTGATGATCCCGGCGCAGGCGCACCTCGATCCGCGCTTCAAGCCGTTCCCGAACCTGCCGGAGGAGGAGTACGAGTCGATCCTCGCTGTGCCGATCCTCGTCCACGGCGAGCGGCTGGCCGGGGCGCTCAACGTCCGCACCCGTGAGCCGCGCATGTACGGCGAGGCGGAGATCGGCCTGCTCACGGCGATCGCCGGCCAGGTCGCGCAATCGATCGTGCACGCGCAGCTCTACGCCCAGGCGCAGCGCCGCGTCGTCGAGCTCGAGGCGCTCGCGCGGATCTCCGAGGCGGTCTCGGAATCGCTCTATCTCGAGGAGTCCCTGCAGGCGATCGTCCGGACGACGATGGACGCAGTGCAGGCGACGGGCGCTGCCCTCGTGCTCGAGGACGGACGCATCGCCTGGCCGGAGGGGCGCGCGGGCACGCATGCGGTGCGCACGCCGCTGCGGTGGAAGCGCCGGCAGATCGGCGAGCTCGTCGCGGACCGCGACGCGCCGTTCTCCGACGACGACCGCGCGCTGCTCGAGGCGATCGCGCACCACGCGGCGGTCGCGCTCGAACACGGACGAGCCGTGATGCGCGGCGTGCTCGCGCAAGAGATCCATCACCGCGTGAAGAACAACCTCCAGACGGTCGCGTCGCTGCTGCGTCTTCAGTCCCGCGCGGAGGGAGTCGACCCGCGCGAGGCGCTCGAGCACTCGGTGAACCGGATCCTCGCGATCGCCGCGGTGCACGAGGTGCTGACCGAGCAGCGCGACGAAGACGTCGAGCTCGCCGAGCTGATCGACCGCCTGCGCGCGATGCTCGTGCAGGGGATCGGCGCCGGGCGCGAGGTGGAGGCGCGCCTCGAGCCGGTCTCGCTCGGCGGCAGCCGCGCGACGGCGCTCGCGCTCGTGTTCAGCGAGCTGCTCCAGAACGCGCTCGAGCACGGCACCGGCGGCGTGCGCATCGAGCTCGCCCGCACGAACGGCGACGTCGTGCTCGCGATCGGCGACGACGGCCCGGGCCCGGACGGTGCGGCGGCCGGCACCGGCCTCTCGATCGTCCGCGCGCTCGTCCGCGACGAGCTGCGCGGCACCTTCGACCTGCGGAGCGAGAACGGCACGCGCGCGGAGGTCGTGTTCCCGGCGTGAGCCGGCTCGCTCTCCTGCGGCCGTTCCGAGCCGCCTAGACTCGCGTCATGCGCATCCTCGTTGCGGAAGACGAGACGATCATCCGGCTCGACCTGCGCGACCTGCTCCAGCGCGCGGGGTTCGAGGTGTGCGCGGAGGCGCGCGACGGCGAGGAGGCGGTCGAGCTGGCACGGTCAGAGCAACCCGACCTCGCGATCCTCGACGTGAAGATGCCGCGGCTCGACGGGATCGAGGCGGCGCGGCGGATCCTCGACGAGCGGCCGATCCCGATCGTGATGCTCACCGCATACGGGCAGGAGGAGCTCGTCTCGCGTGCCGTCGAGGCGGGTGTGTTCGGCTACCTCGTGAAGCCGTTCCGCGAGCAGGACCTTCTACCGGCGATCGCGGCAGCGCGAGCTCGCCACGACGAGCTTCAGGCGCTCCGTGAGGAGGCGGAGTCGCTCACGGAGGCGCTGGCCGCGCGCAAGGTGATCGAGCGGGCGAAAGGACTGCTGATGGAGAAGGAGCGGCTGTCCGAGGACGAGGCGTTCGCGCGCCTGCGCCGCGCAAGCCAGGCGTCGCAGCGGCCGTTGAAGGTGATCGCGGAGGCCGTCGTCGCGACGCTTGGAGGGGACGCGTGACCGAGGAGCACCCGAACGCCGCCCTGACGCGGCGGGTCTTCGCGTCGTTCGGGCAGAACGCGATGGCGATCTCCGCCGCGCTGGCCCGGGACATCGTCTGGCGCGTTCCCGGCGACACGGTGATGAGCGGCGAGTACAACGGCCGGCGCGAGGTGGTCGAGTTTCTCCAGCGGACGAAGTCCGAGACCGGCGGCACCTACAGCAGCTCGCTGCACACGGTGTTCGCCGACGACGAGTGGGCGATCGCGATCTACCGCGCGACCGGCACCCGCAACGGCATCGAGCTCGACGTCGACCAGGCGTTCGTCATCCGCTGCGAAGACGGCCTCTGGAAAGAGGTGACCGCCGTCCCGCTCGACTCCGCCTTTGAGCGCTTCTGGGCCTGAAACCGCGGGGAACCCCCGGTTCCCCCGCGTGCCCCCTCCTCAGCGGGTTCGGAGTGGCTACTCGTCGTGAGCGCTGCGGCGGGAGCGCGGTCCCGCCTCCGCGCGGCGAAGGTGGTCGTGTCCCACGGTGGACCGGGGCGACGCTGGTCGTAGCACGGCCGGTGGCGCCTTCGGCGTCCCCGTCCGCGTGGATCCGCCTGCGGCCACCGCGCCTGCGGCCGCGTTAGCCTCGGGCCGTGGCGGACTCTTCGAGCGGCGCGTTCGAGCTTCTCCCGGCGACATCGGCCCTGCGCGCAACGCGGCGACGTTATGGCTTCGCGGCAGCCTCGAACAGCTCTTCCCAGCGCTCGAGCAGCGCCTGCAGCGCATCTCGCCCGCGCTTGTGTGCGGCCAGCATGTCGACGTCGGACCAGTCTTCCGCCAGCTTTGCCTCGAGCCTTGCGACGTCCGCCTCCTGCGCGGCGATCTCCGCCTCGATCCGCTCGAGCTCGCTCGGGCGCCGCTTCTTCGGCGCCGGCGCTTTCTGCTTCGCGAGCTTCTCCGCCTTCGCCGGAGGCGCGGCCGCGTGCCGCGCCCGTTCCTCGCGCCGGCGCAGCATCTCGGCCCAGCCGCCGTCGTAGCCGCGCAGCTCGCCGTCCTCGATCGCGAGCGTCCGCTCCGCGATCGCGTCGAGCAGCGCGCGGTCGTGCGAGACGAGCAGCACCGTCCCCGGGAACGCGTCGAGTGCGGCCTCGAGCGCCTCGCGGCTCTCGAGGTCGAGATGGTTCGTCGGCTCGTCGAGCACGAGGAAGTTCGCACCCGACGCGACCGTGACCGCGAGCGCGAGCCGGCGCCGCTCGCCGCCCGACAGCACCGACACGGGTTTCTCGTGCTCGTCCCAGCCCGAGAAGAGGAAGCGCCCGAGCAGCGACTGCGCGTCCGGCCGCGAGAGCGACGTCATCGTCTGCACGCACTGGAGCACGGAGCCGCGCGCGTCGAGCTCGACCTCCTGCTGCGAGAAGTAGGAGGCCTGGACGCCGTGCCCGAGCGAGATGCGACCAGCTGCCGCGTCGCGGCGCCCGAGGATCGTCTCGAGCAGCGTCGTCTTCCCGGATCCGTTCGGCCCGACGAGCGCCACGTGCTCGCCGCGTTCGAGCGCGAACGTGGCTCCGTGCAGCAGCTGTCGCGAGCCGATGCTCACGTCGAGCGCCTCGACTTCGAGCACCGTGCGCCCGCTGCGCGCCGGCTTGAGGAACTCGAACCCGAGCGTGCGCGTCCGCCGTGAGAGCAGCGCGACCTCGTCCGCGGCCGCGCTGTGCTCCTTCTGGAGCCGGCCGATCTGGGTTAACTTCGCCTGCGCCTGCTTCGCCTTGTCCTTCTTCGCCCGGAAGCGCTCGACGAAGCGCTCGAGCCGCACGATGTCGGCCTGCACGCGGTCGGCCTCCTTCTGCGCGTGTAGCGCCCGCGATGCCTTCTCGAGGCGCCAGGTGTGCCACGGCCCGGGGAAGAAGGTGGCGCGGCCGGCGGCGAGCTCCAGGGTCGCGGTCGTGACCGCCTCGAGGAACCAGCGGTCGTGCGCGACGAGGATCACCGCGGCGTCAAGCGACTGGAGCTCCCGCTCGAGCCACTCGAGGCTCGCGACGTCGAGGTGGTTCGTCGGCTCGTCGAGCAGGAGCAGGTCGGGGTCGCCCCCGAGCGCACGGGCGAGCGAGGCGCGTGTCAGCTCGCCGCCCGAGAACGTGCGCAGCTGGCGGTCGAGATGCTCGTCGGCGAAGCCGAGCCCGCGGAGCACGGAGGTCGCGTGGTCGCGCCAGCCGTAGCCGCCCGCGTGCTCGAGCCGCGCCTGGGCGGCCGAATACCGGTTGAGCGTCGCCTGGTCGTGGACGCCCCCCGCCATCGCCTGCTCGAGCCCGGCCAGCTCCTCCTCGAGCCGGACGAGGTCGCGCGCGCCCGAGAGCACGTACTCGCGGAGCGTCACCTCCTGCTCGAGCGGCGGCCGCTGGTCGTGCAGCGCGACGCGGGCCCCCTTCTGGAAGGCGAGCTGGCCGCCGTGCTTCTCCGTCTCGCCCGAGAGGATCCGCAGCAGGGTGGTCTTGCCGGCGCCATTCGGCCCGGAGAGCGCCACCCGATCGCGCCGCTCGACGCTGAACGAGACCCCGTCGAAGAGGAGGTTTCCGGCGAGCTCCTTGCGGAGATTCGATGCGATCACGACCGCCATGACGCCTCAAGGGTAGTTCGCATATCGTTCCGCACGGTGGCAAAGACCGATACGGAACAGCTGTCGATCGACACGATCCGCACGCTGGCGATGGACGCCGTCCAGCAGGCGAACGCCGGCCATCCCGGCACGGCGATGGCGCTCGCGCCGGTCGCGTACCTCCTCTACACGGAGGTGATGGATCACAGCCCCGCCAATCCGGGCTGGGCCGACCGCGACCGGTTCATCCTCTCGGCCGGCCACGCGTGCATCCTCCAGTACGCCGCGCTCCACCTCGCCGGCTACGCCCTGCCGCTCGAGGAGCTGAAGCGGTTCCGGCAGTGGGGGTCGCTGACGCCCGGCCATCCCGAGGTGCACCACACGCCCGGGATCGAGGCGACGACAGGGCCGCTCGGCCAGGGGTTCGCGAACGGCGTCGGCTTCGCGATCGCGGAGCGCTTCCTCGCCGAGCGCTACAACCGTCCGTACGACGAGATCGTCGACCATCGTGTCTACGCGATCTGCTCCGACGGCGACCTGATGGAGGGCGTCTCGAACGAGGCGGCCTCGATCGCCGGACAGCTCGGACTCGGCAAGCTCGTCTACTTCTACGACGACAACCACATCACGATCGACGGCACGACCTCGCTCTCGTTCACGGAGGAGGACCGGGGCGCACGCCTGGCCGCCCAGGGCTGGCACGTGCAGCACGTCGACGACGCCAACGACCTCAAGGCGTTGCGCGCCGCGATCGCTGCGGCACAGGACGAGACGGCGCGGCCGTCGCTGATCGTGATTCGCAGCCACATCGCGTACGGCGCGCCGCACGCCGTCGACAACGCGAAGTCGCACGGCGCGCCGCTCGGCGAGCCCGAGGTACGTGCGGCGAAGGAGGCGCTCGGCTGGGATCCCGACGCGCACTTCCTCGTCCCGGACGCGGTGCGCGAGCACATGAACGTCGTCGACCGCGGCATCGCGCTCGAGGACGCATGGAACAAGAAGCTCGAGATGTGGACGGCGAAGTTCCCGGACGTGCGCGAGGACTGGGACCAGGTCCACACCGGCCGCCCGCGCGGGGGATGGGTCGAGGCGCTGCCCGAGTTCCCCGTCGGCGAAGGCGTGGCCACGCGTGACGCGGGCGCAAAGGCGATGGCGGCGTTCAAGAGCTTCACGCCGACGATGATCGGCGGCGCCGCCGACCTCGTCGAGTCGACGAAGACCGAGTTCAAGGGCGGAGGCGTCTTCTCCGCGACCCACGCCGGCCGCAACATCGCGTTCGGGATTCGCGAGCATGCGATGGGTTCGATCGTGAACGGCATCGCGCTGCACGGCGGGATGGTCAAGCCGTACGGCTCGACGTTCCTCATCTTCTCCGACTACATGCGGCCCGCCGTGCGCCTGTCGGCGCTCTCGAAGATCCCGGTCGTGTGGGCGTGGACGCACGACTCGGTCGGTCTCGGCGAGGACGGGCCGACGCACCAGCCGGTCGAGCACTACGCGGCGCTACGGGCGATCCCGAACTTCTGGTTCGTGCGGCCCGCGGACGCGACGGAGACGGTCGGCGCGTGGAAGGTCGCGCTCGAGCGCGAGGACGGCCCGGTCGGGCTTGCGCTCTCGCGGCAGAAGCTGCCGACGCTGGAGCGCACGAGCGTGGACGGCGTCGGCCGCGGCGCGTATGTGATCTGGGAGGCGGACGCGGCGAACGGCGTCCCCGACGTGATCCTGCTCGCATCGGGCTCCGAGGTGCATCTCGCGGTCGAAGCGGCGCAGCGCCTCGACGCGGAAGGCGTGCACGGGCGCGTCGTCTCGATGCCGTGCTGGGAGCTGTTCGAGGAGCAGCCGGCCGGGTATCGCGCCCAGGTGCTTCCCCCTGAGGTGAAGGCGCGCCTCTCGGTCGAGGCCGGCGTCGCGCTCGGCTGGAAGCGGTGGGTCGGCGACGAGGGCGACTCGATCTCGATCGAGCGCTTCGGCGCCTCCGCCCCCGGCGAGACGGTGCTCGAGCAGCTCGGCTTCAGCGTCGACAACGTCGTCGCGCGGGCCCTCGCCCTGCGTGAGCGCGTGTCCTGATGAACGTCGCCGTCGCGTTCGACCACCGCGGCGTCCATCTGCGCGACAAGGTGCTCGAGACGCTCCGCGGCGAAGGTCACGCGGTCGTCGATCTCGGCACCGACACGGACGCGGTCCGGATCGACTATCCCGACAAGGCGCGCGAGCTCGGCGAGGCGATCAAGGACGGGCGCGCGGAGCGCGGCGTGCTCGTCTGCGGCTCCGGCGTCGGCGCGTCGGTGGCCGCCTGCAAGATCGCCGGCATCCGCGCCGCGATCTGCCACGACGGCTACTCCGCGCATCAGGGCGTCGAGCACGACGACATGAACGTGCTCTGTCTCGGCTCGGAGGTGGTCGGACCGAGCCTCGCAGCCGAGCTCGTGCGCGCGTTCCTCGGTGCGCAATTCGACGGCGGCGCGCGATACGTCGAGAGACTGGCAAAAGTCGAAGCGATGGAAAGGCAGATCACACATGGCTAAGTCGAACCTGCACAAGCTGTCGGAGCGCGGCGTCTCCGTCTGGATCGACTACCTCTCGCGTGACATGCTCGAGTCGGGCGAGCTCGCCCGGATGATGAGAGAGGACGCCGTCGTCGGCCAGACGTCGAACCCGACCATCTTTCAGAAGGCGATCTCGCAGGGCGACGCGTACGACGCGCAGCTGAAGGAGCTGCTCGAGCACGAGACCGACCCGAAGGAGATCTTCCTGCACCTCTCGGCGCGCGACGTCGAGGCGGCCCTCGAGCTGTTCTCGCCCGTCCACGAGAAGACCCCTGAGGACGGGTTCGTGTCCTGGGAGGTCGACCCGACGCTCGCGTACGACCGCGAGGGGACGTTCGACGAGGCGATGCGCCTGCACGCGTGGATCGACAAGCCGAACCTCTACGTGAAGATCCCCGCGACGAAGCCGGGACTCGGCGCGATCGAGGACTGCATCGCGCACGGCAAGAGCATCAACGTCACGCTGATCTTCTCGCTCCAGCGCTACCGCGAGGTCGTCGAGGCGTACCTGCGCGGTCTCGAGCGGCTCGTCGCGAGCGGCGGGAACCCGGCCGGCGTCCACTCGGTCGCGAGCTTCTTCGTCTCGCGCGTCGACACGGAAGCCGACCGGCGCCTCGAGGAGATCGGCTCGAAGCAGGCGCTCGAGCTGCGCGGCCGCCTCGCGGTCGCCAACGCGAAGCTCGCGTACGCGCACTTCGGCGAGGCGTTCTCCGACGCCCGCTGGCAGTTCCTCGCGGGCAAGGGCGCGAATCCGCAGCGCTGCCTGTGGGCGTCCACGTCGACGAAGAATCCGGACTACCGCGACGTGATCTACGTCGAGGAGCTCGCCGGTCCGCACACGGTGAACACGATGCCCGCCGAGACCATGGTCGCCTTCCAGGATCACGGCAAGGTGCGCGGCGACACCGTCGAGGAGGATCTCGAGGCGGCGCACAAGCTGCTGAAGAAGCTCAAGAAGGTCGGCGTCGACTACGACGACGTCACCGAGACGCTCGAGCTCGAGGGCGTGCAGAAGTTCGCCGAGTCGTTCGAGCAGCTACTCGCCGGCGTGCAGTCGAAGCGCGCGGCCGTCCTCGCATGAGCGAGCGCAGCGCGCTGATCGACCGGATCTGGGAACGCGATCCGACCGTCTGGACCGGCGCCGACGAGGCGAAGTGGCTCGGCTGGCTCGACGAGCCGCGCCGGATGGGCGAGCGCGTCGGCGAGCTCGCCGCATTCGCGGACGCGGTGGCGGAAGAGGAGCTCGACGCGATCGTCCTGCTCGGCATGGGCGGCTCGAGCCTCGCGCCCGAGGTGCTGCGGCGCACGTTCGGCTCGTCCTCGTTCCACGTCCTCGACACGACGCACCCGAAGGCGATCCGCGCGCTCGAGGCGGCGATCGATCTCGACCGCACGCTGTTCGTCTCCGCCTCGAAGTCGGGCTCGACGCTCGAGACGCGCTCGCACACGGACTACTTCTGGGAGAAGACCGGCAAGCGCGGCTCCGCGTTCGTCGCCATCACCGACCCGGGCTCCGCGCTCGAGCAGCTGGCGCAGGAGCGCGGTTTCCGTCACGTCTTCTCCGGCGAGCCGACGATCGGCGGCCGCTACTCGGCGCTGTCGGCGTTCGGGGTCGTCCCGGCGGCACTGCTCGGGATCGACGTCGGCCGGCTGCTCGCGAGCGCGGAGAAGATGGCGGAGGCATGCCGCAGCGACGAGGGTAACGTCGGCTACGAGCTCGGCCGGGCCTTCGGCACCGGGTGGCAGGAGGGCCGCGACAAGATCTGCATCGCGGACACGGAGGGCGGCTTCGGCCTCTGGGCCGAGCAGCTGATCGCCGAGTCGACCGGCAAGCTCGGCAAGGGCCTGATCCCCGCACCCGGCGAGTCGCCGGACGGTCCCGACCGGCAGGCTGCGGTGCCGCAGATCGCCGACCCGTACGACCTCGGCGGCGAGTTCTTCCGCTGGGAGTTCGCGGTCGCCGTCGCCGGCTCGTACCTCGAGATCAACCCGTTCGACCAGCCCGACGTGCAGGCGGCGAAGGACAAGACGAACGAGGTGCTCGCCACCGGCAAGGAGCCCGAGATCGAGAGCGAAGGCTCGCTCGACTCGCTGCTCGCGCAGGCGCGTGACGGCGACTACCTCTGCGTGCAGGCGTTCATCCAGCCGTCGGCCGAGAACGACCGGCGCATCGCGGAGCTCGTGCGGACGATCCGCGAACGCACCGGCCTTGTCGTCACCCACGGCTACGGGCCGCGCTACCTCCACTCGACCGAGCAGCTGCACAAGGGCGGCCCGAACACCGGGCTCTTCCTCCAGGTCGTGGACGATCCCGGCGACGAGCTGGCCATTCCCGGGAAGCCGTTCGGCTTCCGCCGCTTGATCCGCGCGCAGGCCGCGGGGGACTATGCGTCGCTGCAGGAACGCGGACGCCGCGTCGCCCGCATCCACCTCGACGACACTTAGGAGAGAGACGCGATGCAACTGGGGATGATCGGCCTCGGCCGCATGGGCAACGGGATGACGGAGCGCCTGCGCGGCGACGGCCACGACGTCAAGACGTACGACCCGGCGGTCGAGTCTCGTACCGCCGCCTCGCTCGGGGAGCTGAAGTCGCAGCTCGACGCACCGCGCGCGTTCTGGATGATGATCCCGGCCGGCACGATCACCGAGGACACCTTCCAGGAGCTGCTCGGGCTCGCCGAGCAGGGCGACACGATCGTCGACGGAGGCAACTCGAACTTCCGCGACTCGCAGCGCCGTTACCGCGACGCGCAGGCGAAGGGCATCCACTTCGTCGACGCCGGTATCTCCGGCGGCATCTGGGGTCTCAAGGTCGGCTTCTGCACGATGGTCGGCGGCGACGACGGGCCCGTGCAGCGGCTCGAGCCGGTGTTCAAGACGCTCGCGCCTCCGGACGGCTACGCGCACGTCGGCGCGTCCGGCGCGGGCCACTTCACGAAGATGGTCCACAACGGCATCGAGTACGGCCTGATGCAGTCGTACGCCGAGGGCTTCGAGATCATGGAGCACTCCGAGTTCGGGCTCGACCTGAACGAGATCGCCGGCATCTGGCGCTACGGCTCGGTCGTCCGCTCCTGGCTGCTCGAGCTTCTCTATGACGCGTTCCAGCAGCACGGAGCGAAGCTCGACGACATCGCGCCGTTCGTCGAGGACTCCGGCGAGGGGCGTTGGACGATCTTCGAGGCGATCGCCGAGAACGTGCCGGCGCCCGTGATCTCTGCCGCGCTGTTCGCCCGCTTCGCGTCACGCGACGACCTCAACTTCGCCGCGAAGGTCAACGCGGCGTTGCGCAACCAGTTCGGCGGCCACGCGGTGAAGGCTGCCGACTGATGGCCTCCGCCACGCAGGAGACGAACCCGCTCGAAGAGGGGCTGTCGCTCCGGCGGACGCCCGATCCGTTCGCGCTCGTGATCTTCGGCGCGTCCGGCGACCTCACGCACAAGAAGCTGATGCCCGCGATCTACGCGCTCGCGTCGCGGCGCCTGCTGCCGGCGCGCTTCGCGATCGTCGGCGTCGCCCGCACCGACGGTGACGACGACGAATTTCGCGAGGACATGAAGAAGGCCGTGCAGCAGCACGCGCGAGACGAGTTCCGCCAGGACATCTGGGACGAGCTGTCGGGGGCGATGCGCTACCTCGCGACCGACTTTGCCGACGAGGGCGGCGAGGACAAGCTCGCGAAGCTGCTCACGTCGCTCGACGGCGAGCTGAACCTCGGCGGCAACCGCGTCTACTACTGCGCAGTGCCGCCGCCCGCGTTCCCGACGATCGTCGAGGCGCTGGGCAGGCGCCGCACGACCACCGGCTGGACGCGGCTGATCGTCGAGAAGCCGTTCGGCCACGACCTCGAGTCCGCGAAGGCGCTGAACGCGATGCTGCTCGAGCACTTCGCCGAGAACGAGATCTTCCGGATCGACCACTACCTCGGCAAGGAGACCGTCCAGAACATGCTGGCGCTCCGGTTCTCGAACGGCATCTTCGAGCCGATCTGGAACCGCCAGTTCATCGACCACGTGCAGATCACCGTGGCCGAGTCGATCGGGATCGAGGGCCGGGCCGGCTACTACGAGGCCGCAGGCGCGATCCGCGACATCTTCCAGAACCACCTGCTCCAGCTGCTCGCGCTGACGGCGATGGAGCCGCCGATCGACTTCACCGCCGAGTCGGTCCGCAACGAGAAGGTGAAGGTGCTCAAGTCGATTCACACGCCGGGGCCGAAGTCGGTCGTGCGCGGCCAGTACGGGCGCGGGTTCGTCGAGGGCGAGGAAGTGGTCGCGTATCGCGAGGAGGACGGCGTCGCGCACGACTCCATGACGGAGACGTACGTCGCCGCGAAGTTGTACGTCGACAACTGGCGCTGGGCCGACACGCCGTTCTACGTGCGCATGGGCAAGCGGCTGGCGCGACGCGAGACGACGATCGCGATCCAGTTCAAGCGCGCACCGCATCCGCCCTTCGAGGAGACCTCCGCGGAGGGCCTACGGCCGAACGTGCTCATCGTCCACGTGCAGCCCGACGAGGGAGTCTCGCTCGCGATCGGCGCGAAGGTGCCGGGCCAGGGGATGACGATCCGCACCGTGCACATGGACTTCCTCTACGGCGGCGCGTTCCGGATGGCGATGCCGGAGGCGTACGAGCGGCTGATCCTCGACACGCTGCTCGGCGACGGGACGCTGTTTACGCGCGCGGACGAGGTCGAGGAGCAGTGGCTGCTCGTCGACGCGATCGTGGCGGCATGGCAGCGCGACCGCCCCGGCTTCCCGAACTACGCGGCCGGCACGTGGGGGCCGCCGAGCGCCGACGATCTGCTCCATCGCGACGGTAGGTCGTGGCGACGCCACTGACGGACAGCTGGACCGGCGAGGACGTCCGGCTCGGCGAGGTCGACACCGAGCTCGCGCGGCTGCGGGCCGCGACCGCGACGGACGGCTCGCCGCCGAGCATGCGCACGAGCGTGCTCACGCATATCGCCTGGGTGCCGGAGCAATGGAGCGACAAGGCTCGCTCGGCGCTGGCCGGCATGGCGGAGCGCCACCCCTCGCGCACGATCCTGCTGTTCCCCGAGCTCGACTCCGGCGGCGACCGCATCGACGCCGCACTCACGCTCGAGCGCCACGCGATCCCCGGCGTCGAGCGCAGCATCTGCTCGGAGGTGATCGAGCTGCATCTGCACGGCAAGCGTGCGAAGGCGCCCGCGAGCGTCGTCGAGCCGCTGCTCGTCTCCGACCTGCCCGTCTTCCTGCGCTGGCGGGGCGAGCCGCCGTGGGGCGCGCAGGAGCTCGACCAGCTCGTCGGCATCGTCGACCGCCTGATCGTCGACTCGACCGAGTGGGAAGACCTGCCGTTCCCCTACCGCCACCTCGCGGGGCTCTTCGGCCGGACGGCGGTGTCGGACATCGCCTGGGCGCGGACGTCGCGCTGGCGTGCGCTGCTCGCGACGCTCTGGCCCGAGATCAGAGACGTCGGCACCGTGCGCGTCACCGGGACGCACGCGCAGGCGCTGCTGCTCGTCGGCTGGCTGCGCTCGCGGCTCGGCCGCGACGACATCGCGCTCGACCACGTCGAGGCGGAGCGCCTGGAGGGGATCGCGCTCGACGGCGAACCGGCGCCCTTCCCGCCCGGCGACCCGCCGCAGCCGAGCGACGTTCTCTCGGACGAGCTCGACCGCTTCACGCGCGACCCGGTGTACGAGGCTGCGGTGCTGGCAACCGCCGCCGGGTAAAGAAAACCGCCCGCGGGGTAGTCGTACGCTCGGATCATGCTGGCCGAGCTCGAGCTCCTCTACCGCGAGCGCCTCGCCGACTTCTGCCGCGCAGCCTCGGCGATCACGGGCGACGTCGAGCTCGGCCGAGATTCCGTGCAGGACGCGTTCGCGCGGGCGGTACGGAAGCGCCGGCGCTTTCGCGGCGAAGGCCCGCTCGAGGCATGGGTCTGGCGAATCGTCGGCCGTCGAGGTGCTCGGCGCCGGCGGCAACGTGCTCTACCCACCTTTCCTCGAGGTTCCCGCTCCCTCTAAATGAGCGCGAGCACTGCGTCGTGCAGGAACCCGTTCGAGCTGACGACCTGCTCGCGCACGCGTGGCGCGCCGCCGTCCGGGGCGCTCGTGCGGCCGCCCGCTTCCGTGACGATCGGGGCGAACGCGGCGAAGTCGTAGAGCGCGAGCGGCGCGTCGACCGCGGCGTCGAGGGCTCCCTCGGCGACGAGGACGTGCTGCCAGAAATCGCCGAGGCCGCGCGCGTGCGCGACGTGCGGCTCCAGCATCGCGAGGTCGCGGGCGCGGGAGCACGACGCCGACGCGTCGCGCAACTCGGCGATGCCGGAGACGTGGATCCGCTTCCCGTCCGCGAACGCGCCTTCGCCGCGCGCCGCCCACCAGCGGCGGCCGAGCGCCGGCGCGGACACGACGCCGACCGTGAACTCTCCGTCCCGCTCGAGCGCGATCAGCGTCGCCCACACGGGAATGCCGCGTGCGAAGTTCTTCGTCCCGTCGATCGGATCGAGGATCCAGCGGACGGCGCCGCCTCCGTCGCCCTCCTCCTCGCCGAAGACGCCCTCGCCGGGACGCGCGGCCGAGATCCGCTCGCGCAGCGCGCGCTCGACCGCGCGGTCGGCGTCGGTCACCGGCGTGAGGTCGGGCTTCGTCTCCACGTGCAGGTCGGAGGCGCGGAACCGCGGCAGGGAGAGCGAATCGGCGAGGTCGGCGAGCTCGAGCGCGAAGACGAGGTCGGGGCCGGCCAAGGGCCGAGCTTATCGTCCTACTTGGACTTGCCGAGGATCTTGAACTTCGTCTTCGGCTGCGAGGTGATCGCGAACTTCGGTTTCGCCACGACGATCTTCTCCGGGTCGGACCACGTCATCTGCTGCACGGATGTCGGCAGCGAGTAGTCGTAGCCGCGCACGCGGTAGTACCACGTACCGGGGCCGACCGGGAGTACGGCGGACGTGGTGGCGGTCATGAAGCCGGCGAAGGTCGCGCCAGGGTACTGCTGCGGCACGAAGGGATAGCTCGTCTTGCTCCACTGCACCTCGTATGCGCCCGCTCCGAGCGCGGGTGTCCACGAAACGAGCGGCGCGCCGTAGAAGGCGGTCGTATGCAGGGCGGAAGTGAGCCGGCCGGTCGAGGAGAGGCCCGTCGCGAAGAGATCGCCCTCGGAGGTCAGCGCCGGCTCGCTCGTCACCCCGAAGCGTGCGATACGGCCGGCCGCGCAGGCGTCCTGCGGGAGTTCCATGTCGCGGTAGATCAGGCTGCCGCCTGACCGGGCGACGAGCTCACCGGCGCCGTGGTTTGACGCGAGCTTGTCGGTGAGCGTGAGCGTGCCCGTAGCCACGCCGGCGACGGTCGCGTTCTCGGCGCTGCCGCCGGAGCCGATCGTGATCGCGTCGCCGACCTGGAAGCCGGCGCTGTTCGCAACGGGCAGCGACGAGGAGCCGAGAGTCGCGCCCGGAGAGGCGACCGAGGTCTGGAGCGCGCCCGGAACCTCGGCTGCGACCGGAATGACCGTCCAGTAATAGCCGCTCTGCGGCCAGTCCGTGTCCCACAGATCGACCGGCGCGCCGAAGTCGCCGGACCAGACGAGCGTGCCGGCGGCCGGGCGGCCCGATCCTGGGGACGATGAGCTCGACGTGGACGTGGACGTCGATGTGGACGTGCCGGTCGTGCTCGTGGTGGAGCCAGGCGTTCCGGCAACCGTCGTCTGCGGGTTGACGTGAGGCTGGTCCTCGTTCGGCTTCAGCGCCGTGTAGTCGTACATGTAGCCCTGCGGCTCCGTGCCGTCCTGGAGATACATGTTCCGAGCCTGGGCGATGCCGGCGGGCGAGTTCGGGAGGATCAGCGACCCGTACGGCCGCGGGGCGTACGCGGGGCTGCCGACGACCGAGCCGACGAAGACCGGGTTCAGGCACTGCTTGTCCGAGAAGACGTAGACCCGGTAGAGCTCCGCCGCAGTGCCGCCGAGCGACTGGTTGCCCGTCCAGAGGAAGGCCGGCATCAGCTCGTGCGCCGGCGAGCCGTCGCTTCCGTCCGAAAAGACGTCGGAGAGCGTGCCGACGAGCTTGATCGGGCCGCCCGTGAATGCCGGGTTGCTGGAGCTGTAGATCGGGCTCCAGGGGCCGTATTGCACGATCGGAATCTGGTTGTACCGGCCCGTGCCGGTCGTGCCCGCAAACTGGATGTCGTCGCGGATCGCACGGATGCGCCAGCGAACGGTGCCCGTCCAGTTCGCGCTCTGGTGGAACGTGTAGAAGTCTCGTTCGTCGAGGACGTTCGTCGTCACCGCGACGAACTTCGGAATGTCGACGAGCCACACCTCGTACGCGGCCGCGCCCTCGACCGGTGTCCAGCGCAGGGCTCCCGGGTAGCTCGGAAGCGGCGCAGGCGCCGCAGGCGGGACCATGTCGAAGCCGAAACCGGCGCTCCACGGCGTCGCGCCGGCGGTCGTGATCGCGCGGACGCGTGCGTAGAGCGAGTGCGGGTCGCCGGTGATCCACGGCAGCGTGATTCCGGGCGCCTCGACAGGCGCCGTGACGCTCAGGTCGGCATAGACGACGGCGTTGTCGCGGAACGTGTTGCTCAGCGAGAGCTGGAACTCGTAGTGGAGCGCGCCGGGCACCGGGTTCCAGGCAAAGGCCGGGGTGCGGGAGAAGCTCGTCTGCGCCGGCTCGTCGGCCCGCAGCAGGAAGGCGTGCAGCCCGGTCGGAGCGCTGACGCCGGCCGAGGAGGTCGCAGCCGCGACGCCCGCGACGGCGAGCAGGGACAGGAGGGCAGCAAAACGGGCGATACGCATCTATCCCTCGTTTTCGGCATACCGGGGGTCGCAGCCGTCCCTCAGATGAGGGATGCGAGCACGGCGCCCGCCGAAAGAACGCGCGAATCGTCGCCTGTGCGGCCGATCAGCTGCACCGAGGCCGGCAGCCCGCCCTCGGCGCCGCCGCACGGCAGGGCCAGCGCCGGCCAGCCGAGGGAGTCGAACGGATACGTGAAGCTGATCGCGCGCTCGCGGATCGCCAGCTCCTCGACGTCGGCGGGCGGAGCGACGAAGCCGATCGTCGGCGTCAGCAGCAGGTCGAGGCCTTCGAGCAACGTCTCGCAGCGCTCGCGGTAGGCGGTCCGGGCCCGCTCGGCCGCCGCCACCTCGGCGTCGGTGACGGTCAGGCACCGTTCGAGCTTCGCGCGGACGTTGTCGCCGTACGCATCGGCCTGCTCGGGGAACAGGCCGCCATGGACGTCGGCGACCTCGCGCATGAACAGCGGGTACTCGTCCGCGTCGCGGAGCGGGAAGTCGACCGTCCGCCGCCGCGGGAAACGCACCGCCGCCTCCTCGACGCGCGCGCGGACGAGCGGGTCGGCATGCTCGAGCCACGCGACGCCGATCTCGAGCTCTTCGAGCGACTCGAGCGCGTCGACGCCGAACCCGGGCACGAGCGCGGCCATCAGCTCCACGCACCCTGCGACGGTCGACGCCATCGGTCCCACATGGTCGTAGCTCGGTGCGAGCGGAAAACACCCGTCCGCCGGCACGAGGTCGAAGGTCGGCTTGAACCCGGTGACGCCGCACCACGCGGCCGGGATGCGAATCGAGCCGCCGGAGTCGGTGCCGAGCGCGAGCTCGACGTCGCCGGCCGCGATCGCCGCGGCAGAGCCGCCGCTCGAGCCGCCGGCGAGCCGGCCCGGCGCGCGCGGGTTCGGCACCGTGCCGTAGTGCGGGTTCTGCGATGAGACGCCGTACGCGAATTCGTGGAGGTTCGTCTTGCCGGCGACCGCATATCCGGCGGCCTCGAGCCGCAACACGGCCTCGGCGCTCCGTGTCGGCACGTGCTCGGCAAAGATCGCGGAGCCGTACGTCGTCACCAGGCCGGCCGTGTCGAGCAGATCCTTCACCGCAACGGGAACGCGATCCGGAATCTCGTCGGGCCGCGCGAGCCACACACCGGGAAGCGCCGTCACGGCGCCGACTCTACTTGTGCGACTTGGCCTTGGCTTTCGCCTTGGCCTTGGCGGCGGCCTTCGCCTTGGCCTTTGCCTTTGCCTTTGCCTCGGCCTTGGCCTTCGCGCTCGCCGTCTTCTGCACCGTCGTCGCAGGTGCGATCGCGACCTGACGCGTCACGGCCGGTCCTTTCGAGGTGCCGTCGGTTGAGGCGGGCGTGAGCGTGAGCACGTCGGCGGCGGCGGAGCGGCGGATGGCGCTGAGTACGCCGGCGGGCAGGGTGAAGCGGAGATCGTTGTTGCCGGGGCGCAGCGCGCCGCTGCCGAGGGCGGTGCCGCCAAGGCTGGCCTGGAGCGTCCCTTCGCCGTTCGATTCGACGATCAGCCGGATCTGCTTGTCCGTGGCCGAGAGCGTGAGCAGTTCCGGGCCGTACACGACGATCGACGGGGCGGCCGCGACCGAGGAGACCGGGTACACCGTTCCCCAGGTCGTGATCGGCGGCGGCGGCGCTCCGGCGTTCGCCGGATGCGTGGTGTCGACGCTCAGCGAGGACGTCACGTTGAAGATGGCGGCGTCGACGTTCTGGGAGGCATTCGGCAACGAGAGGAACGCCTCGTTCAACACGTACGTACACGTGTCCCACGGCACGGTCAGCGTCGCGACGTTGCCGTTGATCGACAGGGGCACGGGGTTGCTGCCCGTGCCGTTCCAGTAGAAGGTCGGCTGCGAAAGCGTGCCCGCGGGCATCGTCACCGTGACGGTGAGCGTGGCCGCGAAGCAGGGCGCGGAGTCGTCGCCGCTGCCGCGCAGGAACTCGATGTAGCGCGTCGCGAGGTGGTTGACTGCCACCGACTCCGACGGCAGGGTGCCGCTCGTCATGCCGGTCGGTATCGCCGCGTACGGCGTCGGCGTCTCGGTCTTGAGCTGGGCGACGGTGTAGCCGCCGGTCATCTCGACGGTCGACCAGGCGTTGTACACGTCGGCGAGTGTCGTGCCCTTCGCCGCGATCGCGTTCGCGAGCGCGGCGGTTGCGGTCGCTGCGCCGGAGCCGCCCTGCGCGAAGATCGACTGCATGAACGAGTAGCCGAACCGCTCGCCCAGGTACTCGAAGAACGGCCAGCGGGAGTAGCCGTTGTTCTCATAGACGCCGGAGAGGTTGCAGGAGCCGAGGCCGTTCGGATCGCGGCAATCGAGCGACATGTCGTCGGGGCCGAGCTCGAACTCGCCGCCGTAGCCGTCGACGCGGTAGCCCATCCATTCGGCGCTGCCCTCGTAAAGCCAGTAGTCGGAGAGGTTCGGGGAGTTCCAGAGTCCGAACTGGAAGATGTGGAAGAGCTCGTGCGCGATCGTGTGCTGGTTGAGTCCATCTCCGGAGTTGGCCCCATCGAGGAGGATGGAGCCCGTCGATGTGATCGCGCCCGTGTCGGAGACTGCCTCGCCGAGCGTGCCGTCGGTGGTGAGGTCGACGATGTAGATGTCGATCCGGCCGTCTCCGCCGAGCACGCCGTCGGAGGGCGGCGCCGTGTAGCCGTCGCCGATCTCCGCCGTGTAGGCGTGCTCCGCGAGCGCGGCGATATCGGCGGCGTTCGTCTGCGTGATCGCGTACGTCGTCGACGGGTCGCTCTGGAAGTGCACGAGGAAGTGCGTCGAGCCGATCGTGTTCACCAACCCACTCGGCCGGGACGCGAACGCAGGGCTCGTGAACATCGCCGCGCCGAGGCAGACGAGGACGAGCAGGATCAGGTTCCGTGGACGCAGCATTCCTTGCCGCTGATCGGCTCGGGCGTCCCTCGACTTGAGGATTACCCCTCGTCAGGAGAAGTGCAGGTACAGGAACGCAACGCCGAAACAGCCTGCAAAAAGCAGCCAGAACGCAGCGAAGAGGAGCCAGCCGAGGCGGTTGTTCCTGCGGGCGAGATCGGCGTCCATCAGACGACGAGGTCGACGGCCATCGCCACGAACAGCAGCGCCAGATAGGCGAGCGAGTAGTGGAAGAGCACTACGGCGCGGCGCGACGTCGTGTCGCGGCGCAGCCGTTCGGCGAGCCAGATGAAGACGGCGCCGAGTCCGAGGGCCGAGGCGAGGTAGACCAGGCCGACGGTGCCCCAGGCCCACGGCAGCAGGGTCACGACGACGAGGCCGAGCGAGTAGAGGACGATCTGCCGCGTCGTCTCGCGCTCGCCCCGCACGACCGGCAGCATCGGCACCTTCGCCCGCGCATAGTCGTCCTTGATCAGCAGCGCCAGCGCCCAGAAGTGCGGCGGCGTCCACACGAACACGATTACGAACAGGAGCAGCGCGGGCACGGTGAGGTTTCCGGTCGCAGCCGCGTAGCCGACGAGCGGGGGTACGGCGCCGGCGGCGCCGCCGATCACGATGTTCTGCGGCGTCGTCCGCTTCAGCCAGCGTGTGTAGACGAGGACGTAGAAGAGGTTGCCGACGAGCGCGAGCACCGCGGTGAGGACGTTGACCGTGCTCGCGAGCAGCACGAACGAGAACGCGGAGAGCGCGAGTCCGAACTCGAGCGCCCGGCTCGGCGCCACCCGGCCCGAGGCGACCGGGCGTGCCTTCGTGCGCTTCCCCATCAGCGGGTCGATGTCCCGGTCGAGCACGTGGTTGAGCGCGCTCGCCCCGCCGCACGCGAGCGCGAGGCCCGTCATGGCGGCGACGGCGGTGCCGGTGCCCGGCCAGCCGCGCGCGCCGACGATCATCCCGCAGAAGCCGGTGACGAGCAGCAGGCTCATGATCCGCGGCTTCGTCAGCGTGATGTAGTCGCGCCACGAGCCCCAGGGCACGTGCTCGCCGCCCCGCATGCTCTGAGCGGCGACGACGACGAGCGCGGCGAGCGCCCACGCCGCGAACGCCGCGTGCAGGTGGCGCTCCGGCAGCGCGGCCGCGGCCGTGAAGAGCGCCGCCGCCGCCAGCACCCCCGGCACGAGCTCGCGGTGCGACAGCCAGGCGGCGACGAGCAGCGCCGCGAGCGGCGGCGCGACGAGCGCCGCGAGCAGCCGGTGCGCCGTGCCGAGGTCTGCCGCGCCGGTGACGACGGCGAGCAGCGTCCCGGCCGCCGCCGTCAGGGCGGTCAGGAGCAGCCACGGGCCCGGAGCGACGCGCGTGTTCACGCCTGCTCCGCGAGCCGGCGGCGAAGGTCGCGCAGCGGCCGCGCACTCGTCACGTAGGGGACCGTATCGAAGTTGTGCTCCGGAGGTGGCGAGGTCGTGTACCACTCGAGCGTGTCGGCCAGCCAGGGGTCGTTGCCGGCCCGGACGCCTCTGCGGAGGCCGTGCGTGATCCAGACGCTCGCGAGGAACACCCCGACCGCCACCACCATCACGCCCGAGCCGATCGTGGAGATCATGTTGTAGGCCTCCCAGAGCCCGCCGTGGTGGTACGTGTAGACGCGGCGCGGCATCCCGAGCAGGCCGAGCATGTGCTGCGGCAGGAACGTGAGGTTGAAGCCGACGAACAGCAGCCAGAAGAACCACTTGCCCAGGCGCTCGTCGAGGATGCGTCCGAACATCTTCGGCCACCAGTAGTAGAGGCCGCCGAAGAAGCCGAACGCGCTGCCGCCGAACAGGACGTAGTGGAAGTGGGCGACGACGTAGTAGCTGTCGTTCAGCTGCCAGTCCACCGGGAACGCGGCGAGGAAGATCCCCGACAGCCCGCCCATCGTGAACAGGGCGATGAACCCGATCGTGAACAGCATCGGCGTGTCGAAGATGATGTTTCCGCGCCAGGTGGTCGCGACCCAGTTGAAGATCTTGATGCCGGTCGGCACCGCGATCACCATCGACGAGATCATGAAGAAGCTGTCGAGGCCGGTGCCGAGGCCCGACGTGAACATGTGGTGCGCCCACACGAGCATGGAGAAGAACGCGATGCCGACCGTCGAGAACGCGACCGCCTTGTAACCGAAGATCGGCTTGCGCGAGAAGACGGGCAGGATCTCCGAGACCATGCCGAAGACGGGCAGCACCATGATGTAGACCTCGGGGTGCCCGAAGAACCAGAACATGTGCTGGTAGAGGATGACGCTGCCGCCCCGCGACGGTATGAAGAAGTGCGCTCCCGCCTGCCGGTCGAGCAGGAGCATCGTCACGGCGGCCGACAGCGCCGGCAGCGCGACGACCAGCATCACGGCATAGGCGAGCATCGACCAGATGAAGAGCGGCATGCGCATCCACGTCATGCCGCGCGTGCGCATGTTCACGATCGTGACGATGAAGTTGATCGCGCCCGCGAGCGACGCGAGCGTGAGGATGTGGATGCTGAGGATCCAGTAGTCCTGGCCGTGCCCGGGGCTGAACTGGAGCTCGGAGAGCGTCGGGTACGACCACCAGCCGGCCTTCGCGGTACCGCCCGTGGCGAACCAGCTTCCCCACAGCACGATGCCGCCGAGCAGGTAGAGCCAGTACGAGAGCGCGTTCAGCCGGGGGAACGCGACGTCGCGCGCGCCGATCATCAACGGCACGAGGTAGTTGCCGAAGCCGGCGAGGATCGGAACGACGACGAGGAAGATCATCGTCGTGCCGTGCATCGTCAGCACCTCGTTGTACGAGTTCTTCGTCAGCAGCGTCTCGTTCGGCGTCGCGAGCTGCGCGCGCATCAGCACGGCGAGGATGCCGCCGAGCACGAAGAAGAACAGCGACGTGACGATGTACATGATCCCGATCCGCTTGTGGTCGACGGTCACGAGCCAGCTCGCGATCCGGCCGCTCTTCCACGACACGGGGTAAACCGCTTCCGACCTAGCCGCCACTCGTCGCCGCCCCCTTGTAGACGTCCGTCTTCACGTACTGCACGAGCGCCTTCATCTGCGCTGCCGTCCACGTGTTGCCGACGGCGGGCATCAGGCCGCGTCCGTTGCGGACGATCGTGTCGAGGCCGGCCGGCTGGATGAGCAGCGGGTTGCTCGAGAGATTGGGCCCGTAACCGCCCTGGCCTTGCATGCCGTGGCACGTCGCGCACACGCCCTGGAACTCCGCCTTCCCGAGCACGGCCGGCGCGGTCGACGTGACGAACGTGTGGTACTCCGCGCCCGTGCCGACGATCACACGGGCAGTCATGTCGGCGTGGTAGAGGCCGCAGAGCTCGGCGCACTGGCCGGTGTACGTTCCCTGCGCGTTCGCCCTGAACCAGATGTGGTTCGTGCGGCCGGGGATCGCCTGGATCTTGCCGCCCAGCTCGGGGATCCACCAGCTATGGATGACGTCGGCGGACTTGACCTCGAGGTCGACGACCTGGCCGACGGGCGCGTAGAGGTCGTTGATCGAGCGGGCGCCGTTCGGATAGTCGAACTGCCAGTAGAACTGATGCCCCTCCACGGTGACGCGGATGGGGTTCGCCGCGGCGGGTGCGCTGGAGATGCCGGGGAGCTCGTAGAAGACGACAAGACCGATCGCGCAGAGGATGATCACGGGGATCACCGTCCAGATCAGCTCCAGACGCGTGTTGCCGTGCACCTGGACGGCGTCCACCGTGCGGCTGCGCCCGCGGCCCCGGTACCTCCAGATGAAGGTGACGAGCGCGCCCTCGACGATCAGGAAGATCGCGCCCGTGAACGCGAGGATGACGTAGTATGCGTCGTTCGTGCGGGCGGCGTTCGGCGAGTGCGGAGTGACGGGCGTAAAGCCGCCGTTCGCGGCGGCGGCGACTCCGGCCGTCGCCAGCAAGGCCACGACCCCCACCAGCAGCAGGAACAGCTTCCGGCGCACCCGAACGGCATTCTATGGAGGTGGACGCGCAAACGCGGGTCGAGGTGCCGGGGCATGTCCCCATCGAGTTCGACGTCTTCGTCAACGGTGTGCGGCAGGTTCGTGGCGCCGATTACGAGCTCGTCGGACGAACCCTCTTCTTCCCGCGCCCGATCGCGCAGGAGGGCGACCTCGGCTTCTGGCGCTGGGCGCTGATGTGGCTCGGCGTCGTCGGCTCGTACCGCAAGCACGAGACGGTCGACCTCGTCTACGAGGTCGACGGCCACCGTGAAGTAGAGACCGGCCTTATTCCGCACGAATAGCTGCGCTCTCCGCCTGAAACCTGCCGGGAGAAGTGCTGCGCACTTCTACCGTGAGAAGTGCTGCGCACTTCTCACGGGGGGAATGTTCGGCTTCGCTTGGGCTGACGCCGGGGCGGTGGGGGCGGTGGCGCGCGCGGGGGTGGCTGCGCCATCCCCACGCGCGTGCATCCGGCCTGCACGAACGCGGCTGCGCTCGCGTTCGTTCCGGCCCTGGACCGGTTGAACCGGAGAAGGCTTTAAGGCCGCCGCTCGCCGCGCTCGCACAACCCGACGGCCCTCCGCGAGGCCAAAAGCCCGTCGGCTTGGCCGACGGGCGCTCCGCGAAGCGGTGCCTATCCCCGTGAGAAGCGCAAAGCGCTTCTCACGGTTTAGGGATGGCCTCGAGCTTGTAGCCGACGCCGTAGCGGGTCTGGATGAACGTGTGCCGCGAGGCGCGCCGGTCGATCTTCTCCCGCAGGCGGCGGACGAACACGTCCACCGTGCGGTCGCGGTGCGACTCGCGGCGGCCCCACAGCTTCTGGAGGAGCTCGTCGCGGGTGGAGACCCGGCCCCGGTCGAGGCCGAGCTGGTAGAGCAGGCGGAACTCGGTCGGCGTGAGCTCCGCGCTCTCGCCGTCGACGTACGCCTGCACCTCGCGCGGGTCGATCACCAGCTCCTCGATCTCGATCGGCTCGCCGCGCGGTGTCTCCTCGCGGCGGATGCCCCGCCGGGCGGCGGCGCGCACGCGCGCGACGAGCTCCTTCATCGAGAACGGCTTGACGAGATAGTCGTCCGCGCCGATCTCGAGCGCGTGCACACGGTCGTACTCGGTTCCGCGCGCGGAGATGACGACGATCGGCGTCGCGATCCCCTCGTTGCGAACCGTCTCGATCAGCTTCCAGCCGTCGAGTCCGGGCAGCATCAGGTCGAGCACGCAGGCGTCGGGCCGCTCGTAGCGGAGCCGCGCCAGCCCCTGGTCGCCGTTGCCGACCCAGGTGGCGTCGAAGCCGGCCGCGCCGAGGTGGCGCGCCATTCCCTGGGCGATGACCTCGTCGTCCTCGACGATCAGGACCTTCGGCATCGGTGTCATTATCGGGTTCTGGCGGATGCCGACGGGGTGCCGAGGGGTGAAGGAGTGGTGAAGGGGTGGTGAACGAAGAGGCACGGGCCCGGGCGCTGGTCGAATCGCTGGCCGAGCCTGTGGTCGTCCTCGACAGCGAGCGGCGCCTCGTGGCGGCCAGCCCGCCCGCGCGCGCGGCCCTCGGCGACGCGACGCCCGGCCGCCGGGTGAGCGAGGACGCGCTCGCCGTCGAGCCGCCCGTGCTCGTGCTCTATCTTGCGGCGCTGCCGGAGCTGTCCGCGTACCAGGAGCTCCGTGCGGGCTTCACGGCGGCCGTCTCGCACGAGCTGCGGACGCCGCTCGCGCGGCTGCTCGCGTTGCTCGAGTCGACCTCGCTCCCGGGCGCCGACGTGGACGGGTTGATCGAGCAGGCGCGCCAGGAGATCCAGGCGGCCGGCGACCTCATCGACGACGTCCTCTTCCTCGGCGAGCTCGAGACCGGACGGGAGGTCGTCTCGCTCGGCCGCACGCGCGCGCTGCCGATCGCCGAGGAGATCGTCGCGTCGCTCGCCGACCGCGCCGCGGACACGGAGATCCGCCTCGTCCTCACCGGCGGCGCCGAGGTCGAGCTGCCGCTGCGGCCGCGCATGCTGCGCGTCGTGATCGAGAACCTCCTGATGAACTCGCTGCGCTACGCCGGCCCGGGGAGCACGTGCACGCTGACCGTGTCCGAGGAGAGCGCCGGCCCGGTGCTCGTCGTCGCCGACGACGGCAAGGGCGTGGACGAGAGCGACCTGCCCCGTCTGTTCGAGCGCTTCTACCGCGCCGACCAGGCCCGGACGTCCCGCGGCACCGGCCTCGGCCTCGCGATCGTCAAGCACGTTGTCACCTCCGCCGGCGGGACGGTCGAAGCGCGGGGCACCCTGGGGCTCGGGCTCGAGATCATGTGCCGCTTCGCGCCGGGCTGAGGTCCAACACGTTCCTTCGCAGCTTCAGCCACGCCAGGTTCGTTCGGCTCACACCGCCGCGGGCTGGATCAGGTCGGGCTCCCGCGTGAAGAGACGGCGACTCGCCCAGAGGGAGACGTAGACGAGTCCGACGAGGACGGGGACCTCGATCAGGGGGCCGACAACGCCTGCGAGCGCCTCTCCGGACGTGGCACCGAAGACGCCGACGGCGACGGCGATCGCGAGCTCGAAGTTGTTCGACGCACCGGTCAGCGCGAGCGTCGCGGTCCTCGGGTACGAGAGGCCGAGGAGCCGCCCGGCGGCAAAGCCCGCAGAGAACATGATCGCGAAGTACGCGAGCAGCGGAAGCGCGATCCGGGCGACGTCGAGCGGGCGATGCGTGATCTGCTTGCCTTGGATCGCGAAGAGCAGGACGATCGTGTAGAGCAGCCCGTAGAGAGCAAGCGGGCCGATCCGGGGCAGGAAGCGCTGCTCGTACCAGGTCAGACCGCGAGCACGCAGTCCGATCCGGCGCGTGAGGTAACCGGCTGCGAGCGGAATGCCGAGGAAGATCAACACCGTGCGCGCGACCTCCCAGATCGAGACGGAGAAGCCCTGGGTATCGAGGCCGAGCCAGCCGGGGAGCACGGAGAGATAGAACCAGCCGAGCAGCGAGTAGGCGGCGATCTGGAAGAGCGAGTTCAGCGCGACAAGCACCGCGGTCGCCTCGCGGTCTGCCCCGGCGAGATCGCTCCAGATCAGCACCATCGCGATGCAGCGCGCCAGGCCGACGACGATCAGCCCGGTGCGGTACGCGGGCTGGTGCGGGAGCAGCGTCCAGGCGAGAGCGAACATCAGCGCCGGGCCGATCAACCAGTTGAGAACGAGCGACGCTCCGAACAGCCGCCACTCGCCGTGCAACGAGCCCAGCTCCTCGTAGCGGACGCGCGCGAGTACGGGGTACATCATCACGAGCAGGCCGATCGCGATCGGAAGCGACACGCTTCCGACCTGGAGGCTCGCGAGGTGGTGCTCGAGTCCGGGAACGAGCGAGCCGAGCCCGAGACCTGCCGCCATCGCGACGCCGATCCACACGGGCAGGAAGCGATCGAGCGTGGAGAGCCTCGCCACGACCGCGGGCTCGTGCACGTTCCCGCTCAAATCTGTGCCGCGCAACGGCCCTCGCGCAGACACACTTGTGCATTGCGTCGTGCGAGGGTGAGGACGAACGAGCGGACGGGCGCGTCGCTGTACGGCTGGAGCATCAGGTCGGCACACACGCGGATCTCCTCGGCTGCCTTCTCGTTGCCGAACTCCTCGATCAGCGACGGCAACAGCCGCTGGAGGCGCAACGTGTGCGCGGTGCTGTCACCGCGGATTGCGTCGAGGCGGTTCTCGATCAGCTCCTTGACGTTCTCCTCGATCAGGTCGCGGATCGGCCGGGTCTGCTCGAGCGTCAGGCCGGCCGGGTCGGGGATCTGCCAGTCCTCGACCATCGTGGGGACGTACGGACAGGCGCCGCCGCAACCGAGCGTGATCGCCCAGTCGGCATGGAGCTGCATCTCGAGATCGAGCCTCTTCGGGCGGCGGCCGGCGATGTCGATCCCGGCCTCGGCCATCGCCTCGACGACGTTCGGCCACACCTGCCCGGCAGGCTCCTGGCCGGCGGACTCGGCCCGCATGCCTTCGGGCGCGTGGCGCTCGAAGAAGCCCTGAGCCATCTGTGAGCGGCCGGCGTTGTGGGTACAGACGAACAGCACGTATTTCATGGCGACGTCCTCTCCGCGGCAGCGACCGGCGACGAGTCGAGCTCTGCGACGAGCGTCTCGACCTTGCGTGCGATCTCGTCTCGCAGCGTCCGCACCTCGTCGAGCGGGCGGCCGTTCGGGTCGGGAAGCCGCCAGCTGATGTAGCGCTTCCCGGGAACGACCGGGCAGGCGTCGTCGCAGGTGGCGACGATGACGTCCGCCCACGCGATGTCCTCGGCGCCGAGGAGATGTGGAACATGGTCGGAGGCGTCGATACCGGCCTCGTGCAGCGCCTCGATCACGACGGGGTGCGCTTGCTCCCCCGGCCGGCTGCCGGCGGAGCGGGCGTCGTGGCGGCCTGCCGCAGCGCGGCGAAAGAGCCGTTCCGCGATCACGCTGCGTCCGCCGTTCGCCACGCAGACGAACAGGACGTTCACGCGGCCTTGTGCGCCTTCACGATCGCCCCGTGCATGCCGTCCGCCACCTCGTGCGTGAACTCGACGCTGATCTCGTCGAAACCGGCTGCCTCGAGTCCCGCGACGTACTCCCCGCGCGAAAGGGCGCCGGCGATGCAGCCGAAATAGCTGCCGCGCTCGGCGCGCTGCTCGCTCGTGAGCTCGTCCTCGGCGACGACGTCGCTGATCCCGATCCGCCCGCCGGGCTTGAGCACGCGCGCCATCTCGGTCAGCACCGCCGGCTTGTCCGTCGACAGGTTGATCACGCAGTTCGAGATCACGACGTCGACCGAAGCCGCCGGAAGCGGGATCTGCTCGATCACGCCCTTGAGGAAGTGCACGTTCGTGACGCCGGCCCGCTCCGCGTTGGTGCGCGCGAGCGCGAGCATCTCGTCGGTCATGTCGAGCCCGTAGGCGACGCCGCTCGTACCGACCCGCTTCGCCGACAGGATCACGTCGATGCCGCCTCCGGAGCCGAGATCGAGCACGGTCTCGCCTTCGCACAGGTCGGCGACCGCAGTCGGGTTGCCGCAGCCCAGAGACACGAGTGCGGCCGCATCGGGAACCTCGCCGCGCTGCTCGGCGCTGTAGAGCGCCTGACCGAAGTCCGTGCTCGCCGATTCACCGTCGCAGCACGAGCCGCTCCCGCAGCCGGCGCCCGCGGAAGCGGCGCGCGCCGCCCCTGCGTAGCGCTCGCGCACCTGCTCGCGCAGATCGTCCGCGCCGGTCATGTGACGGTCTCCGTCATCCGGACGAGACCCGCGAGGCGGGAGATTGCCTGCGCGTTCAGGGAGAAGTACGCCCACTTGCCGCGCTGCTCGCGTTCGAGCAGACCCGCGGCGGTGAGTTTCGTCAGGTGGTGGCTCACCGTGGCCTGCGCAAGCCCGAGCGCAGGCATGAACTCGCATGCGCACACCGGCCCGTCGCTCTGGGCGAGGACGTTGATGATCTTCACGCGCGCCGGATCGGCGAGCGCCTTGAACATGCGCGCGGTCGCCTCGGCCTCCCCGGTGGCGAGCGCCTCGCCGCCGAGCGGCCGGCAGCTGTCGATCAGTTCGAGCGAGGTGGACATATCGACGAATATCGTAACGACGGACGTCGATATGAGCAAGTCCTAGCCGAACCGCCCCGTGACGTAGTCCTCGGTCCGCTTGTCGTTCGGGGCGGTGAAGATCTTCTCCGTCGCGTCGTACTCGATCAGTTCGCCGTAGCGCTGGCCTTCGTCGCCCTGGGAGATCGAGAAGAACGCGGTCATGTCGGCGACGCGCGCGGCCTGCTGCATGTTGTGCGTGACGATGATGAACGTGTACTCGCGCTTGAGGTTGTGCATCAGCGCCTCGATCGCCTGCGTCGCGATCGGGTCGAGCGCCGAGGCCGGCTCGTCCATCAGCACGACGTCAGGCTCGACGGCGATCGCGCGCGCGATGCAGAGGCGCTGCTGCTGGCCGCCGGAGAGCGAGAGCGCGCTCGCCTTCAGCCGATCCTTCACCTCGTCCCAGAGCGCAGCCTGCGTGAGCGCGCGCTCGACGCGCTCGTCGAGCCGGTCCTTCATCCCGAGCACCTTCAGGCCCCACGCGACGTTGGCGTGGATCGACTTCGGAAACGGGTTCGGGCGCTGGAAGACCATGCCGATGTTCCGGCGCACCGCCACCGGGTCGATGTTCGAGGCGCAGATGTCCTGGCCGTGGTAGCGGATCGTCCCTGTCTGCGTGAAGCCTGGGATGAGGTCGTTCATCCGATTGAAGCAGCGGATGAACGTGCTCTTGCCGCACCCCGACGGGCCGATGATCGCCGTGACGAGGTTCTTGTAGACCTCGATGTTCACGCCCTTGATCGCGGCCCTGCCGCTGTAGATCGCGTCGAGGCCCTCGACCTGGAACGTCGTTTCGAGCCGCTCCCGCGGCGGCATCGGCTGCCGGCGTGTCTCGACGCGCATGACCGGCTCGATCGTAGTGGACATCTCGTCATCTCCTTCCATCAACGGGCGGTCGTCTTGGTGCGCTTCCGCGTTGCGATCCAGCGCCCGCCAAGGCTTGCAAGCAGGATGAATATGAGAAGGACAAGGGCCGCCGCCCAGGCGCGGGCGTGGTCGGCGGGATCTGGCGACTCCGAGAGCTCGAAGATCGCCACCGGGATCGTCTGCAGTGCGTGATGCGGATTCCAGCTCGTCTGTGTCCCGACGAGCGAGGAGGTGAAGAGCAGGGGTGCGGTCTCGCCCGCAACTCGTGCGACCGCGAGCACGGTGCCGGTGACGATGCCCCCGATCGTCTGCGGAAGGACGATGCTCAGCGTTGTCCGCCACTGAGGGCTTCCGAGCCCGAGACCCGCCTCGCGCAGCGAGTTCGGCACGAGCGCGAGGACCTCCATGGTTGCGCGCGCGACGAGCGGAAGCATCAGGCACGCGAGCGCGAAGGCGCCGTCGAAGCCGTTCTGTCCATGCCCGACGACGAGCAGCCCGAAGACGAAGATGCCGATCACGATCGCAGGTACGCCGTTGAGGAGGTCGAGCACGAGGCTGACTCCGTTCCGGATCGACCCCGGCGCGAACTCGTTGAGGTAGATCGCGACGAGGATCCCGACAGGTAGCGCCATCGCCGTCGCGAGACCGACAATGACGAGCGATCCGGCAAACGCGTTGGCGAGGCCTTGCGGCGCGTTCGTGAGGCTGAACGGGATCGGATCCTTCGTCAGGAGCGAGAAGTTGAGCTCGCTTGCTCCCTTCCGGGCCACGGAGAAGACGACGACACCGAGGATCGCGATCGCGATCGCCGCCGCGAGCCAGGCGAGCAGCTCCATGACGCGGTTCACGCGCCGCCGGCGTGGCAACCGGTCGAGATGCAGCGCGGGGCCGGTCAGGCCTTGCGAGCTCACGCACGTCCTCCACGCGTGACGCCGTGACCGCGCGCGACGCGGCGAACGATCCACTGCGCAGTGATATTGGCCAGGAGCGAGAACACGAGCAGGATCAAGCCGAGATAGACGAGCGACGACGTCGAGAGATTCGTCGTCGAGCCCTGGTAGGAAGCGGCGATCTTGCTCGCGAGCGTGTCGCCGCCGCCGAACAGGTTCCATTGGATGAAAACCCCGCCGCCGATCACCTGCGTGACGGCGATCGCCTCGCCCATCGCGCGCCCGGTGCCGAGGATCAGCGCCGCTGCGATGCCGCCGCGGGAGTACGGGAACATGACGCCGCGCACCATCTCCCAACGCGTCGTCCCCAGGGCCAGCGCGCCCTCTTTGAGCTCGTGCGGAACGCCGAGGAAGAGCTCGCGGCTGATGCTCGAGACGATCGGCAGGATCATGATCGTCAGGACGATGATCGCCGTGAAGATGCTCGCTCCCGCCGCCGACGGCGCTCCGAACAGCGGGATGAAGCCGAAGGCGCTATGGAGCCACGGTTCGATCGTCGTGCGCAGGGCCGGCCCGAGGACGAGGATTCCCCACAGGCCGATGACGACGCTCGGTACGGCGGCGAGCGTCTCGACGAGCGCGGTCACCGGCGCTCGCAGTCCCCGCGGCGCGAGCTCCGTCAGGAAGAGTGCGATTCCCATCGCGAGCGGCGCGGCGAGCAGCAGCGCGAACAACGACGTGACCACCGTGCCGAAGAGGAAGCTTCCGGCGCCGTACAGCTCACGTCCCACGACGGGGTTCCACGCGATTCGCCAGATGAAGTGGAACCCGTACCTCGAGATGGCGAGGCGTGCCCCGTCGATCACCTTCCACGTGATCAGCCCAACGAGGACGGTCACCGCGAGGGCGGCTGCCCCCGCGACGACCTGGAGCGCGACGTCACCGAAGCGCACCCGCCGCCCCGTGAAGGGGCGGCGGGTGCGGTCAGCGAGATCGAGGCTGGCCACTCGGGGTTACGTGTGGATCTTTGCGATCGCCTTCTCGTCCACGACGAGCACCGGATTCGGAAGCGGCTCGAAGAGGATCCGCGGCCCGTACGTCTGGCCCTTCGTGACCGCCCAGAAGAGGAACTTCTTCAGGTCGGCTGCCTTGCTCGACTTGAGCGGGACGATCACGTACGTGAACGTGCAGATGGGATACGCATTCGCGTACTTCGCCGCCTTCGGCGGGTTGACGATCGAGAGGGAGTTGTCGGCGGCTGGATGCACATCGCTTTGCGCGGCCGAGAGCATCGCACGCAGACCCGGCGTCGTGAACCTGCCGGAGGCGTTCTTCATCGCGAAGTACTTGAGGTGGTTCGTCAGCGCGTACGCGATGTCGGCGTAGCCGATCGCGCCCGGCGTCTGCGAGACGATCCCGGCGACGCCGGAGCTCCCCTTGCCGGCGGAACCTACCGGCCAGTTGACCGCGACCCCGGTCCCGATCTGCGACTTCCAAGGGCCGCTGACATGCGAGAGGTAGTCGGTGAAGTTGAACGTCGTGCCCGAGTTGTCCGAGCGATGGGCGGTGGTGATCTTCGTGCTCGGGAGCGAGACGCCCGGGTTCAGCTTTGCGATCGCCGGGTCGTTCCACGTCGTGATCTTGCCCATGAAGATGCTCGCGAGCGTCGGGCCGTCCATGTGCAGCAGGTTCTTCACGCCGGGCAGGTTGTAGAGAACCGCAGTGGCGCCGAGCGCCCACGGGATCTGTTCACAGCCGTTGCAGGCCGCGAACTGGTCGGAGGTCAACGGTGCATCGCTTGCACCGAAGTCGACGGTGCGGGACGTGATCGACGTGATGCCGGCCCCTGAGCCGACCGCGCTGTACTGCAGCTCGTAGCCGTACGCCGAGCCGAGCGGTGAGATCCATTGCGCGATCAGGGGCGCGACGAATGTGCTGCCGGCGCCGGAAATCGTGGTGGTGGCCTTCCTGGCCGGTGCGGCGCCGGCGCCGCTGACGGCCGCGAACGCGAAGGCGGCCACCGTGGCGAGAACGACGAGTGTTCGGAACGGGTTGCCGAGCTTCGGCATCGGTATCTCTCCTCCTTCGGGGTTCGGGGCCAACGTACGACCGGGCCGGAAGCGGGTGGGATACGGGGCTGTTGCAACGGGGTAACGAAGTGGTGACACACCCTCTAAAACGGCGTGGACGCGGGTGTACGGTGTCGCAATGGCGATCGACGAGGCCCTCGACCGGATCGAGGCTCAGCTTCAGGAGGAAGGCCAGCGGGTTCTCTCGGCCGTGCACGGCGCGATGAGGGCGATGCAGGAGCGGGATGTCGAGCTCGCCGACGAGGTGATCGCCTTCGACGACGAGATCGACACGCTGTTCCTCGGCATCGAGGCCGCGATCCAGTCGCTGCTCGCCCTCCAGACCCCGGTGGCCCGCGACCTGCGCCTGCTCCTGGCCATCCTCCACATCAATCTCCTGCTCGAGCGCCAGGCCGACAGCTGCGTCACCGTGGCGAAGCTGTCGAAGCTCGTGTCGGAGGTCGACCCGGACCCGGCGCTCGTCGGGATCCTCGTCGAGATGGGCGAGCGCGCGGAGGAGATGTGCCGCGTCGCTCTCGACTCGTTCTCCGGTCGTGACCTCGCCGGCGCGGAGAGCCTCGTCGAGCTCGACGAGCTGATCGACCGTGCGAACCGCCGCTTCGTCGAGCGGCTCGTCGACGTGATGGGCGAACCGCCGATGCACGAGTGGGGTCTCCGCATGGTCGTCGTCGCGCGCACGATCGAGCGCATCGGCGACCGCGCCGTCGACATCGGCGAGCAGACGGCATACCTGCTCACGGCCGAGTTCCGTGAGTTCACCGACGCGTCGCATCCGACGCCGCACCAGTAGTGCGCACCCCGTACACTCGGCACCGATGAACCGCCGCAGGCTGCTCGTCGTGCTCGCGATCGTCGCCGGAATCGCTCTGATCGCGATCGCGGTCGTCTACTGGGTCGAGCCGGCCGGGTCTCTCCCGTCCTTCTTCCCGGGACACCAGGCGGGGTCCAGCCACCACCACGCGAAGCACGGCATCGCGGCGTTCCTCGTCGCGCTGGCCTGCTTCGTGTTCGCCTGGTTCAACACGGGGACGAAGAAGACGCCGGCCGCGGCCGGCTGACGGCACCGTGCCGATCAGCTACTTCCAGGGCGCGCTGCTCGGGCTGCTCCAGGGCGTGTCCGAGCTGTTTCCGGTCTCGAGTCTCGGTCACAGCGTGATCCTGCCGCGGCTGCTGGGCTGGCACATCCACCAGAACGACCCCTTCTTCATCACCTTCCTCGTGGCGACCCACCTCGCCACCGCGATCGTGCTGCTGCTCTTCTTCCGGCACGACTGGTGGCGGATCCTCAAGGGGATCGGCCGCTCCCTGCGCGACCGCGGCATCGGCCCGGACGACACGGACGCGAAGCTCGGCTGGCTGCTCGTCGTGGGGACGATCCCGGCCGGGATCCTCGGCCTCCTGCTCCAGGACAAGCTCCGCACCGTGTTCGCGTCGGCGCAGTCGGCGGCGATCTTCCTGTTCCTCAACGGCCTGCTGCTCTACGGCGCCGAGCGGCTGCGGCGGCGGGCGCCGCAGGTCGACGAGGACGACGACGCGCGCATCGCCCGGCAGGTGACGTGGCGCAGCTCGTTCCTCGTCGGGGCGGCGCAGGCGCTTGCGCTCATCCCCGGCTTCTCGCGCTCCGGCGCGACGATGGCGGGCGGCCTGTTCGTCGGCCTGTCCAACAAGGATGCGGCGCGGTTCGCGTTCCTGCTCGCGACGCCGATCATCGGCGCGGCGGCCGTCCTGAAGCTTCCCGACCTGGCCGGCAAGACGGGGAACGGCGTCCGCGGCCCCGCCGCCGTCGGCGCGCTCTGCGCGGCCGTGACCGCCTATCTCGCGGTGCGCTTCCTCATGCGCTTCTTCGAGACGAGGACGCTGACGCCGTTCGCGGTCTATTGCTGTGTCGCCGGGGCAGCGGCCGCGCTCTGGTTCGCGTTCTCGTAACCAGAACTCAACAAGTCCGTAACCGAAAAGTCGCCCCCTCGGCGCCGCTGTGCGAGGATGATGGCAGGTCCCTCATGGCAGCCGTTCGCCCGAAAAAGCGTGCGGCAGCTGCGGCTGACCGGTTGCTCAACCGCGAGCTGTCGTTCCTCGACTACGCCGCCCGGGTGCTGCAGCTGGCCGAGGATCCCGAGGTGCCGCTGCTCGAGCGGGTCAAGTTCTGCTCGATCTGCGCGACGATGCTGGACGAGTTCTTCATGGTTCGCGTCGCCGGGCTCACCGGCCAGGCCGCGGCCGGCATCACCGTCCGCTCACCCGACGGCCGAACGGCCGAGGAGGCTCTCGCCGACGCGCGCCGGCAGGTGATCGACCTGTACGCCGCGCAAGCGGAGATCTGGACACGGCAGCTCGCGCCGGCGCTCGCGGAGCAGGGGATCGTCGTGTCGCGCGTCGACGATCTCTCGGCGGAGGAGCTCGCGGTGCTGGACGGCCGCTTCGAGCACGAGATCTTCCCCGTGCTCACCCCGCTCGCGGTCGGGCCCGGCCAGCCGTTCCCGTACATCTCGGCGCTCTCGATCAGCCTCGCCGTGTTCGCGCGCGATCCGCAGACGGGCGAAGAGCGCTTCGCGCGCGTGAAGGTGCCCGAGGGCCTGCCGCGGTTGATGCCTGTCGGCACCGCCGGCAAGCTCGTACCGCTCGAGGAGGTGCTGACGCACTATCTGCCCAGCCTCTTCCCCGGGATGGAGATCCTCGAGCGCTCCGCGTTTCGCGTCACGCGCGACGCCGACCTCGACGTGTCGGACGAGGCGGACGACCTGCTCGAGGCGGTCGAGCTCGAGCTCCGCCGGCGGCGCTTCGGCGAGGTGACGCGCCTCGAGGTCTCGCGCGCGATGTCGCAAGGGCTGCGCGAGCGGCTCCAGCAGGGCCTACGCGTCGCCGACGATCTCGTCTATCCGATCGCCGGCCTCCTCGATCTCGAGGACGTCATCGAGCTCCGGAAGCTCGACCGGCCCGACCTGAAGGACGAGGCGTGGCTGCCGGTGGCGCGGCCGCCGCTCGCGAACCTCGAGGCCGGCGAGCAGTTCGCCGTCATTCGCGCCGGCGACGTTCTCGTGCACTACCCGTACGACTCGTTCGCGGCGAGCTTCGAATCCTTCCTCAACGTGAGCGCCGAGGATCCGTACGTGATCGCGCTGAAGTCGACCGTGTACCGCACGAGCGACGAGACGCCGCTCGTGCCGGCGCTGATCGAGGCGGCGGAGAACGGCAAGCAGAGCGTGTGCCTCGTCGAGATCAAGGCCCGCGGCGACGAGCGGCGGAACATCGAATGGTCGCGCGCGCTCGAGCAGGCAGGCGTGCACGTCGTGTACGGCTTCCCGACGCTGAAGATCCACGCGAAGACGACGCTCGTCGTGCGCAAGGAGGGCGGCGTCCTGCGCCGCTATGTGCATCTCGGCACCGGCAACTACAACAACGTCACTGCGAGGCTCTACGAGGACTTCGGCTTCTTCACCGCCGACGAGGAGATCGCGGCCGACGTCGCCGATCTCTTCAACTACCTGACGGGCTTCGGCCGGCCGGCGCAGTTCCGTAAGCTGCTCGTCGCGCCGTTCACGCTGCGACAGCGGCTGATCGAGGAGATCCGCGCCGTCGCCGACGCCGCGCGCGCCGGCCGCAAGGCGCGCATCCGCATCAAGGTGAACGGACTCACGCACGTCGAGGTGATCGACGAGCTGTACGTCGCCTCGCAGGCGGGCGTCCGCGTCGACCTGATCGTGCGCGGCCCGTGCTCGCTCCGTCCGGGCGTGCGCGGCCTGAGCGAGAACATCCGCGTGCGCTGCGTGCTCGGCCGCTTCCTCGAGCACAGCCGCCTGTTCGTGTTCGAGGCAGGCGACCGCACCGCGACCTATCTCGGCAGCGCCGACCTGATGCCGCGCAACCTCGACCATCGCGTCGAGGTGGTGACGCCGATCGAGGACGTCGGCATCCAGTCGGAGATCGCCGCGACGCTCGACACGGCGCTGTCCGACACCGCCGCCTCGTGGGAGCTTGCCGGGAACGGCACCTGGACCCGTATTCGACCGAAGAAGGACGAGCGGCCGCGCTCGGGCCAGGCCACGCTCATGCGTCGCGCCCGACGGCGGCTGTCGCTCGCGCGCGCGCGATAGCGAGGTTCGTACGCCGGTTCGTCGCCGCGCGGGCGGGAGCGCGCGTCACCGTCCCTCCGACGGCGGACCTAGCATGGGCGCGGATGCGAATCGGCGTCGTCGACATCGGCTCGAACACGATCCGCCTGCTCGTCGCGCAGCTGGAAGGCGGCGACGTGCTCGCCGTGGCGAAGGCGCGCGTCCGGCTGGCGCTCGGGGAGGAGATCGAGCGGACGGGAGCCGTCTCCGATCTGAGCATCGCCGCCGCCGAGAAGGCGGTGGCGAAGATGTGTGGCGCGGCTCGCCGGCACGGCGTCCAGACCCTCGACGTCTTCCTCACGGCGCCGGGACGGCAGAGTGGAAACGCGGGGGTGCTCGTCGCCGCGCTGACGCGCGCGGCACGGCATCCGGTGCGCGTGCTCACGACCGACGAGGAGGGACGGCTCGCCTACGCAGGCGCGGTCGCCACCGCGGACGTGCCGCTGCCGGCGGTGGTCGCCGTCTGCGACGTCGGCGGCGCCTCGACCGAGATCGCCGTCGGGCCGCCGCGCACGGATCCGGCCTGGGTCTGCTCTGTCGAGCTCGGCTCCGTGCGGCTCGCCGCGCGCGTCGACGGTCTCGTCGAGGCGCGACGCGAAGCCGCGCGGGCCTTCGCCGACGTCGCGCCGCCGCGTGTCGAAGCCGCGCTCGCCGTCGGCGGCAGTGCGCGCGCGGCGCGCCGCCTCGTCGGCCCGTGGCTCGGGAAGGCGGAGCTCGAAGAGGCGATGCGCCTCGTCGAGACGAAGCCGGCGCGCGCGATCTCCCGCCGCTTCGGCGTCGATCGCGCTCGTGCGCGCATCCTTCCCGCGGGGCTCGCGCTGCTCGCGGAGGTGCAGGGCCGGCTCGGCGTGCCGCTGCACGTCTGCGACGGCGGCATCCGCGAAGGCGCGGTGCTCGCCTCGGCCGCGCTCAGCGCGGCGACCGCGTAGCTCAGCGCACGCGGTCGAGGAGCGCGACGTCGCGGTCGTACGTGAGCAGCCGCGCCGCGTCGCCGAGCGTGAGCCAGCGGAGCTCGTCGACTTCGTCGTTCGGGGTGAAGCCGCGGTCCTCGAGCGGGCGCATCAGCCACCAGCGCACGCGCTTCGGCCGGCCCTTCGAGTCGACGTACTCGGTGATGCCGGCGCCGGACTCGAGCACACAGCGAAGCCCGGTCTCCTCGATGACCTCGCGCAGCGCGCAGTCCTCGTCGAGCTCGCCGTCGTCCGCCTTTCCCTTCGGGAACGTCCAGTCGTCGTACTGCGGCCGGTGGACGAGCAAGACCTCGAGCCCCTGCCCGCCGTCGCGGCGGACGAGGCCGCCGGCGGCCCGGACGAGCGTCACGCCGCCGTGCGCTCGAGCTGTTTCCACGCCTTCCGCCAGGTCGCGCGCGCGCCGTCGCGCCGTCTCCGCTCGCCGCAGATGAGGAGACCGGCGGCGAGCGCCTGCGCCGGCGGCGCATTTGCGGCGAGCGTGCGTAGCTGCGCCTCCGCGACGACCGCGTCCTGGTGCGCCCCGAGCACCTCCTGGAGCGCCTTCGCGCGCCGCACGACGCGGTCGTTCCCGGCGAGCTCGAATGCGTAGCGCGTCCGCTTGCAGAGCTTGCGCAGCTCGTGGAGCTGCGCGTCGACAGGCTCGTCGCCGAGCGCCTGGGCTGCTCGGGCGAGCTTCTTCAGCTGCCGTCGCGCGAGTGCGTCGAGCGTCGTCGTGCTCGCGCCGGGCTCCATTCCCGCCACCGCCTCCTCGAAACGGTCGAGCAGCCGCAGGTAGCGATCGTCGTCGAGCATCTTCAGCAGCGTCTTGCGGGCACGCGTCCGCGCACGCTCGAGCGCGCGCAGCAGCCGGCCCGCCGCGGCCCGGTCGGCCGGATCGAGTAGCGCCGCCTCCTCGCGCAGCCGCTCGAGCAGGACGTCGAGGTCGCGGACCGATCCGAGCACTTCGCCGAGCCAGCGCAGCTCGCTCGCGAGCACTGCGGTATCGGTGCCGGTGAGCGTGCCGCCCGCGCGCAGCAGCGCGCGTGACCGGCGAACCGCGACGCGCATGTCGTGCAGGCTCTCCGGATCGGTGCCGAGGCGCGTGCCGGGGTCGTGCGCGAGGATCTCGCCGAGCTGGCGGCGCAGCAGCGAGCGCAGCGCCTTGAACGGATCGCGGGGCGGGCGGGCGCGGTCGCGCTCGAGGCCGAGCGCGCGGAAGAGCTTCGGGGTGCCGTCGGTCGGATGCGCGCCTGCGCCGGCGACCTCGCCCACGAGCCTGTCGAGATGCTTCGGGTCGCCGGAGCGGAGCTCGATCTCGACCTCGACGAACTCGTCGGTGACGCGCAGCGCGTCCATCACGGCGACCTCGTCCACCGTGACCTCGGCGGTCGTGCCGTTGCGTGCGACGAGCGAGCCGTGCCGGCGCGTCCGCAGCTCCGCCACCGGCGCGAGCCCGCCGTGGCGCAGGTGGGCCGTGAGCAGCCGCCCCAGCTCCACCGGCGGCTCGCCCGGACCCCCGGCCTGCTCGAGCTCGAGTCGCGAGTCCGCGGCAGGGAGCTTCAGCTGCCAGACGCTGCGACCCCGCTCCGTGCGGCGGCGCAGCGTGATCCCGGCGCGGGCGAGAGAGCCGTCGGCCGTGTCGTGGTAGATCGAGGTGAACACCCGGGGCTCGAGCGGGTCGCCGCCGAGGTCGGGCAACTCGAAGCCCTCCGGCGCGTCCAGCTTGCGTTCGTACTCGGCGGTGACCTCCACGGGCTCACGATAACCGCGATACGCCGCTTGAACCCCCGTCACCAAACCGTAACCCGATCGCCGCCCACCGTTTCCATGCGTCCGGCATACGGTCGTAGTCGAGACCCTCCGCAGGAGCGAGGCGGCGCCCTTCCCGACGGGGCGCCGCCTCGCCGCGTCAGGCAGCGACGGGAAGCTCGAGCGGAGCGGCGATGCGTGTGAGGAACGCAGGGCGGATCGAGCGGAGGTAGGCGACGACGGCCTCCTCCTCCCGGGCGCACGGGAGCAGCGTCTTCCAGCCGTAGAGGTGCTCGGGGCGGTGGAAGTCGCCGCTCGCGACGGTCGGCAGCCCGCGTTGAGCCACCCAGCCGAACAGCTCGTCGCGGTTGAAGAGCTCCCACCGGTCGACGCGGTTGCGCAGCCGGCGCCACTCGCGGGAGAACCGCAGCGTCGGGCGCCGGAGCGCGCTGCCGCTGCGGAGGCGATGCGGATGGGCGGCGACGAGCGCCGCCCCCTCGCCGCGCGCCGCGCCCAGGGCGGCGTCGAGCCCATCGTCGACGTGCACGAAGGCACGGCAGCCGACGGCGACGGCATGCGCGGCGAGGTAGGGGTCGGGGTCGTTGTAGGTCAGCTCGAGCCCCGGAACGACCAGCAGGCCGTACTCGCGCCGGGCTCGGAGCGCCTGCGCCTCGATCTCGGTGAGGTAGTCCGCATACGTTGCAGCGTCGATGCGATGGTGCCGGCCGGCGGCGACGAGCCACGGGTCGTCGCGGCGGACGACGTGATCGGTGATGCAGAGCACGTCGAAGCCGTTGCGGCCGTACAGGTCGACGAGCGCGGGAACGGTCAGCTCGCCGTCGCTCCACCGCGTGTGGGCGTGCAGTTCGCAGAGCAGCGGTTGGATCTTGCGGTGCATCTGCTCCGAGCGTGTCCGCAGCTCTCCCGGCCGTGGTCGGAGAGGTGGTGTCGAACGGGAGGCGGCGTGGTGAACGCAGCGCAGGCCCGGCTCCCCCAGCCGGGCCTGCGCGCGCCTTCTGCCCTAGAGGTGACCCTGGCAGCTGTTGCCGTGGCTGTTGCTGTTCGAGCCGTCCGGGCAGGTCGTGTTCGACCACGTCACGCCGGTCACGTCGGCGTGACGAAGGTCCGCCCCTCTCGCGTTCGCATTCGTCAGGTTCGCGCCGGCGAGGTCGGCGCTCGCGAGGTCGGCGTGACGGAGATCCGCGCCGGTGAGGTTCGCGTTGGGCAGGAATGCACCGTCGAGATGCGCGCTTTCGAGGTCCGCCCCGGTCAGGATCGCGCCGGAGAGGTTCGTCTGCTCGAGATTGCGGCGGGACAGGTCGGCGTTCTCCAGGTCGACCTGGCCGGTGACCGGGTCGAGCTGCACAGCCGGGACGAGCCCGAAGCGCCCGAAGCCGGGCCGGAAGTCGAACATGCCGGCGAGGTCGAACGGGATGTGCTCGGCCCTGTCCGTCTGCGCGAGCGCCTGGTCGAACGAGCCGGGGATCGCCGGCAGGTGCCAGTTGTACTCGATGAAGTTGATGATCGACGCCTGGTCGCTGAGGTTGTGGTCGACGTAGTTCGACTTCGCCCACGGCGAGATCACGAGCATCGGCAGCCGCGGGCCGAGCCCGCAGCGGCCCTGCTCGTTCGCGAGCGGCTTCGACGCCGGCGACTCGGAGCCGCACTGGCCCGAGGTCGGGTCGGTCGCCGAGATCTTGCCGAGCGTCGTGTGCGTGAGGTTGTCGGCGACCGACAGCGACGGGTTGGTGACGCCGCTGTACGCGTGGTCGTACCAGCCGTCCGAGTCGTCGTAGTTGACGATCACCGCGGTGCTCGACCAGTCGGGCGTCTGCTCGAGCGCGTCGACCTCGTCGACGATGAACGCCTGCTCGTCTGCGGGGTCCGAATAGCCCGCGTGGCCGTCCTCGTACCCGGGTGCCTTGAGGAACGTCACCGCCGGCAGCGCGGAGGCAGGCAGCTGGTGGTGCGCGATCGCCGCGACGAGCTGGTCGAAGTCGCTCGTGTCGTAGTTGTGGTTCGGCGTGTTGAACTGCGGGCCGACGCCGTAGCTGCCCGAGAACGACTGCGTGTCGTTCCCGATCTCCTGGAGGCCGGCGACCGTGTCGTTCCCGCTCGCGTCCGTCGCGACCGACAGGTGGTGCGGATTCGCGGTCGACGCGTAGAACGCGAACGGCTCGTGATGGGGGATGTAGTCGTCTTTGTATCCCCACGGGGCCGTGGCGAGCGTCGCGCCGAAGGCGACGCCGACCGGGTGCACCGCATCGCACAGCCCCTGGTTCGAGGAGTGCGGAACGCCGCTCTGGAAGCCGGCAGTCTTGAACTCGTCAGGGACGAACGTGCTCGTCGCCTGGCCGGTGTCGCCGGTGGCCGCAAGCGCGGCCTGGAAGCTCTCGGTCGGCTTGAAGCCGCCCTCGAACCAGCCCCAGGACAGTCCGGCGGCGTTCAGCTCGTCGCCGATGTTCGAGCCGCTCAGAGCGACGGCGTCGCGCGTCGAACAGTCGTCCCAGTACGGCTGCGCGTCGCTCGTGAGCGAGAAGCCGCCGTTGCCGTCAGCCGTGATGTCCGCGTTCGGCGCTGCCGACGTGGCGACGGACGGTGCGTTCGCCTCGTGCGTCGTGTCGACGTTGCCCGTGTCGCCCGACGCAAGGTTGATCGCGCCCGGGGCGGAGGGCCCGAACGTTGTGCCGTACGAGTTGTCGCTCATCGCGAAGCGCTGCGCGTAGTTCCACAGCGCGGTGAGTGCGTTTCCGTCGTAGTAGTCCATGACCGTCTTCGGATCGCACAGGACGGTGCCGGCCGGGATCTTCGAGCCCCCGTCGGTGCCTACGCTCTGGACGAACTGGTCCATCAGGCCGCCGTCCATCGCCTGCTGCTCGTCGCTGTAGTTGTGGTCCTGGTCGCAGGTGAGCTCCCCGTTGCCGTTTCCGCCGGGGCCGTTCGCGCTCGTGTCGAGCCGTACGGGGAGCGAAAGGTTCGGGTTGGTCGCGGTCAGGTCGGCGCTGTGGCGAAGGCTCGTCGGGATCGTGAAGCTCGTGGCCGGCTTCAGGCCGTCGACGGCGGGCGTGTGCGGAGCCGCGACGAACGGCTGCCCGTCCGTGTCGGCCGCGTTCGGGTACGTGCCGAAGTAGTGATCGAACGACACGTTCTCCTGGAAGATCACGACCAGATGCCGGATCGGCGTCTGCGTCGCGACGCGGTCGTCGCCGTGGTTCGTCACCCCGGCGTGCGTCGATGCCGCGAGCGCGGCCGCGACGGCCGCGAGTGCGACCACCGCCGGCACGAACAGCCGGTGGGAGCGTCTCCTCATGGTTCCCCCTTCTGCGGAATGGGCAGGAATCGCATCGATCGTCGGCGCCGCGCACCGGTCCGTGGGCATCTGCCCGGCGAACGAGTGGAGACGGAGCGGTGACGGTCAGGCTGCGTCGCCGGGATACGCTCCGGGCGTGTTCACCACCCGTCCCGAGCTACGCGGCACCTTCGGCATGGTCGCTTCGACGCACTGGCTCGCATCGGCCGCGGGCATGGCGGTGCTCGAGCAGGGCGGGAACGCGTTCGACGCGGCCGTCGCAGCCGGCTTGACGCTCCAGGTGGTCGAGCCGCACCTGAACGGGCCGGGCGGCGACCTGCCCGCACTGCTCTGGCCGGCCGCCGAGGGGAAGCCCGTCGTGCTGTGCGCGCAAGGGCCTGCGCCGCGTGCCGCGACGATCGCGCGCTACCGCGACGAGCTCGGCCTCGAGCTCGTGCCGGGAACGGGCCCGCTTGCCGCGGTCGTGCCGGGCGCGTTCGGCGGCTGGATGGCGATGCTGCGCGACCACGGCACGCTGCCGCTGCGCGACGTCCTCCGTTTCGCGATCGGATATGCCGAGGAGGGCTATCCGTTGCTGCCGCAGATCGCGGGCGCGATCCGCAACGTCGAGCAGCTCTTCCGCGACGAATGGACGCCCTCCGCGAGCGTCTATCTCCCGGTGCCCGCGCCGGGCTCGCTCCACCGCAACCCCGCGCTCGCGGCGACGTACCGTCGCATCGTCGCCGAGGCAGAGGCGCACGCGAGGGGGCGCGAGGAGCAGATCGAGGTGGCACTCGACGCGTGGTACAGCGGCTTCGTCGCCGAGGCGCTCCTTGCCTTCCAGCAGCGCGAATGGATGGACAGCTCGGGGGAACGGCATGCGGGCCTGCTCGCGGAGGAGGACCTGCGCGACTGGCGGGCCACCTACGAGGAGCCGCTCGCCGTCGACTACCACGGGCTGACCGTGCTGAAGGCGGGGCCGTGGAGCCAGGCACCCGTGTTCCTCCAGCAGCTTCGCCTGCTCGAAGGCTTCGATCTCGCTGCGCTCGGACACGGAAGCGCCGAGTACGTGCACACCGTCACCGAGTGCGCGAAGCTCGCGTTCGCCGACCGCGAGGCGTGGTACGGCGATCCCGCCTTCGCGGACGTGCCCATGGGTACGCTGCTGTCGCGCGGGTACGCGGACGAGCGTCGCGCCCTCGTCTCGGAGCGCGCGTCGGCGGAGCTCCGTCCCGGCAGTCCGGACGGCCGCGAGCCGCGCCTCGCGGCGCCGGTGAGCGCGGTCGAGCTCGCTCCAGGCGTCGGCGAGCCGACCCGCGGCGACACGGTGCACCTGGACGTCGCCGACCGCTGGGGCAACATGGTCGCGGCGACGCCGAGCGGCGGCTGGCTCTGGGGCGCGCCGGTCGTGCCGGAGCTCGGCTTCTGCCTCGGCACGCGCGCGCAGATGTTCTGGCTCGAGGAGGGCCTGCCGAATTCGCTCGAGCCGGGGAAGCGTCCGCGCACGACGCTCTCGCCGACGCTCGTCGAGGGCGAGGGCGAGCCCGTCCTCGCGCTCGGCACGCCGGGCGGCGACCAGCAGGACCAGTGGACGCTGCACGTCTTCCTCGCGCACGTCCACTTCGGGATGGACCTGCAGGCGGCGATCGACGCGCCGAACCATCACACGGACGCGTTTCCGAGCTCCTTCTACCCGCGGGAGACGCGGCCGCTGCACGTAGCGGTCGAGGAGCGCGCGGGCGCGGAGACGGTGGCAGGGCTGAGGGAACGGGGCCACGACGTCGAGGTGGCTGCGCCGTGGTCGCTCGGCCGCGTCAGCGCCGTCGGCCGCGAGCCCGACGGGCAGCTGAAAGCGGCCGCGAATCCGCGGGGCATGCAGGGGTACGCCGTCGGGAGGTAACTAGTGGTCGCCGCCGTGGAACGAGCTCTGCCAGTGCACCCACGGCTGCGCATAGCGGTACGTCGCGACGGCGAGGATCACGCCGGCTACGAGGGCGCCGGCCAGCAGGGTGCGGCGGGCGAACGAGCCGCCGACCTGCTCGGGGTCGGTGCGCCGCCAGTCCGACGCGGCGAGGGCCGGGAGGCGCCCGACGTACGCGAGCACGTGCAAGCCCATTGCGACGAGCCACACGACGAAGCTCGCCTTGTGCAGCCCGAGCACGAAGCCGCGGCCGGGGCCGATCACGAGCAGCGCCACGCCGGTCGCGAACAGCGCGGTCGTGGACGCGACGACGAGCGGCGCAAGGAGGCGCAGCAGCACCATCGGCGGCCCCTTCACGCGGTAGCTGCGGTCGCCGGTGTAGTAGCGGACAAAGCGCCAGCCGGTGCTCGCCGTCTTCAGCACGACCGGCGGGATCAGGAGCATGCCGATGAAGATGTGCTCGGAGAGCAGCGGGCGCAGGAACACGATCGTCACGCCCTCGGCGGCGAGGAGCAGGAGCAGGACGACCGCCGTCGCCGCGGTCAGGCGCTCGTTGCCGTCGGGGCCGCCGGTCGCGCGCCGGCTGCGCCTTCCCGCCCGGACTCGCTGCAGCGGGGTATCCATGGCCGCAGTCCAGCAATCGGGAATGAAGCGTCGATGAGACGCCTTCATCTCGCTCTCAGACGGATGGAGCGACAATAAGGACATGCGTGTGCTCGTGGTCGAGGACGAAAAGAAGCTCGCCGGCCTGCTGGCGCGAGGCCTGCGCGAGGAGGGCTATGCCGCCGACGTGGCCGATCGCGGCGAGGAGGCGCTCTGGATGGCGCAGGCGATCCCGTACGACGCGATCGTCCTCGACGTGATGTTGCCCGGGATCGACGGCTTCACCATCTGCAAGCGGCTGCGCGAGTACGGCGTCTGGAGCCCGGTGCTGATGCTCACCGCGCGCGACGCCGTCGACGACCGTGTCAACGGGCTCGACGCCGGCGCGGACGACTATCTGACGAAGCCGTTCTCGTTCGAGGAGCTGCTCGCGCGGCTGCGTTCCCTGACGCGGCGTGCGCCCGTCGAGCGGCCGGCGGTGCTCGCCGCCAGCGGACTGCGGCTCGACCCCGGCGCGCACCGTGCGTGGCGCGGCGAGACGGAGCTCGACCTGTCGGCGAAGGAGTTCGCAATGCTCGAGCTGTTCATGCGCCGGCCCGGAGCCGTTCTCAGCCGCGGGCAGTTGCTCGAGGGCGCCTGGGACATCGCCTTCGAAAGCCGCTCCAACGTCGTCGACGTCTACGTCCGCTACCTCCGCGAGAAGATCGATCGCCCGTTCGGCTGCGACTCGATCGAGACGGTGCGCGGTGTCGGCTACCGGCTGAAGGCGGATGGATGAGCCGGCTGCCGATCCGTCTCCGGCTCACGCTGACGTTCGCGCTCGTGATGGCGGCCGTGCTCGCCGCGACGGGCGGCTTCGTCTACGTGCGGGTCGGCGATGCGTTGCTCGCGTCCGTCGAGATCACGCTGCGCTCGCAGGCGAACGAAGCGTCGACGCGCGGACAGAACGAGCACGGGATCGTCGACGCCGACGCGTCCGGCGGCACGACGCTCGCGCAGCTGTTCGACGCCAAGGGTGCAGTCACGCGCACGACGCTCGGCGGTCTGGCGCCGTTGCTGTCGCCGGCGGACGCGGCCAAGGTCGCGGCCGGCATGACCGTCTGGCGGTCGATCGTGCTTCAGAAGCCGGCCGGCGACTGGCGGGTGCTCGCGGTCAGGACGCGGGACGGCAGCGTCGTCGCCGTCGCGCGCTCGCTCGAGCCGCGCGAGGACACGCTGCACCGCTTGCTGCACGAGCTGACGATCGCCTTCCCGCTCGCGCTGCTGCTCGCCGCCGTCGCCGGCTACGCGCTCGCCGCGGGAGCGCTCCGGCCGGTGGAGGCGATGCGACGGCGCGCGGCGGCCGTGACGGCCACCCGTCCCGGGCGCCTGCCGGTGCCGCGCTCGCGCGACGAGGTGTCGCGCCTCGCGTCGACGCTCAACGACATGCTCGAGCGACTCGACGCCGCGTTCCAGCACGAGCGGCGCTTCGTCTCCGATGCGAGCCACGAGCTGCGCACGCCGCTCGCGCTGCTCCGCGCGGAGCTCGAGCTCGCCTTGCGCCGGCCGCGCTCGGCACACGAGCTCGAGCTGGCGTTGCGCTCCGCCGCCGAGGAGACCGAGCGGCTGACGCGGCTCGCCGAAGACCTGCTTCTGATCGCGCGCGCCGACCAGGGTGCGCTGCCGATCCGCCGCGAGTCCGTGCCGGCCGCCGAGATTCTCGCGACCGTCGCAGGCCGGTTCGCGGTTCGCGCACGGGAGCATGGGCAGATCGTGCGTGCGGAGGACACCGACGTGGTGGTCGAAGCCGACCCCATGCGCGTCGAGCAGGCGCTCGGCAACCTCGTCGACAACGCGCTGAACTACGGGGCGACGATCGTCACGCTGTCGGCGCGCGAGCGCACTGGACGGGTCGAGCTGCACGTGACCGATGACGGGCAGGGCTTCCCGGAGGAGTTCGTCGAGCTCGCGTTCGACCGCTTCAGCCGCGCCGACGATGCGCGGAGCCATGGCGGTGCCGGTCTCGGCCTCTCGATCGTCGCTCTGATCGCAGCCGCTCACGGCGGCGAGACCGGCGCCTCGAATCGGCCTTCCGGCGGGGCGGACGTCTGGCTCGCCGTTCCGGCGGCGCCCGCTCGTGCCCCCTCCGGGCGGGAGCGGGTCGGCGCGATCTGACGGGGAGGCTCATCGGCGCCTCATTCCGTGCTGCTGCACTGAGGCTATGCGACCTCCGCGGAATGTGGGCCCTCGTGCGCGTGACGCCGCGCTCCAGCGACTGCATCGCCTGACCGCCCTGGCCGTGGTGGGCGCAACCGCGCTCACCGGTGTCTTCGCCGGGCTGGCCGCGAGCTCCGTGCCGGGACGGAAGGCTGCGCCCGCCACGACGCCGTCCGGCGGCTCCCTCCGCTTGCCGGCGGCTCACCGGGCCGCGCGGCGCCGCGTGCGCGATCATGTCGCGCCCGCGGCGCCGGCATCCGTTGCGCCGGTTGCTCCCCCTGCGCCGCCCGCGCCGACTCCGGCGCCTCCCGTCGTCGTCTCCGGGGGTTCGTGACCGTCGCGTCCTTCCCGGCGCTCGGGACGACGGCCGTGGTCGCGCTCGTCGAGCCACACGCCCTCGGCCCCGCCCGCGCCGCGCTCGAAGCCGAACTCGCAGCCGTCGACCTCGCGTGCAGCCGCTTTCGCGAGGACAGCGAATTGACCCGTCTGAATTGTGCGGCCGGGCGCCGCGTGCGCGTGAGCCCGCTGCTCTTCGAGGCGCTGGCCGCTGCGATGCGCGCCGCCGAGGCCACCGGCGGCCTCGTCGACCCGACCGTCGGCCGGGCGCTCCGGCTTGCGGGCTACGACCGGACGTTCCGGCTCGTCGCGGCACGCGACGGGAGCTCGTTCGCACCGCGCTTCGAGTCACCCGCGCTTCCGGGCTGGCGCGTCGTCGAGCTCGACGACGCCGGCTCGAGCGTCCGCGTGCCGCCGGGCGTCGAGCTCGACCTGGGGGCCACCGCGAAGGCGCTCGCCGCCGATCGTGGGGCGCGTGCCGCCTCTGCCGCCGCCGGCTGCGGCGTGCTCGTGTCCCTCGGCGGCGACGTTGCGCTCGCCGGTCGGGCGCCCGACGGGGGCTGGCCGGTCCGTGTCGCCGACGATCACGCCGCCCCGCTCGACGGGCCCGGCCCGACCGTCGCGCTGACTGCCGGCGGTCTCGCCACCTCGGGCACCGCCGTGCGCCGCTGGCGCGCAGGGGACGCAGAGCTGCACCACATCGTCGACCCGCGCACGGGTCGCCCGGCCGAGACGCCGTGGCGGACCGTCAGCGTCGCTGCCGCCGGCTGTGTCGATGCGAACACCGCGAGCACCGCCGCCGTGCTGCTCGGCGAGGACGCGCCGGCCTGGCTCGAGGCGAGGCACCTGCCGGCGCGACTCGTCGCGATCGACGGAACCTGCGTCGCCGTCGGCGGCTGGCCGGAGGAAGCGTGAGCACGCTCGTCGCGGCCGGCGGCTCGGCGACCGCGTTCTGGTATCTCACCCGCGGCACGGGCATCGTGGCACTCCTGCTGCTCACGCTGGTCGTCGTGCTCGGCGTCTCGGGGGTGACACGCTGGCGCACGGAGCGGCTCCCGCGCTTCGTCGTCGCCGGGCTGCACCGCAACTTGACGCTCCTCGCAATCGCGTTCGTCGTCGCGCATGTCGTCACGACGGTCGCGGACGGCTACGCGCCGGTCAGACTTCGCGATGCGGTCGTCCCGTTCCTGTCCGCCTACCGGCCGGTCTGGCTCGGTCTCGGCGCCGTGGCCTTCGACCTACTGCTCGCCTTGACGGTCACGAGCCTCCTGCGCGCGCGCGTCGGACTACGCACGTGGCGCGCTCTGCACTGGCTCGCCTATGCGGCCTGGCCGGTCGCGCTCGTGCACAGCCTCGGTTCGGGCAGCGACGCGCGTGTCGGCTGGATGCGGCTGTTCGGCGCCGTCTGCACGCTCCTCGTGGGCGCCGCGGTCCTGCGCCGGCTCGCGAACGGCTCGCCCTGGACGGCAGCGCGCGGAACCGCAGCGGCCGCCGTCGTGCTCGTGCCGCTGCTGGTGCTCGTCTGGTACCGCGGCGGCCCGGGCAAACCGGGCTGGGCGGCGCGGGCCGGAACGCCGTCCGCGCTCCTCGGAGGGAAGTCCGCGTCGCTTCCGGCGCCGCCGTTCACGTCGGCCGTGCACGGCCGGATCGTCCAGTCGCGGCCGGACGCGACGGGCACCGTGACCGTCGGCATCGATCTCGTCTCGACCGTCGGCACGACGCACGTGTGGCTGCGCGGCCAGAGCGTCGCCGGTGGAGGGGTTCGCGTGCGTGACAGCCGGATCGCCTTCGGCACCGGCGCGGTTCCGAACGCGTATGTCGGAGAACTCGCCTCGCTCGACGGGACCCGGCTCACGGCGGTCTTGCGCAACGGCGCCGGTGTCGCGCTCGACGTCGTGCTCGCGCTGTCGATCGACCGCGCGAGCGGCACGGTCGGTGGAACGCTCCAGGCGACCGCGGGCGGGGCATGAGCGCCGTCCCCCGGCGCGAGCCGCGGCGCATCGTCGCGCCGGCCGGGCTGCCGCGACTGCTCGGCGGAGTTCGCGGCGACGGCCGCCCGGTCGACCTGGCCGCGCATCTGCTCCGCTACGGCCGTCCCCCGCCGATTCGCGGGCGGCAGAGCGGCCGCGCGCTCATCGGTGCGGTTGCCGCCGCCGGGCTCCGCGGCCGTGGCGGCGCCGGCTTTCCGGTCGCGCGCAAGCTCGAGGCCGTCGCGGCGCAGAAGGGCCGTCCGGTCGTCGTCGTCAACGGAACCGAGGGCGAGCCGCCGAGCACCAAGGACAAGGCGCTCCTCGCGTACGTGCCGCACCTCGTCCTCGACGGAGCGGTCGCCGCCGCCGCCGCGCTCGGCGCCGACGAGGCGATCGTCGCCGTCGGTCGAGCCTCGCACGAGGTCCTGGCGCGGGCGATCGCCGAGCGGCGCCACCACCACGTCGACGCGGTTCGCCTGAGCGTCGTCGTGGCACCGGAGACGTTCGTCGCGGGGGAGGAGACGGCGCTCATCAACTTCCTCAACGGCGGCCCCGCCCTGCCGACGTTCACGCCGCCGCGTCCGTTCGAACGTGGCGTCGGCGGCGCGCCGACGCTCGTGCAGAACGTCGAGACCCTTGCGCATCTCGCGCTGATCGCTCGATTCGGCCCTGCCTGGTTCCGGACGCTCGGCACGGCCGAGGAGCCGGGCTCGGCGCTCGTGACGCTCTCGGGCGCGGTGCAACGGCCCGGCGTCTTCGAGGTGGGATTGGGAACGCCGCTCCGGGACCTCGTCGCCCAAGCGGGCGGCTTCACGGAACGGGTCGACGCTCTGCTCGTCGGAGGCTATTTCGGCACCTGGCTCCCGGCGGCGGCCGCGCTCGACGCGGCGCTCTCCGACGCCGGGCTCGCGCCGCTCGGCGGCGCGCTCGGCGCGCGCGCGATCGTCGCGCTGCCGGCGACCTCATGCGGCATCCTCGAGACTGCGCGTGTGGCGCGCTACCTCGCGGCCGAGAGCGCGGGCCAGTGCGGGCCGTGCGTGCACGGTCTCGCTGCGGTCGCCGACGACCTGCTCGGCATCGCGCGTGGAGGCGGCGGCGCCGAAGCACGGCGAAATCTCGAACGACGCCTGCCGCAACTCGACGGCCGCGGTGCCTGCCGTCATCCCGACGGGGCCGTTCGCCTCATCGCAAGCGCGCTGCGGGTGTTCGCCCCCGAGGTGGAGCTGCATGTCGGGCAGCGCCGGTGCTCCGCCGTGGCGAAGCGTCCGATCCTGCCGGTGCCCGCGCGACTGTCCGAGGTCAAGGGATGAGCCGCGCGCTCCGCGTCAACCCGATCGTCTGCGACGGGCACGGGCTCTGTGCGGAGCTCATCCCGGAGCTGATCAAGCTCGACGAATGGGGCTACCCGATCGTGTCGCCCGCGCCGGTGCCGCGCCGGCTCGCCAAGCACGCGAAGCGCGCGATCGCCGCCTGTCCCGTCCTCGCACTCCAGCTCGCACCGGCGGCACGACTATCCGGCGCCTCCTCGCCAGGGGAAGAAGGAGACGCCGGTCAGCCGCTGTGAGGAGCGCGCCACACTCGGGACGTGGCGCTTGTCGGAGGGTCGATGAAGCACTTCCCATAGAACCACCCGCGCATGAGCTTCACCTAAGAGCGTTCCCGCCTGAAACGCTGCGCGTTTCAGGCGGGGGCTATGTACCGCTTCGCTTGGGCTGGCGCCGGGGCGGGGGGGGCCGTGGCGCGCGTGGTGGTGGCTTTGCCATCTCCACGCGCGAGCGTCCGGCTTGCACGAACGCGGCAAAAGGCCCGCGTTCGCTCCGGCCCTGGACCGTTTGCATCGGAGAAGGTTTGAAGCCGTCGCTCGCCGGACGGTCCTGGCCGGAGGCTAACGCGGCCTTTGGCGCGTTAGGCGGAGGCGGATCCTCGCGGACGGGGACGCTTTAGCGCCACCGGCCGCGCTCGCAGAACTCGCCGGCCCTCCGCGAGGCCAAGAGGACGCCGGCTTGGCCGGCGTCCGCTCCGCGAAGCCCAACATTCCCCCGCCTGAAACGCGCAGCGTTTCAGGCGGAGCGAGGCGGAGCCGAAGCAATGCGCCGCCGCCCGGCGCGTCCTCGGCGCTGACGGAGCCGCCGTGCGCCTCCGCGACCTCACGCACGATCGAGAGACCGAGCCCGGAGCCTGGGAGGGAGCGCGCGGCGGTCGCGCGGTAGAAGCGGTCGAACACGTGCGCGCGGTCCTCCGCGTCGATCCCGGGGCCGTGGTCGCGCACGCGCAACTCGCCGTCCTTCAACGTCACCTCGACCTTCGCGTGCGGCGCGCTCCACTTGCCCGCGTTCTCGAGCAGGTTCCAGACGGCGCGCTCGAGCCGGTCGGGGACGCCCTCGACCGCCGTCGGCTCCAGGCTCGCCTCGAACGTGAGCTGCGGGAAGCGCGAGCGGGCGCGATCGACGGAGTTCTCGACGAGCTCGTCGAGCTGCACCGTCGTCCGCTCGAGGCGCGTGTCGTCACCACGGGCGAGCTCGAGCAGGCCGCCGATCAGGTCGCGCATCTCGTGCGACTCGCGCTGGAGGTCGTCGAACAGCCGCTGCCGCGCTTCCGGGTCGAGCCGGTCCTGCTGCTTCAGCACTTCGATGTTCGTCTGCATGCTCGTGAGCGGCGTGCGGAGCTCGTGCGATGCGTCTGCGACAAAGCGGCGTTGCACCTCGATCGCCTCGGCGAGCGCGCCGAGCATCGTGTTGAACGATTTGCCGAGACGCGCGAGCTCGCCGCGCCCGCCCTCCGGCACACGCTCGCTCGGATCGCTCGTCTGCGCGATCCGCTCGGCCGCGCCCGTGAGCCTGCGCACCGGCGCAAGCGTCGCCCGCGAGACGAGCGCGCCCGCGATCGCCGCCGCGACGACGCCGCCGGCGGAGACGAGGAGCAGGATCAGACGCAGCCGGTCGAGATCCTTCGCGAGCGGGTCGATGTTCCGCGCGACTACGGCGGCTCCGATCACGCTGCCGGTGTCGCCGAACAGCGGGACGACGACCTCGCGAACGAGGTGGCCCTGGATCTCCGTATTGCGGAAATAGCCGTCGTGCGTGCCCTTCGACACGGCCTTGATCGTCGCGGTGATCGGGATGTCCGACTCACCGGGCGGCGGCGGCGGTCCCGTCGGGCTGACGAGCGTGACGTTGTCGCCCGCGTAATCGTTGAACCCGTGGAAGGCGGCGCGCGGATCCTGCTGGAGCACGGCTGCATGTGCGCCGATGCTGTCGTCGACCTGCTTGTAGAGGTCGTGGCGCATCACGAAGTAGACCGTCACCGATGCAGCCGCGACGACGATCGCGACGACACCGGCTGCGACGAGCGTGAGGCGGAGCCGCAGGGTCATGGCTCGCGGAGCACGTAACCGGTGCCGCGCACGGTGTGGATGAGGCGCGGCTCGTCCTCGCCTTCCGTCTTGCGCCGGAGATAGCCGACGTAGACGTCGAGCGCATTCGACGAGTGGCTGAAGTCGTAGCCCCAGACGCGCTCGTAGATCAGCGGACGGGGCAGCACCTGCCGCGGGTTGCGCATGAACAGCTCGAGCAGATGCGCCTCGGTCGTCGTCAGCTCGAAGCGGCGGCTGCCGCGACGCGCGTCCATCGAGCCGAGGTCGAACGAGAGATCGGCGAAGCGAAGCACGTCCGCCGGCTCCTGCTCGAGTGAGCGGCGTAGCAACGCGCGCAGGCGGGCGAGCAGCTCCTCGAGCGCGAAGGGCTTGGGCAGATAGTCGTCGGCGCCCGCGTCGAGTCCCTCGACCCGATCGCCGACGGCGTCGCGCGCCGTCAGGAGCAGGACCGGGATGCGGTTGCCCTCACGGCGGAGCCGCCGTGTCACGTCGAGGCCGTCGTAGCCGGGCATCATCACGTCGAGCACGACCGCGTCCGGGGTCCGCTGCTCGACGGCCGCCAGGGCGGCGTCGCCGTCGGAGGCGAGGGCGACCTCGTACCCCGCGAGCTGGAGCGCGCGCTCCAGGGCCTCGCGCACCGCGCGGTCGTCGTCGACTACGAGAACGAGCATGTAACCCAAAGTCTGCCTCTTGAGGTGAGAACTCGCTAAGAGGCAGGGGCTCTCACGGGATCCTCAGAGAGCGCTGCTTCGATGCGTATGCCTATGGCTGCCCTCGAACACGCCCTGCCGACCCGGACGACGGACCGCCGTCGCGCCCGCCGGCGTGTCCACGCGCTCGCTTTCGGGATCGCGGTCTGGGCGGTCGTCGCGGCGAACGCCGGCGTCGTCACCTGGCTCTGGCTCCGCGGCGGCGGCGTCTCGGGCGTCCACACCTGGGGCGATCTGGCCACGAGCACGGGCCGGCTCACCGGCCTCCTTGGCGCCTATTTCGCCCTCGTCCAGGTGCTGCTGCTCTCCCGGCTGCCGTGGCTCGAGCGGCTCACCGGCTTCGACCGGCTCACGGTCTGGCACCGCCGCAACGGGAAGCTGACCCTCTATCTCGTCCTCGCCCATGTCGTCCTGATCACGATCGGGTACGCATCGATGGACCGGATCGGCATCCCCGCCGAGGTATCGCGGCTCCTGAACAGCTATCCGGGGATGATCACGGCCACCGTCGGCACGGCGCTGATGATCGTCGTCGTGATCTCCTCGCTCGTGATCGTGCGCCGCCGGCTGCCGTACCAGTGGTGGTACGCCGTGCACGTGACGGCGTACGCGGCGATCGCCCTCAGCTGGTTCCACCAGATCCCGACCGGCAACGAGCTCACCATCCATCCGGTCGCCGCCGACTACTGGCGCTCGCTGTACCTCGCGACGCTTGCGCTGCTGCTCGGCTTTCGCGTCGTCCAGCCGCTCGCGCGCTCGTTCGCGCACGGCCTGCGCGTCGAGGAGGTCGTCGTCGAAGGCCCCGGCGTGGTCTCGCTGCGGATCGGCGGCCGCGGCCTCGGCAGGCTGCGCGTCCAGGCCGGGCAGTTCTTTCTCTGGCGCTTCCTCTCCGTGACCGGCCGCTGGTGGGAGGCACATCCGTTCTCGCTCTCGGCACTGCCCGAGGGCACCGCGATGCGGATCACGGTGAAGGGCGTCGGTGCGTATTCGCGCCGGCTCGCCGACCTACGCCCGGGAACGCGCGTGGTCGCCGAGGGCCCGTTCGGCACGTTCACCGACGCGGTGCGGCGACGCGACAAGGTGCTGCTGATCGCGGGCGGGATCGGGATCACGCCGGTCCGAAGCCTGCTCGAGGAGATCGACGGCGACGTGATCGTGCTCTACCGCGTCCTGCGCGAGGACGACATCGTCTTCCGCAGCGAGCTCGACGCGCTCGCGCACGAGCGCGGCGCGGACCTCCAGTACGTCGTCGGCGACCATGCGGCGCCGGGCGGCGACCGGCTGCTCTCGGCGGAGCACCTGCACGAGCTCGTGCCGGACGTCGCCGAGCGCGAAGTATTTCTCTGCGGCCCTCCGGCGATGACGCACGTGATCGAGAAGAGCGTGCGCAGGGCCGGTGTACCGCGTTCCTATCTTCATGTCGAACGATTCGCACTCTGACCGAAGGAGCAATATGAACATGCACAAGGCAATCCCAGCAGTCCTGACCGCCGTCGCGCTGGCCGCGCCCGGCGCGGCGGTCGCGACGATCAAACCGAAGAAGAAGCCCGCGGTTGTCCGCACGGTTCACGGTCCCGCGGTGAGCATGCAGTGGGGCAACATCCAGGTGACCATCAAGGTCAAGGGCAGGAAGATCATGAGCATCAGCGCGACGTATCCAACCGAGCGTGCGCGCTCGCAGTTCATCAACTCGCAGGCGATCCCGTGGCTGCGGCAGGAAGTACTCCAGGCGCAGAGCGCGAACGTGCAGCTGATCGGCGGCGCGACGATGACGAGCGAGGCGTACGCGCAGTCGCTCCAGGCGGCGTTGACCTCGGCGAAGATCTAGCCCGCCTCGATGCATCGGCTCGAGCACGTGATGGGGATGCCGGTCGGCATCGACGTGCGCGAGGACGAGGTCTCAGGGATCGCGGTCGGCGATGCATTCGACTGGCTGCGCTTCGTGGACTCGACGTTCAGCACCTACCGGGAGGACAGCGAGATCAGCCGGCTCAACAGCGGTGAGCTCGAGCTCGCCGACGCCCACGCCGACGTGCGGGCGGTGCTCGACGAGTGCGAAGCCTTGCGGGAGCGAACCGGCGGCTTCTTCGACGTGCGCGCGGCCGGGAACGGGCTCGATCCCTCCGGCCTCGTCAAGGGGTGGTCGGTCGATCGCGCCGGTGCGATCCTGTCCGCGTACGGCGCGCGCAACTGGTCGATCTACGCGGGCGGCGACGTCCTCGTGCGCGGCCGCCCCGCCGGTGAGGAGTTCTGGAGCGTCGGCATCCAGCATCCGCAGCTGCCGCAAGAGATCGCCGCGGTCGTGCGCGGCAACGACCTCGCGGTGGCGACGTCCGGCGAGTACGAGCGGGGACAGCACGTGCTCGATCCGCACACGCACCTGCCGCCCGAGGGCGTGCTGTCGGTGACCGTCACCGGCCCCGAGCTCGGCACCGCGGACGCTCTTGCCACCGCGGCGTTCGCGATGGGGACGGCCGGCCCCCGCTGGACTGCGCGGCTCGACGGCTACGAAGCACTGACGGTCCTCGCCGACGGCACGGTGTTCTCCACGCCCGGCTTCCCGCGCGGCTGACCGCGCGGCGTAGGCTTGCCCGATGCTCGCCCTGCTGGCGCAGCTCGAGTCGGCTCTCCGGAATCCGCACGCGAATGCGGCGCGCGCCGCCGAAGCCGTCGCGGCGCATCCCGACGCTGACATCGCGGTCTTCCCGGAGCTGTTCTTGAGCGCCTACGACCTGCGCGCGCTCGACGAGACGGCGCGGCCGGCGGGGTGCGAGGAGCTGAACGTGGTGGCCGAGGCCGCGGAGCGTGCCGGTACAGCCGTCGTGATCGGCTTCGCCGAGCGGAACACCGACGGAAGCTTCTCCAACTCGGTCGCGTGCATCGACCGCGACGGGACGACGGCCGGCGTCTACCGGAAGGCGCAGCTCTTCGCCGGCGAGCGCAAGGTCTTCCGGGCCGGGCGGGAGCTGTGCATCGTTCGCCTCGCCGGCGTGGCCGTCGCGCCGCTGATCTGCTTCGACATCGAGTTCCCGGAGCTGCCACGCGCGCTCGCCGTCCACGGCGCCGAGCTGTTCGTCACGGCCTCGGCGAACATGGAGCCATTCGCGCCGGACCACGAGCTCGCCACGCGCGCCCGGGCGCTCGAGAACCGGCTGCCCCACCTGTACGCGAACGCCACGGGCTCGATCGGCAGGCTCGACTTCGTCGGGCTCAGCCGCTCGGTCGGCCCGGCCGGCGAGGTACTCGCCGAGGCAGGCGCCGGCGAGTCGCTGCTGCTCGCGCCGGTCGGCGTCGTCGGCGCCCTCGACGAGAGCCTCGACTATCTAGGCCAGCTTCCCGGGCAGCTCTCCGTCGTCGCGCTCTGACCCCGGTTGATCTGGCCGGTCGCGCGGCGACATAATCGGCCGTTCTCTTCCCCGGATCGAGCATGGAGGTCAGCGTTGTCTGAGACGACCCCGCCATCCGCCGCCGCGGCGGGCACCACCGCGAAGCTGTTCGTGCGGCAGTCCTCAGGGCTCGTGCGCAACGTCAGCGTGACGAATGCGCTCTTCTTCAATGTCGCCGCGTTCGTGGGCGTCGGGCTGACGCTCTATCCGATCTTCTACTCGCTCGGGTTCGTGCCCGTCTGGAAGTTCGGGCCGCTGTCGAACTACGGTTGGGCGGCGATCGTGGCAGGCATCTTCTGCGCCATCCTCGCGCTCATCTTCGCGTCGCTCACCTCGGTGATGCCGCGCTCGGGCGGCGACTACGTGTTCACGAGCCGCATCGTTCACCCGTTCCTCGGCTGGATGGAGTCGTGGACGCTCGTGATCGCTTCCGTGCTGATCATCGCGTTCGAGGTGCCGCTCGTGCTGCGCAACCTCCAGATCACCGCGCGCATCATCGGCATCGGAGCCGGGGGGCACTTCTTCAACCACGCCAACTCGTGGTTCACGGACTCGACCGGCGGCATCACCGGCTCGCCCGGCTTCATCGGCTCGCTCGTCGTGCTGGCGCTGATCGGCGCGATCGTCTGCCTGCCGACGCGCACGTTCCACAAGGTCGTGACGGGGCTCGCCGGCTACGGGGTCGCGTGCTTCGCCGCCATGTTCATCTTCGGGCTCGCGGCGACGAGCCGCTCGAGCTTCGAGGCGCATCTGCCGAAGTACACGGGCGGCGTGACCGCCGCGCAGATTGCGGCATCGGGGAAGGCGGACTTCCTGCCCGGAGCCTCGCACCACTTCCTCAGCGACCTCTTCTCGACGTCGGTGTTCCCGTTCGTGCTCTCGATCCTGCTCTTCCAGTTCATCGGCTTCCAGTACTCGGCGTACATCGCCGGCGAGGTGCGCGGCAACGTCAAGCGGGGCGTGATGATCGCGCTGCTGGGCGCGCTCGCGATCGGCGTCTTCGCCAACTCGTTCTACGTCGACCTGATCTCGAACCACCTCGGCTTCGGTACGAACGTGAGCTGGGGCGCGAGCTACTGGGGCTTCAACTCGCATCTGACCACGCTGCCGATGGGGCAGCCGAATGCGATGCCGTTGCTCGCTGCAGTCGCGAACAAGGGGCTGTGGCCGATCTGGGCGCTGATCAGCCTCGGCGGCACCGTCTTCCCGCTGCTGCTCTGCCCCGTGTACATCAACTTCATCAGCCGCATGCAGCTCGCGTGGAGTCTTGACCGGCAGGTGCCCGAGTGGTTCGGCACGGTGAACGAGAAACTGCGCACGCCGCTCAACGCGATCCTCGCCACGCTCGGCCTCACGGCGGTGTTCCTCTTCTTCCAGAGCTACAACGCGCTGCCGCACGTGCTCGCGACCGTGGGCAACAAGCTCAACCTCGCCGGGACAGCGTGGTTCGCGATCGTGATGGCGATCCTCACCTGGACGATGCCGGGCGTGAACGCGCTACTCGTGCGCTGGCGGCGGCCCGACCTCGTCCGGAACGCGCCGTTCGGAAAGGCGCTGCCGTGGCTCGGGCTCGTGTGGCTCGTCTTCCCGGTGTGGATCTACGTCTTCGCCGTCGGCAAGCCGATCGAGAAGAGCCTCGAGGGTGCGGGCAAGCTGCACTATCTCGAGACGAACGGCATTCTCGACGCGCTCATCTTCTACGGGTTCGGCGTCGCGATCTACATCGTGATGCAGCTGCGAACGCGGGCGAAGGGCGTCGACACGAAGATGCTGTTCGCGGAGATCCCGCCCGACTGATGCCACGGCTCTATATCGCGAGCGACTTCCACGCCGCCGAGAAGGCGTGGCGGAAGTTCGTCAACGCGATCCGGCTCAACGTCTACAAGGCGGACGTCGCGCTGCTTGCCGGCGATCTCACCGGCAAGGCGATCGTGCCGATCGTCGAGCGCGACGGCGGGTACGAGACGGAGTTGTTCGGCGTGCACCGCTCGGCCCGCGGCGCCGAGGAGCTGGCGCAGCTGGAGCGGGACATCGCCGACGTCGGCTTCTACTCGTTCGTCACCACCGCCGACGAAGCGGAGCGGCTCGCGAGCGACGAGCCCGACCGGAACGCGCTGCTGCACCGGCTGATGAACGAGCGCGTCGAGGCGTGGCTCCGGCTCGCGAGCGAGCGGCTGGCGGAGACGAACGTGCCGCTCTACCTCATTCCGGGGAACGACGACGACCTCGGCATCGACCCGATTCTCAACCGCGGGGAGTACGCGACCGTCAACGCGGACGGCAGGGTGCTCGACATTCCCGGCGGGCTTCAGCTGCTCGCGAGCGGCTGGTCGAACCTGACGCCGTGGAAGACGCCGCGCGAGCAGACCGAGGACGAGCTGTACGCGCGGCTCGATGCGCTCGCGCAGCAGGTGCGCGATCCGCGCCGCGCGGTGTTCATGATCCACGTGCCGCCGCACGACTCGGGCCTCGACACGGCGCCGCTGCTCGACGAGAACCTGCGGCCGACCGTCTCCGCGGGCGACGTCCTCCGCGGCCCTGTCGGCTCGACCGCGGTACGACGGCTGATCGAGACGTACCAGCCGTTGCTCACGGTGCACGGGCACATCCACGAATCCGGCGGCGAGCGGAGGATCGGCGACACGCTCTGCATCAACCCCGGCAGCGAGGCGAACCACGGCATCCTGCGCGGCTACCTCGTCGACGTCGAGGACGACGGGATCGGGTTGGTTCAACGGGTGGAAGGGTGAGCACGGGGAGAAGGGTCAACGCCGGCAGAAGCGCATCGCCGCCACGGCGAGCCCCTGCGCGCACGCGACGAGGCCGTCGACGGGGACGTACTCGTCGACCATGTGCGCGAGGCTGAGCCCGTCCGCGTCGAATCCGGGCGGGCCGTAGCCGATCGAGGGGATGCCCGCCAGCCGCGTGAGCGTGGCGCCGTCGTACCACGAGTCGAGTCCGCCGAGCCGGCCGGCGCGCCCGACGTCCCGTGTCGCGTCGAGCATCGTCGCGACGATCGGCTCCGACTCCGGAATCTCGACCGGCATCACGCCGTTCGGCCACCACTCGATCGTCGGCGGATGCTCGGCGAGCCAGTCGTCCTTCGCGGTCTCGCGCGCCATCCAGTCCTCGACCTCGCGGCGTACGTCCCCGCCCCAGCCGGCGGCGTCCGCCTGTCCCGGCACGTACATGACGGCGATCGTGAGGTTGCACGTCGCGGGATACGTCACGGCCCATTCGCCGGCCGCTGCCATCGTCGGCAGCAGCGCCGGGCGCGACAGGTAGGGATGGTCGAGCCCGTCGCGTGTAGCCCATTCGGCGCGGAGCGAGCGGATCGCGTCGATCACGACCGTCGCCTTCTCGATCGCGTTGACGGCGCCACCGGCGCGCCAGTCGGGCTGTCGCACCTCCGCGTGCCCCGGCCGGCCGGGGACGCGCACGACCCCGTACTCCGAGCCGCGGCACGCGACCCACACGTCGAAACCGGTGGCTTCGGTGACAATGCCCGCGTCGGCGCGTAGACCGCGCTCGATGATCGCCGTGCCGCCGGCGCCGGACGACTCCTCGTCCGTGTTCGTGGCGACGACGAGGTCGCCGGTGAGCGGTGCGCCGCACGACGCGAGCGTCTCTGCGGCGAGCACCATCGCCGCGATCCCGCCCTTCATGTCGCACGCGCCGCGTCCGTACAGCTTGCCGTCGCGCACCTCCGGCGCGAACGGGTCGCTCGTCCAGCGCTCGCGCGGCTCGCCGGAGACGACGTCGATGTGCCCGTTGAGGAGGAGCGTTCGCCCGCCGCCGGTGCCGCGGAAGCGCGCGACGAGCTGCGGGCGCCCGGCGAAGTCGAGGCCCGGCGGCACGAGCGGCATGCCGGCGAGCCGCGCGGCGTCGGGCTCCCACAGGTCGATCTCCGCGCCTGCGCTCCGCAGGCGGTCGGCGAGGTATCCCTGCAATGCAGCCTCCGCGCGCGGCGCGTCGCCGACGCCGCGCGCGGAGGTATCGAACGCGATCAGATCGGACGTGAGCGCGACGAGCTCATCGGCGCGCTGCTCGATCTCACCGCAGATCCGGCCCTCGTCCGTGCTCAGGGCCACCCGGGCCTACTTGCAGTTCTTCTTCGCCCACGCGCCGATGCCCGCGGCCGCTTTCGCGAGTGCTTTCTGGTTGATCTCGGTTCCGAGCTTCGACAGCTTCGCAATTACCGCCGGGCTCGGAATCTTGCCCGCGGTGAGGTCGACGCCCTTCAGCGCGTCCGCAATCTTCTGGTACGCGGCCGCGACCGTCTGGAAGTCGGCGCGGACGCCCGACGGCGTGCGGTCGGCGAACTGCTTCAGAAGCGCCGCGGTCTTCTCGATGTTCTTTCCATTCGTGCCCGTCATGGCCTGCGCCAGGCCTTCCGAGAGGCCGGCGAGCTGGAGGCAGTTCCCGGCGCTCGCGAGCCCGCCGAGAGAGGGCGGCGCCTTGGTCTTGGCGGCGCCCGCTGCGTCGGCGGCGGATGTGGCGACGGCGAGCACGAGCCCACTGAGCACGATCACTGCGACGATCGAAAACGGCGTGCGACGCATCGGTGTTCTCTCCTTGTCGATCGGTTCGGTTCGGGTCGTCAGCGGCTCGGCCCGCCCGGTGCGAGTGCGTGGTCCCGAGGAGCCGAGTCTGCACCCCTAGCGGGGCGCTTGCAACGGGTAGGCGTACTGATTGACTGTGGCGGTGAGTTCCTCGAGCGCGGTGATGGACGCCCGCGGCGTCCGTCGCCGTGGGCAGGCCTACGTGGCGGTGGCGGCGCTCGCGTGGTCGACGGCGGGCGTGCTTCAGCGCGAGCTGTCCGTCGGCACGGCCACCCAGGTGGCGGGACGGGCGCTGTTCGCGGCGATCGCGCTGCTCGCGTTCGTTGCGTTCTCCGACCATGGCGGCGGCCTGCGCTCATTCGCGTCGATGGGCCGGGCGGAGATCGCCGTGGCCGGGTGCACCGCGGTTGCGTCGGGGACGTTCATCGTCGCGCTCAATCACACGACCGTGGCGAACGTCCTCTTCATGCAGGCGCTCGCGCCCCTGGCCGCAGCGCTGATCGCGTGGGCCGCGCTGCACGAAGCGGTCTCGCGGCGTACCGGTGCGGCGATGGTGGTGGCGGTCGGCGGCGTCAGCGTGATGGTCGGGGGCCCCGGCGGCGCCCACGGGCTCGGTCTGGGGCTGTCCGCCGTGATGACGCTCGCATTCGCGGTGGCCGTCGTGATCACGCGCCACCGGCGCGACATCTCGATGGCCCCGGCGATCTGCCTCTCGCAGGCGTTCGTGCTCGTCGCCTTCGGCCCGTTCGCCCACCCGGGAACGGTCGGAGCGCACGATCTCGCGTTGATGGTGCTGCTCGGCTTCGGGCAGATGGCGCTCGGCCTCGCCCTGCTCACGATGGGCGCGCGGTTGATCCCGGCGGCGGAGGTGGCGCTGATTACGCTGCTCGAGATCGTGCTCGGCCCGCTCTGGGTCTGGCTCGCCCTCTCGGAGCGGCCGTCGACGGCGACGCTCGTGGGCGGGGTGGTCGTGATCGCTGCGGTCGTGCTCCAGGCGGGAAGCGGACATGACACCTGATCACCTCCTTCCCGAGCTGGGGCTCCACTGGCTCGGCGAGCCGG
>DATCBP010000016.1:0-41788 GCA_036511815.1 Gaiellaceae bacterium
CGACCACCAGGAGTGCTTGAGGTTGGAAGCGAGGATCGGCACCATGCCGACCAGCAGCCCGGGGATCGAGAACGGAGCGAGCCGGAGCACGTCTCGCCTGCGCAGGACCAGCCAGCCGATCGCAGCCGGGAAGATCGTCACGAACTGGAAGGACTGCCAGAGACCGATTCCCACCACGAGCCCCAGCAACGCCATGTTTCGCCGAGACGCATTGTCGCGGGTCCGCACGACCACGAGCACCACGAGCGCGGTGAGCAGCATCTCCGACGCATAGAAGGAATCGAAGTGGATCGATCGCCACACCAGATGCGACGGGAACGTCCAGCAGATCGCCCCCGCAGTCGCCGCCCCCCAGCGACCGATCGTGCGAAGGCCGAGCCGCCATACCGCGACCGCAGTCAGCGCGGAGATCAGGATCGGGATCATTCTCAAACCGATCCAGGAATCGCCGAAGATCGCGACCACGGGTGCGGCGAGCCAGGTCTCGAGCGGACCGCCGTATCCCTGGCCCCAGTAGAACACCGAGAAGTTCCCGGCGAGCACGTGCTTCGCCATCAGGCCGCCGATTGCTTCGTCCGAGTCAGGGGTCCCGTACGGAGAGATCCACACGAGGACGCGGGCGACGATGCCGACGACGATCATCGCCCCGACGCCGGCGGCGAACGCGCGCTGCGAGAGCGGTGTCGCGCGCGTCAATAGGCGCCGCGGCGCGCGAGCACCGCGGGGAGGGTCTTCGCGAGGATCGAGATGTCGAGCCAGATCGACCAGTTCTCGAGGTAGTAGAAGTCGAGCCGCACGAGATCGTCGAACGACAGGTCGATGCGGCCGGAGACCTGCCAGAGGCCGGTCATGCCCGGCAGCACGAGGTACCGCTTGCGATGCCAATCCTCGAGCTGGACGTAGTCGCGCAGCGGGAGCGGACGCGGACCGACGAGCGACATCTCACCGCGCATGACGTTGATCACCTGCGGGAACTCGTCGAGCGAATAGCGGCGCAGGAACCGCCCGACCCTGGTCACGCGCGGATCGTCCTTGATCTTGAAGAGGGGGCCCGATGCCTCGTTCGCCTGCTCGAGCCCTGCCTGCCGCTCACTCGCATCGACGTACATCGAGCGGAACTTGAACATGCCGAACTCGCGCTCCGCGAGCCCGACCCGGCGGTCCCGGTAGAACACCGGCCCCGGCGAATCGAGCTTCACGGCGAGCGCGATCGCCGCCCAGACCGGCGCCGCGACGATGATCATCGCGGCGCTCACCACCGCGTCGAACGTCCGCTTCATCGCCCAGTCGAGACCGGCGAACACGGGCGGGCGCAGCTCGAAGAGCGGCACCCCCTGCCCGGCGACGTACTCGCCGCGCTGGGTGAGGAGCTCGGTCGTCGTCGGCGCGATCCGTACCTTGACGCCCCAGCGGTGCGCCTCCTCGACGAGGTCGAGCAGCTCTTCCTCGCCGAGATCGACGCTGCTGACGATCAGCTCGTCGGGATGCTCGTCGCGCAGGATGCGCGACAGATCCGCGATGCGTCCGAGCACCGGAAGGCCGCTCGGCTCCCCGTCGGACGAGAGCGCTCCGAGGAACTCGTAGTCGATCCGGGCGCGCCCGAGTCCGAGCGCGCGCCGCAGGCTCGCGAGCCGCTCGCCCTCGCCGACGAGGATGGCGCGACGGCGCACCCCGGCGACACGCCAGACGTCGCCGGTCACCACTTCATAGCTCGAGCGCAGGAGCCCGATCACGATCGTGCTCAGCACGAACGCCGTGGCGTACAGCCCGAACGTCGTGTGCTGGTAGCCGGTGCCGACCGCGAACGCGAGGGTGATCACGGTGACGAGCAGCAGCGACGAGACGATGCGCCCCGCTCCGGCGCGCAGCTCGCGGGCCGCGTACAACCGAGCGCGCCAGAAGACGAGCAAGGTCACGAGCGCGAGGAACGGCAGCCACTTCGCCTCCGCATCCCACGGAAGTCCCCAGAGGATGGGCCGCTCGCCGTAGTAGAGCTCACGCAGGACGAGCGCGAGATAGAGGGAGCCCGCCAGCCCACTCAGATCGATCACGACGAGGGCGGCGACGCTGACGGCACGCCGCGCGAGCGCGCGCAGCTGCGGCCCCGACGGAAGAAGGCGCACCGAGCGGATGTCGCCGGCGAACACCGGAGGCTCCGGCGGCCCGTCGTCGCCCGAGGACGTGTCGACGCCGACAACAGGCTTGGTCGCCACGAGAGGGGCCATTGTACCCCGCTCCGGACACGGCCTACGCGACGAAGGCGGTACGCTGACGCGTCGTGGGCGCGCGCAGCAACGGCGGCGATGGCCCGGCTTGACCGCCTCGATGCGCGGTACCGGGCGCATCACGGCCATCGCGGGGAGTTCGTATTCGGCGCGGACGAGCGTGCCGGACTGATCGCGTTCCTCGTCGGCGGGCCGGGCCTGCGCGTGCTCGACCTCGGCTGCCGCACGGGCGCGCTGACACAGCACTACACCGCCGGAAACGAGGTCGTCGGCGTGGACGTCGACCACGGCGCCCTCGAGCAGGCGGTCGAGCGGCTCGGGATCGAGACCGTATGGGCCGACGTCGAGGAGGGTCTTCCCTTCCCGGACGACTCGTTCGACGTCGTCGTCGCCGGCGAGCTGCTCGAGCATCTCGCCGACCCGGCCGCCGCCGTTGCGAACGTGCGCCGCGTGCTGAAGCCCGGCGGCCGCTTCGTCGGCTCGGTACCGAACGCGTTTCGACTGAAGAGTCGTCTCCGCTACGCGGTCGGGCGGCATCCCGAAACGGACGCGACGCATCTTCAGCTCTTCACGCCGGCGGCGCTGCTCGCGCTGCTCGGCGACTTCGATGATGTCGACGTTCGCTTCGCGGTCGGACGCTACGTGCGGCTTCAGCGACGGCTGATGGCGCGCGCGCAGGTCTTCACTGCACGCAAACCCCGGTAAGCGCAAGCGGATCGGCCGCCGGCCGGCGACGGCAGAGCACGGCGAGCGCGCCCGCCAGCGCGGTTCGGCGCACCGGGTCGAGCAGGTCGTAGTCGTGGAAGTACGCGTGTACGTACGCGGGCAGCGGCCCGAGCACCGCGCGCGCCAGCCGGCCGAGCGAATGCGTCGTCGGGAGCACCCCGGGGCCGGGGCCGCCGCCGCGGACGGTGCAGTCCACGAGCCCGAGCTCCGCGACGACGGCGCGAACGGCGTCGTCCGTGTACCAGCCGCCGCCGCAGAAGAAGCGCGGCTCGAGGCCGTGCTCGCGCAGCCACGTCGTCTCCGCACGGACGCGCGCCGCGGGGTCGCCGCCCGTCGGACGCGCGTGGCTCGGGCTCGTCCAGTGCGTGTGCAGCCCGAACGGAGCGCGCGCGGCCACCACGCGTGCGCGCTCGAGCCAGACCGTCTCGTCCTCGCCGTGCTCGGGGTCCGGCGGCCGCATCAGCGCGATCACGTCGAAGCCGCCTGGCCGGCGCCGCTGGAGCGCGTCGAACCGACGCCAGGAGTCGTCTTCCAGCGGATGCTCGAGATGGCAGGAGACGATCGCGGCAGGCGCGGAAGGCACTATGTGTCGCGTGTGCGGGATCTGCGGACTCTATTCGCCGTCCGGGCCGCCGCCGGCGCGGCTCGTCGACGGCATGCGCGCCCGGATCCGCCACCGTGGGCCCGACCAGGGCTCGACCGACGCCTTCGGTCCATGCGTGCTCGGCCACCAGCGGCTCGAGGTGATCGACCCGCAGCTCGGGTACCAGCCGGTTGCGAGCGAGTCGGGCGACATCGTCGCCGTCTTCAACGGGGAGCTCTACAACTTCCCGGCGCTGCGAGAGGAGCTCGCGGCGCGCGGCCACGACGTCCGCGGCCGCGGCGACACGCCGGTGATCCCGCACCTGTACGAGGAGTACGGTCTCGGCTTCGTCGAGCGTCTCGAGGGAATGTTCGCGATCGCGCTCTGGGATACGCCCCGGCAGCGCCTCGTGCTCGCGCGCGACCGGCTCGGCAAGAAGCCGCTCGTGTGGACGCGGCTACCCGACGGAACGTTCGCCTTTGCCTCCGAGCTGAAGGCACTGCTCGGACTGCCGGGTCTCCGCCGCGACCCCGACCTCGCGGCGCTCGACGCGTATCTCGCGCTTCAGTACGTCCCGGGGACCAACACGGGGCTGCGCGACGTGCAGCGCGTCGCACCCGGCTCGCTGCTCGTCGTCGAGGGCGACACGCAGACGTCGGAGCGCTACTGGGAGCCGCGGCTCGAGCGGGAGCCCCTGAGCGACGACGCGTGGCTCGGCCGCGTGCGCGAGGAGGTGACCGAAGCCGTGCGCAAACGGCTGGTCGCCGACGTACCGCTCGGCGCGCTGCTCTCCGGCGGCATCGACTCGGCGGTCGTGGTCGCGTTGATGGCGCAACTGTCGTCCGAGCCCGTGCGAACGTTCACGGTCGGGTTCACGGACGACCGCTACGACGAGCGCACCTACGCGCGCGCGGTCGCCGAGCGCTGGTCGACGCGTCACGAGGAGGTCGTGCTCGAGCCGGACGCGGCCGCGGCGCTGCCACGCCTCGCCGCCGCGTTCGACGAGCCGCTCGGCGACGAGGCCGCACTGCCGCTGTTCCTCATCTGCGAAGCCGCACGGGCCGAGGTCACCGTCGCGCTCGTCGGGGACGGAGGAGACGAGTCGTTCGCCGGCTACGAGCGGTACGCGGCGATGGGGCTCGCCGACCGCGTGCCGACGCCTGTCGCCGCCGCCGGGGCCCGGCTGCTCCACGCACTCCCCGCCGCTCGCCGCGAGCGGCGCTCGCCGGTGTTTCGCGCCGCGCGCTTCCTCGACGCGGCGGCAACGCCCCGCGCCGAGCGCTACGGGCAGCTGATGCAGGTCTTCACGCTGCGCGAACGTGCCGAACTGTGGACGGACGCGGCCAAGTCGGAGATCGGCGCGCTCGCCTCGCCCGGCTTCCTGCTCGGCCCGCAGCCGGCACCCGGAACCGCGGGACTGCAGCTGCTCGACCTCGCGACGTACCTGCCGGGCGATCTGCTGCCGAAATCGGACATCGCGTCGATGGCGCACTCGCTCGAGCTGCGGTCGCCGCTGCTCGACCACCGCGTCGTCGAGCTCGGGCTGTCGCTTCCGGAGCCGCTGAAGCAGCACGGCCGCGTCGGGAAGGTCGCGTTCCGGCGCGCCTTCGCGGACGTGCTGCCACCGCTCGTCGCCGAGCGGGGCAAGCGCGGCTTCGGCGTACCGCTCGCCCGCTGGTTTCGCGGCGAGCTCGCCCCGCTTGCGCGCGAGCTCCTCCTCGACGAGCGTGCGCGCTCCCGCACCTGGTTCCATCCGCCGGCAGTGGCACGGCTGCTCGACGAGCACGGCGCCGGGCGCGCCGACCACGGCCATCGGCTCTGGACGCTCGTCATGCTCGAGCTCTGGCAGCGCGCGCACGTGGACGCCGACGCGCCGGCGACGGTCGCGGTCGCGGCGACGTGAGCCGCCGCCGCGCCTACGCCGCGCTGGCCGCCGTCTGCGCGCTTCCGCGCCTGGCCATCCTCCTCCACGAACGCGCGACGATCCTGTCCACTTTCACGGAGAAGAGCGACACGTTCGCGCTCACGTTCGTCCAGCACGGAACGTTCGGGTTCATCCCCGGCGAGCCCTCCGCGGCGACACAGCCGCTCTACGGCTGGTTCCTGATCCCGGTCTACTGGATCTTCGGCCGCAGCTGGGAATCGGTCGGCATCGCGCAGCTGGCGCTCGCGATCGCGACCGTCTGGCTCGTGTATGAGATCGGCCGGCGGGTGCTCGGCCGGCGAGCCGGTTTGATCGGAGCGGCGATCGCGACGCTCAACCCGTACCTCGCCTGGCACGACATGCACGTCAACCGCGAGATCGTCGACCAGGTTTGCGCCGCGGCGCTCGTGCTGCTCACGTTGATCATCGCGGAGCGGCCGTCGAAGAAGCTCGCCGCATTGCTGGGTGTGACGACGGGCCTCGCGATGCTCGGCAACACGCGGCTCGTCTTCATCCCCTTCCTGTGCGCCGTCTATCTCCTCTGGCGCCTGCCGCGCACGCGCTTCACCGTCGCGATCGTCGCGCTCGTCTTCGCCGGCGCCGCGGTCGCGGTTACACCGTGGCTGGTGCGCAACGAGGTGCAGCTCGGCTGCGTGACGCTCACGACGGACGGCAAGGCGCTCTGGAAGGCAAACAACACGCAGACGTACGCCTTGCTGAGCTCCGGACAGTGGATCGACAACATCGCGCCCGACTCCCCGCGCCCGCCCGCGCCCAACCAGCTGTCGCCCGAGGATGCGTGGGGGTACTACGTCAAGCCGGGCGTGCCGAAGCAGTACGCGATCGACCACTATCCGAACGAATGCGTCGAGATGTCGTTCTACGAACACCTCACGTTCCAGTACTGGGAACATCATCCGAGCAACAAGGCGAAGCTGGCGGCGCTGTCCGAGCAGCTGCTCTGGCAGCCGAACGTGATCGAGACGAGCGGACGCAACGGGGCGGGCACGCAGCTCGACGTCGGCCGCCGCGTCGTGCAGCCCATCTACATGTGGGCGCTCTACGTGCTGGCGGCCGCCGGACTCTTCTTCGCCCCGCGCGCCTTCCTCGCACTGGCGCTGCTCCTCCTCGCGTATCAGTCCGTCTGCGCGGCCGTGTTCGTCGGCGCGACTCGCTATCTCATCGCGTGGGATTTCCTCGTCGCCCTGCTCGCGGCCGCAGCGGTCAAGCGCGCGCTCGAACGCTGGGACGCTCGATGAGAGTCGTGCACGTCCACCGGATCCGCGGGATCGGCGGCTCGGAGCGCCACCTGCTCACGCTCTTGCCCGCGCTCGTCGACCGGGGGATCGAAGCGGTGTTCGTCGGGCTCGACGACCCCGCCTGGAATCCGACCGACTTCTACGACGCGCTCCGCGTGCCCGCCGTGCGCATCCGCGCGCCGCGCGACCTCGATCCGCTGCTGCTCGCGCGGCTCGTGCGCACACTCCGCGCCGACGTCGTGCACACGCATCTCGTGCACGCCGACGTGTACGGCGGTGCTGCGGCTCGCATCCGTGGCATCCGACTCGTCTCGACGAAGCACAACGACGACCCGTTCCGCACCGGTGCGTTCCGGTTCGTCGAACGCGGCCTTGCGCGACTCGCCGAGCGCATCGTCACCATCACCGACTCGCTGCACCGCTTCACGGTCGATGAGGTGGGCGTCCCGGCGGCCAAGGTCGAGACGATCCGCTACGGCATGGACGAGCTGCCGCAGGCATGGGGCGAGAACCCGCCGGACGACGTGCCCGCCGGCTCACGCGTGCTGCTCGGAGTCGCCCGGCTGACGCCGCAGAAGGGGATCGACGTCGCCGTGCGCGCGCTCGCGACGCTCCCCGACGACACGGTTCTCGTCGTGCTGGGCGAAGGGCCGGAGCGGGCGCGGCTCGAGCTGCTCGCGCGCGAGCTGGGCGTCGCACGCCGCGTCGTCCTGCCGGGACGCGTACCCGACGTCGCCGCCTGGCTGCGCCGCGCCACGGTTCTCGTGCACCCCGCCCGCTGGGAGGGTTTCGGCCTCGGCGTCCTCGAGGCGATGCTCGCCGGCCTGCCGGTCGTCGCCTCCGACGTCAGCTCCCTCCCCGAGCTCGTCGTGGACGGCGTGACAGGGATCCTCGTCCGGCCCGACGACCCGTCCGCGCTCGGGCTGGGGATCGCGCGGGCCCTCGAGGAGCCCGCCCGATTCGGCACGGCCGGCCGCGAGCGCGCCCGCACCGAGTTCTCTGTGGCCCGGATGGCCGACCGGACGGCCGCGCTCTACCGCTCGCTCTGAACGAGCGGCTCGGGCTCGGCCGCGAGCGAACGCGCGAGCACGACCGCGAGCGCCACGACGACGAGGTCTCGGGCGAGCAGGAGCCAGCTCTCGGGCGCACGGAAGTACAGCGCCAGCTGGTCGGCACGGCGCGGATACCAGGACTGCGTCAGCGCACAGGCCGCGACGAGCAGCGGGAGCGCAGCGCGGCGGAGGCGCGGCTCGACGAGCGGAACGAGCGGCAGGAGCCAGATCAGGTACTGGGGCGAGAAGACCTTGCCGAACGCCAGGAGAACCGCGACGGCGGCGGCGGCGGCGGTCACGAACTCCGGCCGCGAGAGACGCCGGCGAGCGCACGTGACCCAGAGCCATGCGAGTGCGACGAGCTCGAGCACCGTCGTGACCGCCTTGGCAAGCGCGCCGCTCGTGCCGCCGAAGCTCTCCGAGTGGTAGCTCAGCACGAGCCCGAGCTTGAGGCCGATCACGTGGTGGGCGGCCATGAGCAGGGCGCCTCCGAGGCTCTCGACCTCGAGCGGCCGTTTCAACTCGACAACGACGGGGTGGAGGATCCCGTGCGGCGCGAGGATCGCGAACGGCACGACGCACGCCGCGAAGGCACCAACGAACAACGCGAGCGTGCGAAGCGCCGCAGCTCGTCCCCGGCGCTGCCACACATGGGCGATCGCGACGGGCAGGATCGCGGCGGGATAGAACTTCGCTGCGGCCGCGAGGCCGAGGACGGCTCCGCCGAGCCGGTTGCGGTCTCGCAGAAACGCCGCCACCGCCGCGACCGTGAGCGCGGCGGGCCAGAGGTCGTAGCGCGAAAGAACGAGTGGGCCGAGGATCAGCGGCGAGACGCCGATCAGAGCCTGCAGACCGAGCCTCGCCCGGTCGGAGGCCTCGAGCGCACGCAGTGCCGCGTCGACGGCAACGAGCGCGAGCGCTCCGCAGAGCGCCATCAGCCACTCGAACCGGAATCGATAGGCCGCCGCCGACGGATGCCCGAGCTCCGGGAGGATGAACGTGGGCAGCGCCGCCGGCGGATACTCGAGCGAGAAGTCCCGGTACGGGAGCTGCCCGTCGAGCACGTTCGCGGCGTAGGCCTGGTAGACGAACGTGTCGGGCTGCTGTCCGCGCTTCCAGAAGCCGACGTGCGTGAGCAGAAGCCATGACGCGAGCAGGAGCGCGCAGCCCGCGAGCACGGGGCCGATCGCTCTCACTTACGGCGCGTGCTCGAGAGCGCCCCGGTAGAGCAGCTCGGTACGGTCGGTGCAGAACTCCTGCAGGAAGCGCGTGAGCGCGCGCCGGCGACCTGCCTCGCCCATCTGCCGCGCGAGCTCGAGGTCGCCGGCCACCCGGACGATCGCAGCGCGCAGCGGCTCCGCCTCCCCTGCCGGCACGAGTACGCCTGTCTCACCGTCGCGGACGAGCTCGCCGAGACCGCCGATCGCAGCCGCGATCACCGGCCGCGCCCGCTCCATTGCCTCGAGCGCGACCATCCCGAACCCTTCCCCCATCGACGGGACGACGACGACCGCCGAACGCTCGATCGCCGCCTGGATCGGGTTGACGTGTCCGAGGAAGTGCACGGAGTCCGCCACCCCGAGCTCGCGCACCAACGCCCGCAGCGCCGGCTCGAGCGGCCCTCGCCCGGCGATGTCGAGCTGCAGCTCGGGCAGGTCCTTCTTCGCAGCGGCGAAGGCCCGCAGCAGCACGATGTGCCCCTTGATCGGGATCAGACGGCCGACGCAGAGCAGCCTCGGCGTCGGATCGGCGTACGGCTTCGGCTCGCCGTCGGGGTCGATGCCGTAGTGCACGATCTCGAAGCTTTCGCCGTCGAATCCCTCGACATCCTCGAGATAGTGCGCGAGCCCGCGCGAGATGGCGATGTGCACGTGCGCCAGACTTGCGACAGCGCGATCGGCGAGGCCGAAGTACGGCGCTTCGCGAAACTCATTGAACCCGTGCTTGGTCGAGAAGCGCACGGGCACGCGCGCCACCGTCCCCGCGAGCAGGCCGTAGGCGTCGGCGTGGACGAGGTGCGTGTGGAGGATCGCCGGGCGCATGCGAACGAGGTACGCGACGAGGCGGATGAATGCGACCGGGTCGACGTCGGCGCGAAGCGGGATCGCATCAAGCGGCACGCCGCGATCGGTGAGCGCCCGAGCGAATTCCCAGGCGCCGGGCTCGTTCTCGTGCAGCATCAGCATGCGCACGTCCCAGCCGTGCGCCCGGAGCTTGGGCAGCAGCGACAGCAGGTGCGCCTCGGAGCCGGAGATGCCCGCGACCTTCTGGAGATGGAGGATCGTTGCGCGCTTCACGGCTGCTCGCCGGCAACGGTAGCGAGCACGCCGTCCGCCCAGTGCTCGACCGAGTGGTGCGCTGCAACGGCCTCCCGCAGCTCGGGTCGCCGGCGCCGGTCGAGCGATCGCAGACGCGCAGCGAGGCTGGCGGGGTCGCCGCCGTCGAAGATCAGATCCTCGGACAGCACGTCGCGGAAGGCTCCGTTCGACGCGAGGACGGGCAGACAGCCCGCGGCGGCTTCGTAGACGACCTTGTCCCGGCCGCCCGCAAGCGTGTTGTTGATCAGGACGTGGCTGCGGGCGAAGAGCGCCGGCACCTCGGAGCGCGCGACAGGCCCCTTGAGCTCGGCATCGACTCCGAGCTCCTCGGCTAGCCGCTCGAGATCTCGCCTGTAGCCGGCGAAGTCGCCGGCGCCGGTCGGGCCGTATGCCTCGAGCCTGACACCGCCGGCGAGCGCAACGCCGCGCAAAACCGCTTCGAGCCCTTTCGCGGGCGAGTAGCGACCGAGCGCGATCGCGCGTACCGGGCCGCCGTCGCTCGGCCCCTCGCTGCACGGGAACTCGTCGATGTCGATCCCGTGTCCGATCCCGCGCACCTTGCGCGACGCGAGCGGGAACGATTTTCGGTCGACGGAGATGACGGCGGTCGACACTCTCTCGGCGGCGCGCAAAACGGCATGGCCCTTCCACTGCGTGTACCAGAGCACGAGCGGGATGCGCAGCGGCCGGACGAGAGGCGCGGCCAGCAGGGCGTACAGCGGCACCATGTGCGCGATGACGCCGATCGGCCGCGGCCGCAGCTCACGCGCGAGTGCGGCCGTGAACTTCAGGCCGCGCTGCGCCTGCGTCGCCGCGCCGAAGGCGTGCACGCGCACGTTCGCGGGCACTGCTCCAGACACCGCGGAGTCGCAGAGGACGACGAGCTCGTCGACGCGCGCGGCCAGCGCACGCACCATCGGAACGGTCGCTCCGAGGATCGGATCCTCGGGATCGAGCTTCTGCGTGGCGAAGATGAGCTTGCGCATCAGAAGAAGTCGAGGTCGCCAAGCGAGAAGCGCCACGCCCGCCGACTCTTCGGCAGCGCCGGAGCGTCGTCCGTGACGCGCTTGCCGATGAAGCGGATCATGCGCGACGTCGGCACGAAGCCGGCGGCGAGATAGGCGCGTTCCTCCCCAGGGTTGACCATCGCGACGGCAAGGTCGGCGTCGACGGCGCGCACGCACTGCCGGAGCAACGCCGGCTTCCCGTTGCCCACCGCGTCGCAGACGACCGCCGACGAGAACCCGTGCCAGAGCGCATGCGTGACGACCGCCCAGCCGTCGTCGCCCTCGAAGCGGACGTACGACCTCGGCGACGACGCGTACCGCCACGTGAGATAGGCGGCGTCCCGCACGATGTGATGTCGGTCGAACGAGACTGCGTGACGATCCTCGAACGGAGCGACGCCCGGCTCGACGAGCAGCCGCCCGACGCCCGTGCGCCGCCGCCGCTTCGGCCGCACCCAGATGCGCAGCGAGGTGACGTCCTCCCAGCCGAGCTTGCCGACGAGGATCGGGCCTGCCATCGGATTCGTGAAGCCGAGCGCCCAGTGCGCGCCCGCGCGCGCGGCCTCCTGCTCGTTGTGCAGCTCGAGGGTCGAGAACACGCCGCGGCCGCGCGCCGCCGGCGTCGTGACCGCATGCACTGCGTAGGCCGCCAGGCCCTGGCTCATGTCGAAGCACGACATCGCGAGCACGCCGAGGCTCGTTCCGTCCTCATCACGTGCCTCGGTGAGAATCCGCACCCCCGAGGGGTTGCCGTCGAACCACCAGTCGAACTCGGCCGGCGTCATCGACGCGCCGTACGTCTCCTGCATCAGCGCGAGAAACTCGTCGCGCCGCGCCGCCTCGACGATCACTTCGACGAGGTGCCGAGCGCCGCGTTGAAGAAACGCCGCGCGTGGGTCCCCGTCACCGTGTCCTTCACCGCGATCAGGTCGCACGCACCCGCGAGCACGAGCTGGAACGTCCGGCGCGAGTACGGCTCGACGTTGTAGCGGCGAAGCTGGAGCGGATCGCTGCTCGGGCCGTTGGCGCCCGAGACGGCGGTGAACGCGAGGTCGTAGCCGGCCTGGCGAACGAGGCTCGGGTGCACCGGCTTGTAGTCCGCCTCCGAGCCCTTGACGTACGAGAACGCCCGCACCGGACGGCCGAGCCGTTCCTCGAGCTTGAGCTTCGAGATCGCGATCTCGCGGGCTGCCTCGTCGATCTCGAGCTCGGCGAGCGGGCGGTGGCTGATCCCGTGCGACTCGATGCGGACGCCGTAGCGCTCGAGCTCGGCGATCTCGTCCCAGTCGACGGTCGGGTTGTGCACGCCGTGCGCCGAGAGATGCTTCTCGTGCGGCAGCGGCTGCGAGTCGCCGACATACGCGATCGGGACGAACTGCACCGCGGGATAGCCGTACTTCTTCAGAATCGGGGCGGCGTTCTCGAGGTTGTCGCGGTAGCCGTCGTCGAACGTGATCAGCACCGCACCCTCGGGCAGCGGCTGTCCGCCGACGTAGTGCGCGAGCACCGCGTCGAGGTCGACGACCGTGTAGCCGAGCTCACCGAGCTCCGCCATCTGGTCGTCGAAGAGCGGCACCGGCATCGACATCCTGTTGTTCGGCAGGTCGTTGACCTTGTGGTACATGAGCACGCGCAGGCTGCGGCCGTCGCCGTTCACGGCGCCCATGCCGTTCGCCGTCTCGCCGATCGCGCGATAGACGGAGTTCTTCAGCAGCTGCTTGATCTGTTCGCGCACGCGGCCAGTGTAGGTCAGGAGTCCCCGTCGAGAACGGCCCGCAGGAGCGCGTCGACCCGTTCCGCGTACTGCTCGGGGGTCACGCTCCACGCCTCGCCGGTGCGGCGCGCCGCCTCGCCCATGCGCGCCGCCGTGCCGGCATCGCCGAGCACGGCGATGAGCGCAGCGGCGAGAGCCTGCGGATCGTCGGGGTCGACGAGAAGACCGTTGACGCTGTCCGCGACGAGGTCTTCGATGCCGCCCGCGCGACCGCCGACCACGCTTCGGCCCCGGCACATCGCCTCGAGCACGACGCGGCCGAGACCTTCTGCTCGCGACGGCAGGCACAGGAGCGTCGCCGCGTCCATCGCCGCGGAGACGCCGTCGGCGCCGAGCGACTCCGTCCACCGCGCGCCGTCACGCGCGAGCTCGTCTGCGAGCGGTGCGAGGGTCCCGCGCCCGACGACGTGCAGCTGCGCGCCCGGCACGGCCTGCGCGACCTGCGGCCAGGCGGCGGCGAGCGTGTCGAAGCCCTTGTAGCGCTCGAGCACGCCGACGAACAACGCCGCGGGGATCCCCGGCAGAGGCTCGAGGGGCGGTGCGAGGAACGCGGCGGCGTCGACGAACGGCGGGAACTCGGCGAGCGGCTCCGCGCCGGCCGCGCGCACGACGGAGCTTGTGAAGCCGGACAGCGTCCGGATGCCGTCCACGCGTGGGACGACGCCCGCCCCGATCGCGTCGCTGAGCGGATTGAGCAGCCTGCGTGCGCGCGAGCCGTAGAGGCGCGTGGCGACGTGCCAGTCGCCCTGCACGTCGAGGATCACGCGCGCACGGCTGTGCACGAGGCGCCGGGCGGCGAGCACCGCGGCGGCTTCGTGCACGCCCTGCACGAGCACCGCGTGCGGCTCGAAGGCCCGGAGCGCCGCGGCGACGCGCGCGGGCAGCGCGAGATAGAAGACCGGCCCGTCGAGCAGCCGTGGCCGCAGGCGCGGCCAGAGGCGAAAGCGTGCGTCCCGCAGCGGCGAGCCCGGTGCGGCGGCAGCGACGACGCGAGGGTCGACCACTGCGCTCAGGGCGTCCCATTTCCGTTGCTGCGTCCCCTCGAGCGGCAGCCGGAACCGCTCGCGCGAAACGAAGAGAACGCGCGGCTTTGCGAGCGAGGTCACTCGACGAGCTCGCGCATGCGTCGTGCATATTCCGCGGGCGTCTGCAGCCAGGGCTCGGCCGCCGCCTGCGCGCCGGTGCCCAGTCGCCAGGCGAGTGCGCGATCCGAGAGCACGCGGACGAGCGCGTCGGCCAGCGCGGCCGGCTCGTCCGGCTCGACGAGCAGACCGCTCACACCGTCGGCGACGAGATCGGGAATCGAGCCCGCGCGCGTGCCGACCACCGCCCGCCCGCGGCAAAACGCCTCCACGAGCACGCGGCCCATGCCCTCCGACCGCGACGGCAGCACGAGCAGCCACGCAGCGTCCAGCGCCGCTGCAACCTCCACAGGCGAGAGCTCTCGCTCCCAGCGCGCGCCGTGCTCGCGCACGAGCCCTTCGGCGACGTCGGTGCGCGTACCGTTGCCCACGAGATGCAGCGACGCGCCGGGAATGCGCGGCGCAGCAAGCTGCCAGGCACGCGCGAGGCCGTCGATGTTCTTGTATGCCTCGAGCACCCCGATGAAGAGCGCCACCGGCTCCGGCGGCAGCGGCGCAGCCGGCCCGACGAACGGCTCGAGATCCATGAACGCGGGGAAGCCTGCCCGCGGCTCGACTCCGAGCTCTCGCACGAGGCCGGCGGTGAACGGCGACACGGTTCGCACCGCATCCGCCCGGCGGAGCGCAGCCGCGGCGACGACGTCGCCCAGCCTGCCGAAGACGCGGCGCGCAGGCGATCCGTACAGGCGCGTCGACGTGCGCCAGTCGCCGTGCACTTCGACGACGACGCGGGCCGGCACGCGGGCGATCCTGCGGGCGAGCAGCGCTGCAGCGGCGTCGTAGGCGGTCTGACAGACGACGGCGTCGGGGCGGAGCTCGCGCAGCAGACGCACGATGCGCGAAGGCAGGGACAACCAGAAGGCGACCCCGTCGAGCCCGGGCAGCCGGAACGGCCGGACGAGCGTGAAGGCGCGGTCGCCGAGGCCGGAGCCGGGCGCGGCGGACGCGAGCACATGCACGTCGAGCTCGGTGCCGAGCGCGTCGAACTTCTGCGCGAGGGACGGCGACAGGGGCAGCCGGTAGCGGGTCCGGCCGACGAAGAGCACGCGCGGCTTCCTCACGCGATCAAGCCTAGTAACACGTTGTTACTTGCGTGTATGGACGGCGCGGAGGAGCGCCTCCTCGAGCCGGCCGAGGATGCCCTCCGGTGCATACGCCTCGACCGACGGTGCCGCAGCGGTGCGCAGCCGTTCGCGCAGCGCGTCGTCGGCGAAGTAGCGTCGGACGGCGTCGGCGAGGGCGCTCGGGTCGCCGGCCGGGACGAGCAGGCCGTTCTCGCCGTCGTGCACGACCTCGGCGACGCCTCCGGTCGCGGTCGCGAGTACCGGCGTCCCGGTCGCCAGCGCCTCGACGACGGTGTGCGGGAAATTCTCCCAGCTCGACGAGAGAACGGCCGCATCGGCCGCGCGGAACAGCTCGAGCACGCGTTCGCGCGGCTGCGGCCCGAGGAAGCGGACCCGTTCGGTGAGACCGAGCTCGGCCGTGCGACGCTCGAGCGGCGCACGCTGGTCTCCTTCACCGGCGATCAGCAGCGTCACGCCGTCGACACGGACGAGCGCCGCCAGCGCGACGTCGAGCGACTTCTGTGCCGTCAGGCGACCTGCGAATGCGAGCGTGTTCCCGTTCAGCTCGAACGAGCGGCGCAACTCGTCACGCGACGCGAACGCCGGCAGCGGCGGCGCAGGATTGGGGAGGACGGAGACGCGGTCGCCACGCACGCCCCAGGAGATGGCGAGCTCACGCAGATACGAGCTCGGCGTGAAGACGTGCGCAGCGTGGCGAAGCTCGAGATCGCGTGCAAGCCGCAGCGCACGCACCACGGGCCCGCCGCCGAGCCGCTGGAACTCGTCGACGGTGCCGTCGACGACGCTCCGCCGCCGTGCCCGCTCGAACGCGGGGTCCGCCGTGAGCTTCACGACATAGGGCCGCCGCGCGGCGGACGCGCCGGCGGCGCTGCGCCCGAACATCCCCGTCGTATAGACGACGTCCGCGCCTCCGGCACGTCGCGCGATCGCCGCCGCCGTGCGCACATGGATCACGCCCTTCGGCAGCCCGCGTGAGATCCAGTGCACCGGATAGTCGCGGGGCTCGGGCGCGCACGCGGCTGTCGTGACGACCTCCACCCGATGCCCGCGCGAGCGCAGGAACGCCGCCACGTCCGGCGCGTGGCTCGCCGGCCCGCCGACGTCGGGAGGCCAGATGCCGGAGACGACGACCACCTTCACCGTGCGAGGACCCCGGCCTCCGACTCCTCTTCGGCGGCCATCTCCGCGAGCGGCGTCGGCTGCTGGACGTCGTCGGGCCGGATGCGCACGAAGATGGCCCACCAGAGCAGCGCGAACACGACGATGCCCGCGACGAATGCGCCGGCCGCGCCGGCCGCGCCCCAGCGGGCTCCGAGGACGACGACGAGCGGCAGCACGACGAGCGTCTCGAGCCCGTGCGTCCAGATGCGGAGCTTCGGCCGTCCGATCGTGACCGGAAACGACTTCGTCCACCCGACGACGAGCTGCACCCCGGCGGTGACGAGGAACAGCCGGGCGGCGGTCGTCGCTCCGTCGTAGCGCGCGCCATAGACGAAGCGGATCAGATGCGGCATCGCCCAGTAGAGCGGTGGCACCGCGACGACGCAGAGGACGGCCGCGATCGCGCTGTAGCGGCGTACCTGTCCCAGCACCGACGACTGGCGGCCGCGTTCCCACTCGCGTGTCTGCTCCGTCAGCAGCACCATCCGGGCCGGCGCGGACAGCGCCTGGAACCCCGATTGCGGGGCCTGCGCGATCTTGAACATGCCGGTCTGCGTCGTGCTCGTCACGCCGGCGAGCAGGAGCGGCGCGAGGCCGCCGCGCAGCGAGAGGACGCCCGTGGCGGCGCTCGACTGCGCGACGAAGGCCATGATCTCGCGCCGCTGCGCGCCGAGCGGAGCCGCGGGCGCGCGGGGAAACCGCTGGAACGCCAGCCGTCCGGCGACGCCGACCGACGCGGTCGCGACGACCTGCGCAGCGAGGACGCCGACGATCGCCTGCGTGAGCCCATAGTGCGCGCCGACCGCGACCCCGGCGAGCCGGAGCGCCATCGACCACGCGAGGAACCCGGCCCGGAGGTCGTACCGGCTGCGCAGGTAGAACGCCGAGCCGGCGAACCCCTCGAGGGATTGCGCGAGCGGGATCAGCGACGCGACGGCCAGTGCGGGCGCCATCCGCGAGGGGGCGAACGCCGCAAAGACGAGCAGGCCCATGCCGCCGATCACCGAGCCGGCGATCTTGAACCAGAACGCGCTCCGGAACAGTCCGCGCAACAGTCCCCAGTCCTCGCGCGTGACGTAGCGGAATCCGTATTTCACGAGCGCCTCCTCGACCGTCAGGTCGAAGAAGGACTGGAAGAAGCTCGTCGCGTAGATCACCGTCGTGTAGTCGCCGAACGTGCGCGTCGACGGAAACACGTGGCTCGCGACAACCGTTGCCAGGAGCCCGAGAGCGACGGACCCGTAGAGGCCAACGCCGGTCAGGGAGCGCCGTACGAGGAGCCGGCTCATCGGGCGACGGGAGTATAGTTGCCGGTCCTTGGCCACCAGCTCACTCTCCACCGGCGATCGGGAGGAGCGGGGTCTTGCGCTGACGGTGTCGCCGGGCGCGCTCGTGCTCGCCGCTGCGATCCCGGTCCTGTTCCTGCACGTCAAGTACCAGCCGGGCTTCGGCATCGGCTTCGGCTCGACGACGCTGAACGCGTACCCGTCGGACTTCGCAGTCCTCGCAGTCGCGCTCGTCGCCCTGGCGACCGGCGTGCGCCGGGGCTTCGGACCGCTGGCGGCGGGGCGGTGGCTCTGGCTCGTCGGCGCGCTCTTCTTCGCGTGGATGTTCTTCGAGGTCGCGTACGGTCACCGGCACAGCGCCTCGTACGCCTGGCACGCGCATGCGGCCACTGCCGCGAAGTTCGCCGAATACGCGCTGCTTGCGCCGTCGCTGCCGCTCCTGTTCCGGCGGACGCGCGAGCTGCTCCTGCCGCTGTGGTCGCTCACGATCTGGAATGCGGTCGCGACGACCGTCGGCGTCGTGCAGTTCTTCGGCGCGCGCATCTTCATCACCGGTGCGGCCGGGCACCGGCAGGCCTCGTTCCTCTCGGAGGCCGACTTTGCCGCGCTCTCCGGCGCCACGCTGCTCCTCGGCCTGCTTGCGCTCGGGCTTCCCCGCCTCGGGCTCGGTCGAAGGCTCGCGGTCGTCGCAACCGCGAGCGGCGCGATCGGGACGATCATCGCCGGCGCGATCGCGGGGATGCTCGGACTGCTGATCGCGCTCGTCGCGCTCGCCGTCGTGGCGGCGGTTCGTCGCGAGCTCCCCCGGCGCGCCGTCTCGATCGCCGCCGTCGTCGCCGTCGTCGCCGCGGGCGCAGTAGCGATCCGCGGCACCGATCTCGAGCAGTTCGTGCACTTTCTCGGCGCGAACCTGGGGCAGAAGCAAGCACAGCAGGCGAAAGTGCAGACGTATGCCCATCACACGCTGCTCGCCTGGATCGGCTTCGAGATCTGGAAGGGCCACCCGGTACTCGGCGTCGGCTGGGAGGGCTCGGCGGAGCCCGCCAACTTCGAGCCGTACCTTCCTGCAGCCCATCGCCGCTTCCCGCACGAGGCGGCGCTCGCGTTTCCGGCCGCGGCGCCCGACCGCCGCTACGGCGTGCAGAACGTGTGGCTCCAGGCACTCGCCGATCTCGGCGTGATCGGGCTCGCGCTCTGGACCGGGATCTTCGTGGCAGCCGGCTGGCTCGCCGCACGCGCCGCATTCACCGTCTCGTCCGTGACCGCGCTGACGGGACTGGCCTGGACGGGGCTGCTCGTCGGACTCTGGACGGCGCAGGGCTACGTGGCGGGGATACCGCTCGACGCGCTCACCTTCATGGCATTCGGCCTCGCGGCGACTCGGCCGGCGGGGGAATGACCGCTTTCCGCGAGAATTGCGCGTGATGGGAAGAGTGCTCGTCACCGGAGGCGCGGGCTTCATCGGCTCGAATCTCGTTCGCGCGCTGCTCGAGCGCGGCGACGACGTGCGCGTGCTCGACAACTTCTCCACCGGCAACCGCGCCAATCTCGACGGTCTCGAAGTCGAGATCATCGAGGGCGAGCTGCGCAGCTACGAGCGCGTGCACAACGCCGTGCGCAAGACCGAAATCGTGTACCACCTGGGCGCACTCGGCTCGGTGCCGCGATCGGTACAGGATCCGCTGACGTCGAACGCGGTCAACGTCGAAGGGACGCTGAACGTCCTGCTCGCGGCCCGCGACGAGGGCGTGCGCCGCGTCGTCTTCTCGTCCTCGACCTCGGTCTACGGCTCCAGCGGGCAGCTGCCGACGACGGAGGAGACGCCGACGGATCCGATCTCGCCGTACGGCGTCGCGAAGCTCGCCGCGGAGCGCTACTGCATCAGCTTCTCGCGGGTGTACGAGTCGTTCGAGTCGGTCGTCCTCCGCTACTTCAACGTCTTCGGCGAGCGTCAGAGCCCGTTCTCGCAGTACGCCGGCGTCGTGCCCCGCTTTGCCACGGCGATCGCGGCCGGCGAGGCGGTCGACGTGTACGGCGACGGCGAGCAGTCGCGTGACTTCACCTATGTCGGCAACGTCGTCGACGCGACGATTCGCGGCGGCGAGACGCCGGGCGCGAGCGGTGAGGCGTTCAACATCGCCGCGGGCGGGTCGGCGAGCGTGAACACGCTCGCGGCGCTGATCGGGACGATTCTCGGCAAACCCGTGAAGAAGCGGCACCTGCCGCCGCGCCCGGGCGACATCCGCGACTCGTGGGCCGACCTGAGCAAGGCGGAGCGGGTGCTCGGCTACCGCCCGCAGTTCGGCCTCGAGGAGGGCCTCAGGCGCACGATCGAGTTCCTGCGTGTCTGACGGCAACGGCCGCCCCGAACGGATCAAGGTGCTCCGCGTGATCGCGCGGCTCAACGTCGGGGGCCCCGCACTGCACGTCGCCTATCTGAGTGCGGGCCTCGCCGACCGCGGTTACGACACGACGCTCGTCGCGGGGACGGTCGGCCTCGGTGAGGAATCGATGGCGTTCGTGGCGGAGAAGCGCGGCGTCCGCATCGAGACGCTCGACGACCTGCATCGTGAGATCGCGCCGTTCCGCGACCTACGCACGATCGTGAGGCTCTCGCGTCTCATCCGCCGCGAACGGCCCACGATCTTGCACACGCACACCGCGAAAGCCGGTGCCGTCGGCCGGATCGCCGCATTGCTCGCGGGGAACGCGCGCCCGCGCGTGATCGTGCACACGTTCCACGGTCACGTGTTGCACGGCTACTTCAATCCCGCGTTGACCGCAGCCTTCCGTGTGCTCGAGACGATGCTTGCCCGTGTCACGACAACGCTCGTCGCCGTCAGCCCGGAGGTCCGCGACGACCTCGTCGCGCTTCACGTCGCGCCGGCGTCCAAGTTCGCGGTCGTCCGGCTGGGGATCGAGTTGGACGAGCGCATCGGCGTCGGCGACGAGGAGCGGCGGGCGACTCGCCGGGCGCTCGGCATTCCTGCGGACGCCTTCGTGGTCGGCTGGATCGGGCGCATGACGGCCGTGAAGCGAACCGACGACATCGCGCGCGCGCTGCGGGAGCTCGTCGATCGCGGCGTCGACGCGTACCTCTGCCTCGTCGGGGACGGCCCCGACCGCACCGCGCTCGAGCGCCGCGTGCACGAGCTCGGCATTGCGAAGCGCTGCTTCTTCGTCGGCTATCAGGACGACGTCGCGAAATTCTACGACGCGATCGACGTCCTGCTCCTGACCTCGGTAAACGAGGGAACGCCGGTGAGCGTGATCGAGGCGCTTGCAGCCGGCCGCCCGGTCGTCGCGACACGCGTCGGCGGCGTGTCGGACGTCGTGCGCGACGGGGTCGACGGCTTCCTCGTCGAAGCGGGAGACATTGAGCTGCTCGGGATGAGGCTCGCGGAGCTCGCCCGGGACCCGGAGCTGCGGACGCGGATGGGGAGCGCGGGCCGTGCGCGCGTGCTCGAGCGCTATGCCGTCGACCGGCTGGTCGACGACATCGACCGGCTCTACCGCTCGCTGCTGTCCTCGGGCGAACCCGCCGTGCCGGCTTCGGCCGGGGTCAGCCGCGCGGCAGGCCGATGAACGTGTTCCACGCGGGCTTGCGCTTCCCGGCCACGGTCTCGAGGCCGGACTGCCAGCCGCCGATGTTCGGCTCGTCCCTGACGAGGAACCACAGCATCATGTCGATGCGCGGATTCTTCCGCGCGATCGCGTACGCCTGTTTCATGTAGAGCGCCTGCTTCGCCCAGCTGGTGCCGAAGATCGTCTTGTCGGGCGGGTTTGTCTGGTAGCCGTACTCGGTGATCCAGAAGTGCTTCTGCCCGTAGAACTTCGTCACCTGCGCGATCAGCACGTTGAGGTTGCCGAGCTGGATCCGCCGTTTGTTCCGTCCCGTCGGGACGTAGTTCGGCGCCTCGTTGCCCGCGTCGGCGTACGGGTGATGCGCGTAGACGTCGAAATTCTTCATCCCGAAGCCGTGCGCGGCGATCAGGAAGGTGAGCGGGTCGACCGACGCCCGGATCGAGCCCGGCGCGTCGTTCCCCTTCGGCCCGGTGACGCCGCAGGCGACCTGCTCGCCCTGGAGGAAGCCCCGCTCCGGTGAGATGAGCACCGAGTGGACGCCGGTGTAGACGGCGTTGCAGATCTTCGCGTACTGGAACGCGCTCTCGACCCGCCACTTCTTGCCGATCCTCTTGTACTGCGGCGTGAGCCAGTCGGGATTGTTCGGCTCGTTCCAGGCCGTCCACCGGTTCACGATCGGCAGCGGCTCGTTGCCGATTCCGAGGGACGCGTCCTGCTGCCAGGACGGCGGCGTCCAGAACCCGCTGTAGCGCTCGGCGGCCGCGGCGGCGAAGTTCTTCAGGTCGTTGGCATTCGTCGGCGCGACGGTGCGCGCCTTGCCGCCGTTCGCCCACGCCGGCGTGAAGAGGATCGAGAAGACGACCTGGATGTTGTCGAGGCTCGCGTACTCGACGAGACGGTCGTAGAGCGCCCAGTTGTAAGCGGGATCGCCCGGGTCGGTCGGGTCGGTCGGCTTGCTGTTCGCGACTGCCCACTTGGTGCCGCCCCAGTAGAGGTTGACGCGGAGCACCTGCACTTTGAGCGTCTTCAACGTCGCGAATGCGCTGACCGGATCGCCGTAGAGCGTGTCTGCTTCGTCGTTGATGCCGACGAGCATGTGGCTCGAGGCCTTCGCCTTCGGCGCGGCGACGTGCTTCGACGAGGCGCCGGCGGCCTGGACGGCGAGGCCTGCGACCGCGAGACACGCCAGGACGACCGTGGCAGTGCGCGACTTAGACACGTAGTGACTCCCGTGGGTTCGTTTGCAGCATCTGCCGCAGCCCGTCCTCGAGGCTGACCTGCGGCTCCCAGCCCAGCAGCTGCCGGGCACGCGTGATGTCCGGCTGACGCACCTGCGGATCGTCGACGGGCAACGCCTGGTACACGATCTCGCTCTTCGAGCCCGTGACGCGGATCACCGTCTCGGCGAGCTCGAGTAGCGTGAGCTCCTGCGGGTTTCCGATGTTCACCGGCAGATGCTCCCCGCTGCGCGCGAGCAACACGAGGCCCCGGACGAGATCGTCGACGTAGCAGAAGCTGCGCGTCTGCGAGCCGTCGCCGAAGACGGTGAGCGGCTCGTTCGCAAGCGCCTGCCGCACGAAAGTCGGGATCGCGCGTCCGTCGTGCGGCCGCATCCGCATCCCGTACGTGTTGAAGATTCGGACGATGCACGTGTCGACGCCCTGCTGGCGGTGGTATGCCATCGTCAACGCCTCGGCGTAGCGCTTCGCCTCGTCGTACACGCCGCGCGGCCCGATCGGGTTCACGTTCCCCCAGTACGTCTCGGGCTGCGGATGGACGGCAGGGTCGCCGTACACCTCGCTCGTCGAGGCGAGCAGGAAGCGGGCGCGCTTGAACTTGGCGAGGCCGAGCGCGTTGTGCGTGCCGTACGAGCCCACCTTCAGCGTCTGGAGCGGCAGGCGCAGGTAGTCGATCGGGCTCGCCGGGCTGGCGAGGTGGAAAATGAAGTCGATCGGCTCGTCGATCGCCACGCGCCCCGTGATGTCGTGGTTGACGAAGAGAAACTGGTCGCCGCGAAGGTGCTCGACGTTCTGGAGCGAGCCCGTCTCGAGGTTGTCGACGCAGATCACACGAAGCCCCTCTGCCACGAGGTAGTCGCACAGATGAGAGCCGAGGAAGCCCGCGCCCCCGGTAACGACAGCCGTCGGCATCGCTCCGATGCTAGCGGCGCCCCCGGCGGATGGTGCCGAACTTAACGAAGGCTTTACTCCCACACAGTGCTAGCGTCACGCGTCGATGCGCGCGCCGAGGCTGACGGGCTGGTGGGGCGCGCTCGGCGTGCTCGCAGCCGTCCGCGTGGCGATTCCCCTGGCGGCGTACGCCGACCGCGGCTCGAAGCTGCCCGGGATCCCGCGGTTCACGCGGCCCGCTCGTGACGGAGGGCTCATGGGCGACGCGAACAGCTTCTACGCGGGCGCACGCGAGTTCATGGCCGCCTGGGGACGCATGCCGCGGCCGCTGTTCGCGCTCGTCGCGCTCGCGCTGCTCGCGACTCTGCTCGGTCTCGCCGCCGCCTGGAGGCGCCGGCCGGACGCGCGGCCCTGGCTCGTGCCGGCTGCGCTCTTTGCCGTCGGCCTCGCGTTCTGCGTCGACATCCACTGGATGAAGCCGAGCGGCGCGCAGGCGATCGGGTGGCCGATCGTGTGGGCGGTGCCGATGCTGCCGTACCGCGCGCTCGGCCTCGGACTGAGCAAGCACGCAGGCTGGGACATCGGGACTGCGCTCTCGCTCGTCTTCGTCGCGTTCACCGTCGCCGCCGTCGCCTATCTCGGCCGCAACGCGAGCGGGCGCCGCTGGGTCGGCCTCCTTGCCGCCGCGTGCTGGACGGCGTGGCCGCTGCTCGTCGGGCTGATCGCAGGCCACCATGCGTGGGCGAACAACCAGTGGGACGTCGACGTCGGCCTCCACGACTATGCCGAGCCGCTCTCCACGCTGCTCGTGACGACCGGCGCTGCGCTGCTGCTCTCACCGCGACTGACGCCGCTGCGCCTCGCGCTCGCCGGCTGCGCGCTCAGCCTTGCAACCTCCGTGAAGATCTCGAACGCGCTGCTCGCCGGGGCGGCGCTCATCGTCGTCTTCCTGCGCGGCCGCGTCCGGGATGCGCTCCCCTACCTCGCCGGCGCGCTCGCACTCGCACCGATGGTCGGCGTCTTCTGGCCACTGTCGTACCCGAAGCTCTTCGACAATCCGCAGTCGTGGCCGCGCGATCCGTTCGACCTGTCTCACGTCGTCACGAGCTGGACGCACTCGTCGATCTTCGCGCCGCACACGCTCGCGATCGTCGTTCCGCTCGCGGCCGTCGGCATCGCCGGCCTCGTGCGGCCGTGGGCGCTCGCACTCGTGCTCGCGTTCCTGCTCGTGAACCCCATCTTCTACAGCTTCTATGCGAACACGGCCGAGCATCCGCGCTTCCTGTACGCGAGCCTGCCGGAGCTATTCGTGCTGTGGGCGGCCGGGATCGCCGTGCTCGCCACGCACCTACCGCGTCCGTCGCACGCGATGCGGCACGCCGAGCAGTGAGACGCTGGTCGCTTCCGGCGCTGGCGATCGCCGGCGGCGCCCTCGGTCTCGCGCTACGCGTGTGGATCCTCCTTTCGACGCAGGGCGCTCTGGACTCGGACGAGGCGGTCGTCGGGCTGATGGCGCGGGGGATCCTCCACGGGCGCTTTCCGGTCTTCTTCCCCGGCCAGGGTTACGGCGGCAGCCAGGAGGCGTTCCTCACGGCGCCGCTGATCGCGGTGTTCGGCCTGCACGTGTGGACGATCCGCGTAGTCGTGATCGCGCTGTGGGCTGCGTCGGCCGTCCTCGTCTGGCGTATCGGCCTGCGCGTCCTCGACGAACGCCGGGCGGTGCTCGCCGCCGTCATCTTCTGGATCTGGCCGACGTACTTCAACTGGAAGTCGACCCGTGAGCACGGCTTCTACGGCTCGGAGCTCTTCCTCGGGCTCGCCGTGCTCCTGCTCGTCCTCCGCCTGGAGGAGCGCCGGTCGCGCAAGGATCTCGTCCTGCTCGGGCTCGTGCTCGGCTGCGGCCTCTGGTCGAGCCCGCAGGTTGCGATCGTCGCGTTGCCCACGCTCTGCTGGCTCCTCTGGAGGCGGCGGTCGCTCGCCCGCGACTGGTGGATCGTGCTCGCATCCGCGCTCGCCGGCGGCTTTCCGTGGCTCGTCGGGAACATCCACCACGGCTGGTACTCGCTCCATCCAGGCAGCAACGAGGGATCGTGGCTGAACCACGTGCACAATCTCGTCGTCTCGACGCTTCCCGAGGCGCTCGGGCTGCGGCTCGCCTGGTCGTACGAATGGCTCGGCGGCGCGATCGTCGGACTCGTCCTCTACGCGCTCGTCGCCGCCGGATTCGTGTGGCTCCTCGTCCGCCGTCCGCCCAGGCTGACGCCGTTGCTGCTGATCGTGCTCGTGTTCCCGATCTTCTATTTCGTGTCGCCGTACACGTGGCTCGAGTCGGAGCCGCGGTACCTCATGCTCGTCATGCCGGTGTTCGCGCTGCTGATCGCAGCGGCGCTGACGAAGACGTGGCGCGCCGCGGCCGTGCTCGCGGCGGCCGTTGCACTCTCCGTCGGGGGCATGGTCGAGCTCGAGCGCAACCACGTCGCCGCGTTTCGCACCGAGGGCACGGCGGTCCCGGCGAGCATCGCACCGGTGCTCGACACGCTTCGCGCGCACGACCTCCACTACGCGTTCGCGAGCTACTGGATCGCGTGGCGGATCACGTTCGAGTCGGACCTGCACATCGTCGGCGCCAGGACGACATACGGCCGTCCCTTCGTGCGCGACGGACGCGTCGATCCAGGAGAGAAGCCCCACGACTACGGCTTCTGGCCGTCGTACTACGAACGCGTCCTCGCGCAACGGCAGGCGGCGCACGTCTTCGTGAGGAGCGGCGACGTCGAGCGGACGATACGGCCGTTCCTTCGCAAGGCGGGCTACACGCGGATCGTCAACGGCCCGTTTGCGATCTGGATCCCTCCCGGGACCTGAGCGCGAGACGCCCGACGAGCAGGCCGAAGAGCGCGACGACGACGAGGTCGCGGGAGAAGACCCACCACGCGAGCGAGCGGCCCCATTCCTCCCGCGTGTGGTGTCCGATCAGGAAGTGATCCCAGACACCGTGCGTCAGCAGGAGCACGACGAGCAGCAGCCCCGAGGCGAGATAGCCGGCGGCGGGAACGATCGGGACGAGCCAGTAGGCGTACTGGGGCGAGAAGACCTTGTTGAACGCGACGAAGGCGGTGATCGCCGCCGCCGCGGCGACAAGCCCCGAGCGGCGCCTACGGAGGTAGAGCCATGCCACGAGCAGCACCGCGAGCACGAGCACGACGTCCGAGAGGGCGCCGACCGCGGTTGCGAGCGTGCCGACCACGTCCCTCGACCCGGGCGCCTCGTCGCGCAACGCAGCCGTCCGCAGGCCCACGCGGTCGAGCAGGAGCAGGATCGCTCCGCCGAGGCTCTCCGCCTCGAGACCCCGCTTGAACTGCACCCAGTAGCTGAAGCGCAGACCCCCGGGACCGGCGATCGCAAACGGGAGATGGACGAGGAACAGGACGCCGAGGAACCAGATGATCCCGCGGCGGACGAGCTCGCGGCCTCCTCGCTCCCACGACTCGATCAGCGCGATCGGCAGCAGGACGACCGGGTAGATCTTCGCCGCGACGCCGAGCGCGAGCAGCGCGTACGCCAGCCGCTCGCGTCTGCGGACGTACGCGAGGATCGCGCCGGCGGTCAGGAGCGCCGGGAAGAGGTCGTACGTGTTGAGAGAGATCGGCCCGATCACGATCGGCGCGATTCCCGCCGTGAGCGCGGCGACCGCGATCCGCGGCCGCGACACGCCGACCGAGGCGAGCGTCGCGACGAGCAGGCCGATCGCCCCCATCCCGAACACGGCCATCGTCCACTTGAACGCCGGCGCGAAGTGGCCCGGCATCAGCTCCACGGCGAGGAACAGGGGCTGGGCCAGTGGCGGGTATTCGTCGAAGAAGTCGCGGTAGGGCCACTGGCCCTGCGACATCAGGTGGCCGTAGTTCCCGTCGTAGGAGACGTCCCCGTACTGCGTCGAGTCGAGCAGGCCGCCGCGAACGGCGAGGCAGCAGCCGAGGAAGAGAACGGCGCCGAGGACCGCGGCCACCGTCGCGTACCGGCGCCCCGTCATCGCGTCATCCTCGCATCCGGCACGGCCCGTCCGCGCGACAGCGGCTCACGCCGCCGCCTGCTTGGGTGGGGGCGAGACGGCGGGCGACGGACGGCGCAGCCCGAGCCAGGCGACCCCGAGGGCGGCGAACGCGCACACAAGCACGATCGCCGCGCCCTCGACCCTGTCCATGCCGAGCCAGACCCACACGGTCTTCGACAGATCGCTGACCCCGTGTCCGGGGTACCAGCGGTCCGTCTCCTGCCGTTCCCCCCAGGTCACGGAGTTCCCGCTCGTCAGCACGACGGAGGCGACGGCGAGCGCGAGCACGATGCGCCGGAACCGCGCGAGGGCGAACGGGAGCCCGAGAACGAGGAAGGGAAGTGCCGGGACGAAGAAGCGAGGACCCGGTGTGCCGCCGCCGTACGGAAGGAAGTAGGCGGCGTCGGAGAGCACGAACACGACGACGAGCACGATCGCGACGAGCGCCTCGCCGCGGAAGCCACGGCGCCACATCAGCACCAGCCCGACGGCGGCCGCGAGCAGCACCGGCGAGAAGACGAGTAGTCCTCGGTCGACGAACAGCGTCTCGCGCAAGCCGTACAGCGTGGGCCGGCCGATTCCGAAGAACCCCTGGTGCTGCTGCTCCGAGAGCGGGCCCGCCTCGTAGCGGTACGAGAGGTGGAGCGGCGAGCCAAAGGCAGCCCAGTCGTAGGCGGCGAGCGCGAGACCCGGAGGAACCAGGCCGGCGACGAACCAGAGCACGTTGCGCCGATAGCGGAAGAGGCACAGCGCGGCGAGCGCCAGCACGACCAGCCCCGACGAGTACTCGAAGAACACGGCCAGCCCGGCACAGAGCCCCGCAACCGCGAGCGGTCGCGGTCGGTTTCCGCGCAGGACGAGCGCGAACGCACCGATTGCGAACGCGGCGGCCGCATCGCTCTCGAACAGGGTCGGTGCGAGCGGCGCCGCGATCGTCGCCACGCCGAAGATCGCGGCCGTGACGGTGCCCGTCCCCGGAACGAACGCCTCCGCAAGTCGACCGACGACGAACACCGAGACGAGGAACAGGAACCCGGAGGTGAGCACGCGTAGCAGCCACAGCGACAGGTCTCCCTTCTGTTCCCAGTCCTTGGGAGCGCGCGCGATTCCGAGGAGGCGCTCACCCTCGTAGACCGGGAGGGAAAGGAGCGACATGCCCGGCGCCTTGTCGGAGTACGTCTTGCCGTTATAGACGGCGCGGTCGAAGAAGCCCGGCTCGATCGTGAGCGTGTGGTACAGGACGACGTGGCGGGTGAGCTCGTAGCGGGTGCGGTCCTGCGGCCCGGCGACGTTCACGACCGGGAGCGCCGCGAGAGCAACGAGGGCGAGCACCAGCAGCTCGAGCCACAGCCGATGGCGAAACGGCGCCTCCACCGCGTTTCACCGTATCCGATGCTCCTGAAGGCCTCCCTCGTCGACGGGTCGGCGGCGGCCGGTTTCCAAGGGCTTTTGTCGTCAGCCGTTTCGGTGAATAATCGCGCCCGTGCTTCGGAGACCGATTTTTCGCGTCGCCCTCGCGGCGACCCTGAGCGTCACCGCCGTCGCCGCCGCACAGGCAGCGTCCCCGCCGACAGGCGGCGGCGTGGCGGTCTGGTCGGGCTTCGGCTACGACCCGGCCGCGAGCAACGACGGCCCGTCCGTCACCGGGATCACGGCCGCCAACCTCTCGGCGCTGACGCCGCGGATCGTCACGCTGCCGGGAACGGTCGACTCGTCGCCGCTCTACCTGCGCAACGTCCTCGTCAAGGGCGCGCGTCACGACGTCTACGTCGTCGACACGAGCTACGGCCGCACGCTTGCGATCGACGCGATCAGCGGTGCGATCCTCTGGCAGTTCGTCCCGCAGGGGATCTCCGCCTGGGAGGGCTCGCTCGAGATCACGACCGCGAGCCCCGTCGTCGATCCGGGCCTCGGGTACATCTATTCCGCGTCCCCCGAGGGCAAGATCCACAAGATCGATCTCGCCGACGGCCACGAGGTTCGCGGACGCTGGCCGGTCACCGTGACCTTCGATCCGACGAAGGAGAAGATCTCGTCGTCGCTCGAGGTGTACGGGCCGTATGTGCTCGCGTCGCTCGCCGGACTGAGCGAGAAGATCGGCCTGACCTATCCGCGCGTCGGTCATCTCGTCGAGATCGACAGGCAGACGGGCGCGGTCGCCCACGCCTTCAACAGCCTCTGCAGTGAGCACGCGACGATCATCGCCGCCGGCTCGTGCCCGGCGAACGAGGCCGGCATCTGGGGCCGGAGCCCCGCGACCGTCGACCCGGCCGGCAACCTCCTCGTCGCAACCGCGGACGGCGTGTGGAACGGGCGCACGAACTGGGGCGACAGCGTGCTCGAGCTCTCGCCGTCGCTGAAGATCCTCCAGAGCTACACGCCCGCCGGCCAGGCGAAGATGACCGTCGACGACCTCGACCTCGGCAGCACGGCGCCGGTCGTGCTCACGCCGCAGATCGTGCTCCAGGCGGGAAAGGACGGCGAGATCCGGCTGCTCGATCTCGACAAGCTCAACGGGCGGACGCACACCGCCGGGCCCACGCTCGGCGGCGAGCTCTCCACGGCGGAAGCGCCGGCCGGCAGGTCGGTGCGCCCGCAGCCCGCAGTCTGGCACCGCCCGGGCCGGGAGCCGTGGGTGTTCGTCGCGAACGACTTCGGGATCGAGGCCTTCGAGCTGGAGCTGAAGCCGACGCCCCACCTGACGCTGATGTGGGCGGACGGCCGCGCCGGGTCGAGCCCGGTCGTCGCCGGCGGGCTGCTCTACGCCTACAACGTCGACGAGGGAGGCCTGAGCATCTACAACCCGGATCCGCCGGCCGGCACGGAGCTTCCGAACGAGCCGCTACTGACGCTGAACATCCCGCGCGGCCACTGGAACAGCCCCGTGATCGCCGACGGGCGGATCGCGCTCGGCGACGGCAACGCGAACGACCATCTCACCACCGGCCAGCTCTACATCTGGAGCATCCCGCCCGCGTCGACGACGGGTTAGCGGTCGGCCTGACAAAATCCGGAGTGCGAGCGACAAGCACGTCGCCGACGACAGGATGGTAGAAGTCGATGCACTCGTGACTCGATCCGATCCGGTGCGTTCCAGTTGTGGCTGACCTGACGGGGTCGAACCGCCGCGACCCGCACCCCGCTGTTCCCCGCTTTGCACTCGACGAAAGCGCCGTCGCCGCCGCACAGAAGATCCTCACGCAACGGAGGGTTGCGGTCTTCGTCGTCGCCTACCAGGCGGAGCGTTTCATCGCGAGCGTCCTCGACCGGATTCCGGCTCAAATTCGCGACCTCTTCGCCGAGATCCTCGTGATCGACGACTCGTCGAGCGATCACACGTTCGAGACTGCCGGCGTCGCTGCCGGGCGGCTGGGCTTCACGAACGTCACCGTGCTCCAGACGCCGCACAACCGCGGCTACGGCGGCAACCAGAAGCTGGGCTACCTGCACGCCATAGAGCAGGGCTTCGACTACGTCATCCTTCTGCACGGCGACGGGCAGTACGCGCCCGAATACTTGCCGCAGATCGTTCAGGCACTGGACGAGCAAGAGCCCGACGTGCTCATCGCGTCTCGGATGATCGACCGGCGGGGCGCGCTTCGGGGCGGCATGCCGCTCTACAAATGGCTCGGCAACCAGGTGCTCACCGCAATCGAGAATCGGATGCTCGGCAGCGATCTCTCCGAGTTCCATTCCGGCTACCGCGCCTACAAGATCGAGGCGCTCCGCTTGATCCCTTTCCAGTTGAACTCGGACGGCTTCCATTTCGACACGGAGATCCTGATCCAGCTTCTTTCGACCGGCCGTAAGGTCGCGGAGATCCCCGTGCCGACGTTCTACGGCGACGAGATCTCCCGCGTGAATGGGATCGCGTACGCGGTGAACTGCCTCAAGGCCGTCTCGAAGCTTCGACTCGGACAGGCAGGGCTCTTCTACGAGCCGAAGTTCGACTTCGGAGTGTTCGACGAGAGCGGCTACCAGGTCAAGCAAGCCGACAACACCTTGCATCACCAGATCCTGGCGCGGACGTGGCCGCGCGACTGGCATGTCGCGGACATCGGATCCAGTCGCGGCGTGCTCAGCGCGAAGCTCGCGGAGGCGGTCGCGCACGTCACTTCGGCCGACGTCGAGCGTCCTCCGGACGCAGGGAAGGCCGAGGCGATCGCGCTCGACCTCAACGGCGACTTCGACCGCGAGCTCGGTGTCCGCCGCTACGACTGCGTGCTCGCCCTCGACGTGATCGAACACCTCGAGCGGCCGGAGGACAGCGTGCGGAGGATCGCCGCGATCCTCAAGCCCGGTGGGACGCTCTATGCGAGCACCGGCAACATCGCCTACCTCGTGATGCGGCTGAGCCTCGCGCTCGGCCACTTCAACTATGGCAAGCGGGGAATCCTCGACCTCACGCACACGCGCCTCTTCACGATCTACTCGTTCAGGAAGCTGCTCACGAACGGCGGCTTCGTGATCAAGGAGGTGAAGGGCTTCGGCCCACCTATCCGCGACATGATCGGCGAGAGTCGTTCGCTGAGCGCCGCCGACCGGATCTCCGGAGTGCTCGCGCGGATCTGGCCACGGTTGTTCGCGTTCAGCTTCCTCGTCGTAGCGGAGAAAGCCGAGGAGCTCGAGGACGTGTACCGGCGGACACTTGCTCGCTCGGAGTAGCACGCGCAGCTATCGCGAACGGCAGCAGCGTCAGCACGAGCGCGAGCTCGCGCATCAGATCCTTCGGATACAGGACGCCGCTCTCCGTGATGCACGCGTAGAGCGCGGCAAGGGCAAGAAACGCCGGTTGGACGACGCTACGGAGCCGCAGCGCGTAGACCGCGCCGATGACAATTGCGAGCGCGACCACGATGATCAATGGAACGGCGGCCTGCCCGAGCTGGGTCGTATCCTCGCTCGCGGCCCACGACTGCGACGCTGCGGCGGCGAACGCAGCCGTCCAGCCTGTGAGCGGAGCGGCAAGACGCTCGCTGCCTTGCCCGAACGGGAACGCGCCGAGGTGAATCCGTACGTAGACCCACCAGACGACCGCTGGGACGACCGCCGCCGCGATGAGCGGCGAGCGGCGGCGCCAGAGCTCCCAGGCGCCGATCGCGAGTGGCACGAGCACGAGCGGCTCCTTCACGAGGCAGAGCGCCGCGAACAGGCCGATCGCCCAACCACGGCGACCACGAATGTACGCGAGGAGGCCGAGCAGGAGCACGGCCGCGCCGACCGACTCGCTCGTATCGGCGTTCACCGCAAAGACGAGGCCGGGGTTGAGCGCGACGGCGAGACCTCCCCACGGAGACCAGCCGGCCGCCTTCGCGAGGAGACTCGCGGCACCTCCGGCCACGAAGATCGCCACGAGCCCGACGAAGAGCAGGGCGTCGGGAACTGCGTCCGGGCGTCCGCCGCCGCTCGCGAGCCAGGCGAGCCAGCCGTAGGCTGGGTGACCCCAATAGTACGGCGCCTCCGGGAGCAGGCGATGTGCCTCCCCGGTGGCAAGCGGATCCCGCGCGATCGCGTAGAAATACGCGCCGTCGTAGAAGCCCGTGTCCTGGCGGATACGGAATGCCGGATCGTCGTGCTTCGCGAGACTCGCCACCGGAAGCAAGTCGTTGATGCGGACAAGCGCGGTCGTGTCCCAGTGCTGCGTGCGCAGCGACTCGACGACGCCTGCGCCTCCTGCGGTGAGAGCCGCGAGCGCGCAGGCGAGCGGGATGAGGTGCCGGCGGGACACGAGGAGGGACGCTAGCGCAGGTCCTTGTTCGACTCCATGTCGAACCACATGGCGAACAGCGTGAACTGCGAGCCGGAGATGAGCAGGAGCGCGACGAGGACGACGGTGCCGACGCTCACCTGGTTTCCCGCCAGGCGAAAGCCGAGCTCGACGAGGCCGAGGACGATGCCGACGAGGGTGGCGAGGAACCCGAAGGCGTAGAAGAACACGAGCGGATGGAAGTCGCGGATCACGTACTTCTCGCGCAGCCGCCAGAAGAAGCCCTTCACCAGCAGCCACGAGATCCGCGGCACCACCCGGTGGTAGCGGATCCCCGAGCGCTCGCCGACGCCGTAGACCGGCCGCGAGGGAAAGTCGCGGACGCGCGCGTTCCACACGTTCAGGTGGACGAGGAGGTCGTTGGGGAAGCCGTAGCCCTCGTACACGCGGTCGAGGTCGAGCTGTCCGAGCATCTCCTTGCCGATCGCCGTGTACCCGGACTGCGAATCGGCGACGTGCCAGTACCCCGAGGCGATCTTCGTCAGCAGCGAAAGCACCGCGTTGCCGATGTAGCGCGTGCGCGGGATCAGCACCCAGGCCTGCCCGGTGAAGAGCCGGTTCGCCTTCGCGTAGTCGAGCTCTCCCCGTGCGACCGGCTGAACGAGCGCCGCCAGGTCGCCGGGGTCCATCTGGTTGTCGCCGGCCATCACGCAGGTGACGTCGATCCCCTGCTCGAGCGCGCGCTTGTAGCCCGTGACGATCGCGGCGCCGACGCCGCGCCTGCGCTCGTGCGCGAGCACCTCGACGCGCGGATCGCCGAGCGAGCGCGCCTGCTCGGCGGTCGCGTCGCCCGAGCCGTCGTCCACGACGATCACGACGTCGACGAAGTCCGGGATGCCGGCGAGTGTCGTCGCAACCAGGTGCTCCTCGTCGTGCGCGGGTACGACCACGGCCACACGCTTGCCCTCGAGCATCGGGCTAGGCGATGCGGCGCTTCGAGAAGCCGGCGGCAGCGCCGTCCCACCCGAGCGCGGCGATGGCGCCGAGAATCAACCCGATCAGCGCAGCGATGACGACGCTGTTGCGGCGGCTGCGCGCGGTCACGCGCTCGGGAGCAGCCGGAGCGACGAGCTTCGGCGCCTCGACCTGCGTCGTCTGGAGCAGCAGCTGGCTCACGGAGCTGAGATCGGACTGGCGGCTGGACAGCTGCAGCAGGAGCAGCAGCTTGTCCGTCGAGCTCGTGCCGGCGCCGGCGAGCGCCTGCTTGATCGCGGCGATCGCAAGCTCGTCGGTGGAGACCTGCCGCCGGTCGTACGCGATCTTCTGGTTCGCGTAGGCCGACGTCCGGTCGACGACCTGGCGCGCGAGACCGTTCGCGGCGCATGCCGTCGGCTTGCGCTTCTTCGCCTTCACCGTGACGGTGATCAGCGGCGTCTGGCCGTTCTTCGAGAGGTTGCCCGAGACCGACTGCGTCGAGATCCCCGATAGGAAGCTCGCCGGACTCGTCGCGCACGCACCGGCGACGCCGTCGATCACCGACGCGGCGTGGATGATCGCCTTCACCGTGCTCGGGTTCGTCTGGAGCGTCTGGAGCGCGATATTGCCGCTCGCCGAGTACGGCTGGCCGAGATAGAGCGTAGCCGTCGCCTGGTACGTCTGCTTCCCGCCGAGCGAGACGGTGTAGCCGACGAGCGCGCCGAGCACGAGCCCGGCCGCAAGCAGCCACCAGTGCGCACCGAGGAGCCGCCAGTAGCGGCCGAAATCGACCTCCTGCTCGGCCTCGGGGTCGAAACCGGCAGGCGCCTGCCCTCGGGACTCCTCAGGGCTCATCGGGCCGCGACTCTACCGGAGGCCCACGACCACATCCGGGTCAAACCGTCCGGGAGCGAGATTCGGGGCTCCCAGCCGAGTGCCTCGCGGATCCGCGCAACGTCCGCCTGCGTCCGGCCGACGTCGCCCGTGGCGACGCCGGTGTGCCGCACCTCGAGCGTCCGACCGGACACCTGCTCGAGCCGGGCGATCGCCTCGAGCATCGACGCTTCGTCGCCGCCGCCGACGTTGTAGACGGCTCCGGCGGGACCGCCCTCCATCGCGGCGATCGTCGCTGCGACGGCGTCGCCGACCTCGGTGAAGCTGCGCGACTGCTCGCCGCTCCCGTAGATCTCGAACGGCGTGCCGGCGAGCAGCGCGTCGCAGACACGGCGGAAGAACATGTCGGGACGCTGCCGGGGCCCGTACACGGTGAAGTAGCGGAGCACGACGGCGTCGAGGCCGTAGCCGACCGCATACGCGTCGGCGAGGTGCTCGCCGGCGAGCTTCGTCACGCCGTACGGCGAGATCGGGCGCGGCTCCGCGGACTCCGGCGTCGGGTACGCCTCGGCCACGCCGTAGACCGAGGAGGAGGAGGCGAAGACGACGCGCACGCCGGCAGCGGCCGCCGCCTCGAACACGCGTTGCGTCGCGAGCACGTTGCGCCGGAGATAGAGCGGGAAGACGTCGCCGAAGCTGCGCACGCCGGCCTGCGCCGCGAGATGGAAGACCCCGTCGACGCCGGAGAAGTCGAGCGGATCGGCGGCGAGATCGAATCGGCGCACGTCGAGCCCGCGCGCGTTCTCTTCCTTCTCGGCGGGGTCGTAGAAATTCGTGAAGCAGTCGATGCCGGAGACCTCGTGACCGGCCGCGACAAGCGCCTCCGCGAGCTGAGAGCCGATGAAGCCGGCCGCCCCGGTCACGACGTACTTCATCGCGGCACCATCCCATAGATGATCCCGAAGCCGACGAGAAACAACCTGTTCTTCACGGCCACCACCGGCGTGTACTTGCCGTCGGGAAACGTCCAGAGCAGCTTTCCCGTCGTCGCGTCCAGCGCGTACGTGCGCTCCTTCAGCGTCGCGAAGTAGACGACACCGCCGATCACCGTCGCCGAGCCGGAGATCGGCCCGTTCGCGGCGAACGACCAGCGTGGCATGCCGGTGGCGGCGTCGAGCGCGTAGAGGCGGCCGCTGTAGGAGCCGGCGTATACCGTCTGGCCCCACACCGCGGGCGACGCGTACACGTAGCCGCCGGTGCCGCGCGACCAGCGCAGCTTCCCGCTCTTCGCACCGAACGAGTACACCTTGCCGTCGGTCGAGCCGATGTACACGCGCCCGTAGGCGACGGCCGGTGTGGAATAGAACGTCGCGTGCCCGTAGAGCCGCGGCTCCGCGGACGCCTTCCAGATCGTCGTGCCGCTCGTCGACAGGCAGTAGACGTGCCCGTCGTACGAGCCGACGTAGAGACGGCCGCCTGCGTATGCGATGCCGCCCTTGATCGCGCCGCCGAGCGAGGCCTTCCAGAGCAGTCGGCCGTGGTTCGCATCGAACGCCCACACGTCGCCGTTCCAGTCGGCGACGTAGAGACGGTCGCCGACGATCAGCGGCGAGCTCTCCGACGGGCCGATCGTGTGTCGCCAGTGGATTTGCCCGTGACCGACGGAGAAGGCGACCACCTCGCCGTCGCTTCCGTGGCCGCCGCTGAGCGCATTGCACGGAGGGCGATTGAGGAAGACCTCGTAGACGGTGCCGTGCGCGTGCGGGCCGAGGGCCGGCGACGCCGCCACGCAGCGGTGCGACGCGTACTTCCATGCGCGCTTGCCCGTCTTCTCGCTGATCCCGCGGAGGACGCCGGAGTTCGTCGAGAAGAAGAGACGGTTGAATCCGATCGCCGGCGGGAACTCGACGAGGCTGCCCGCGTGGAACTCCCAGACCGGGCGGAACGGCGGCCGCAGCGGCAGGTCGACGGCGCGCGTGCGCGCCTCGTCAAGGCCGTACATCGGCCACTGGATGCCGAGCGGCGGCTTGGGTTGGGCCGTCGTCGTCGGAACGTACTCGACCGTCGGCGAGCCGACGATGTTGCCCTCCTGGCCGAGGCGATGGACGACGAACGCAGCGAGCAGGCCGGCGGCGAGCACGGCGAGCCCTGCGAGGACGAGGATCAGGCGCCGCATGGTCGGCGGGTCAGGTTAGCCCGTGTGCTGCGCGGGCCGCCGGACGGCGCTGTTCGGCTGGACGGCGTAGAGCGTCGAGTAGCCGTGGAAGAGGAGCTGCATCCCGTTCCCGGACACCGGCGCGTACTGGCCGTGGTTGAACCACAGCCGCACGCGGCCGGTGACGGCGTCGACACCGACGATCTTGTGCGCGAAGCTGCCGGCATAGGCGATGCCGTCGACGACGGCCGCCGCGCCGGAGATCGGGCCGCCGGTGCCGACCGTCCAGAGCACGTGGCCGGTCGCTGCGGAAACGCCGTAGAAGACGCCGCTGTACGAGCCGAAGAAGACGCGCCCACCCCACACCGCGGGAGACGAGTAGACGTATGCGCCCGTGCCCACGCGCCAGAGGTAGCTGCCGCCCGTGGAGAAGGCCGTCAGCGAGTCGCCGGTCGAGGAGGGAACGAACACGCGGCCGTCCGCCACTGCGGGCGTCCCGTAGATGCGGCCGTTCACCGAGCGCACCCAACGCGTTGCGCCCGTACGGGCGGAGAGCGCCCAGAGGCGGCCGCTGTAGTCGCCGATGAAGAGCGTCCCGTCCGCGATCGACGCGCTCGAGGTGATCTTCGCGCCGAGGTCGCGCGTCCAGAGAAGCGTGTGCCGTTGCAGGTCGAGCGCGTAGACGCGACCGTTCCAGGCTCCGAAGTAGTCGATGCCGCCCCGGACGATCGGCGACGACTCGATCGGCGAGCCGATCGTCGTGCTCCAGCGCACGGCCCCGGTCGCACGGTCGAGCACGAACACGTGCCCGTCCATCGAGTGGTACACGAGCTCCGCCCCGACGACGGCGGCGGAGGACGCCATCTTGCCGTGCGGGGTGTCGTGGCGCCAGAGGACGCTCCCGGAGCGCATCGAGATCGCACGCACGGTCGCCGCGGCGTTCCCGATGTACGCGACTCCGTCATCGACGACCGCAGGGAACTCGATCAGTCCGCCCTGCGGCACGGCCCACACGATGTGGAACGGCGGCTGCAGGCGGATGTTCGACTGGGCCTGGGCGCGCGCGTCCGTCGCGCCGTAGAGCGGCCATTGCAGCCCCGGGCGGTAGACGCGCACCGTGACCTTGCGGAACTGGGCGAACTGCTCGAACACGGTCCGCGTCGTGAAGCCGGCCGCCGAGACGGTGACGTGGAGGGCGCGGCGCCACGGAACGCGGATCTCCGCCACCCCGTGCCGGTCGGTGCTGGCGGCCCGCCCCCACAGGCTGACGCGGGCCTGCGACACGCGTAGCCACTGGTCGCCGTCGACGACAGTGACGACGAGCCGCGCCGGCTTGTGCGCGGCCGGACGATGGACGATGCGAGGCGCGTGCGCGACGGGCGGCGGCGGGGTCGCGCGCGGCGTTCCGCCGCCGCGGGTGGCGGCGATGCCGGCGGGCACGAGCAGAAGCGCTAGGAGTCCAAGCCCTCCGGCACGACCGATTCTGGGAGCTCTGGCGAAAACGGCTCCAACGTATCGCCTTCCCCGGCTGATAGCACGAGCTCCGAGAAGAAGCGGGTCATCACGAGCCCGGCACGGAAGTCGCCGAGACGGGGCTCCGGGTGCTCGCCCGCGGCGAGCGCGAGCGCGAGCTCCGGGTAGCGGCTGCCCGCGGCGGTCGGCAGCGGGAACGCGCCGCCGAAGCGCGGGTTGATGTCGGTGACGCGATGGACGCCGTTCGGTTCGCGGAAGCACTGGATGTTCGCGGGCCCGACGATGCCGATCGTCTCTGCGACGTAACGGCCGACCTCGATCAGCTCGGCGTTGTCGATCGTCATCCCCTTGATCGACTCGCCGCCCTTCGACTCGATCATCGTCCGCGGCACGGCGTTCAGGCAGCGACAGTCGAGATCGCAGAAGACGTCGATCGAGAACTCCTCGCCCTGGCAGCACGCCTGCACGATCGACTCGTGGGTCGTGTAGTCGAGGAAGAACTCGAGCTCGCGGCGGTCGCGGCAGCGGTAGATGCCGCGCGAGCCGAAGCCGCGGCGCGCCTTCACGAGCAACGGAAACGCGACGTCGGCAGGCACGTCTGCGGGCAGCCAGGTCGGCGGCGAGCCGATGCCGGCCTCCACGAAGAGGAGGTGCGCGAGCCACTTGTCCGCGAGGGCGTCGACGACCGCCGGCGCCGGCAGGAGCACGAGCGCACCGAGGTCGTCCTTCGCCCGCGCGAGCACCTCGTGGTCGAGATCGGTGAGCGGCACGACGAGCGCGATCTCGTGCTCGCGCACGAGCTCGGCGAGCGCCGGCACGTAGCCGGGATCGTCGACTCGGGGCACGAACGCGTACGCGTCGGCGAAGTAGAGCGCGGGCGCGAGCGGGTTCACGTCGGTCGCGAGCGTGCGTGCGCCGGCGCGGCCGAACGCCTGCACGATGTCGACCCGCTGCCCGGCGCACGTGAAGAGGACGCCGCTCACCGGCGGAGAGCGTACCCAGGTCTGCTTCACTCGGCTCGATGATCCACCGCCTGCTGCTCGTGCTCGCCGCCCTCGGCGCCGCCTGGCTCGTCGCCGCCTCCTTCCTGTTCATCTGGCCTCGCGCGGACGCCGCGCCGCCTCACGCCGACGCCGTGGTCGTGCTCTCAGGCGGCCTCAACCGGCGCCTCGACCCTGCCCTCGCGCTCGTGCGGCGCGGGGTCGCGCCGGTGCTCGCGATCTCGAGCGCCTTCCGCAGCCCGACGTGGAAGAAGGCGCAGCGCCTCTGCCGCGGCGAGGACGGCCCGACCCGCTTTCGCGTGATCTGCTTCGACGCTGTCCCGTACAGCACGCGGGGGGAGGCTCGGGCGATCGCGCGGCTGGCACGTGCGCACGGCTGGCATCGCGTCGTCGTGGTGACCTCGACGTTCCACGTGACCCGGGCGCGCATGCTCGTGAGGCGTTGCTACCACGGCAGGCTCTGGGTCGTCGGCGCCGGCTCGACGTGGTGGCGGCTGCCGGAGGAATGGGAGAGCGAGACGGGCAAGCTGCTCGTCCAGCTCACCGTGCAGCGCGGCTGCTAGAACAGCCCGACCGCGCCCTTGTAGATCACGAAGGGCAGGTCGAGCACGGCGAGCAGCACGAGCGTGCCGGTGACGAAGCGCGGGCGCCGCTCTCCCAGCCGCGTCGCGAGCCACGCGAAGCAGAGCGCCCAGGCGCCGAGCGTCGAGAGCATGTACGTCGGCTTGAGCACGTCGCCGTCCTTCGTCGGGAAGCTGACGGTGAAGAAGAGATAGCCGGCGAGGCCGGCGAGTGGGAGCAGCGACACGAGCAGTCGCGCGGGGTCGCGGCGCCGGAGCGCGCCGGCGAGCAGGAGCAGCCAGCCTCCGATCGCGAGCGCGGTCGGCACGAGCCCGAGCACGTTCTGGAAGATCAGCCAGCCGTTTCGCGCAGGCGACGGCGCCGCCTGCACCTCGTGGTTCCAGGCGAAGACGCCGTACCAGTCGCCCCACATGTCTGCGTAGGTCTCGGGCCAGGCGAGGTTGACCATGTTCGGCCGGTACGGCTTCGTGAAGAGGTCGGGGAGGCCCGGGTCGACGTAGAAGCGGACGGGCCGGCGGTCCCAGAGCGGCTTCGACACCTGCGGGCGGTCGAAGATCGGGTTCGCGTAGTGGATCGCGCGGTACACGTACCACGGCAGCGCGATCACGGCGGTCGCCGCGAGCGCGACCGCGAGCGAGCGGGTGAGCGCCCTGCGGTCGGCCCGCTTCCACACGAGTGCGGCGGCGAAGGCGAGCACGACGACTGCGAGGGTCCAGAGCGAGAACTGCCGCACCATCTCTCCGCAGCCGAGCGCGACGCCGAGCGCGGCGGAGGCGCGCCACCCGTAGTCGCGCCGGAGGAGGATGCGGGCCGCCAGGAACAGGCAGAGGGTCGACACGAAGAGGTCGACCGACTCCGGGTTGAACATCGACGCGGTGCGCGTCAGCACGGGCGAGAGCGCGACGAATCCCGCCGCGGCGGGGGCGAGCCAGCGCCGCTCGGGCCAGAGCAGCCGGGCGAGCGCACCGACGAGGAGCACGGTGCCGACGACCGCGGGCACGTTGAGCAGCTGACCGAGCTTGTGCGGGTCGCCGAAGATCGCGAGCTGCTTCCCGACCCACGTCGCCGCACCGGCGACGAGGTAGTAGAGCGGCGGCGAGTAGTACTCGGGCGTCTCGTTGCGGAACGGCAGCCGGTGGTGCTGGATCAGGAAGTCCGCGTATTCGCGATGGGACGCGGCGTCGTACCCCGCGCCGGCCGGATACGCGGCGGCGTTCCACAGCACGATCAGGCCGGCGAGGGCGGCGAACGCCCACGTCAGCTGCGCGGGGGTGAGGCTTCTAAGCCTTCCAGCCACCGGTCGCGCCCTTGTACGTCCCGCCGAAGAGCGCGAGCGGCGTCTTCGCGAGGATCTTCAGGTCGAGCCACGGCGAGCGGTGCTCGACGTACCAGACGTCGAGGGCGATCCGCTCCTCCCACGGCAGGGCGGCGCGGCCGTGCACCTGCGCCCAGCCGGTGATGCCCGGCTTCACGTCGAGCCGCCGGCGCTGGCTCGGCGTATAGCGCTCCACCTGGTAGCGGAGCGTCGGCCGCGGCCCGATCACGCTCATCTCGCCGCGGACGACGTTCCACAGCTGCGGCAGCTCGTCGAGGGAGAGTCGCCTCAAGATCCGGCCGACCCCGGTGATGCGCGGGTCGCCCCTGTTGACCGCGAGGCCGGCGCCCTGCGTCTCGGCGCCGACGATCATCGTGCGCAGCTTCAGCAGCTCGAAGTCGGCGCCGTCCTTGCCGACGCGCGTCTGGCGGTAGAG
>DATCBP010000017.1:0-24491 GCA_036511815.1 Gaiellaceae bacterium
AGGAAGTCCGCCAGCTCGCGCCGGCAGGCCGCCGCGACCGCGCGCGGGTTGCGCGAGAGATAGCGGCCGCGCCGCAGGACGAGCTTGCCCACGACGATGAGGACGAGCGCTGCGGCGAGCAGCAGGCCCAGCACCGCGAGCAGGCTCCCGCGCCACGCAGACGACGACGGCCCCGCGTGCACTCCCACGTGCGAGGGCGACCCCGTCGCGTCCCCGTGCCGGTGCGCCGCCTGCGCGGGCGCGCCCGCCGCACCGGCCGCGCCTCCGCCGAGGCGCGATCCCGGAGATCGCACCGTCGACGCGGTCGCATAGGCGGCGCTCAGCTGACCGCGCGCCGGCCGGCCGGCAGCGGGCGTCGGGTCGAACGGCAGCCAGCCGTAGCCACGGAACCACACCTCGACCCAGGCGTGCGCGTCATGGTCGGTCACCGTCCAGACGCCCGACTTCGCGTCGTACGTCCCGCTGGAGAAGCCGACGGCGACGCGCGCAGGCACGCCGAGGTAGCGGAGCATCAACGCCATCGCACCGGCGAAGTACTGGCAGTAACCGGCGCGCGTTTGCGCGACGAAGCCGACGAGCGGTGCCCCGGCGTACACCGCCGGGTGCGCCGTGTACGTGAAGCCGCCCGTCGTGCGAAACCACGTCTCGAGCGCGAGTGCGGCCGCGTAGGGCGTGCGTGCGCGGCCCGCGACCGCGAGCGCGGCGTGCTCGAGCGGCACATACCGCTCGATCTCCGGGTGCGCGTCGAGAACAGCGTTCATGCGCCGCAGGCGCTGCGGCGTGCCGAAGACCGGCATTGCCACGCCGGGCCAGACGTCGAGGAATGTGCCGAGGCTCGCCGGATACGCCGGTCTCGAGCGTGCAAGGCTCGCCGGCGGCGGCTGTGCCGCGTAGCTCCACGCCGTGTACCGGAAGCCGCGCGTCAGCCCTGAGGGAAGGAGTGCGACGCCGGGCCCGGGCCGCTGGAGCGGCGCATCACCCGCGGAGAACGCGACGGGCACGCTCCCGCCGACGAGATGCGTGTCGGCGAGCGCTTCGACGGTCACGTCGGCGCGCAGCCAATGCGTGCGGTCGCGCGCAGCGGGAGGCTCCAGCCCGTCCGCGGGCACCGCCGCACGCTGGAGCCAGCGGTCGCCGGCGAATACGTCGAGCACGGCCGCGCGCCAGTAGAGGGACGTGCTCGGCGCCTTGATCCGTAGCACCGTCGTGCGGATGCGCGGGAAGACGAGTCCGCCGTATTGCGCGTCCCAGACGTACGACACGCTCACCGGCTCCTGCGGCGCGTGCGTGAAGTCCCAGCGCTGCCACGCGACGAGCTCGCCCTTCGCCACCGCCGACGACGTCGAGGCCGCGAGCGCGGCGAGCGCGAGCACGGCGAGCGCCGGAATCGCCGCGCGCGGCACGCGCCTCGCCGTGAGGCCCGCAAGCACGACGAGCACGGCGACGAGGATGGCGACGCCCTGCGCAAGCGCAGCATCCCCGCCGCCGAGCGTCGCGGGCCAACCGGCGCCGAGCAGCAGAACGAGCGTCGCGGCGACCGGCCGCCTCGCTGCGACCGCAAGGCCGGCGAGGAGCACGAAGCCGACGAGCGCCGCGAGGACGACGCTTCTCATGTCCGCGTGCACACGCGGGTCGAACGGAACCGGCACGTCGTAGAAGTCGCGAACCCCGTTCGCCATGCCGGAGTCGACGGCGGCGACGCCATGTTCGACGTGCAGTGGCGAAACTCCGAACGCGAGCCGGACACCCACGGCGAGCGCGAGCACGACTGTCGCCAGCCTCGGCAGCAGCGGACGCACGAGGGCCGGCGCGAGCGCGACCACGACGATCGCCGCAGCGCGCCCCAGCTCGTCGCGCGGCTGCTCCAGGCGCAGCCACACCACCGCGATCACGACCGCGGGGACGACCGACACGAGCGCGGTCCTACGCAACGGCTGCCTCCGGCGCCGACAACACGGCACGGAGGTCGTCGCCGCTGCGCACGACGGCGACGGGTACGCCGGCCGACTGGAGACGAAGCAGCAGCGGCTCCGGCGTGGCCGGACGGCCCGCGAAGGTCGACGGCTCGACGTAGACGAGCGACGCGCCGCGCCGCGAGAGCGCACGCTGCACGAGCCGGTCGACGAGCCGCGCTTCGACGTTCGACGTCACGACCACGAGCTCGAGCGCGCGCGCGGCAGCGTTGGCGCCCGACTCGAGCAGCGCGAAGGCCGGCGTCCTCGCGGTCGGCTCCGCGGCGGCCAGCACCTCGAGCGCGCGGCGCCAGTCGCCCGCCTCCGACGCGACCTCCTGCGTCTCGCGCGCTGCGGAGTTGACGACGAGCACGCACCGTCTCGACCGCCTCACCTGTGCGAGGAGCAGCGAGCCTGCCGCGCGTACCGCGACGTCGAACGTCGAATCGGGTGGCTCGCCGGCAACGGAGGCAGCCTCGCCGTCGAGCAGCACGGCCAGCTCGTCGCGCGGCGCGTCCTCCAGCTCCTTCACCATCAGCTGTCCGCGATGCGCGGTCGAGCGCCAGTGGACGTTGCGCAGAGACTCACCCTGGGCGTACTCGCGCACGCTGTGCAGGTCGAAGCCCGACGGGCGGCGCAGCAGCAGCCGCCTGCCGTCCTGCATGTGCGCGCCGCCTTCGGAGAAGAGGCGGTCGAGCGCGACCAGCCGCGGATAGACGACGAGCGCCTGCGGCTCGCCCTGGACGATCGCGGCACGCGCGAGCGCGAACGGATCCTCGACCGTCAGGCGCACGCTCTCGAACGGATACCGGCCGCGCGGGACTGCGCGCAGCTCGTAGACGCCGCGAAAGCGTCGCCGCGCGACGCGTGAGAGCTCGACCCGTCGCTCGCCCAGCCGGCCCGGCACCTCGTGCGCGACGAGCGTCGGCGGCGACAACGCGGACGTCGGCTCGACCTCGAGCTCGACCGTGACGTCGTCACCCTCGACGACGTCACGGGCCGCGCCGTGCCGGCGCACGTGCGGCGCGCGCGCCGACAGCCCGACCCAGCCGACGGCGAGCGCGACCGCGAACAGCAGACCCGTCGCCACCGGGTAGAGCGCGCGCGCGCCGAACACCCACGCGGCGACGTAGACGACGAGCCCCAGGGCGAGGATCGCGCGCCCGCGCGGGGTCAGTGCATTCTCCGGAGGGTGCACTTACACCGGGACGGGTGTCTTCTCGAGCGCTTCGGCGACGATCGCCTCGCCGCCGAGGCCGGCCGAGCGCGCCTCGGGGCCGAGGATCAGGCGATGCGAGAGGACGGGTGCGGCCACCGCCTTCACGTCGTCCGGGACGAGGAAGTCGCGGCCGTCCGCGAGCGCGCGCGCCTTGGCGACGCGGAGCAGCGCGATTCCCGAGCGCGGGCTCGCGCCGAGGTAGAGGCGCGTGTCCGCGCGCGTCATGCGCAGGAGCGCGACGACGTAACGGCTTAGACTTTCCTCGACATAGATGTCGCGAGCCTGCGCTGCGAGCCGCGTCACGTCGCCCGCGTCCGCGACCGGCTCGAGCGAGTCGAGCGGCGGGTCGTGCGTCTGCTCGTCGAGCATCCGCGCCTCCTCCGCCAGCGTCGGATAGCCGAGCTCGACGCGCATCGTGAACCGGTCGAGCTGCGCCTCGGGCAGCGGGTACGTACCCTCGTATTCGATCGGGTTCTGCGTCGCGATCGCCATGAACGGTCGTTCGAGCGGATACGTGACGCCGTCGACCGTGACCTGGCTCTCCTGCATGCACTCGAGCAGCGCGGATTGCGTCTTCGGCGACGCGCGGTTGATCTCGTCGACGAGGAGGAGGTTCGCGAACACGGGTCCGGCCCGGAACTCGAACTCGTTCGTCTTCTGGCTGAAGACGTTGACGCCGGTGACGTCCGAGGGCAGCAGGTCCGGCGTGAACTGAAGGCGCGAGAAGGAACAGTCGAGCGAGCGCGCGAGCGCCTTCGCGAGCATCGTCTTCCCCACGCCCGGGAAGTCCTCGATGATCAGATGGCCCTCGGCGACGAGGCAGAGTACGACGAGCCGCAGCGTGTCCTTCGGCGCGTGCACGACGCGTGCGAGGTTCGCCGCGATCGCGGCGACGAGATCGGCGGGTGCCGGGGCGCGAGCCGGCTCAGCCAAGCAGGCGCTCCACCTCGTCGAGGATCGCGCTCGCGATCTCGTCCTTCGGCGCCTTGGCGACGGTGCGCTCGCCGCGTGCAAAGACGAGCGTGACCTCGTTGTCGGTGGAGTCGAAACCGATGTCTGCGCGTCCCACATCGTTGTAGACGAACAAATCGGCGTTCTTGTGAGTGAGCTTCTCGCGGGCGCGCGCGAGACCCGGCTCGCCCTCGTCGGCCGCGAAGCCGACGAGCACCTGGCCGGGAACGCGGCTCGCGCCGAGCGCGGCGAGCACGTCGGCCGTCGGCTCGAGCTCGACCGTCCACGCGGCACGGTCCTTCGGCCGCTTCGTCGTGAGCGCTGTTGCGGGCCGGTAGTCGGCGACCGCGGCCGCCATGATCACGACGTCCGCGCCGGCGCCGCGCGCGAGCGCCTCGCGCTCGAGCGCGGCCGCGGTCGGCGTGGCGACGAGCTCCACGCCGGGCGGGGCGGAGACGGCGAGATTCGCGCCGAGCAGCGTCACGCGCGCGCCGCGGCGCCGCGCCTCGGCGGCGAGCGCGACGCCCATCCGCCCCGAGGAGCGGTTGCCGACGAAGCGCACAGTGTCGATCGGCTCGCGCGTGCCGCCGGCGGAGACGAGCACGTGCTTGCCCGCGAGCGGGCCGTTGCCGGCGAGCAGCTGCTCGGCCGCGCGGACGATCTCCTCGGGTTCGGCCATCCTCCCCACGCCGAACTCGCCCTCGGCCGTCTCGCCCTCGTCGGGGCCGACGAGCACGATGCCGCGCGACCGCACGGTCTCCGCGTTCGCCCGGGTGGCGGGGTGGGACCACATGCGCGGGTTCATCGCGGGCGCGACGAGCGTCGGGCCGCGATGCGCGAGGGCCGCCTCGGTGAGGACGTTGTCGGCGATCCCGTGCGCGAGCTTCGCGAGCGTGTTCGCCGTGCACGGCGCGACGAGGAGCAGGTCGGCCTTCGTGAGGTGCAGGTAGACGTCGTCGTCGGGCGGCCGCCGCGCGAGCGCCCGGAACGTCTCCGCGCTCACGAACCGCTCCGCGCCGGGCGTGACGAGCGGTATCACCTCGTGCCCAGCCTTGACGAGCAGCCGGCAGACCTCGCACGCCTTGTAGGCGGCTATGCCGCCGGAGACACCCAGGAACACGCGGGCCATGGGTGGAATGATGCCTGCCCCTGGGCGAAACGCCAGGCTCGGAGGCTGGGAGAGCCGCGAACTACTTCGGGTAGTCGTACGTCAAGAGACCTTCGGAGATCTCTTCCATCGCCATGGTCAAGTAGTTCTTGGAGCGGGACTCGACGAGCGGCGGCGGGTTGTCGTCGAACGTGCCCTCGCCGAGCTGGTGGTGGTAGTTGTTGATCTGCCGCGCGCGCTGGGCGGCGACGATCACCAGCGCATAGCGCGAGTCCACGTTCTGGAGCAGGTCGTCGATCCGGGGATAGTTCATGGCCGGGACATGGTACCGGCAGGAGCGACGAGGCCGCGGACCAGCTCCGTCAGCTCGCCCAGAGCCCGCTCCAGCTCGTCGTTCTCGACCACGTAGTCGAACTCGTCGGCCTGCTCGAGCTGCCGGCGGGCGAGCGCGATCCGCTCGTCGATCTCCCCCGCGCTCTCGGTCGCCCGCTCCCGCAAGCGGCGCTCGAGCTCCTCGACGCGAGCCGAGATGAAGATCGTCGTCGCACCCGGTACCTCGCGCTTCACCCGCAGCGCGCCCTCCGTCTCGAGCTCGAGGAGCGGCACGTGCCCGCGTGCTGCGATCCGGTCGAGCTCGGAACGCAGCGTCCCGTACCGGTGCCCCGACACGTAGTGGACGTACTCGAGGAACTCGCCTCGCTCGATGCGGTCGAGGAACTCCTCGGGCGCGAGGAAGGCGTACTCACGTCCGTCCCGCTCGCCCGGCCGCCGCTCGCGGGTCGTCGCCGAGACGGTCGCCTCGACCTCGGGCACGCGTTCCAGCACCAGCCGGATCAGCGTTCCCTTCCCGGCCCCGGACGGGCCGGTGACGACGAGCACGGACGGCCGGCGGCTACCGGTTGAAGAGCTCAATCAACTCCGCGCGCTGCCGGTCGGACAGTCCCCCGACGGTTTTCGACTGACTGATCCGGCAGGTGTTGAGGAAGCGGGCCGCCTTGACACGACCGAACTTCGGCACCGCCATCAGGATGTCGATCACCTTCGCCGTCGACACGTACTCGGGCGGATCGCCGAGGATCGTCTCGATGAGAATCCGGCCGTCCTTGAGGTCCTTCTTGAGCTTCGCCCGGCGGACCCTGACGTCGTTCGCCCGTTGGAGCGCATCCATCCGCTGGTCGAGCGAGCGGACCGGTGCATGTGCTTGCGTCTTCGCTGCGGGCATGGGACGCCCGATACTACCAACGTGTCAGCGTCGATCAAGCGACGACTTTTGACTCGATCTCCAGGGTTTTTTCGGCGGAGTGCGCGCGGGCATAAACATCGTCAGCCTGGGCAACACCGACCGCCTCCACCGCGCGCGCGAGCTCTCCGCGTACGCGGGACGGCGCTTCCGGGTCGGCGAATAGCACCGTGCCGAGCGCGACGTCGCGCGCACCGCACGCGACCAGCTCCAGCGCGTCGCGGCCGGTCATGACGCCGCCCATGCCGACGATCGGCAGCTGCGTGGCCGCGTGGCAAGCGTGCACGGCAGCGAGCGCGATCGGTTTCAGCCCGGGTCCGGACAATCCGCCGGTCGCACGGGCGAGGCTTGGCAGGAGCGTGCGCCGGTCGAGCGCCATGCCGCGCAGCGTGTTGATGAGCGAGAGGCCGTCGGCACCGGCGGCGGCCACTGCGCGCGCCACCTCGGCGACGTCCGGATGCGCGGCCGAGAGCTTCGCGTAGAGCGGCAGCGGTGTGGCGGCGCGGCACGCTGCGACGATCTCCGCGGCGGAGTCCGCCGCCTCGTCGACGTTCGGACACGAGAGGTTCAGCTCGATCGCCTCGATTCCGTCGAGCGCCGCGCACGTGTCCGCATAGTCCTGCGCGCAGAAGCCGCCGACCGAAACCCAGAGCGGTACGTCGAGCTCGCGCAACCGCGGGAGTGTCTCGCGCAGGAAACGCTCACGCCCGGGGTTCGCGAGCCCGATCGCGTTCAGCATGCCGTGCGCGGTCTCGGCGATGCGCACCGGCGGGTTGCCCTCGCGCGGCAGCGGTGTGATCGTCTTCGTCACGAACCCGTCGAGACTGCGCGCGACGTCGGGCGCCGTGAGCGCGTCGAGACAACCGCTTGCGTTCAGGAGCCTCACGCTGCGGCGACCTGCTCTCGCGCCTGCGGGAGCTCGAGTACGGGGCCGTCGACGCACAGACGCTTCAGCTCGCCGTCGATCTCGACCGCGCAGCCATAGCACGCGCCGAAGCCGCACGCCATCGGCGCCTCCCATGCGAGCTGCGCGCCCGGGCAGAGCACACCGACGGCGCGCAGCATCGGCTCCGGCCCACATGCGAGCACGTCGTGCGCGGTATCGATCAGCTCCGTGACGAACGTGGGCTCGATCGCCACCTCGGCGTCCGGCATCAGCGCGGCGGCCTCCGCGTGCGCCGCGCTGCGGAACCCGAGCACCGCAGGCGGGAAACGCAGCGCCTCCGCGAGGTACGGCAACGGCGCCATCCCGATCCCGCCGCCGACGAGCAGCGGGCGCCGGACGTCGAGGCGGAAGCCGTTGCCGAGCGGCCCGAACACGTGGATCGATGCGCCCCGTTCGAGCGCACACAGTGCTTCGGTGCCGGGACCCACCGGGTCGATGAGGAACGCGAGCTCTCCCGGCGGCGCGAGGCAGAGCGAGAGCGCGCGTGGCAGCAGCCGCTGCGGCGCCTCGAGCATGAAGAACTGGCCGGGCGCGCCGGGGTCGAGGCCGCCCCGGTCGAGCCGCAGCAGCGAGTATGGGCCGACCCGCTCGAGGGCGACGACGCTACGCCGTTCGCGTCTCGGCATCGATCCGCTCCTGGAGCGAGACGGCGTGCTCCGCACGCGCGTTCGCGATCGCGTGGACAGCCGCCGCCGCGCCCGACAGCGTCGTGATGCACGGGACGCGCCGCACGAGCGCCGCCTCGCGGATCAGATAGCCGTCGCTGCGTGCGTGCGGCCCGAAGGGCGTGTTGATCACGAGGTCGCAGCTGCCGCGGCGGATGAGGTCGACGACGGTCGCCTCGTCGGATTCCCCCGTCACCTTCGCGACGCGGTCGACGGCGAGACCGGCCGTCTCGAGCGTCTTCGCGGTGCCGGTCGTTGCGACGAGCGCGAAGCCGAGCCCGGCCAACGCGGCCGCGACCGGAACGATCGCGCGCTTGTCCGCGTCGCACACCGAAAGGAACGCCGTCCCGCTGCGCGGTAGCGGCCGGCCCGCCGCGCGCTCTGCCTTGTCGAAGGCGCTCGGGAGATCGCCCGCGGTCGCCATCACCTCGCCGGTCGCGCGCATCTCGGGCCCGAGCACCGGGTCGGCGCCGGGGAAGCGCGCGAACGGGAGCACCGCCGCCTTGACGGACACGGTTCGCGGCCGCGCCTCCGACGGCAGCCCGATGTCCGCGAGGTGCGCGCCCGCGATCACCTTGCACGCGGCTTCGACGAGATTGACGCCGGTGGCCTTCGACGCGAACGGCACGGTGCGCGACGCGCGCGGATTCACCTCGAGCACGAACACCTCGGAGTCCTGGACCGCCAGCTGCACGTTCATCAGCCCGACGACGCCGAGTGCCGTCGCGAGCCGCCGCACGACGTCGGTCACCTCGAGGTGCGTGACGGGGAGGAGCGACGGGGCGGGCAGAACGCAGGCGGAGTCGCCGGAGTGGACGCCGGCCTCCTCGACGTGCTGCATGACCGCGCCGATGTACGTGTCGCGTCCGTCCGAGACCGCGTCGACGTCGATCTCGAGCGCCTGCTCGAGGAAGCGGTCGACGAGCACCCTCCCCTCCATGCCCGCGGTGGCGGCGCGCAGCTCGTCGGGCTCGTAGCAGACGCGCATCGCGCGGCCGCCGAGCACGTACGAGGGGCGCGCGAGCACCGGGTAGCCGATCCGCCCGGCGATCCGCACGGCCTCGTCGGCGTCGCCGGCCATGCCCCACGCGGGACACGCGATCCCGAGCGAGCTGAGCAGGCGGCCGAACCGCTCCCGGTCCTCGGCCACGTCGATCGCGTCGAACGATGTGCCGAGCACCTTGAAGCCCTCCCGCTCGAGCGCCGGCGCGAGCTTCAGCGGCGTCTGCCCGCCGAACTGGATGACGACGCCCTCGGGCTGCTCGCGCTCGCAGATGGCGAGCACCTCCTCGACGCGCAGCGGCTCGAAGTAGAGGCGGTCGGACGTGTCGTAGTCGGTCGACACCGTCTCCGGATTGCAGTTGACCATTACGGCGTCGTACCCGAGCGCGCGGAAGCTCTGGACGGCATGGACGCAGCAGTAGTCAAACTCGATCCCCTGGCCGATCCGGTTCGGGCCCGAGCCGAGGATCACCACCCGCGGGCGATCGCCGGACGGCGGCGCCTCGTCGGCTTCGCCCCAGGTCGAGTAGTAGTAGTTCGAGCGCGCTGCGACCTCGCCGGCGACCGAGTCGACGCGGCGGAACGAGGGCCGGAGCCCGAGCGCGTGGCGCTGCGCGCGCACCCCTTCCTCGCTCGTCCCCCACGCGCCGGCGATGTCCGCATCGGAGAAGCCGGCGCGCTTGAGCGTCGCGAGGTCGCGCTCCTCGGCCAGCAGCCCCTGCAGGTGGTCGATCTCGGCGCGGAACCACGGGTGCAGGTCGTCGGGCAGCTCGTCGAACGAGGCCCACGGCGTGACGAAGCCGGAGTCGAGCTCGCGCGAGCGCATCGCCTTGAGGAACGCCTCGCCGAAGGTGCGGCCGATCCCCATCGTCTCGCCCACCGACTTCATCTGGGTGCCGAGCGTCCGGTCGGCGCCGGGGAACTTCTCGAACGCGAAGCGCGGGAACTTGACGACGACGTAGTCGAGGGTCGGCTCGAAGCTCGCCGGCGTCGTCCCCGTCAGGTCGTTCGGGATCTCGTCGAGCGTGTAGCCAACCGCGAGCTTCGCCGCCACCTTCGCGATCGGATAGCCGGTCGCCTTCGACGCGAGCGCCGACGAGCGCGAAACGCGCGGGTTCATCTCGATCACGCGCACCTCACCCGTCTCGCGGTCGCGCGCAAACTGGATGTTCGAGCCGCCGGTGTCGACGCCGACGGCCCGGACAACGGCGGCGGCCGCGTCGCGCAGCTCCTGGTACGCCTCGTCGGAGAGCGTCATCTGCGGCGCGACCGTGACCGAGTCGCCGGTGTGCACGCCCATCGGATCGAGGTTCTCGATCGAGCAGACGATCACGACGTTGTCGATGCGGTCGCGGACGACCTCGAGCTCGAACTCGTCCCAGCCGCGCACGGACTCCTCGACGAGCACCTGCCCGATCGGGCTCTCGCGCAAGCCGATCTCGACCTGGCGGAGCAGCTCCTCGCGCGTCGTCGCGAAGCCGCCGCCGTGTCCGCCGAGCGTGAACGCGGGTCGCACCACGGCCGGCGTCGGCACGCCGTCCAGCTGGTCGAGGCTCGTCACGATCGACGACGTGGGCACCAGGAGGCCGCAGGACTCGACGGCCTGCTTGAAGAGCCGGCGGTCCTCCGCGCGCTCGATCACCTCGAGGTTCGCGCCGATCAGCTCGACGCCGAGCTCGGCGAGGATCCCGGACGCAGCGAGCTCGCACGCGAGGTTGAGCGCCGTCTGCCCGCCCATCGTCGAGAGCAGCGCCTGCGGCCGCTCCCGGCGGAGGACGTCGGCGACTCCCTCGAGGTCAAGCGGCTCGAGGTACGTGCGGTCGGCGAAACCGGGGTCGGTCATGATCGTCGCCGGGTTCGAGTTGATCACGATCGTGCGGAACCCGTCCTCGCGCAGCACCTTCAGGGCCTGGCAGCCGGCGTAGTCGAACTCGGCCGCCTGGCCGATCACGATCGGGCCGGAGCCGACGATGCAGATCGTCTCGATGTCGGTGCGCCTAGGCATGCGTTACCGCGACCTCGTCGACCCAGTGCTCGAGCAGCGGCCACGCGTCGTGCGGGCCCGGCCCGGCCTCGGGATGGAACTGGAGCGAGCGGGCGTGCAGCTCGGGGAAGTCGAGGCCTTCGACGGTCTCGTCGTAGAGCGAGACGTGGGTGGCCTCGCCCGCGTCGGTCGCGCGCACGGCGAAGCCGTGGTTCTGGCTCGTCACGAGCACGCGGCCGTCGCGGCGCTGGAGCACGGGATGGTTCGAGCCGCGATGCCCGAACGGCAGCTTGAAGGTCGTGTGGCCCGTGGCCACCGCGAGCAGCTGGTGGCCGAGGCAGATGCCGAGCACGTTCGTGCGGCCGACCAGGTCGCGCACGGTGGCGGCCTCGTCGACGAGCGGCTCCGGGTCGCCGGGGCCGGGTGAGAGCAGCACGCCGTCATACGCGGCGAGCTCGTCGGCGTCGACGGTGTGCGGGTACACGGTGACCGCGGCGCCGGCCCTGGCCAGCCGGCGCAGCACCGAACGCTTCACGCCGTAGTCGACGACCGCGATCCGCGTTCGCCCCTCGGCCCGGTAGACGTGCGGCTCCGGCGTCGACACGCCGGCGACGAGTGCGCGCCCGGACATCGGCACCTGCGACTGCGCCTGCGCGACCGCCTCCTCGGGGGAGATCCCGTCGGCGGCGGCGACCGCGCGCATCGCGCCCGCGTCGCGCAGGGTGAGGACGAGCGAGCGCGTGTCGATTCCCGTCAACGCGACAACACCGCGCTCCGCGAGCCAGTCCGTCCAGGCAGGCCCGCGCGCCTCGCGCATGATCACCGCACGCGCGTGCGTTCGGTCCGATTCCGAGCGCTCGTCGGCGATGCCGTAGTTGCCGACCATCGGCGCCGTGAAGCAGACGATCTGCTCCGCGAAGCTCGGGTCGGTGACCGCCTCCTGGTACCCGGACATGCCGGTGGTGAAAACCGCCTCGCCGGCGGCGAGCCCGGGCGCGCCGACCGACTGGCCGTGGAAGACGCTGCCGTCCTCGAGCGCGAGGAACGCGCTCACCGCTCGAACACCACGACGCCGGCGGCGACCGTCAGCGCGATCGCGCCGTTGAGCGTCTCGCCGAGCAGCCACGAGTTGGTCGAGCGCGAGCGGAACGACTGCTCGTTGACGCGCCACTCACCGTCGAGGTCGAGCAGCACGAGGTCGGCGGGCGCGCCGGCAGCGATGCGGGGCACGGCGATGCCGAAGACGCGCGCCGGGCCGGCGGACATCCGCTCGAGCAGCGTGACGAGCGGAAGCAGCCCCGGCCGTACGAGATGCGTGTAGAGCACCGAGAACGCGGTCTCGAGGCCGGTGACGCCGAACGCCGCCTCCTCGAACGGCACTTCCTTCTCGTGCCGCGCATGCGGAGCGTGATCGGTGGCGATCGCATCGACGGTGCCGTCGCGCAGCGCGTCGAGCAGCGCGAGCCGGTCGCGCTCTGCGCGCAGCGGCGGGTTCATCTTCACGTTCGGATCGAGGGAGCGCACGGCGTCGTCGGTGAGCACGAGGTGATGCGGCGTCACCTCTGCGGTCGCCCGCACCCCCACCTCCCGCGCGCGGCGGAGCGCCGCCACCGACTCGGCGGCGGAGAGGTGGAGCAGATGGATGCGCTGCTCCTCGTAGCCGGCGAGCGCGAGATCGCGCTCGACCATCACCGACTCGGCCACCGACGGGTAGCCGGCGAAGCCGAGCTCGGCGGCGACCCTTCCTTCGTGCACGTGCGCACCGTGCGAAAGCGACTGCTCCTCGCAGTGGAGCGCGAGCGGGCGGCCCGTGATCGACGCGTACTGGAGCGCACGCCGCATCAGCCCGGCGGAGGCGACGGGCACGCCGTCGTCGGAGAAGGCGATCGCGCCCGCATCCGCGAGCTCGGCCATCTCCGTCAGCTCCTCCCCGCCCTGCCCGCGGGTGATCGCGGCGAGGAACCCGACGGGCACCTCGGCCTCACGGCGCGCGGTTTCGACGAGCGAGCCGAGCGTCGCGGCCGAGTCGACGATCGGGTCGGTGTTCGGCATCGCGAAGATCGCGCAATAGCCTCCGGCGGCGGCGGCCGCGGTGCCGCTCGCGATCGTCTCCTCGTCCTCGCGCCCCGGCGTGCGCAGATGGACATGCGGGTCGACGAACGCGGGCGCAAGCACGAGGCCCTGCGCGTCGACGACGCGGTGCTCGTTCGCGTCGAGGCGCTCTCCGACGGCGGCGATCACGCCGTTGTCGATGCGCACATCGAGCGTCGCGTCGATCCCCTCGGCGGGGTCGACGACGCGCGCGCCCCGAAACACGACGTTCGCGCCGGGCCTGTCCTTGACCCACGTCATCAGGCCACCTCCGCCGCCGCGAGCGCACGAATGCCGACCGGGCCTCCGGTGAGGACGTCGTAGAGCACGGCCATCCGCACGACGAGTCCGGAGCGAACCTGCGTCTCGACGAGCGCGTCTGCGGAGTCGGCGACGCGCGCGTCGATCTCGACACCGCGGTTCATCGGCCCGGGGTGCATCACCTTCTGGCCGGGACGCAGGCGCTCGGGCGTGATCCCCCAGCGCGCGGCGTACTCGCGCAGGCTCGGGACGAAGTTCGCTCCCGCCTCCATGCGCTCGTGCTGCAGGCGCAGGACGTAGACGACGTCGGCGTCGCGGATCGCATCGATGTCGGTCGTCATCTCCGCGCCCAGGCCGCGCGGCAGCAGCGCGGGAGGCCCGACGAGCGTGCAGCGGCTGCCGACGAGGGCGAAGGCCTGGATGAGGGAGCGCGCGACGCGGCTGTGGAGGACGTCGCCGACGATCGCGACGTGTAGCCCCTCGAGCCGCCCGAGCTCCTGTTGGAGCGTGTAGAGGTCGAGCAGCGCCTGCGTCGGATGCTGGTGCTTGCCGTCGCCCGCATTGACGACGTGCGCCGCGGTGAGGGAGGCGACGAGCTGGGGGGCGCCGATCTGCGGATGCCGGATCACGATCACGTCGGGGTCGTACGCGCCGAGGGTGAGCGCGGTGTCCTTCAGCGACTCGCCCTTGTCGACCGACGAGCCGACGGACTTCACCGTGAGCGTGTCCGCCGACAGCCGCTTCGCGGCGAGCTCGAAGCTCGACGACGTGCGTGTCGAGGACTCGAAGAAGAGATTGACGACGAGGCGCCCCTTGAGCGTCGGCAGCTTCTTCACCTCGCGGTCGAGCGCCGACGCGAAGGTTCGCGCAGTGCCGAGCAGGCGCTCGACGTCGTCGCGGGTGAGATCGGCGATCGACAGGAGATGGCGGCGCGGCGGCGGCCCGGGCGGGCGCAGCTCGTCGCGGACGAGGCGAATCGAGGTCATCGGACTTCCTCCTCCGGCGAGGACACGAGCAGGACGGCGTCGACCTCGTCGACCTCGACGAGCTGCACCTGGATCCGCTCCCCGCGCGCCGTCGGCAGGTTCTTGCCGACGTAGTCGGGGCGGATCGGGAGCTCGCGATGGCCGCGGTCGACGAGGACGGCGAGCTGGACGCGCGAGGGGCGCCCGTAGTCGAACAGCGCCTCGACCGCTGCGCGGATCGTGCGTCCCGTGTAGAGGACGTCGTCGACGAGGACGACGGTGCGCCCGGCGAGGGGGAAGTCGAGGAGCGTCTCGCGGACGATCGGCTGCGCGTGGAGCGGCGCCTCGCCGCCCCGGACGCGGACGTCGTCGCGGTAGAAGGTGATGTCGACCGCGCCGAGCTCGGGCGCAACGCCGACCCGCTCCTCGATCAGGCGTGCGAGCCGCTGCGCGAGTGGCACGCCACGGGTCTGGATGCCCACGAGCGCCACCTCGCCGAGGTCGGGATTGGCCTCGATGATCTCGTGCGCGATCCGCGAGAGCGTCCGCGAGAGCGCGTCGGCGTCGAGGAGGAGCTTCCCGGAGGCTTCCGGGGCGTGCGTCGTCATCCGACTCCTTTCCGGCCTCGCTGGACCGGCTTAAAGGGGTTCGTGCTTGCCGCACTGTAGCGAGTACGACGGACATCGTGAAGCCGCCGCCTGCGTTAGCCTGCCGCATCGTGGACGCAGACCTCCTCGAGCGCTACGCCGACCTGATCGTTGCGGTCGGCGCGAACGTCCAGGCCGACCAGGTGGTGGCGGTCGACGCGCTGCCGGAGGCGCGGCCGCTCGTCGCGGCGATCGCGCGGCGCGCGTACGAGCGCGGCGCACGCTACGTCGACGTCTCCTACTTCGACCCGGCCGTGAAGCGCATCCGGGCCGAGAGCGCGCCCGACGGCACGCTCGAGTGGGTGCCGCCCTGGCTCGGGCGGCGGATCCTCGGCCTCGGCGACCTCGATGCGGCGCGGATCGTGCTCGTGCCTCTCGTCCCGCCCGGCCTGCTCGACGGCGTCGACCCTGCCCGCGCCGGCCGCGATCGGCTGCCCGCCCTCCCGGAGCAGTTCACCGTGATCGCCGACCGCTCGGTGGCGTGGACGCTCTCACCGCACCCGACCCCCGCCTGGGCCGAGATCGTCTACCCGGAGCTCGACCCCGCCGAAGCGCTCGACCGGCTCTGGCAGGACGTCGCGCACGTCTGCCGCCTCGACGAGCCCGACCCGGCCGGCGCGTGGAACGAGCGCATCGAGCAGCTCTGGCAGGTCGCGAGCCGCCTCGACGCGCTCGACCTCGACGCCATCCGCTTCACGGGGCCGGGCACCGACCTCACGGTCGGGCTGCTTTCGAGCTCGCGCTTCGCGAAGGAGGGCGGCGCCTCCCACACGCGCACCGGCGTCCGCCACGTGCCGAACCTCCCGACCGAAGAGGTCTTCACCACGCCCGATCCGACGCGAACGGAGGGCGTCGTGACGGCGACGAAGCCGCTCGACGTCTCCGGCTCGCTCGTCACGGGGCTGCGCATCCGCTTCGAGGGTGGCAGGGCTGTGGAGATCGACGCGGACACGAACGCGGAGGCGCTGCGGCGGCGCTGCGCGACGGACGCGGGCGCGGCCCGCCTCGGCGAGGTGGCGCTCGTCGACCGGGAGAGCCGGATCGGGAAGCTCGGGCGCACCTTCTTCAACACGCTTCTCGACGAGAACGCGGCGAGTCACGTCGCCCTCGGCGACGGCTATGAGGCTCCGGTGGCCGACCCGGCCGACCTCTCCCGCATCAACGAGAGCGCCGTGCACGTCGACTTCATGATCGGCGCCGACGAGGTCGACATCACCGGCGTCACGAAGGCCGGTGCCGAAGTGCCGATCATGCGCGGGGGGGCCTGGCAGATTTAGCGTTCAGCGACGACGATCGCCCACTCGAGGGGCACTTCGACCGTCGCAGGCAGGTCGCGCTCGGCGCGCTCGGTGCCGGCGGCGATCTCCTCCTCGCTCAGCAGGTCGAAGGTGGAGATGTGACGGCCCCGAATGCGCGCGAGCGCCGTCTCGCGGTCGAACGCCTTCCACTGCGAGAGACGGACGACGCGCGCGGCGGAGAAGCCCGCGTCGACGAGCTCCCGGCTCAGCTCGTCCGGATCGGGGAAGCGGGCCCGGTCGACCGCCTCGAGCGATGGGAACAGCCCGTTGAGCCAGAACCGGTCGAAATGCGTCGGGTCGAACGTCGCGATCGCAGCCCGGCCGCCCGGGGCCAGCACCCGGGCGAGCTCCGGCAGCGCCCGCGCGCGGTCGAGCAGATGCACGACGAGCCGTAGCGCGGCCCGCTCGAACCACGCGTCGCGGAAGGGCAGCGCCTCGGCGCGCCCGAGCTTGAGGCCGACGCCGGCCGGCACCCGTGACCGCGCGACGTCGAGCATCGCAGGCTCCGCGTCGACCGCCCACACGCGCGCCGCCTCGCGTTCCGCCAGTGCAGCGGCGAGCACGCCGGTGCCGCAGCCGACCTCGAGCACGCGCCGGCCGCGCAGGTCTCCCTCGCGCACGAGCACCTCGAACACCTCCCACCACAGCTCGTCCGGCGGGCGCAGCTCGTCATAGCGCGCGGCGCGCGCGCCGAAGTCCGGTCTCGGCGAGTCGATCACGCGGGCTCGGGCGGCGTCTCGAGCCGGGCTCCGCCCTTGACGAGCCGCGGCACCCCTCGCTCGGGAAACGGCACCTCGATCAGGTCGAAGTCGCGCGGCACGACCGTCTCGGGAAAGACGGCCCGCGCCTCGCGGGCGAGCTCGGGCCCGAAGTAGCGGGTCGAGACGTGCGTGAGCGCGAGCAGGCGGACGTCGGCGAGCCGGGCCACCTCGGCCGCCTGGGCGGCGGTCGCGTGCAGCGTCAGGCGCGCGCGCTCCTTCTCCTCCTCGGCGAACGTCGCGTCGTGGACGAGCAGGTCGGCGCGGTACGCCGCCTGGACGACCGAGGCCGAAGGCGCGGTGTCACCCGTGAGCACGAGCTTCCGGCCCGCGCGCGATGGACCCACCACCGTCTCCGGCGCGATCACGGTGCCGTCCTCGAGCGTCACGGGCTCGCCGCGCTGGAGCAGCCCGCGTGCCGGGCCCGACAGCACGCCGAGAGCATCGGCGGCCTCGACGTCGAAGCGCCCGGGCCGTTCGGCCTCGACGAGGGCGTAGCCGACGGCTGCGAGGCCGTGGTCGACGGCGAACGTCTCGAGCCGGTAGTCGCCTCGCTCGAGCACGTCGCCCGGCTCCAGCTCCACCGTCGTCAGCGGGTACGGCAGGCGGCCGAGAAACGGCTTGAGCTTCGCGAACAGCCCGCGGACACCGCGGGGCCCGTACACCGTGACCCCGGGCTCCTCGCGCCCGCGCAGCGCGAACGTCTTGAGCATCCCGGGCAGGCCGAGGAAATGGTCGCCGTGGATGTGCGTGAGGAAGATCTCCTCGAGGTCGAGCAGCCCCACGGACGAGCGCTGGAGCTGCCGCTGCGTCCCCTCCGCACAGTCGAAGAGCAGCCGCTCGCCCCCGCGCCGGAGCAGGAACGCGGCCGGGGCACGCTGCGCCGTCGGCATCGACGCCGAGGTGCCAAGGAAGACGAGATCGAGGTCCACGGGCTCCGATTCTAGGGAGGCGGCTAAACCGCCCGGCCCGGGGGCCGATGGAGCTCCAGCTCTTCCCTGTTCGCCTCGGCGGTGATTCTCGTGCTGGGCGCCGTTGCGCTCGGCTCGATCCTGACCTCGGCGCTCCACTCGCAGGCGCTCGACTCCGAGCGCACATCGCTCGCCCGCTACGTCGACGGCATCGTCCGCCCCACGCTCGTCAGCAACGACAAGGTCGTCCTCACGCGGGGTGGAGACCAGGCGATGCTCCGCAGGCTGAGAGCGCAGCCGGAGGTCGTGACCGTGAAGGTCTGGCGCGCGGACGGAACGCTCACGTGGACGAATCGCGGCCAGATGCGGATCGGGCGGCGCTTCCCGCTCGACGAGCTCGGGGACGCGATCCACGGCAACAAGGCCGTGGCAGACATAGTCGGCACCAAGGGGAACGCGGAGGACGCGGTCGAGCGTCGCCTCGGCTTCGCCCACCTGTTCCAGGTGCTCCGCCGCGAGCCGGCGATCTTCGAGCCGGGCGCCGTGCTCCTCGAAGCCTCCTCCGCCGCCGCCTAGGTCGAACCCGCGAGCGGGTACGCTCGCACCGATGGCCGACGTCGAGATTCTCGAGCTCTACCGGCGTGAGGTGACGCCGGAGCTGTACGGCGAGATTCGCGAGCTCTACAAGCGGCACTCGATCGCCGAGGATGCCCGCGACCTGCCCGGCCTGATCTCGACGCTGACGCCGGACTGCCTCTACGAGCTGGCCCAGACGGGCCACCGCTGGGAGGGTCATGAGGGCGCGGCCCGCTTCTACGCGCAGCTGCTGACGGCGTTCCCGGACATCCGGTTCGACCTGACGGACATCGTGATCGGGCCGCAGGGCGTCTGCGAGGAGGCGCGGGTGTCGGCGACGCACGCGGCGCCGTGGCTCGGCGTCGAGCCGACGGGCGAGCGGCTCGACTGGACGGTCGTGATCTGGTTCCCGTGGGACGCGGAGCGGAAGCTCTTCCGCGGCGAGAAGGTCTACGTCGCCGGGATCGACATCCCGCCCGCCTTCACGGCGTCCTAGGGCAGGACGAGCTTCTGGCCCGGGCGGAGCGTCGCGGAGCGCAGGTGATTGCGCTGCTCGAGCTCCCAGACACCCTGGCGCGGATCTCCGCCGTATGTGCGCGCGGCGATCGACCAGAGGGTGTCGGCCGGCCTGACGACGTAGCTGCGCTCCGGCCCGGCGCCGTGCGAGGTGCGGGCCACGATCCCGACGGCGAGCGCCGTGAGGGCGACGAGAATGAGGAACTTGGCGAACATGTGTTCGTCATGCTAGAGCGAACAGACGTTCGTGTCAAGGGCCGAGATCTACGAGCTCGGGCCGGATCTTCCCCGCCTCGATCGCGAGCACGAGCATCGTGTGGGTCGGGGCTCGGCGGCGGTCGGTCGGCGAGCCGGGGTTGAGGATCCACACGCCGGCCTGACGCGCGACCTGCGGGACGTGCGTGTGGCCGTAGACGACCGCGTCGCAGCCCGGAAAGCGCCGCACGAGCCGCTCCTCCCGCCCGGCCGCCGGGCCGGGGACGTGCGCCATGCCGATCCGCGCCCCCTCGAACTCGACGACGAGCTCCTTCGGCAGCACCTCCCGTAGCGCCGGCTCGTCGGCGTTGCCGTGGACGGCGTGCACCGGCGGCCCCAGCGCCCGCAGCTCCTCGAGGAGGGCGAGCGCCGACAGGTCGCCGCCGTGGAGGATCAGATCGGCCGCGCGCAACCGCTCGAGGCACGGCCCGGAGAGCCGCCTCGTCCCTTGCGGCAGATGCGTGTCCGAGATCGCGGCGACGAGCACGCTGACAGCGTTACGCCGTCGGCCCCGCTGCGGTTTGCCGGGCCCGCTCGCTATTTCTTGCCGAGAGTGAACGTGACCGTGCTCGTGCGGTCGGGATTCGTCTCCGCCTTGAGCACGATCGTCGCCGTGCCGCTGCCGAAGCCGGCCGGCACGCGTACCGAGCCGACGGTCTTCGGGGCGGAGCCGGTGACCGGGGCCGACGTCTTCTTGCCCGACTTGAAGGTGACCGAGTACGTGAAGCCCTCGCCCGCCTGCAGCGCGAGGTAGACGCCGCCGCCGCTGATCGTCTTCGCCGCGAACGGCTGGGGGCTCTGGTACGGGAAGGTCTTGTAGCGCGGCACGACGGCCGTCGTCGAGTAGAGGAACGACCCGAGCGTCTGCCAGACGCCGCCGGGGCACGCGCCCTTGTCGGCGGCGATCGCATGCTGCACGGAGTTCGTGAGATCGGTTGCAGACGGGCGCTCGGAGAAGTCGATGCGCAGCACGCCGCTCTGGAAGCCCGTCCGGTCGGCCTCGTCGATCTCGTGGAAGATGTGGAAGTCGGTGAGCGTCGGCTCGCAGTCGGCGATGTGGACGAGCTTCTCGTAGTCCACGGCCTGCTTCGCCTCGTCGATCGTCGGCACGTTCTCGTTGTTGAAGTAGCCGGGGAGGCTGGTGGCGACCTGCCAGCCTGTCTCGTCGATGAACGTCTTCAGCGAGTCGAAGATCGCGGTGGTGCCCCGGGCGAGGCTGTTGGCGGGATACCCGGCGGTGACCGGCTGGCCGGTGCCGTGGAACGCGTCCCAGAGCGCGAGTTTGACGCGCGCCGCGTTGACGCAGCCGGTGTTCGGCCACGCGTACCCGGTCTCGACCTCGTCCGTGTTCACGTTCGGATAGCAGTGCCACGACCACTCGTCGAACAGCGGCGCGGTGCGGCCGCTCGCGCGATAGGCCTTACCGAGCGCGGCGATCCAGCGCACGGGCGAGATCGACGAGTTGCTCGAGGCGTGCGGGTTGTCGTTCCCGCGCGGCGAGAGGCCGACGCCGATCACGTCGATGGTGGGGTCGGACGCCTTCAGCTTGTCGTAGCAGTCCGCGAGCACGGCCTCCATCGCGGCCGGCGAGGCGGGGCTGCCGTCGGCGTTCCAGATCGGCTGCCAGAACCGCGGCTGGTTCGGCTCGTTGCCGATGATGATCTTCTTGACGTACGGGTAGCGCTGCATGACCTGGACTGCGTAGGAGCAGAACTGGTCCGCGGCGGCCGGCGTCGTCGGCGCCATCAGGGCCTTCTCCGGGTAGACCGCGAAGACGATCTGGATGTTGTGGGCCTTGGCGACGGGGATCATCCGGTCGAGGAAGTTCTGATCCTGGATCGTCGTCGGTGCGCCTGCGTTCCAGAAGACGGCGACCCTGTTCGTCGTCGCGCCGAGCTTGTTCATCTCCGTGAAGAGCTTGTTGCCGCCGTCGTCGGCGTACTTCGTCGCGTCCTCGGCGAACCCGATTCTGGGGCCGGCCGACGCGGCGCCGGTCACGATGAGCGTGACTCCAAACAACAGCAGCATGACGAGCTTCTTCAAGTTGTCCCTTCGATTCGGAGTGGAGCGGCCGCTTCCTCTGGTCAGTGAAGCCGGAGATCGCCCGGCGCACAATGCCCCGAGAGGGTGAGAACGGCGTCCGCGAGTTTCGCGGCGCCGAACCGCACCGGATCGTCGGCCGGGAGGCCGGTTTCTGCCTCCGCCGCGGCGATCGCGGCCCGTGCTCCAGGCTCGTCGAGGAGGCGCGTGTTCAGCGCGACCGCCGCGACCCGGGCCGGCCGCACGGGCAGTGCCATGCGCTCGTGCAGCTCGACGAGGTCGGCGAGCGGCGGGATGCGGTGCGGCCCGCCGCCGGCGCCTTCGATCTCCGTCCGGCCGGCCTCGTGGCAGAGCACGAGCAGGTGCGGGGCGCTCCCGTGGTAGAGCCCGAGGGTGACGCCCGAGTAGATCGGATGGAGGAGTGCGCCCTGGCCCTCCACCCAGAGCAGCTCGCCGCCGCGCGCGGCCCCCTCGACGACGAGCCGCTCGGCTGCTCCCGCGATGAAGTCGGCCACGACCGCGTCGACCGCGATGCCCCAGCCGGCGATGGCGATCCCGGTCTGGCCGGTCGGGACGAAGACCGAGCGGACGCCGCGGGCGCGGGCCGCGAGATCGAGCTCGAGGGAGACGGTCATCTTCCCGATCGCGCAGTCCGAGCCGACGGTGAGCACGATCGTCCCCGGCACCTCGAGATTGGCGCCCGTCGCCGTCGAGATGTCCCGCGGCGGCCGGCGCAGGTCACGCAGCTCGACCGAGTGGTTCGCCGCCAGCTCGCGCAGCTCCGGGTCGTCGCCGAGGAAGACGTGGAGCCCGTTCTCGACGTCGAGTCCCTGTTCGATGCAAGCGGTGAGGAGCTCGATCCACGCCGGCGGGAACCGGCCTCCCTGGGTGGCGACGCCGACGAGCGCGGTATTCGGGTCGAAGCGGAGGGAGTCGTCGACCGTCTGCACGACGGGGACGCCGTCCTCCGTCTCCCCCGCCGGACGCGCCGAGTCGAGGATGGCGACGACGTCGTCTCGCCGGTAGCGCAGGACGCCCCGCATCGTCTTCGCGTAGTGCGGGTCGGTGCTGAAGCCCTCAGCGAGGATCAAGTACTGCGTGTCTGACACCGAGTCCCGGCTCGTCGGAGGGAACCTGCACGCCGTCCACGAAGGCGACGCCAGGCCAGGGGTCGCCCGCGATGAGGATGTTGCCGTCGAGGTCGACGTGGTCGAACAGGCTTGCGATCTGCGCGCCGGCCGAGATGCCGAGCCCGGACTCGACCATACAGCCGAGCATCGTCCCGAGCCCGAGCGCACGGGCGGCGTGCACCATGCGGACGGCCTCGCGGATGCCGCCCGACTTCGCGAGCTTCACGTTGATCCCGTGCGCGCGCTCGGCGCACGCGGCGACGTCCGCGAGCGTGTGGCAGTCCTCGTCCACGTAGATCGGCAGCGGTGAGCGCGCCTTCAACGTGGGGCCGCCCGGATCGGCGGCCGCGAGCGGCTGCTCGCAGTAGTCGACGCCGAGCGCGGCCAGCTGCGGCAGCGCATCGAGCGCCTCGTCGAGGCTCCACGCCTCGTTCACGTCGACCTGAAGCGGGACGCCGGCGACGGCGGCGACCGCGCGCACGCGCTCGACGTCGAGACCGTCGCCCCCGCCGAGCTTCAGCTTCAGCCGCTTGAAGCGGCCGCGGACGCGCTCGGCGCGGCGCGCCATGTCTTCGGGGTCGCCGAGCCAGATCGTCCACGTCGTCGGCGGGCCGACGCGCGGCAGGCCGAGCAGGCGCCACACCGGCTGCTCGAGCAGCTTGCCCTGGAGGTCGTGCAGCGCGCCGTCGAGGGCTGCGCGCGCCGCGTACTCGCGGGCCGGCAGCCGCGCCATCACCTCCTCGAGCGCGAACGGGTCGTTGCCGAGCAGACCGGCGTGCTCCTGGACATAGGCGAGCGCGGACGCGGCCGACTCCTCGTAGCGGTCGATCGGCGCCGCCTCGCCGAACGCGTGCACGCCCTCGTGCGTGAGCTCGACCTGGACGACGTCCTCGGTGTCGCGTGCGCTGCGCGCGATCACGAACGTCTCGGCGAGCTCGAGCGTGACGATCTGCGCGTCGACCTGCACGCCGGGGAGGCTATCCCGCGGCCGCGACCCGCGTGGGACCTACCTTCCGCCGAACCCGAACGTGCAGCTGCCCGCGCGCGGCTTCGTGATGTTCACGTTCTGGGCGGTGACCGTGACGCCCTTGTCACTGCTCGTCCCGCGCACGAAGGCGCAGTCCTTGACGGCGATCCCGGAGGTGCCGATCTGCACCGTCTTCGACACCTGCGTCTTGGACGAGACCGTGACGGTGGTCGTGACCGCCTTCTTGTTGATCGTGCCGCTGACGGTCAGGGTGCTGCCCTTGTCCGCGGTGATCTTGCCGAAGGCGACACCGAAGTTCGCGTTGTTGCCGAAGCCGCCGTTGCCTCCGGCGGCCGGTGGCCCGTTGCCGCCGGTCGGAGCGCCGGGAGGCCGGCCGCCGCGGCGGCCGAAGCCGGCGTTGCACTGGCCCTTGACCGCCGTCGTGAGCGAGATCCGCTGAGCCGCGACGACGCCCTTGCCGTTCTTCTGGCCCGTCGCCATCACGCAGTCGCCGGTCTTGAGCGCGCCGACGGCGACGGTCTCCTGCGTGAGGATCGTGGTCGACTTGCCGACCGCGACCGTCGCCTTCCCGGTCGGGCTCAGCTTCGTCGTCACCGTGAACGTCGAGCCCTTGACCGAGGTGACGGGGCCGGAGATCGACCCGCTCACCGGCGACGCGGCTGCCGCGACGCCGGTCAGCGCGCACGCAGCCGCGAGGGCGAGCGAAACGGCTGCGATTCGTCGCTTCGACATCACGCGCAGTGTGCAGCGCGCCCCTAAGAACGAGCTAAGCCTCGGGTACGGCCGCCGGGGCGCGCGCCGCTCAGCCACCGCTGCCTCCACCGAAGCCGGTGGCGCCGCCGTTGCTGCCGGTGCCCGCGCCCGTGCCGCTGCCCCCGAAGCCGGTTGCGCCGCCGCCGCCGCCGAAGCCGCTCGCGCCGCCGAGGGCGGCGGCGGTGCCGACGCTGATCGTCTGCGCGGCAACGTTCCCGTTCTTCTGCTGCGTGCC
>DATCBP010000018.1:0-2039 GCA_036511815.1 Gaiellaceae bacterium
GCAGACGGCGAAGGCGCACGGCCCCGGCAACGTTGTCGTCCTCTTCGGCGCGACGACGGGCCGCGACGGCATCGGCGGCGCATCCGTGCTCGCGAGCCAGGAGTTGGGCGAGGACGATCCCGACAAGCGGCCGTCGGTCCAGGTCGGCGACCCGTTCACCGGCAAGAAGCTCATCGAGGTCTCGGTCGAGCTCGTCGAGTCGGGCCTGGTCGAGTCGCTGCAGGACTGCGGCGCCGCCGGGCTCGCCTCCGCGCTCAGCGAGATGGCGAGCGACGGCGCAGGCATCGACGTCCACCTCGACCGCGTGCCGCAGCGCGAGTCGGGGATGGAGCCGTGGGAGATCATGATCTCGGAGTCGCAGGAGCGGATGGTCGCGATCGTGCGGCCGCAGATGCTCGACGCCCTCCGCGCGCTGTGCGCGAAGTGGGAGCTGGAGAGCGCTGCGATCGGCGAGGTGACCGACACCGGGCAGTTGCGTGCGCTCTACGAGGGCGCCGTCGTCGGCGACGTTCCCGCGCGGCTCCTGACAGATGAATGTCCCCGCTACGAGGTCGAGCAGCGGAAGCCGGACACGTGGGTGACGCCCGCGCCGAAGGCGCGTCGCCGGCAGGCGGATGTAGCCGGCGTCTACGAGCAGTACGACCAGCTCGTCGGCTCCCGCACGGTGCGCCGCCCGGGCCTCGACGCGGCCGTGCTGAGGCTGCGGCCGTCACTGCGCGGGCTCGCCGTGTCGCTGCAGGGCCCGCGCCCCGGCGAGACGGATCCGTTCGCCGCCGGCGTGCAGGCGGTGCTCGGCGCTGCGCGCAACGTCGCCTGTACGGGCGGCGAGCCGATCGGCCTCACCGACTGCCTCAACTTCGGTAATCCCGAGAAGGCCGAGATCGGCTACGAGCTCGCGCGGGCGATCGAGGGCATCTCGCAGGCAGCCGAGGCGCTCGGCGTTCCGGTCGTCTCCGGCAACGTCTCGCTGTACAACGAGACCGACGGCCGGCCGATCCCCCCGACGCCCGTCGTCGGCTGCGTCGGGCTCGTCCCCGACGTGCGGCTCGTTCCCGCCGGATGGCAGCGGGGCGACGTCGTGCTGCTCGCGAGCGTGCCGGAGGAGAGCATCGCCGCCGAGGTGTCGCTCATCCGTTTCCTGCGCAAGGCGGCGCCGATCCTGACGCTCTGCCACGACGTCGGCAGCGGCGGGATCGAAGCGGCGCTCGCCGAGGCGACCCGCTGGAGCGGCCGCGAGGCCGACGTCGACCTGCCCGCCGAGCCCGAGGCCGGAGCCGCGATCCTCGCGTGCTCACCGGAGAATGTCGCCCGGCTCGGCACAAAGGGCTTCATCCAGATCGGCCAGGTGCACTGACATGTGCGGCGTGTTCGGCGTGTACGCCCCCGAGCGCGACGTCGCGCGGCTCACGTACTTCGGGCTCTTCTCGCTCCAGCACCGCGGCCAGGAGTCGGCGGGAATCGCGGTGTCGGAGAACGGCCGGCTGACCGCGCTCCGCGACCTCGGCCTCGTCACCCAGGTCTTCGACGAGCAGAAGCTGCACGCGCTCCAGGGGCAGGTGGCGATCGGGCACACGCGCTACTCGACCACCGGCTCGTCGGGGTGGGCGAACGCGCAGCCGCTCGTGCAGCACGGGCGCAACCGCACGGTGGCGCTCGGGCACAACGGCAACCTCGTCAACGCGGACGTGCTGCGCGAGGAGCTCCGCGCCGAGGGCGCGACGCTGCGCGGGACGTCCGACAGCGAGGTGATCGCAGCGCTGATCGCGAACGCCGACGCGCCGCTCGACGAGGCGATCGCCGGCGCGATGCGCAAGCTGCAGGGCGCGTACTCGGTCGTGGCGCTCTCGGAAGGGACGCTGATCGCGTTCCGCGACCCGCTCGGCTTCCGGCCGCTCGTGCTCGGCCGCGTGAACGACGACTGGGTCGTCGCGTCCGAGACGTGCGCGTTCGACCTCGTCGGCGCCGAGCACGTGCGAGAGGTCGAGCGCGGCGAGATCGTGCTGGTCGACGGCGACGGCATGCGATCGGTTCAGGCGGTC
>DATCBP010000019.1:0-21110 GCA_036511815.1 Gaiellaceae bacterium
CGGGTACGTCGGCGGGCCGGTAGTGGAGCACGGCCGGGCAGCTCGTGCACCGGTACGTCTTCGCGCGTGAGCGGCGAGCGGCCATCAGCGGATCCGCCGCCGCACGTCCGGGGGCCGGCGGCCTCGCCACTTCTCACGCGCGACGATGCCGCCGAGCACGAGCACGTCGACGGCGAGGAACGCCCAGAGCAGGATCCGGCCGGTGTGGGTCACGCCGGCGCCCGGCCGAGCAGCCGCTGCACGGCCTCGATCTGGGCCAGGGCCTCGGCAGGGCTGCCGGCGGTGATGGCGGCGGCGAGCCTCCGCTCGCGCGCCGCCCTGCGCATCGCCGGCGGCCCTGCGAGCCAGGTCAGCTCGTCGACGAGGTCGCCGTTGATGTCGACGTCCCCGTGCTTGCCCTCGGGAACCGCCGGTAGATCGGTTGCTGGATCGGTCACCGGAACGGGTGTTGGCCGCCCGGTGCGCGTGGTAGTTTCCACCGCACACCTCCTGTAGGTGTGACCGGCCCCGCTCTTCCTCTCACAAGGTCTGCGGGGCCGGTCTTTTTCGTCTTTGCAGGCACTTCCCGTTTAGCGGGTCAACCACCCCCTCCCCGAGTGCCTCGGAACAGCGACGCGATAACGCGCACGCCTCTTTCCGTGCGTTATGTCAAGTTGGAACAGAAACGTGCCCTGCGGCTATCGTCCGGATTGTGACGCGCGCCGCGCTCGTGGCTGTGGTCGCCTCCGCCCTGCTCGTGCCGGGGCTCGCGCGCGCCGAGCTGGTGCCGGGATCGCAGGGCGCACAGGACGCGCTGCTCGCGGTCGCGCCGGACGGATCGCCGCGCGTCGCGTTCGTCGCCGTGGACGGCTCGCTCCAGGTCGCGACGCGCGCCGCCGACGGCACCTGGGCCGCGCAGGCCCTCGCCGGCCTGCTTGGGCCGCGGGCCCTCATCGTCGGCTTCAAGGTGGCCGCGAACGGCGGCGCCGACCTCCTGGCCGAGGATCCGAAGGGGAGCTGGCTGGCCCTGGCGGAGCAGCAGGGCGTGTCCTGGCGCGTGCGGACGGTCGCGACCGCGCCCAGGGGCGGCCTGCTCGGTTTCGGCGGCCTGGCACTCGACTCGTCGGGCCGACCGCTTGTCGCGTATACGTACGAGCTCGGCTCGCAGCGGTCGTGGCTGCGCCTCGTCCACGAGGACGCGGCGGGGCGGCTCGTCGGCGAGCGCGTGACCCGGGACGGCTTCCCCTCGAGCGAGGCTCTCCCCTCGGCGGCGCCCGTCGTCCTCCCGAACGGCGCGGTGCGTGTGCTCGAGACGTACGACTTCGCGACGATCGAGTGGGCGCGTACAAAGGACCACAAGGACTGGGTCGGGCAGTTCATCTACGGGACGCAGATCGGCGGGCCTGCCGGCATCGTGCAGGCGGCCGCCGTCACCGGAGCCGTCTGGAGCGCCTGGACCGAGCTCTTCCCCTCCTTCGGCGAGAGCCAGCTTCTGCTCACGGTGCACGGGCACGGTGAGACGACCACGATCCTCAGCCACCACGCGTTCCTCGTCGCGCTTGCGCTGTCCCCCACCGGCCCCGAGGTCGCCGGCGACGACTACGTCGACCTGGCGGGGGCACGGACGGCCTACGCCGGGATCGTCTCCGACGTCGCCGGAGCCACCACGGAGCTCGACGGCGACCTCTACGGGTACGCCCTCGACCCTTTGGGCGGCCGCCAGTATCTGCTGCTCGACGAGAACGGCCTCGGGTGGTACCGGGCGGCGACGCCGCCCGTCGCGAAGGTCGATCTCAGCGCCGCCGTGGACGGCGCCGCCTTCGCGCTCACGGGCCGCGTCGAGGGCGTCGTCTCCGGGAGCGTCGAGGTCTGGCGCGAGACCGAGGCCGGCCCACAGCTGCTCACCACCCTCCCACTCGCGCCCGACGGGTCCTTCTCGCTCACGGACACGCCGCCCGTGCGGCCGCTCACGTACCGCGTCGTCTATCGCGATCCCGTCAGCGGTCTGCCGATCGCCTCGCTCTTCCGCACCGTCCTCGGCTCCTAGCTGGAGCGCTCCGGGCTTTTCCACAGGTTGCACAGTCCGCTGTGGAAATGTTGATTATTCAAAATCCGCAAAATGCGACATTTTCGTGTCGGCATGCCCTTGCACCGCTCTGCCCCACCCCCTAGATTCCCCTTTGCGCCGAGCGCGGCGCGGGAGTAGGTCGAAGCAAGGCCGATAGGCACTACGAGGAGGCCCGCAAGGGCCGAGGCGGAAGGTCGAGCGGCCTTGTGGACGAAACCGCGACGAGCTCGGCGAATTTCTTTTTCAGCCGGCACTCAGGTGCCGGCTGTTTTTTTGCGCGTGTTTAGAATCCCGCCGTGCACTTCCAGCCGCCGAGCGTCGACAAGGGCGTGATCGCGTTCGTCTGGGCCGTCGCCCTCGGCGCGTACATCTACTTCGGCTTGGTCGCGGTGGGCACGACGGGCGCGTTCGCAGCGGTGATCGCGATGCTCAGCGCAGCGGGGATCTGGCTCTTCGTCCGCCTACGCGGCGAAGACCGCCCACGCGCCTAGATCGGGGCTGCGGCGCTCGCACGGGGCGCCCGCGGAGAGGGCAAACACGAGCTTCTTGGCGAGATCGGGGCCGAGCGCCTCGTCGAGCCGCTCCCGCGCCGTCGACCTGTCGGGATCGAGGCTGGCGCAATGGGCCAGCAGCAGGTCCAGGCCGGCCAAGGTTCCACTCTGCGGCAGTTCGGCGCTCATCCCGCTGTTTCTATCGACCGCGCCCGCCCGCCCCCATGATCCCTGACGGTGGGGATTGCCCCGGCTAATACGTGATGAGCGAGAAGAGGTCGACCCCGGCGAGGCGCTCGCGCCCGTGCAGGAACGAGAGCTCGATCACGAAATTGGCGCCGACGACGTGGCCGCCGAGCTGCTCGACGAGCCCGCCGATCGCCTCCACCGTCCCACCGGTCGCGAGCACGTCGTCGTGGATGACGACCCGCGCGCCCTTGCGAATGGCGTCGGCGTTCACCTCGAGCGCGTTCTCGCCGTACTCGAGCAGGTAGCGGGCGGTCACCGTCTGCGGCGGCAGCTTGCCGGGCCGGCGCGCCGGCACGAAGCCGCAGCCGACCTCGCTCGCGATCGCCGCGCCGAGCAGAAAGCCGCGCGCCTCGGCGCCGAGCACGAGATCGGGTTCCTTCTCCGCCGTCCACGCGGCAAGCTCGGAGATCGCCTGTCGCAGCGCGACGGGATCGAGCAGCAGCGGCGTGATGTCCTTGAAGCCGATACCGGGCTCCGGGAAGTCCTGCACCTCCCGGACGCGCGACCTGAGGTCGATGGCCGTCACCGCGCGAGCTTGCTGACGTTGCGCACGAACAGCAGCTGCGACAACTCCTGCGCCGCTTCGGCGAGCGCCTGGAGATCCTCGAGCCCGGCGCGCCGGCGCTCCGGATTGCGGGAGCGGAGCGCAGGAGCGACGAGCGCCTCGAGCAGTCCCGTCTCACGGTCGGTTGCCGTGCGGAAGGCGCGGAGGTGGCGCGGCGCGATCCCGTAGCGGGCGAGTGTGTCGCACGCGGCGGCGATGTCGACGTCCGTCTCCGTGTAGCGCCGCTGGCCCGATTCGACGGTCGGCTCGAGCAGGCCGAACTCCTCGAGCTCCCGCGCGCGGCGGCTCTCGATCCCTGCGCGCTCGCAGAGCGCGTCGAGGTCGATCGCCTCCTCGCGCTCGCCGAGCGCGCCGGAGCGCTTGCGGCGCCGCTCCTTCGACGCGCCCGTCGCAAGCTCCTCCCGGATCACGCGGAGCGGCAGGAACTCGTCGCGCTGGAGGCGGAGGATCGTCTCCAGCCGCTCGACGTCGTCCTCGCCGAACAGCCGGTAGCCGCCCTGGGTGCGCTTCGGCAGCAGCAGGCCCTGGTCCTCGAGATAGCGGATCTTCGAGATCGAGACGTCCGGGAACTCTGGCTTCAGACGGCGGCAGACCGCGCCGATCGTCAGGAGGCGTTCGCGTGTGGGGGCCTGAGCGGTTGGCATCAGCGTTGGAGGAAGGTCAGCCGGTACTTGCCGATCTGGAGCTCGTCGCCGTCCGAGACCTCCGCGGAGTCGACACGGCGGCGGTTGACGAACGTGCCGTTGAGGCTGCCCTGGTCCTCGATGAACCACCGGCCTTCGCGCTCGACGAGGACGGCGTGCTTGCGTGAGACCGTGACGTCGTCGAGGAAGACGGGACAGTCGGGCGAGCGGCCGATCGTCGTGCGGTCCCCCTGCGGCGTGAAGGTCTCGCCGGACCGTCCCCCGCCGGAGCGGACGACGAGGGCAGGGCCCTGGAGCCCGAGCCCGTCGAGCGTGTCGGCGAGCTCGTCCGCGTCCTCCGGGCTGAAGGTCTCCGTCGCCTCGCCGCTCTCGAGGGCATGCAGCAGCGCACCGCACTTCGAGCAGTAGCTGGCGGCCTCCGGGTTCTGGAAGCCGCACTCCGGGCAGTACACGTGGCTCATTGCGTGGGCGGAGCGGCCTTGCCTGCGAGGATCTCCGTGAGCGCCTCGACGTTCACCTGGTCGAGCACGCCGCGGCCCTGCGTCTTCTGTAGCCGCGCGACGAGCTCGGCGCGGAGGATGTCGATCTTTCCGTGCAGGAGACGCCGCCGGTACGAGACTTCCTGTTCTTCCTGCGTGTACTCGTCGATCAGGTGCTTCAAGTCCACGTCGGACATTGCTGCGAGATCGGGGAGCGGTTCCATCGAAGCCTTTCGTCGGGCAAAGGGTCAAGCTGAAGTTTAGCCTTTGCCGGGCTCCCGTCCAGGCCCGGCGACGCGCAGCGCCCTCAGGGCGTCGCGCATGTAGACGAGCGTGGCTGCGAGAGCGCCTCCGAGGCCGGCCCAGAACAGCCAGAGCGGCCAGCTCGTGGCGTCGTGCGTGACGATGCGGAAGGCGATCGCGGCGTAGAGGATCCAGGTCGCGCCCTTGCCGAGCAGGTTCACGTCGAGGTCGATCCCCCGGGGCGCGAGCGTGCGCCAGCCGACGAGCAGCAGCAGGTCGCGGCCGGCGATCACGACGAGACCGGCCCACGGCAGCCGCCCGTACACGACGAGCAGGATCACCGCCGCGTCGATCATCAGGCGGTCGGCGAGTGGATCGGCGATCTTGCCGAAGCGCGACTCGACGTGCCAGCGGCGGGCGAGGAAGCCGTCGACCTGGTCGGTCGCGCCGGCGACGCCGAAGAGGATCCCCGCCGCCCACGTGTGCGCGTCCCCGGCGCGGATCATCAGGGCGACGAACACCGGGATCAGGACGAGGCGGCCGATCGTGAGCGCGTTCGGCAGCCGAGCCAGCGGTGCCGGGACTGCGGGCGTCGCCATCCCGGGCAACCTACCCGGTCGAGGAATGCAGGCGGCCTGTCCAGTACGCGGTGCGCATGAGGTACGCGGTCTGCGCCGCGGTGCCGGTGAGACCCCAGGCGCCGTCGTAGCTGCTGTAGCCCGCCCGGGCGGCGGCGGGCTCGATCTGCGTGCCCTCGCCCCACTCGTTGAAGCTCGTGATCGTGACCATGTCGGGGCGCGCGGCGAGCGCGGCCGTCCAGAGGGCGTCGTATGTCGCGCCGTTGCGGCGGGAACTCAGCACGGGCGCCTCGCCCGCCCGCACACCGTTGTAGCCCGGGCCGACGCTCGGCGCGCAGAGCAGGTGGACGGCGTGCGCCTGGGCGCAGAGGCGCGCGAACTTGCTCGCGCCGAAGTCGATGAAGTCGTACGTGTAGAAGCCGTCGAAGTGACCGGCGGCCGCGAAGCCGACGAGCTGGGTGCCGGCGAAGAGGCGGAGCGCTGTCGGCGCCTGCGCACGAAGCGTCGCCCAGTCGGAGGCCGCGAAGTCGCGCGGGTGGTAGACGAAGATGTCGCGGATCCCGAGCCCGGCGAGGTACGGCAGGTCCTGCGCCACGGTCGCCGGCGAGCGCCCGGGATACGGCTCGAGGTGGATCGCCGGCTGCAGGTGATACCGGTGGACGGCGGCGAGGACGAGCGGCAGCCGCTGGTCTTCGGCCGAGCCGCGCCCCCACCAGGAGATCACCACCTCGTCGACTCCGGCCGCGGAGATCTCCGCCATCTGCTGGTCGACGACCGACGGGTCCGCGCTCGAGTAGGGGCCGAACGCCGGGTAGTAGCGCGAATAGATGTCGCCGGGAGGGTTGTGCGAGTTCTGGTTCCAGTGCTCCCAGCCGCCGTCGTGCGCGGGCGTCGCGTACCACGGGTAGTAGAAGATCGCGACCGTGCCGGCGTGCGCTGCGGGCGCAGCGAAGAACGCCGTTGCCAGTCCAACAACGAGAATGCGCCGCAGCAAGGGGGCTATCCTCTCGCGCGTGGCGGAGGAAATCCAGGTCTGTGGATTTGTCAACGCCCACAGCCACGCGTTCCAGCGCGCGCTCCGCGGCCGCGTCGAGTGCGGCGACTTCTGGGCCTGGCGGGAGACGATGCTCGAGCTCGCCCGGGGCCAGACTCCGACCCGCGTCCGCACCGACTACGCAGCCGTCTATGCGGAGATGCGCGACGCCGGGTACACCGCCGTCGGCGAGTTCCACTACCTCGGGCTCGACGAGGCGCGGGCGGCGGCCGAGGCGGCGCTCGAGGCCGGCGTCGAACTCGTGCTGCTGTCCGTCGCGTACGAGCGCGGCGGGATCGAGCGGTTCCGGCAGGACTCGGTCGCCGAGTATCTCCGCGGGCTCGAGGAGCTGCGCGCGAGCGGGCTCCGGGTCGGTGTCGCCCCCCACTCCGTGCGCGCCTGCTCGCGCGCGTGGCTCGAGGAACTCGGACGCTACGCAGCCGCGGAAGGATTGCCGCTCCACGTGCACGCCGACGAGCAGCCGCGCGAGATCGAGGAGTGCATCGCGGAGCACGGCGTACGGCCGATCGAGCTGCTCGCCGCGGCCGGCTGCCTCGGCCCGCGCACGACCGTCGTGCACGCGACCCACGCGGACGGGAGCGAGCTCGACCTGCTCCGCGACGCCGGCGCACGCGTGTGCGCGTGCCTGACGACCGAGGCGAACCTCGGCGACGGCTTCCTGCCGGTCGAGCGGCTGCTGCACCGGGGCATCGCGATCTGCATCGGCTCCGACTCGAACGTCCGCATCGACCCGCTCGAGGAGCTGCGCGAGCTCGACGGAACCGCGCGTCGCCAGGCGGGCCGCCGCGACGTGCTGACCGTCGATGCGCTGCTCGCGATCGGCTCCGTCGAAGGTGCGGCCTCGCTCGGCCTCGACACGTGGCCGTCGATCGCGATCGACCTCGGCCATCCCCAGCTGCGCGGCGTCGACGACCCGCTCAGCGCCCTCGTCGCGGGCTGCTCCGCCGACGTCGTCGTCAGGCGATCGGCTGAAGCGTGAGGATCTCGGTGCCGAGGCGCACGTCCTCGTCTCCGAACGGCCGTGCGTCCTCGCGGTAGATCTCGACGAGCCCCCACGGCGCTCCGCTCAGATCGAGTCGGAGCATGAGCAGCGTCGCGAAGCCGAGCTCGCAGAGCACCCGCGCCTCGTTCGAATCGACGTGGGCGTCGGCGAGGGTGATCATGCGCGGCCGCCCGCTGTCGAGCACCGCCAGCGTCTCCGGGAAGTCGGAAGCGAGATACCCCTGGCCCGATTGCAGCGACTGCCCCGCCGTCACCGCCTCGGCGACGGCGATCAGCACGTCGCCGATCACGCGCGAGATCGCGCAGGCGTCGGCGTCGAGCTTCGCCACGAGCTCCTGGGCGGTCGCCATGAGGACGTCCTGCAGGCGCAGATGCGCGTTGTCCGCCACGGTCTGAGTATGGCGGGCCGGGCGCTCCGTGTATCGGGGTGCCGAGATTCGAACTCGGGACCTCTTGTCCCCCAGACAAGCGCGCTAACCAGGCTGCGCCACACCCCGGAGTGGTACGGAGGCCATCGTATCGGGCCTCAGACCGGCGCGGCCGCTACGGTGGACGTGGCGATTAGCGAAAAAGGAGGGCCCGCATGGGCTCAAGTTCGAAGCGACAGACCACGATGGCGAAGATGGCCCGCGAGCAGGCGCTCAGGGAGCGTCGCGCGCGTAAGGCTCAGAAGGCCGACGACAAGAAAGAGGCCGCGGCAGCGCTGGCACGCGGCGAGGTGCCTGCCGAGCTCGACGAAGAGCCCGGCGAGGACGACGCCGAGACCGCAGCGGAAGCCGTCTAGCCGAAGCGCTTGTAGAGCCGGTCGATCAGCTCGGGCATCGTCTCGAGCCGCTCGGTGATCACGCGCAGGCGATGCTCGCGGAAATGCTCCGGCTCGACGCCGAGCGCCTTGGCGAGCGTGGTCACGACATCGACCGAGGGCACCGGCCGGTTGCCGTGCACGAGATGGTTGAGATACCCGGCGGAGAGCCCCGTCCGCGCCGCGAGCTCGCGATACGTGACGCCCGCCTCGGCCATCAGCGCCTCGATCGTCGCGCCGAAGGGCTCCTCGCTGAACCGTCTACGCCGTGCCATGCCATCCCTGCTTGCCGAGGTCGGCGACATCCAACCGCTTCTCCGTCCCGGCCGTGCGGTCGCGCACGTCGACCTTTCCGTCGTCGAGGCTCTTCTTGCCGGCGGTGACGCGGACCGGGCAGCCGATCAGGTCGGCGTCCGCGAACTTCTCGCCCGCGCGCAGGTCGCGGTCGTCGAACAGGACCTCGTAGCCCGCGTCCGAGAGCGTCTGCGCCGCCTGTTCCGCGATCTCCTCGCCCCCGGAGAGCGCGACGACGTGCACGTCGTACGGCGAGATCTCGCGCGGCCAGGTCATTCCGCTCTCGTCGGCGCGCTGCTCGATCACCGCAGCCATCACGCGGCCGGGGCCGATGCCGTAGCTGCCGCCCAGGAGCGGCTTCTCCTTCCCGTCCTCGTCGACGAACATGGCGCCGAGCGGCTCCGAGTAGAAGCTCCCGAAGTTGAAGATGTGACCGACCTCGACCGCCACGCGGAATCGCAGCGCGCCCCCGCAGAGTGGACACCGGTCGCCTTCCTTCGGCTCGCGAAGATCGGCGAAGCGCGGCTCGTAGTCGCGGCCCGCCTCGACGCCGCGCAGATGCCAGCCGTCGCGGTTCGCGCCGGCGACGAACTGCCCCTCGCGCAGCGTCTCGTCCGCGACGATCTCGCCCGGGAAGCCGACCGGTCCGAGCGACCCGCCGTGCGCGCCGAAGGCCGCCTGGATCTCCTCGTCGGTCGCCGGCCGCGACGCGCCGCGAAGCGCGTCGAAAAGCTTCATCTCGCTGAGCCGGTCGTCGCCGCGCACGAGCGCGAGCACGAGCGTGCCGTCCTCCTTCACGACCGGCATCGCCTTCGACGTCGCCGCCGCATCCACCGACAGGAGCTCTGCGAGGCCGTCGATCGTCGTCACGCCGGACGTCTCGATCGACTCGGGAGCTCCCAGTGCAGCGGGGAACTCCGGCCCGCGTGGAACAGCACGGGCGATGTCGCCGTCGGCGGCGTAGTCGCCGTTTTCACATGTCACGAGCACGTTCTCGCCTGAGCCGGCCGGCGCGAGGAAGTCGACGCTGAACTTGCCGCCCATGATCCCGCTCTCGGCCTGCACGTCGTGCGTCTCGACACCGCAACGCTCGAAGATCCGCTTGTACGCGCCGCGGTTCGCCTCGAAACTGCGCCGCAGGCCATCCTCGTCTCGATCGAACGAATACGCGTCCTTCATGATGAACTCCCGTACCCGGAGCAGCCCGCCCCGCGGCCGTGGCTCGTCCCGATCCTTGACGGCGAAGTGGTACCAGAGCTGCGGCAGCTGCTTGTAGGACTGGATCTCGCGCGCGTGGAACGTGACCGTCTCCTCGTGCGTCACCGGCAGGATGAACTTGCGGCCTGTCCGGTCCTCGAGCCGGAAGATCTCGGGAATCCCGATCCTCCCTGTCGTCTCCCACAGCTCTGCCGGCGTGAGCACGGGCATCAGCAGCTCCTGCCCCCCGATCGCGTTCATCTCCTCGCGGATGATCTGCTCGACCTTGCGATGGACACGCCACCCGAGCGGCAGGAACGTGAACACGCCGGCGCTGACCTGGCGGATGTAGCCGCCGCGCACAAGCAACTTGTGCGACGCGGCCTCCGCATCCGCGGGGTCGTCGCGCAGCGTCGGCAGGAACAGCTGTGAGGCCCGGGCAATCATTCGTTGTCCGCGCAGGCTACTCGAGGGGAATCAGGCTTGCTTCGGCCATCGCGAGCGCGGCGGGCTTCGCCATCTTCAACCGCTTCGGACGCTGCATGCCCTCGGTGATCCACTTGTCGATCTCGAAGAAGAGCTCGTCGATGAGGATGTCGGACGACACCTTCTTGAGCACGCGGCCGTGCGCGTAGACGAAGCCGACGTCGCGACCGCCGGCGATTCCGAAGTCGGCGTCGCCCGCCTCGCCCGGGCCGTTCACCGCGCAGCCGAGCACCGCCACCTCGAAATGCTGCGGATACGTGAGCAGCCGCTCCTCGACGGTCTCCGCGAGGGACTGCACGCCGACGTTGTCGCGCCCGCAGCTCGGGCAGGCGATCATCACCGGCCCGCGCTCGCGCAGGCCGAGCGCCTTCAGGATCTCGTAGGCGGTCTTGACCTCCTCGACCGGGTCGGCGGTGAGCGAGACCCTGATCGTGTCGCCGATCCCGTCCACGAGCAGCGCACCCATCCCCACCGCGGACTTGATCGATCCCGAGAACGGCGTCCCCGCCTCGGTCACGCCGAGGTGCAGCGGGTAGGGCACGCGCTCGGACAGCCGACGGTACGCGCGGATCATCGTCGGCACGTGGCTCGACTTGACCGAGATCTTGAAGTCGCGGAAGTCGAGCTGCTCGAGCAGGCGCACTTCCTCGAGCGCGGCCTCGACGAGCGCGTCCGCCTGGTCCTGCTGCGCGAGGTCGGAGAGGTGCTTCGGCAGCGATCCCGAGTTGGCGCCGATGCGCATGGGGATGCCGGCCTTCTTCGCCGCCTTCACGACGAGCGCCACCTTGTCAGGGCCGCCGATGTTGCCGGGGTTGATGCGCACGCCGGCCACGCCGGCGTCGATCGCCTTGAGCGCGAGGCTCGCGTTGAAGTGGATGTCCGCGATCACCGGCAGCGGCGAGAACCTGACGATCCGCGCGAGCGCCTCTGCGTCCTCGATCTTCGGGACGGCCACGCGCACGATCTCGCAGCCGGCCGAGGCGAGCGCGGCGATCTGCGCGGTCGTCGCCTCGACGTCGTGCGTTTTCGTCAGGGTCATCGACTGCACGACGACGGGCCCACCGCCGCCGATGCTGACGCCCCCAACCGAGATCCGGCGCTCGCTAGCCATCCGGGCTCAGTTTACCGAGGCGCGCTACCCGAAAAATCGTTCGAGAGCGCAATCACCCAGATCAGGAGGATCAGGGCGAATCCCACGAACGAGACCCGCTCGTAGACCTCGCGGGCCAGCGCCCGCCGGCGCACGGCCTCGATCAGCGAGAAGAGGATGTGGCCGCCGTCCAGCGGCAGCAGAGGCAGGAGGTTGAGTAGCGCGAGCGACATGCTCACGAAGCCGACGATCTGGAGGTACCAGTTGAAGCTCACCTTGAGCGCCGCCGCCGAGATGCGCACGATCCCGACGGTGCTCGTGAGCTGGCCGTGCTCGTGGCCGCGGAAGATCGCGCCGAACGCCTTCACCGTCCCGGACACCACCTGCCAGCAGTCGGTCGCGGCGAGTCGGACGCTATGCCCGAAGGAGTACGAGATGAGCTTCGCCGCCGGTTGGAAGCCCCAGATCCAGCGGCCGTCGAGGCGGATCGTCTTGCGCGGGCCAAGCGTCAGCTCCTGCCCGTGGCGGCGCACCGTGACGGTGATGGCGCGGCCGTCGCTGTTGCGGATGAGCCGGGAGACGGTGTCGAAGTTCGGTGCTGCGCGCCCGTTGACAGCGACGACCCGGTCGCCGGCCTGGAGTCCGGCCGCAGCCGCGGGCGTGTGCGAGCTCACCGCGGCGACTTCCGTGCTCGCCTGCTGGGACGGCGCGCCCGTCGTGTAGACAGCCGTGAAGATGACGAACGCGACGAGGATGTTCGCGATCGGGCCGGCGGCGATCACCGCGACGCGCTTCCACGTCGGCTGGTGCCAGTACGCGTCCGATCCGGTCCCTTCGTCGACGTCGCGGATCGCGCGGTTCGCCGACCTGCGCGCGGCCCGCGTCAGCGTCGCGCGCTCGGTCTCCTCCCGCAGCGCCGGGAGCGCCGCGCGCGCAGCGGCGAGATCGCCGTCGTCGAGGTAGCGGCGCACCCGCTGCGTCGATGCGGTGAGCGCAGGGTCCTCGCGCATGGCAGCCGACATGAACGCCTGGACGTCGCGGCCCGATGGACGGTGCATGCCCGGAATGCGCACCATGCCGCCGAGCGGGATCGCGCCGATGCCGTACTCGATGCCGTTGCGCTTCACCTTCGCGATCGCCGGCGGGAAGCCGACGTAGAAGCTGCGCGGCCGGATCCCGACAAGCAGCGCGACGGTGAAGTGCCCGAGCTCGTGCAGGAACACGAGCAGGAGCAGCCCGACGATGACGACGACCCAGATCACGCGACGGGCAACCCCTCGCCTGCGAGCGACCGGGCGCTGCGGTCCGCCTCGAGCAGATCGCCGAGATCGTGGGCGGGCGATCCGTCCGCGCGCGCCAGCGCGTCCTCGACCACCTCGGCGATCGCGAGGAACGGCAGCCGCCTTGCGAGGAACGCCGCCACCGCGACCTCGTTGGCTGCATTGAACGCGCACGGGAGGGTTCCGCCCCGCTCCCCCGCTTCGCGTGCGAGTGCCAGCATCGGAAAGGTCTCGGTATCCGGAGCCTCGAACTGGAGCGTCAGCGACGTGAGGTCGAGCGCCGGCAGCGGCGTGGCCGCTCGTTCCGGGTACGTCAGCGCGTATGAGATCGGCGCGCGCATGTCCGGGTTGCCGAGATGCGCGAGCGCGGTGCCGTCGCGGAAGCGCACGAGCGAGTGCACGATCGACGTCGGCTGGAGCACGACCTCGATCTGGGGATAGGGAAGGCCGAACAGGAAGTGCGCCTCGAGCAGCTCGAGCCCCTTGTTTGCGAGCGTGGCAGAGTCGACCGTGATCTTCGGGCCCATCCGCCACGTCGGATGTGCGAGCGCCTCTTCCGGGGTCACCTGCCCGAGCTCGTCTCGCGTGCGCCCGCGGAACGGGCCGCCGGAGCCGGTGAGGACGAGCGACTCGACCTGCTCCGGGCAGCGCCCTTCGAGACACTGGAACAGCGCGGAGTGCTCGCTGTCGACGGGAAGCAGGCGGCCGCCGCCCCGCTGCTGCGCCGCGAGCGCGAGCTCTCCCGCGGCAACGAGGCTCTCCTTGTTCGCGAGCGCGAGGTCGATGCCGCGCTCGAGCGCCCAGAGGGTCGCGTGGATGCCTGCGAAGCCGACGACGGCGTTGAGGACGACGTCCGGCTCGGCCCGGTCGAGCAGCTCGGTGAGGTCGCCGCCCACCTGCTTCAGCGGCGCCCGGACGTGGTCGAGCGAGGATGCGCCGGAGGCGGCTGCACAGAGCTCGAGTCCTGGATGCGCCTCGACGATCTCGATCGCCTGGCGTCCGATCGACCCCGTGGCGCCCAGGAGGGCAACGCGCTTCATCGTGTCCAGTGTAGGGGGTGCCCTACGAGTAGCCGAAGGCGATCACGAGGTAGTAGGCGGCGGCCCCTGCGAACAGGAGCGAGTCGATCCGGTCGAGAACGCCCCCGTGCCCGCCCAGCAGCCGCCCCGTGTCCTTGACCTGCATGTCGCGCTTCAGCATCGACTCGAACAGGTCGCCGGAGGCCGCCGCAAGCACGACGACGAGGCCGAGCACGACCGCTTGCCAGCTCGTCAGGTACGTGTGGCGGGTGTCGTAGAGCGCGATGAACGCGACGAACGTGCCTGCGATCGAGCCGACGACGAAGCCCTCCCAGGTCTTGCCCGGCGAGAGCGACGGCGCGAGCTTGTGCCGCCCGAGCAGCCGTCCGCCGAAATACGCGAACGTGTCCGCCGCCCATACCGTGAGCAGCACCGTGAACGCGATCAGTCGCGGTTCCCGATGGAGCTGGCGCAGCAGCACGAGGTGGCCGAGACCGAAGCCGATCCACGTCGCGCCGAGGACCGTCGCGCCGATCGCGACCGTCGACGGCGCGCGCGTCTCCGCGAACGCGTTCAGCACGAACGCGAAGACGAACGTCGCGAGCACGCCGCCGAGCAGCCAGACGAGCCCGCCGCTGCGCGCTCCGGCCAGCCCGAGCAGTGTGCCGAGATACGCAGCCGGCGCGAGCGGGCGCAGAGGCTTGGCCATCACCACGAACTCGTGCACGGCCACGAGCGCGGCGACGACGACCAGCACGAAGAACCACCATCCCCCGAGCCAGACGAGACCGAGCACGACCGGGACGCCGACGATGCCGACGAGCAGGCGGGAGATGAAGGCGGTCATCTACCGCCGAATCTGCGGCGCCGCTGCGCGTAATCCTCCAGCGCGCTGCGCAATTCGTCGGGGCCGAAGTCCGGCCAGAGCGTCTCCGTGAAGACGAACTCGGCGTACGCGGACTGCCAGAGCAGGAAGTTCGAGATCCGCAGCTCGCCGGACGTGCGGATGACGAGATCGGGGTCCGGCATCTCGGGCGCGTAGAGCTGCTGCGCGACGAGCTCCTCGTCGACGTCGGCGGCGGCGGCGCCGCTTTCGACGATCCGCCGCGCGGCTTCCACGAGCTCCGCCCGACCCCCGTAGTCGAAGGCGATCCAGAGGCTCAGCCGCGTCTTGTCCGCCGTTGCGCCCTCCAGCTCGGCGAGCTTCGCCTGGAGCCACTGGGGCGCGCGGTCGCGCCGGCCGACGAAACGCGTGCGCACGCCCTGTGCTGCGAGATCTGCGAGCTCGCGGTCGATCGTCTCGCCGAAGATCTCCATCAACGCCTCGACCTCCTCCACCGGGCGCGCCCAGTTCTCGGTCGAGAACGCATAGACCGCGAGCGACTCCACACCGAGGTCGATCGCGGTCTCGACGACGGGCCGCAGCGCCTGCGAGCCGGCGCGATGACCGTCCGCGACGGTGACGCCGTGCGCGCTCGCCCAGCGGCCGTTGCCGTCCATGATGATCGCGACCGCGCGCGCCGCCTCGGGCAGGCCGGGCTCGGCGCGCATCTCGGTGTCGTTCGACGCAGAGCTGCCGGTCAGGAGGATCAGACCTCCATCACTTCGGCTTCTTTGTGCTTCAGCAGCTCGTCGATCTGCTTCGTGTGCTCGTCCGTGAGCTTCTGCACCCGCTCCTCGGCGCGATGCTCCTCGTCCGCGCCCACGTCGCCGGAGTCGACGAGGTCCTTCAGGTGCTTCATCGCGTCCCGGCGGATGTCGCGCACCGCGATGCGGTGTCCCTCGGCGAGCCCGCGCACGACCTTCACGAGCTCCTTGCGGCGCTCCTCAGTGAGCTGCGGAATCGGCAGGCGGATCAGCTTGCCGTCGTTCGAGGGCGTCAGGCCGAGATCGGACTCGAGGATGGCCTTCTCGATCGCGCGGAGCGAGCTCGGGTCGAAGGCCTGGATCGTCAGCATGCGCGCCTCGGGCACGCCGATCGTCGCGAGCTGCTTCAGCTGCGTCTTCGTCCCGTAGTAGTCGACTTCGATGCGGTCGAGCAGCGACGCGGACGCACGCCCGGTCCGCACCGTGTTGAACTCGTTCCGCGCATGCTCGACGGACTTGTCCATGCGCGACTGCGCTTCACCGATCAGCTCCTCGACGGTTGGCATTCCTCTGCGCCCTCCTACCGTGTCTCGATGACGGTGCCGACATCCTCGCCCGCGACGACCCGCGCAATGTTGCCGTCGGCGAGCTCGAAAACGTGAATGGTGAGCTTGTTGTCCATGCAGAGCGAGAGCGCGGTCGTGTCCATCACCTTGAGTCCGCGCTCGATCGCCTCGAGATGGGTCAGGCGCGGCATGAACGCTGCGTGCGGGTCGGTGCGCGGATCGCCGTCGTAGACGCCGGCGACGCCGTTCTTCGCCATGAGGATCCTGTCGGCGCCGATCTCGAGCGCGCGCAGCGCCGCCGCGGTGTCCGTCGTGAAGAACGGGTTGCCCGTGCCGGCCGCGAAGATCACGATGCGTCCTTTTTCGAGATGGCGGATGGCACGGCGGCGGATGTACGGCTCGGCGACCTCGCTCACCTCGAGCGCCGACTGCACGCGGGTGTCCGCGCCGACTCGCTCGAGCGCGTCCTGGAGTGCGAGCGCGTTGAGCAGCGTCGCGAGCATCCCCGCGTAGTCGGCCGTCGCGCGCTCCATCCCCTCGGCCGCGGCAGCGAGCCCGCGATAGAAGTTCCCCGCGCCGACGACGATCGCGACGCCGATGCCGGATGCCTGCAGCGCGGCGATCTCGGCGGCGAGGCTTGTCACCACCCCGACGTCGATCCCGTAGTCGCGCGTGCCCATCAGGGCCTCGCCCGACAGCTTCAGCATGATCCGCCGCGAGCCGGGGCCGCCGGCCGCCGGCGCTGGGGCGATTTGCTCGGGGCGCACGCTCATCGCAGTCTCAACGGGTGAGCGCGAAGCGCTGGAACTCGAGCACCTCCGCCCCTGCCTCCTGGAGTGCCTGGCCGACGGTCTTGCTGCCATCCCAGATCCACTCCTGGTCGGCGAGCACGTTTGCGCCGAAGAACCGCTTGTTGAGCATGCCCTCGACGATCTTCTCGCGCGCCTGCTCCGGCTTCGAATTCACCTCGTCGGTGTTCGCGTAGATCTCGCGCTCGGCCGTGACGAGCTCGGCGGGCACGTCGTCGCGACCGACCCATTGCGGGGCCGCGGAGGCGATGTGCATCGCGAGCTGGCGTCCGAACTCGGCGTCACCGCCGCGCACCTGCACGAGCACGCCGAGCTTGTTCGCCGGGGGATGCGCGTACGCGGCGATCGTGGCGCCGTCGACCGCCTCGAAGCGCGCGGCGCCGACGACGGCGATGTTCTCGCCGAGCTTTGCTGCGAGCTCGGTCCTCTCCGTCTCCAGCCCCGCTTCGGCGCCCACGCCGCCGGCGTCGACGGTGTCGAGCACCTTCTTCGCGAACGCCTGGAACTCGTCGTTCTTCGAGACCGGCTCGGTCTCGCAGCCGACGGCCACCATCGTCCCCTTGGAGCCGTTCTCGGCGAGGTGGTAGCCGACCAGGCCCTCGGTCGTCTCACGACCAGCACGCTTGGCGGCGCCGGCGATGCCACGCTCGCGCAGCAGCACGATCGCAGCGTCCATGTCCCCGTTCGTCTCCTGGAGCGCGCGCTTGCAATCCATCATCCCCGCGCCGGTGCGCTCGCGGAGCTCCTTGACGAGCGCGGCCGAGATCTCCGCCATTAGACGTCCGTCTCCTCGGCGTCGCCCTCGAGCGGCGGCTCGACGGCCTCGGGCTCCGCTGCGGCCTGGGGCTCGGGCTCGGCTGCAGCTTCGGCCGGCTCCGCCTCGGCGCCCTGCTCCGCCTCGGCGCCCGGCTCCGCGGCCTGGGCCGACGCGCCGTTCTCCGGCGGTGGGCGAAACTCGCGCGCGGTCACCTTCTGCTGCCCCGCCGCGATCGCGTCGGCGATCACCTTCGCGATCAGGCTGCACGAGCGGATCGCGTCATCGTTGCCCGGCACGACGTAGTCGGCCTCATCCGGATCACAGTTCGTGTCGACGAGGGCGACGACCGGCAGGCCGAGCCTCCGCGCCTCCCGAACGGCGAGCTGCTCCTTCTTGAGGTCGATAATGAAGACGGCGTCCGGCTGCCGCCGCATGTCGGCCACGCCGCCGAGGTTCGCCTCGAGCTTCTCGAGCTCACCCGCCATGGCGATGCGCTCCTTCGCCGGCAGCAGGTCGAGCTGACCCTCGTCGCGCAGACGGCGCATCTCGTGCAGGCGCTCGATCCGCTCGGACATCGTCCGCCAGTTCGTGAGCAGACCGCCGAGCCAGCGATGGTTGACGTACGGCATGGAGACGCGCTTCGCCTCGCTCTCGACGGCGTCCTGCGCCTGCTTCTTCGTGCCGACGAACAGCACGGTGCCGTTGCGCTCGGCGAGGTTGCGGACGAACTGCGCGGCCTCCTCGAGGCGCTCGGTCGTCTGCGTCAGGTCGATGATGTAGATCCCGGACCGCTCCGTGAAGATGAAACGGCGCATCTTCGGGTTCCAGCGTCGCGTCTGGTGGCCGAAATGCACCCCGGCCTCCAGCAATTCGCGCATGGAAACGACTCCCATGGTGTTCCTCCTGGTTGAATTGATGGTGCTCCGGCGGCGCTCTGGACGCACCGGCCGCACAGGCCGGCACCCGCGCCACGGCGTGATCCGCCGGGTAGTGGGACTGAGTGGCGCCAGTCTAGCTGCGGGCGGCCGCGAGGGCGGCGGCGAGGGCGGCCGGCAGCGGCGAGCGGACGTCGACGGCCTCGCCGGTGAACGGGTGCTCGAAGGCGAGGCGCTCCGCGTGGAGGAACTGGCGGCCGAGTCCGAGCTCGCCGGCCCGCCCGTAGAGCGGATCGCCTGCGACCGGCAGGTCGATCCCGGCGAGGTGCACCCGGATCTGGTGGGTGCGGCCCGTCTCGAGCGAGACGCGGAGGAGCGCGTGCCGGGGCAGCAGCTCGACGACCTCGAAATGGGTCACAGCCTCGCGCGGGGTGGCCGTGTCGAGCGACTGGCGCAGGGGGTCGTGCCGGTCCCGGCCGATCGGCGCGTCGATCGTCCCCCGCCGCGAGCGGGGCGCTCCGACAACGAGGGCGAGGTACTCCCGCGTCAGCGCGCGTGTCTGGACGAGCTCCTGCAGTCGCCGGTGCGCTTCCGGCGAGCGCGCCACGACGAGCAGGCCGGAGGTGTCACGGTCGAGGCGGTGCACGATCCCGGGCCGGTCTGGTTCCTCGCCGCCCTCGACGTCGTAGGCGAGCAGGCCGTGCACAAGCGTCCCTTCGGCGTGGCCCGGCGCCGGATGCACGACGAGCCCGGCCGGCTTGTCGACGACGAGCAGGTGCTCGTCCTCGTAGGGAACCTCCAGCTCCATCGCCTGCGGGGTGAGTCCGCTCACCGGTGCTGCGGGCGGCTCGAACTCCACCTGCTCGCCGCCCTCGAGCTTGTGGCTTTTCAGCCGCGGACGGCCGTCGACGCGCACGCCGCCGCCGCTCAGCAGGCGCTCGGCGACCGCGCGCGAGCCGATCTCGGGCAATCCGGCGAGAAAGCGGTCGAGCCGCTCGCCGGCCGCCGCGTCAGGAACGCGCAGCCGCGTCACGCACGCGCTGCGAGCGGCGCGGCTCCCGATCGGCGCTGAACAACGCGGCGAGCAGGATCCCGACGCCGATCACGATGAAGCTGTCGGCGAGGTTGAAGGCCGGCCAGAAGCGGAAGTCGATGAAGTCGGTGACGTGACCGAGGCGAACGCGGTCGAGCAGATTCGACAGGCTGCCGCCGATCACGAGCCCGAGCGCGACGGGGAGCACCGGATGGCGCGCGCCGGAGCGCGCGAAGAACACGAGCATCCACGCGACCGCAAGACCCGTCAGCACGATCACCACCGGGGTCGCGCTCGCGAACAGCCCGAATGCGATCCCGGAGTTCTGGACGTGGTGGATCCAGAGCGGTCCGAACACGTGGACGCCCTCGTCGAGATTGAGGCGGGCGGTGACGATGTGCTTCGTCAGCTGATCGGCCGCAACCGCGGCGAGGACGATCGCCGCCAGTCCGAGCCAGTGGGTGAGGTCCGCGCCGAGCGAGCGCTCCGCGACGGACAGCGGCGAGAGGGCGTCGGTCGCGGATCCCACGCGGACGTCGGGCTGCGCCGGCGACGAAGCGGTCACGACCTCGCGCCCTTCCTGCCCCGATCGGGAGACGCCGCGGACGAGAGCCTTCGCTCGACGAGCGCCGCCGTCATGCCGGTCAGCTCGACGATCTTGTCTCGGCCGCCGTGCCCCGACACGAGCGTGAGTGCGGAGCGCGGCACGGCGAGCGCGGCGGCGACGAGCCGGAGCACCGCCTCGTTGGCGCGTCCCTGCTCGGGCGCCGCAGTCACGCGCACCTTCCAGGCGTCGCCGTGGCGACCGACGATCTCTGCGCGGCCGGCGCCGGGGCTGACCCGCAGCCGGACCCGCGTGGACGCTGCCGTCATGCCTCCAGTGTAAGCCTAGGCCGCTTCCGGCTTCTGGGCCTCGACCCCGTGGAGCGTGTCCGCGGTCTCCTCGACGAGCGCGAGGACGGAGCGCAGGGTGTCCTTGAGCCGCCGCGTCTCGGCGACGAGGCGCTCGTTCTCGGCGAGCGCGCGCCGTTGCACCGAGCGGGCCTCGGCATGCGCCTCGGTGAGGATCAGCTCCGCCTCCCGGCGGGCCTGCTCCTTCATGTCCGCGGATGCGCGCTCCGCGGAGACGAGGGTCGTCCGCAGCAGCGCCTCGAGCTCGCGGTAGCGGACGAGGTCCGTCTCGAGCTGCTCGACCTTGTCCGCGAGGTCTGCGCGCTCGCGCCAGACGTCCTCGAAGCTCGTGGCGATCTCGGCCAGCAGGTGGTCGGTGGCCGTGCGCTTGTATCCGAGCAGCCCGGTTCCCGGTGTCATGTGTCGGATCTCGACTGGAGTGAGTGCCATGTGTCGTCTCCTCTAGTGGAACTGTTCCAGGATGCGGATCAGCACTCGGTCGAACAGGCCCAACGCGATGATCCCGATCATCGGCGACAGGTCGAGCGGGCCCATCGAGGGAAGCACGCGCCGGAACAGCCGCAGATAGGGCTCGGACACGTCGTAGAGAAAGCGCTGGATCCGGTTGAGCCAGGGCGAGTACGGGAGCCGCAGCCAGCTCATCAGCACATACGCGAGTAGCACGATCGTGTAGACGACGATGAAGACGTTCACAAACGTCTCCGCCTGGCTGACCGCATCCGCGAGCACCATGAGTGTGGCCTTTACGCCCATCCAAGCCGCGTTCGCGGTCAGGGCCGGAACTCCTGGCTCGTAGCTAGGCCTGGTTGAAGAAGCCGCCGCGCTCGAGCATGCGCGCGCGCTCCTCGGCCGAGACCTCGACGTTGCGCGGCGTCAGCAGGAACACCTTGTCGGCAACCCGCTGCATGCCGCCGTCGAGCGCGTACGTGAGGCCGCTCGCGAAGTCGATCAGCCGTTTTGCGAGCTCCTGGTCCGATCCCTGAAGGTTGAGGATCACCGGGACGCCCTCCTTGAAGCGGTCGGCGATCTGCTGGGCGTCGTTGAAGCTCCG
>DATCBP010000020.1:0-2166 GCA_036511815.1 Gaiellaceae bacterium
CGCGCGCGGTGGTGGCTACGCCATCCCCACGCGCGAGCATCCGGCCTTCACGAACGCGGCTGCGCTCGCGTTCGCTCCGGCCCTGGACCTGTTGAACCGGAGAAGGCTTTAAAGTCGTCGCTCGCCGCAGCGGTCCAGGCCGGAGGCTAACGCGGCCTTTTGGCGCGTTAGGCGCAGGCGGATCCACGCGGACGGGGATGGCGAAGCCACCACCGGCCGCGCCCGCACAACCCGATGGCCCTCCGCCAGGCCAAAAGCCCGCCGGCTTGGCCGACGGGCGCTCCGCGAAGCCGAACCCACCCCCGTGGGAAGTGCGCAGCACTTCCCACGGCTAAAGAGGGATGTTGCCGTGCTTGCGGCGCGGGCGCGGCTCAGCCTTCGTCAACGTCGTCTCCAACGCGGAGATCAGCACGGGCCGCGTCCGCCTCGGCTCGATCACGTCGTCGACGTAGCCGCGCTCGGCGGCGGCGTACGGATTTGCGAACCGCTGCTCGTACTCGGCGATCAGCTCGGCGCGGCGGGCTTCGGGGTCGGCTGCGCTCTCGAGCTCGCGTCGGAAGATGATGTTGACCGCGCCTGCCGACCCCATCACTGCCACCTCGGCGGTCGGCCAGGCGAAGTTGAAGTCGGCGCGGAGGTGCTTCGAGCTCATCACGTCGTAGGCGCCGCCGTACGCCTTGCGCGTGATCACGGCGAGTTTCGGGACGGTCGCCTCCGCATACGCGTACAGCAGCTTCGCGCCGTGGCGGATGATCCCGCCCCACTCCTGCGCCGTCCCGGGGAGGAACCCGGGCACGTCGACGAAGGTGACGAGCGGCACGTTGAACGCGTCGCACGTCCGCACGAACCGGGCGGCCTTGTTCGACGAGTCGATGTCGAGCACGCCGGCGAGCGAGCGCGGCTGGTTGCCGACGACGCCGACCGCGTGCCCGCCGAGGCGGGCGAAGCCGCAGACGATGTTCTCCGCCCAGCGCTCATGCACCTCGAGGAACGCGCCGTCGTCGATCACGCGCCGGATCACCTCATGCATGTCGTACGGCTTGTTCGGGTTGTCGGGGATCAGCGTGTCGAGCTCGGCGTCCTGCCGGTCACGCGAATCGGACGGCTCGGCGAACTCAGGCCGTTCCGCGCTGTTCTGTGGCAGGAACGACAACAGGTAGCGCGCATCCTCGAGACACGCCGCGTCGTCGGGCGCGGTGAACTGCGCGACACCGGACTTCGCCGCATGCGTCGCTGCGCCGCCGAGGTCCTCGAACGACACCTCCTCCCCGGTCACCGCCTTCACGACGTCGGGGCCGGTGATGAACATGTACGACGAGCCCTCGACCATGAAGACGAAGTCGGTGATCGCGGGCGAGTAGACGGCGCCCCCGGCGCACGGGCCCATCACGAGGCTGAGCTGCGGCACGACGCCGGACGCCTGCACGTTGCGCCAGAAGATCTCCGCATAGCCCGCGAGCGAGACGACGCCCTCCTGGATGCGGGCGCCGCCGGAGTCGTTGATCCCGACCACCGGGCAGCCGACCTTCACGGCCATGTCCATCAGCTTGCAGATCTTCTCGGCGAAGACCTCGCTGAGCGAGCCGCCGAACACGGTGAAGTCCTGCGAGAAGACGAAGATCTTCCGGCCGAAGACCGTGCCGTACCCGGTGACGACGGCGTCGCCGTAGGGCCGCCGCTCCATCATCCCGAAGTTCGACTCGCGATGGCGCACGTAGCGGTCGAGCTCGACGAACGAGCCGGCGTCGCAGAGGCGCTCGGCGCGCTCGCGCGCGAGCAGGCGACCCTCGTCGCGCCGCCGCTGCACGGCCTGCTCGCTCCCGGTGTGCAGCGCCTCCGTGCGCAGCGCCTCGAAGCGCCGCAGCTTCGCCTCGGTCGACTGGTCGTGGCTGCCCGGCATCCGTGAGAGCGTAACCGGTGCCGTTGGTACGGTCGGCAGGTGAGACGCCGCCTCCCGCCCGCCCTGCACCATCGTGAGTTCGCGGTGCTCTGGTCGGCGGTGCTCTCGTTCCGCTTCGCGGAGCAGATGGTGGCGGTCGCCGTCGGCTGGCAGGTGTACGCGATCCACCGCAACCCGCTCGATCTCGGCTTGATCGGGCTGGCGGAGTTCCTGCCGCTGCCGCTGCTAGCGCTCCCGGCCGGCCAGCTCGCCGACCGGCTGTCGCG
>DATCBP010000021.1:0-2864 GCA_036511815.1 Gaiellaceae bacterium
GCCCGCGCCGCCCGTCGAGCCGGTGGCGCCCGCCCCGACCACGACCGACCCGACCGTCACCGAGCCGACGGCGACCACGGCGACGGATCCGGTCACGACCGACCCGACGCAGACGGCGACCACGCCCGTGACCACCACCACCACCACGACGACGACGACCACCACCACGACCACGACGCCCACCACGACCACGCCCGAGCCGGCGCCCACGCTGCCCTCCCAACCGGCGAAGGCGGCGAATCCAGGCGCACCGGTGACGATGGCGACGCTCGACGCGCGGCTCGTTGCCGCCCTCGGCCTCTCCGACGCCGCCGCGAAGTTCGCCGCCGGGGCCCGCGCCGCCGGGCTCGCGGTGCCCGACCGCTTCGGCACGGAGGTCGTGGCCCGCCTGCTGGCGCTGCGCACGGATCACCCGGCCGCCGAGGACTCGCTCGAGCTGCTCCCGAACGACCCCGCCACGCGGGCCGAGGCTGCCTACTCGGCGGCGCAGATCCTCCACTTCGCCGGCTGGGAGACCGCCGGCATCGAGAGCCTCGCCGACAGCTTCGCCCTCCCGCAGCTCTCGGCGTGGCAGACCCGGATCCTCGACACGGCGGTGGCCCGGATCGGGATGCCGTACGTCTGGGGCGGGACGAGCGACGGCCCCGAGACCGACTTCGGCGTCCCCGCCCGCGGCGGCTACGACTGCTCCGGCTTCGTCTGGCGCGTCTACAAGCTCCAGAGCTACCCGAACGAGGGCGACCTCGCCTCCGTCCTCCGCGGCCGCACGACCTTCGTGATGAGCACCGAGGTGCCGGCGTCGGAGCGGATCAGCTTCGCCAATCTCCAGCCCGCCGACGTGCTCTTCTTCGGCGCTCATGGGCCGCGCTCGACCTCGGCCGAGGTCGACCACATGGCCATCTACATCGGCGACGGCTGGTTCATCCAGTCCTCCGGCAACGGCGTCGACCTCGCGACGCTCACCGGCTACTACCGCCGCGAGTTCGCCTGGGCGCGGCGCCCGCTGCGCGAAGCCGGTCTCGCCGGCTAGCCGAAACCGCCTATTTCGAGGGATAAACGGCTGGGCAGACACGATCACCCCTTCGGGTGATTCCGGGAGGCCCCCTCGCACTCCAGAATCCCTCCTACCTGGCGTCCATGTCTCTGGAGGGAAAGCACATGTTGGAGTGGAAACCGCGGCTCGCACTCTTGATGGTCTTGACGGCGAGCGTTGCGCTGTTCCTGGGCACGTTGGTGCACATCAGCACCACGGGCGGGAACTTCGGCTGGTAAGAACAGTTCGTAGCGGGGTGGGAAGGGAGAGAAGTGGTGGAAGAGGTTCCGTTCCGCGTTTCTCGGATTTGCGCACCTGCCCCTGACCGACGGCCCGTCCGGGCTGCGGCGGGGCGGTGAGCGCACCCACCACCGTTCCCTTTAGAGTCCTTGCGATCGTGGCCCCCGTCTGCGTGGCGGGGGTCGCAACGATCGTCGCAGCGTCGTATTCGTATGGGTCGGCGACCCATACGCTCAGCGACGTGGCGGCCGTCGCGGGACTCTTTGTCGGCATGATCCTTGCCGAGCGTTTTCCCGTGCCCGTAGAAGGGGTGGACGCGGGGGGCGTGACGCTCGGCTTCGTCTTCGCCGTGGCCGCGATCGTGCTCTTCGGCTGGCAGGCCGGCGTGATCGTCGCCGCCGGAGGAGCGACGGTCACGCATCTGGTCGGCCGCCGCCCCAAGCTGCGCGTCGCTTACAACGGCTCGATGTTCGCGCTCTCCGCACTCGTCGGCGGGCTCGCGATCGCGCCGATTCACGGCGACTCGGTGGGCGCGCTCCTCGCCCGCCTCGCGATCTGCGCGCTGCTCTACAACTGGGTTGTCAACCTCGTCCTGATCAGCGCGGTGCTCGCAGCCGACTCGGGGCGCAACTTCTTCCGGCTCATGTGGGGAAACGTCCGGCAGACGACCGCCCCGTTCGCGCTGATGGCCTCGGCCGCGTTGATGCTCGTCGTGCTCTGGCAGCGCTCGCCCGCACTGTCGATCGCGCTCGTCGGGCCGCTTCTGGCGATCGCGCTGTACCAGCGCTCGACCTTCGCCGCGCTGCGCGCGATGCGGCTCGCGCTCACCGACCCGCTCACGGGCCTCGGCAACCACCGGCACTTCCACGAGCGGCTCCAGCGGGAGCTGACCGCGGCTGAGGAGCAGAAGATCCCGCTCAGCCTCTGCCTCGTCGACATCGACGACTTCAAGCGCATCAACGACCGCTACGGCCATCCGGTCGGCGACCGCGTGCTCGGCCAGCTCGCGGCGCGCCTACGCCAGGGCGGCGAGAGCTTCCGGCTCGGCGGCGACGAGTTCGCCGTGCTCCTCCCCGGCCTCGACGAGCGCGCCGCGGTCGCCGTCGCGCGCTCGATCGTCGAGCGCGTCGGCGCGGCCGAGCTGGAGCAGGTCGGCGAGGTAACGGTCAGCGCCGGCGTCGCCACGTATCCGATCCAGGGCGTCGGCCGCGACGAGCTGATCCGGCTCGCCGACAGCGCGCTCTACTGGGCGAAGGAAGACGGCAAGAATCGTGCGCGCACGTACGAGACGACGACGCCCGAGTTCACCCAGCTGCAGGCGCTCGCCGACGGCCCCGACCGCGCCGCGCGCTACCGGGCCGCCGCCAGTCTCGCGAAGGCGGTCGACGCGCGCGACGCGTACACCGGCAGCCACTCGGAGCGCGTCGGCGAGCTCGCGGCGCGGATCGCGCGCCGGCTCGGCTTCGAGGACGCCCAGGTCGAGCTCACGCAGCTCGCAGCGAGCCTGCACGATCTCGGCAAGCTCGCGATCCCGGAAGAGATCCTGCGCAAGCCCGGCACGCTCAACGAGTCCGAGCGGCTCGTCCTCCAG
>DATCBP010000022.1:0-9976 GCA_036511815.1 Gaiellaceae bacterium
TCGGTCCCGGCGGGCGCGTGCCGCCGGTTTGCTCGAGCACGTCGCGGCGGACGAGCACCCGCTGGAGGTTCGTCGCCGAGACTTCGTGCCCGAGCGCCGCGGCGTAGAGGTCGCGGAGCTGGGAGATCGTGAACGTCTCCGGCGCGAGCGCGAAGCCGACGTTCGTGTACGAGAGCTTTGCGCGCAGCCGCTCGCGGCCGGCGAGCGCGATCGACCCGTGGTCGAACGCCGTCGGCGGCAGCCGGTCGACCGGCTGCCAGGCGGTGTCGGCGGGCAGGCTCGGATCGACGTCGGTGGGGACGAGGCCGAGATACGTCGTGGCGAGCTGCCACTCGCCGGGCACGCGCGCCGGGTCGCTGCGCGTGTCGAGCTGCTCGAGGTGCGAAAGCTGCCGGATGTCGACCTTCGTCGCGAGGTGGCGGCGGATCGACTCCTCGAGCGTCTCGCCCGGCTCGAGGTAGCCGCCCGGGAGCGCCCAGCGCCCGGCGAACGGCTCGAGCGCGCGCTCCCAGAGCAGCACTTCGAGGCGGCCGTCGCGCACGCGGAGCACGACCGCGAGCGCGACGTGGCTCGGGGTGGGCTTGCTAGACTCGGCCGGAGGTTTGCGATCCACAGTCGTAAACACTAGCGGAGGAGTGACGGTGAAGGGACGGACGCTCGGTGCAGGAGCATTTCTCGGGGCGACGGTCGCCATCCTCGCAGCGGGCTGCGGCGGCGGCTCGGCCGGGACGGGCACGGACGCGGCCGGCAGGTCGTCGGCCAAGCCGCTCGTCGTGCTCGTCACGGATGCCGGCCAGCTCAACGACCACGGCTTCAACCAGCTCGCCTACGACGGGCTCAAGCGGGCGCAGCGCCGGCTCGGGATCGACGGCGAGGTCTACCAGTCGAACTCCGCCCAGGATTACATCCCGAATCTCGCGCGCGCGGCCCAGAACCACGCGGTGCTCGTCATCTCCGTCGGCTTCGACCAGGCCAACGCGATCGCGGCGGCCGCGAAGAAGTTCCCGAAGACGCACTTCGCCATCATCGACGTCGACCAGGCCACGCTCCCCGGGAAGCCGAAGAACGTTGAGGGGATCGTCTTCCGCGAGCAGGAGGTCGGTTACCTCGCCGGCTATCTCTCCGGCCTGCTCGAGAACCGCAAGGGCGCGAACACGATCGGCTCGGTCGGCGGGCAGAAGCAGCCCCCGGTCGATCGCTACATCGCCGGCTATCAGGCCGGCGCCCGCAAGGCCGACCCCGGCGTGAAGCTGCTCAACGCGTACTCGCAGGACTGGGTCGACCAGACGAAGTGCAAGGTCGCGGCGCTCGACGAGATCGCGCAGGGCGCGAACATCGTCTTCCAGGTCGCCGGCGGCTGCGGCCTCGGCGTGCTCGACGCCGCGAAGGAGAAACAGGTGTGGGGGATCGGTGTCGACGCCGACCAGTCCTATCTCGGCCCGCAGGTGCTCACGAGCGCGATGAAGCGAGTCGACAACTCCGTCTACGACGCGATCCAGCAGGTGCTGACCGGGAAGTTCCACGGCGGAACGAACCTCGTCTTCAGCCTCGTCAACGAGGGAGTCGGCCTCGGCAAGATCAGCCCGACCGTGCCGAAGGCGGACGTGCTCAAGGTGCAGGCGATCGCCAAGCAGATCGCGGCCGGCACGATCAGCGCGATCCCGACGACCGTCCCGTAGGTACTCTCGAGGGCAGCGCACCCACGCGAACACCGGAGACGAAGGAGACGCCGATGTCGAAGTTGAGTGAGAAGCACCAGAAGTTCCTGGAGCAGCCCTACGTCGCGACGGTAACCACCCTGCGCGAGGACGGCTCGCCCCATTCGACCGTGGTCTGGATCGACGTCGTCGACGGCGAGCCCACGTTCAACACCGCCTACGGCCGCGTGAAGCCGTCGAACCTCGAGCGCGACCCGCGCGTCTCCCTGCTCGTGCTCGACCCGAGCGACACGTACAAGTGGGTCGCGGTGGACGGCAAGGCGGAGCTGACGACCGACGGTGCCGACGCGCAGATCGACAAGCTCGCGAAGAAGTACCTCGGCAAGGACGAGTACCCGTTCCGGCAGCCCGGCGAGAAGCGGGTGTCCGTCCGCATCCATCCGGAGCGCATCACCGCCTCCGGGCTCGACGACTAGGACGCCACGCGAGGGTCGCCGTCGACGACGGCGTGCGGCTCGCCGAAGTCCGCGAGTAAATCGAGGAAGGGCGCCGCGTCGAAGCTCTCGGGGCCGAGCACTCCGACGCCCTGCCACACGCCCTTGGCGATCAGCTCGAGCGCGACGACCGGGTTCATGGCGGTCTGGAGCACGACCGCCTGATGCCCGTACTCGCGCATCGTCCGCTCGTTGTCGGCCACGTGGTAGAGGTACGCCGCCTTCGGCGTCCCGTCCTTCGCGGTACCTGTGACGAGCGTGCCGGCGCACGTCTTGCCGTGCATCCGGTCGCCGAGTGTCGCCGGATCGGGTAGCACGGCAGCGACGACGTCGCGCGGCGACACCTCCAGGCCGCGCACGCGCACCGGGCGCGGCGAGTCGAGCCCGAGGCGGTGCAGCGTCTTCAGCACGCCGATGAACTCCTCGCCGAGCCCGTACTTGAAGGTGACCCGGCGGCAGTCCACCGCGCGTGGCACGAGCACGACCTCCTCGTGCTCGACGTTGACGCACTCGACGACGCCGATCCCTTCGGGAAAGTCGAAGCGCTCGGGCTCGGAGAACGGCTCGGTGGTGAAGAAGCCGCGCTCGCGCTCCCAGACGAGCGGCGGGTTCAGGCACTCCTCGATCGTCGTCCAGATCGAGAAGGTCGGCGCGAAGTCGTAGCCTTCGACGACGAGGTTGGCGCCGTCTCGCACCGCGACCTCGTCGATCCGGGCGAAGAGGTGGTCGGCCGCGTAACGCGCGAAAACGTCGGAGAGGCCGGGCTCGACGCCGATCCCGACGAGCGCGAGTTGACCGCGCTCGGCCCACCGCTCGTGCACCGCGAACTGCGCATCGCCGAGCTTCACGTTCGGCTCGGAGTACGGACGCTCGGGATGCGGCTGCGAAAGCGTCATCGCCATGTCGAGGTACGTGCAGCCGGTCTCGAGCGCGGCGGCGAAGATCTGCGCGTTGAAGCGAGGGTCGGTCGCATTGAGCACCGCGTCCGTGCGCGTCTCGCGGATCAGGCCTGCGATCGAGCTTTCGGCGGAGGCGTCGACCGCGGCACTCGAGAACCGCCCGTCGTCGAGGCCCGCAACGACGGCCTCCGCGCGCGCCGGCTCGATGTCCGCGAGCGTGACGTGCTCGAAGAAGTCGCGCCGCCGGGCGACTTCGGCAAATGCCGCGCCGACGCCGCCCGTGCCGATGACGAGAATCCTCATCAGGCCGTCGATGCTAGTCGGCGGTGCGATGCTCTTCCGCCAGCCGCTCGAAGGCGCGAAGGAGTGGCGTACGGGCCATCGGGAGCCTCCTCGGAGAGATGTGACGGCACGACGATCTCGTATCCGCTTCCTCGAAGTCAAGACGGACGCCGCGCGAAGCGGCGGTCGGACGCGCCCCACGTTGACGCAATGCGCAGATAAGTGGTAGGAATCTCACGCGTTGCGCAGGCCTGATGCCCAGCCGCTTCGGCTCGCCGCGGACTTGCGCCGCGGTGCCGTCGCGCCTGCCAGGAAGGTCGACGAGCTCGACCGCCGCATCATCGAGGCGCTCCAGGACAACGGGCGCGAGTCGTTTCGCCGGATCGCAGCGCGGCTGGGCGTCTCCGAGGCGACCGTGCGCGCCCGGTACGCGCGGCTGACGAGCGAGGGGATCCTCCAGGTGGTCGCGGTGACGAATCCGCTCGGACTCGGCTTCGACCAGGCGCTCGTCGGCGTGAAGACGTCGGGCGCGCCGGGCGAGGCCGCCGACGAGCTCGCGCGCTGGGCGGAGGTTGACTACGTCGTCGTCACGGCCGGGCAGTTCGACCTGATCGTCGAGGTGGTCGCGTCCGACCGGCATGAGCTGCTCGAGCTCACCGACCGGATGCGCGCGCTCGACAGCGTCGTCTCGACGGAGACGTTCTTCTATCTGGAGATGTGGAAACAACTCTACGACTGGGGCGCTCACAGCACCCGGGGAGGTGCCGCATGACCACCTTCGAGACCGCACACGGCGTCGACGAGCTGCGCCGCGCCGCGCGCGATCATCTCTGGCTGCATTTCACGCGCATGGGCGGCCCGGAGCCGCCGATCATCGTTCGCGGCGAGGGCTGCTACCTCGAGGACATCGACGGCAAGCGCTACCTCGACGCGCTCGCCGGGCTGTTCGCCGTGCAGGTCGGCTACTCGTACGGCGAGGAGATGGGCCAGGCGGCGCTCGAGCAGATGCGCGAGCTGCCGTTCTACACCAACTGGTCGTACGCGCATCCGCGGGCGATCGAGCTCGCGCAGGAGGTCGCCCGGCTCGCGCCCGGTGACCTGAACCGCGTCTTCTTCGTCTCGGGGGGCTCCGAGGCGGTCGAGGCGGCGTGGAAGCTCTCGCGCCAGTTCCACCAGGCGCGCGGCGAGCGGCGCTGGAAAGCGATCGGGCGCCGGCTCGCGTACCACGGCACGACGATGGGCGCGCTCTCGATCAACGGGATCGCGGCGCTGCGGACGCCGTTCGAGCCGCTCGTGCCCGGTACGGCCCACGTCCGCAACACGAACCGCTATCACCGCCCTCCGGAGGAGACCGAGCAGGAGTTCACCGCATTCCTGCTCGAGGATCTCGAGTCGACGATCGTGCAGGAGGGGCCGGAGACCGTCGCCATGGTGCTGATGGAGCCGGTGCAGAACGCGGGCGGGTCGTTCACGCCGCCCGCGGGCTACTGGCACGGCGTGCGCGAGATCTGCGACCGCTACGGGATCCTCCTCTGCGCCGACGAAGTGATCACCGGCTACGGGCGGCTCGGCGCATGGTTCGGCTCGGAGCTCTACGACATCCGGCCGGACATGATGACATGCGCGAAAGGGCTGTCGTCGGCGTACGCCGCGATCGGCGCGGTCGTCGCGACCGACAGGATCGCGGAGCCGTTCCTCGCCAGCGACACCGTCTCGTACACGCACGGGATCACATTCGGCGGGCATCCGGTGCAGTGCGCGATCGCGCTCAAGAACCTCGAGATCATGCAGCGCGAGCAGGTGGTCGAGAACGTGCGCGACCACGGCGCCGCCTTCCGCTCGACACTCGAGCAGCTGCTCGAGCTGCCGATCGCCGGCGACTTGCGCGGCACCGGCTTCTTCTACGCCCTCGAGCTCGTGAAGAACAAGGAGACGCGCGAGAGCTTCTCCGACGACGAATGTGAGAGCCTGCTGCGCGGCTTCCTGTCGCCGCGACTGCTCGAGAAGGGGCTCATCTGCCGGGCCGACGACCGCGGCGACCCAGTGGTGCAGATCTCGCCGCCGCTGATCGCGACGCAACGCGAGTTCGACGTAATCGCTGGAACCCTAGGGGAGGTGTTGAGCGAGGCATGGCAACGTATGCGCTAGAGGAGACGACCGCACTTGCGCTCGAGGAGAAGGGCAAGCTCATCAAGTCGATGCGGCGCTTCGACCTGGTGTTCTTCACGATCTGCGCGCTGGTGGGGCTCGACACGCTCGGCACGGTCGCGAAGAACGGTCCCGAGGGATTCCTCTGGCTCGTATTGCTCGCGATCCTGTTCGTCGCTCCCTACATGCTGATCATGTCGGAGGTCGGGTCGGCGTTCACGCAGGAGGGCGGACCGTATGAGTGGACGAAGATGGCGTTCGGCCGCTTCCACGGCGGCATCGCCGCCATCCTCTACTGGGTGACGAATCCGCTCTGGGTCGGCGGGTCGCTCGCGTTCATCGCGACGGACGCGTGGTCTTCGAACGTGTTCAAGATCGGCAGCGGCACCGTCGGCGACTACACCTTCAAGCTCATCTTCGTCTGGCTCTCGATCGGCGTCGCGATCATCTCGCTTCGCTACGGCAAGTGGATCCCGAACCTCGGCGCCATGCTCCGCGGCGTCGTGCTCGGCTTCTTCTCGCTGACGATGGTCGTTTACGGGATCAAGCACGGCGTCGCCGGCTTCCCCGTCCACCAGTTGAGCCCGACGCGGGCCGTGTTTTTCGGGCTCGTGCCGATCCTGCTCTTCAACTACGTCGGCTTCGAGCTCCAGAACGGCGCGGCCGAGGAGATGCAGGACCCCCAGAAGGACGTCCCTCTCGCGGTGCTGCGCAGCGGCATCACGGGCGTTCTCATGTACGTGATCCCGATTCTCTGCATCATCCTCGTGCTGCCCGAGAGCAAGGTGACGGGCATCGGCGGCTTCATCGACGCCGTCTCGCTCACGTTCAAGGGCGTCTACGGCGGCGCCGCGCACTTCCTGCTCGTGCTGATGACGCTGGCGTTCGTGGGCGCGCTCGTCACGTCGGGCGCCGTGTGGATGATCGGGTCGGATCGCATCCAGGCGGTGGCTGCGTACGACGGCGCGTTCTTCCCGTTCTTCGGCGTGTTCAACCGGAAGCTGAGCACGCCGGTGCGCGTGAACGTGCTCTCGGGGATCGTCGCGTCTGTCTTCGCCGTCGTCGCGCTCGCTGCGTTCCACGGCGGCGACAACGCGAAGTTCCAGGTCGTGCTCGACATCGCGATCTCCACGACGCTCATCTCGTACATCTGGGTGTTTCCGGCGCCGCTGAAGCTGCGTTATTCGCATCCGAACGTACCGCGTCCGTACCGCCACCCGTTCGGGCTGGTCGGGATCTGGGTCTCGACGATCCTGATCACGTTCTGGGTCGTGCTCGGCTCGTGGGTCGCGATCTTCCCGGACACTCTCGAGAAGCTCTTCGGCGTCGGCTACGCGTTCAGGGACACGTGGGGAGTCTCGCGGACGACATTCGAGGTGCTCACGCTCGGAACGCTGCTCGTGATCCTGCTCGTCGGCATCGCGGGCTATGCGGCCGCCACGAAGGTGCGCGGAGAAACGGCGACGGTCGAGATCGGCGAAAGGCAGACGGCAAGCTGATGGCGACGACCGAGGCGACACCGGTGAACGTCATCGACAAGGGGCTGAAGGCCAACGCCCTCGGCTACATGTCGAACATCGTGATCGGGGTCGCCTCGACGGCGCCCGCGTATTCGTTGGCTGCGACGCTCGGGTTCATCGTCGCGATCAAGGGCGTTGGCCTTCATGCACCGGCCGTGCTGATCGTTTCTTTCGTTCCGATCTTCCTCGTCTCGCTCGGCTACAAGTACCTCAACCGCGCCGACCCGGACTGCGGCACGACCTTCGCATGGACGACGCGGGCGTTCGGGCCGTACTTCGGCTGGATCAACGGCTGGGCGATCTTCGTCGCCGACGTGATCGTGATGGCCTCGCTGTCGGTGATCGCAGCGCAGTACACGTATCTGCTCGTCGGCTGGAAGTCGGCTCAGAACTCGACGGTGGGGATCCTCGTCGCGGCCGTGATCTGGATCGCGATCATGACGTGGATCTGCTACCGCGGCATCGAGCTCTCCGCCGAGACGCAGCTGTTCCTACTCGGCGCGGAGGTCGTGATCCTCGCGATCTTCGCGGTCGTGGCGCTCGTCAAGGTGTACACGGTCAGTCCTGCCGGAGCGCTCCACGTCAGCTGGTCGTGGTTCAACCCCTTCGCGATGGGGTTCGGCGCCCTCGCCGACGGCGTTCTGCTCGGGATCTTCATCTACTGGGGCTGGGACTCGGGCGTCGCGGTGAACGAGGAGTCGGAGAACGCGGCCGAGGGCCCGGGGCAGGCCGCGGTGATCTCGACGCTCATCCTCGTGCTGATCTACGTGATTGTCTCGACCGCGTCGCAGGCGTACGGCGGTACTGCCGTGCTCATCAACAACTCGAACGACGTGCTCAGCGTGCTCGGCACGCACGTCTTCGGCTCTCCGTGGGACAAGCTCCTGATCATCGCCGTGCTCACCTCGGCGGCGGCGTCGACGCAGACGACGATCCTGCCCACCGCGCGCACGACGCTCTCGATGGCCCGCTGGGGCGCGCTGCCCGAGATCTTCGGGCGGATCCATCCGCGCTATCTGACGCCGACCTTCTCGACGCTCGGCATGGGGGCGCTCTCGATCGTCTGGACGGTGGTGCTCGTCGCGTTCAACTCGTCGCAGGACGTTCTCGGCGACTCGATCACCGCGCTCGGGTTCTCCGTCTGCTTCTACTACGGCTTCACGGGGCTCGCCTGCGCGTGGTACTTCCGCAAGCAGCTCCGCACGAGCCCGAAGGCGTTCTTCCTGGCCGGACTGCTGCCGCTCGCCGGCTGCGTGATGATGTTCTACGTGTTCGGCAAGGCGTTCCACGACTACAGCCTGACGGGTGCCGGCTACGCGAAGCCGCTGTTCGGGATCCAGATCCCGATCGTGATCGGCATCGGCACGCTCCTGCTGGGCCTGCCGTTGATGCTGATCGCAGCCCTGAAGTTCCGCGCGTACTTCCGCCGGCGGCCGGAGGTCGCCCCCGAAGGCCTGCTCTAGTGCCGCCTGTCGAGCCCGCGCTACCGGCATGGTGGCTCGAGCAGGCGCTCGCCGCCGAGGGAAACCCTGCGGCGGCGCCGCCCCTGGCGGGCGACGCGACGGCAGACGTCGCGATCGTCGGCGGCGGCTACACCGGGTTGTGGACGGCGCTCGCGCTGCGCGAGCGCGACCCCGGGCTGCGGGTGACGCTGCTCGAGGCCGAGATCTGCGGCCACGGGCCGAGCGGGCGCAACGGCGGCTTCCTCCACGGCTACTGGGCGTCGCTCGCGTCGCTCCTGCCGGTGCTCGGCGAGGAGGATGCGGTGCGGCTATGCCGGGCCGCCGAGGCGATCGTGCCCGGGGTGCGTTCGTTCGCGGAGTCGCGCAGCGAGGACGTGTGGCTGCGCGCAGGCGGGATGCTGATGGTCTCGGCAGCGGCCGCGCAGGACGCCGCCGTCGAGCGCGCTGTCCTCGCGGCGGCGCGCGCCGGCCGGCCGGAGCAGGCAGTCCAGCTCTCCGCGGACGAGCTCGCCGCGCGTTGCGCGTCGCCGGCGTTCCGGCGCGGCGTCTACTTCCCGGACGGAGCCACCGTCCATCCCGGCCTGCTCGTGCGCGCGCTGCGCCGTGCCGCGCTCGACGCGGGCGTCGAGCTCTACGAGCACACGCCGGTGGTGCGCGTCCGCGACGGCGCGATCGTCACGCGGGGCGGCACCGTGCGGGCACCGGAGATCGTGCTCGCGACGAACGCCGCACTCACCGGCTGGCCGCCGGCCGCGCGCAGCCTCACGAACTTCGGCTCGTACGTCGTGCTCACCGAACGCGTGCCCGAGCTGATCGCGCAGATCGGCTGGACCGGGGGCGAGGCGATTCTCGACGGCCGCATGTTCCTCCACTACTTCCGGACGACCGCGGACGGGCGCGTCCTGATGGGCAGCGGCTCCGGCCCGATCGGCTTCGGCGGCCGCGTGGACGACCGGTTCTCGCGCGACCGGCCCACGGCGGCGCGCGCCGAGGCCGGACTGCGGCGCCTGCTGCCTGCGCTCGCAGGCGCGCGCGTCGAACGCGCGTGGGGCGGCCCGATCGACGTCTCCGCCGACCATCTGCCGTTCTTCCGCACGAAGCCGCGCACGCGCATCCACTACGGCGCCGGCTACTCTGGGCACGGCGTCGGTCCGAGCTGGCTCGGCGGGCGCATCCTCGCGTCGCTCGCGCTCGGCAGCGACGACGAGTGGACGCGGCTCCCGCTCACGACGCGGCACGTACCGCGGCTCCCACCGGAGCCGCTCCGGCGCGTCGGCGGCGGCCTCGTGCGCACGGCGATCATGCGCTGCGAAGCGGCGGAGGAGCAGGGGAAGCGGGTGCCGCTGGCGGCGCGCGCCGGCGCCGCATTGCCACGCCTGCTGGGAATGGAGCTCGGTACCCGCTGAGCCCGCCTGAAACGCTGCGGGTTTCAGGCGGGGTTATGTACCGCGTCGCGGAGCGGACGCCTTGCTCCGGGAGAAGTGCTGCGCACTTCTCCCGGATTGGGTTCGG
>DATCBP010000023.1:0-81669 GCA_036511815.1 Gaiellaceae bacterium
CTCGTCGAGCACGAGCAGATCGGGCTCGCCGACGAGCACGGTCGCGAGCGCGAGCCGCTCGCGCTCGCCGCTCGACAGGTCGCGCGGGTGCCGCGCCTCGCAGCCGGCGAGCCCGACCTCGGCGAGCACGCGCAACGCGCACGCGAGCTTGCCGCCGAGCGCGACCTCTTCGTCGGCGCGCTCGCGCACGAGGTAGCGGCCGGGGTCCTGGAGCAGGAACCCCGAGCGCGCCGCGCGCTCGACCGTCCCCGCCTGCGGCTCGAGCAGTCCGGCGGCGAGCTTCGCCAGCGTCGTCTTGCCGCAGCCGTTCGGGCCGGTGAGCGCGACGATCTCGCCGCGCCGTAGCTCGAGCGACGCCCCGTCGAGCACGAGCGGGCCGCCGGCGTACGCGAACGAGACGTGATCGAGACGGCACACCGACGACTCCGATCTGGTCGCGACCAGGTCGTTGTCGTTGGCTCCGATCCAGGCCGGGCGATGCTCCGCGAGCCAGCCGACCGCGTCGTCCCGCGGCGCGTCGAGCAGGATCCGCCCTTGCTCGAGGAAGACGACGCGATCGGCGTAGCGGAGCGCGATCGCGGGACGCTGCTCCGAGAGGACGACGGTGGCGCCGTTGCCGAGCGCGCGCTCGAGGAACGCCTCGGCGCCCTCGTGATCAAGCTGCGACGTCGGCTCGTCGAGCAGGAGCAGTCGCGGCTCGAGCGCGAGCGCCGACGCGAGGCAGACCCGCTGGAGCTCGCCGCCCGACAGCTCGACGACACGGCGGCCCACCAGGTGCGCCGCTCCGACCGCCGCGAGCGCCGCCTGGACATGCGCATCGATCTCGGCGGGAGGGGTGCCGACGTTCTCGAGCCCGAACGCAACCTCGGCCTCGACGCGTCCGAGCACGATCTGATCCTCGGGATCCTGGAAGACCGACGCGACGGCACCCGCGAGCTCCGCCGGGCGCGCACGGCGGGTGTCGCGGCCGACGACCTCCACGCGGCCTTCGAAGCGACCGCCATGGAACCACGGCACGAGGCCGGCGAGGGCGCGCAGGAGGGTCGACTTGCCCGAGCCCGAGCCGCCGAGCAGCAGCACGGTCTCGCCCTCGTCGACGTCAAGCGAGACGTCCCGCAGCGCGGGCGGCGCGCCGGGATAGGAGAACGTCAGGCGGTCGACGCGCGCTAGAGCCACACGAGCCCCACGACGACGAGGACGCCCGCGAGCGCGACGGCGATCGCGTCGGACGCGCGCCACGGTGGCGCGGGAACGCGCGTCCGGCCGGGCCGCCCGAAACCTCTCGCCTCCATCGCCTCGGCGAGATTCAGCCCGCGCTCGAGGGAGCCGGCGAGCAACGGCGACAGCAGCGCGGCGTGGCCCCGCAGCCCTACCGGCGCCAGGCCACGGCCGCGCAGGGCCTCGACAAGCCCGGCCGCGTCGCGCTCGAGCGTCGGCACGAGCCGAGTGGCGAGCGCGGCGGCGAGGACGGAGCGCCGCGCCGTCGCGGCGGCGATCAACCGGTCGTGGTCGAGCAGGAGCGCATACGCCGCGAACGCAAGCCCGACCGCCGCAAGGCGTAGCGCGTTGATGCCGGCGATCTGAAGCTCCTCGGTGGTGACGTCGAGCCGGCCGAGCACCGGGATCACCGGCCCGCTCCACAGCACGTGATAGCCGGTCGACTGGAGCAGCGGCGAGAGCAGGAAGACGAACCCGGCGCTGAACACCGTCCCCCAGATGTAGGGCTTCGCGCGCCGTCCGGCGCGCAGGCAGACGGCGAGCAGCACCGCGGCGAGCACGCCGACGGTCCACAGCCGCTCCGCGACGAGCGCGGTGCCCGCGACTCCGAGCAGGACGAGTGCCGCGGCGCTCGGCCTCACGGCACCGAGTACCGGTAGCGGTACATCGACGGGTCGAGCGCGAACCGCGCCGCGTTGCCGGCGAAGGAGAACTCGACCGCGCCGCCCGGCAGGAGCCGCGCGGTGAAGTGCGGCGGGCCGCCGACGAGCCGCAGCACGTTCGCGCCCGCGGGCGCGTGCGTGACGACGGTGCCGTGCAGGAGCCGTGCAAGCGCGTGCGCGGCGCCGGACGCGCCGATCACGACGGACGGACGCACCTTGCCGCCGTACCCGTGTAGGAACGGCTCGGGAAACGCGCCGACGACGACGGGCACGCTCTCGCCGACGCGGCCCCAGTCACGGTAGTCCCACCATTCGACATCGCCGGCGCGGAGCACGTACTCGGCCGCGCCGCGGTCGGCCTCGATCCCGTTCACGAAGTAGAACCAGTCGTGACGCGACGTGATCGAGCCCGAGATCCCGTTCACCGCCTCGACGTAACGGCCGCCGTAGCGCGTCGACAGCTTCGTCTCGCGGTCGAGCGCCTGCAGCGCGGTCTCGCCCGCCGGCACCGTCCGGACGAGCAGCACCGTGTTGCCCTCGTCGCGCGTCACCCAGAGCGTCGCCTGCCCGCGGCCGCCGCTGCTCCCGCACCCGGCGAGGAGCGCGACGACGGCGGCCGCGGCGGCGACGCGGATCACGGCAGCCTGTTCGAGCGGACGACGCCCGGTGCCGTCGCCCACACGAGCCCATGCGCGCGGGCGAAGCAGATGTGACCCGCGGGCGCGGAGATGATGCGACCGTCCGTGTGGTACACGAGCCCGGGCGGCACCTTCGACGCGCCGGCGTCGTCCTGCCCCCTGGCCGCGTAACAACCCGGCGCGGTCTTCGTCACGACGAGCGTCGGCGGACCGCCGTTCGGGCCGAACGTCGCCCAGTACCACTCGACCGTGTCGCCGTCCTTGAGCTGTAGCTGGTCGGCGCCGACCGGCGGTGAGACGCCGTTGACCTTGAACACCCATCCGGAGTCGCCTCCTGCCGGATAGAAGCCGATCTGGTCGACGTAGTTGCCGAACGACGACGCCGTGACGTGAACGTAGAACTCGCCGACGCGTGCGGTCGTCTGGAGCGCGTCGAGCGGCGTCGTGGCGACGATCGTCGGGTCGGTCGATCCGAAGATGGTGACGGTCTTGCCTTCGACGCGAATGTGCACGAGCGCCGCCGCGGCGAACGAGGCGAGCGCGAGAGCAACGAGCAGAGCCGTGACGCCAATGAGGGAACGGCGAAGCACGAATCCTCCTTCCGCGAGGGGTTCGGTTTGTCGGCGGGCGACAGGTCTTCTGACTCGGGGCGCCCTCCCCCGCCGTCTTCCCAGGCCCGAGAGCCCAGTGACGTCGTGGCAGGGAAGCGTCTCCCCTTACAGCGGCGGGACCGTCCCGGCTTTGCACCGGAGTTCCCTTACCGCTCGCCGGTTAGGAGCGCGAGTCTAGCATCGTGTCCGGTGGCTTCCCTCGCGCTCGATCTCGACGCCGTGCTCGCGGACACGCGGCCGCTCTGGCGCGACTGGGTCGAGGACGCCTCGCGCCGCGCCCGCGTCGAGCTCGAGCTGCCCGAGGACCGCACGCTCGCGGCCGCGGTGCTCGATGAGCGGCTCGGCGACTGGCGGCCGCTGCTCGAGCGGTTCGCCGCGGATCGCGCCCCCGTCTACTTCCGCTCGAGGCCGGAGACGAGCGCGCAGCTGCGGCGGCTGCACGGGACGGGCGCCCGGATAGGCGTCTTCACGGACGCCCCGCTCGTGCTTGCGGAGCTGGCGCTCGCCCATGTGGGCGCGACGAGGCGGGTCGCCGTGGTCGGCACGCTCCCCGAGGTGCTTGCGGCCCTCGGCGACGGCACGACGATCGTGCGTTCCCGTGTCGAGCTGGCCGACCTACAATGAGCCCGTGAGCGCCCAGGAGATCTCGGATCGCCGCTTCGACGTCCTCCTCGAACGGCTCGACCGGATCGGCGACGAGCTCGGAAAGATGAACAAGCGCCTCGACCACGACGAGCACTACGTGCGCCTGATCCGCGAGCTGGCCTCGCTCAACGAGTCGCTGCAGGCGATCGCGTATGCCGCATTGGGGCAGCAGGCACCTCAGGTCCGCCGGCGTCGCCCTGCTTAAAGTTGTTCAGGGCGTCGACCAGATGTCGAGGACGCCCGTCAGAGAGTGGTCGTTCGCGTTGCCCTCGGGCTCGGCGATGCGGCCGCCGACGACGATCGGGCTGTTCCAGTGGCCGCCGCCGGCCGAAAGTGTCGTCACGACCTTGCCCGTCGCCGGCATGTACACGTTCAGGCCGCCGCCCGGCGAGTAGACGTAGAGGAGCCCGCCCGCGACGACCGGGCTCGTCCCTCCCGTGCCGTTGCTCCACGCCCTCCTCAGGCGGCCGTTGCTGAAGCGCCAGGCGGCGGTTCCGCCGTTGTCCGCCGCGATCATCCACGTCGTCTTACCCTGGTGCCAGACCGCGGGCGCCGTGAACAGATCGGTGCCGGACGGGGTCGAAACCGTCTGCGCCTCGCCGCCGAGATGCGGCGCCGTCCCGCGCATGCGCGCGACGCTCAGCACCCGGATCTTCCCGTCCTTGCCGCCCTGGGCGAGATAGTTCTCGCTCAACAGCACCGGCGAGGTCGAGCCGACGTCGAGGTCGTCGGTGTTCAGCTCAGCGGTGTTGGACGGCGTGTAGTTCCCAAGCAGCTTCGTCGCGTCGGGCGAGAGTCGCAGCGCGGCGTCGCCCCAGTTCGTGTGCCCGTCCCACACCGCGTTGCCCGTCGCGGTGAGGATGTCGCCGTTCGCCGGGTCGATCACCGCGCCGGCCCGCCCGAACATCGCCGAGTCGCTGGCCGGACAGGTCGAGGGAACGATCAAACCCGTCCTGTTCGAGCAGAGCGAGTTCCACACGTGCAGCAGCTGCCCATTCGCTGCGTCGATCACCGCGACGTGTCCCTGGTACGGCGGCGCGTCGCCGATATAGCCCCCGGTCACGGCGATCACATGGCCGTTGTAGTAGTTCAGCGACGCCGCCATCTTCTCCCGCGACGGGAGCAGCGTGATCGACACGCCCCACGCGGAGTGGCCGTCGGCGACCGCCAGCTTGTAGATGAGGCCGCCCGGCGAGGCGGCGTAGATCCACTTCCGGCCCGGGTCGGCGACCGGCGTCGACGTCGTGATCTGCGCGCTGCCGGCCCACGAGGCGTACCCGGGCGGCGTGAACCGCCAGAGCAGTGCGCCGCTCGTCGCGTCGATCGCCTCGGTCTTGCCGTACGTCGTGGTCACGAAGAAGACATCGTGCGCAGCACCGTTGATCTGGACGTCGTGCAGGTAGATCGCCGAGGAGTCGACGGTGCCGTCGAGCTGTACCTGCCGGCGCACGAGGGAGCCGACGTTCGCCGCGGTGATGCCTGTCGCGAACGGCGGCGCGCTGCTGCGCTGCACCGACCAGCCGAAGCGAGGCCAGTCGTTGCCCGTCGCGGTCACCGCCGGGCGGCCCGCCGCCCCGCCCGCCCACAGGCCGAAGAAGAGCGCGACGCTTGCCGCAGCGGCGAAACGCTTGATCCCCACGAAAGCTATGACGCCCGCGCGCGGAAAAACCTTGCTCAACGGCGCAGTAAGACCCGGCGGAGCTCGTCCTCCTTGCCGGGCTCGAGGATCGCGAGCACCTGGTCACCCACCTCGAGCGTCGTCGAGCCGACCGCGATCTCCGCGTGGCCCGCGCGCATCACCGAGATCAGTCGTGCACCCTCCGGCAGCTCGAGCCCCTCGACGCGCTTGCCGGCCGAGGGCGAGTCGCGATCGATCTTCACCTCGACGATCTCGAGGTTCTCCTTGCGCAGCTCGAGGAGATGGATCAGGTCGTGCTCCGGCACCTCGTGCTCGACGAGCGCCATGATGCTCGACGTCGCGCAGATCGTCGGCGAGATGCCCAGCAGGTCGAAGTGCGCCTGGTTGCGGGGATCGTTGACGCGCGCGATCACCTGGGGCACGCCGTACTTCTCCTTCGCGAGCTGGCAGATGACCATGTTGTCCTCGTCGTCGCCGGTCAGCGCGAGCAGGATGTCCGGCGGCCGCGCGATGCCCGCACGCTCGAGCACGAAGACTTCGGTCGCGTCGCCGCGCTGCACCTGATGTTCGAACTCGTCCTCGAGGCGGTCGAAGCGGTCGCGGCGCTGCTCGATCAGCGTCACCTCGTGCCCGAGCCGCAGCAGCGAGCGCGCGACGTTCGCGCCGACCTTGCCGCCGCCCGCGACGATCACGTACATGGGAACACCTAGCTCGCGGCCTCTATGCGGGGCACATCGCAGGCGCGCACGGTCTCCATCAGCGTGTCGATCGACACCCGCGTCGGGCAGACGGTGCGCATGCCGCGGGCCGCGTAAAAGTCCGCCCGCGCCGGGTCGAGGATCCGCACGACGACGCAGTTGATGCCGAAGCGCTTCTGAGCGACCTGGCCGATGACGATGTTCGTATTGTCGCCGTCAGTGGCAACGACGACCGCGTCGGCGTCCTCGATCCCGGCCTCGCGCAGCAGATCGCTGTCCATGCCGTGGCCGACGACGAACGCGCCGGGCCAGTGCTCGCCGAGCCGGGAGAGCGCATCCTCGTTCTCGTCGACGACGGCCACGTCCCAGCCCTCCCCGTTGAGCTGGAGCGCGATCGTCGCGCCGACCCTTCCGCAGCCGATCACAAGTGCCTTCATGCCACCTGCAGCGTAGCGCGACCGGTCACGCGAGGGACTCCTCCAGCACACCCTGAGGGAAGGCCACGATGAGCACCTCGGCAGTTGCCTTCCGGAGCACGTACTCGACGGTCGGCGAGAAGAATCGGGATTGGCGACGCCAGCGGGGGGACGAGCCGAGCACGATCAGGTCGGCGTCCGTCTCCGCGGCGGCGTCCACGATCGCATCCCCGATTGAGCGTCCCCGCACGATGCGGCCCACGACCAGGACGCCGTTTGCGGCGCCGAGTGCCTGCGCCTCCGCGATCGAAGAGGTCGCCTGCGCCTCGATGTCCGGGAGCGGCGCGTGGAGCGGCAACTCGAGCGGCACCCTGATCACGAAGAGGGCCTCCACCGCTGCGTTGCGCTCCTGCGCGAGCGTGACGGCAATGGTGACCGTCTCTTCCCCGATCTGTCCGAGCTTCATCGGCACGAGGATCTTCGAGAACTCCGCCTCCGGCAGCTCCTGCTCACCCGCGGCGACAACTCGCGCGAGCAGGCCCTCGCCCCGACTGCGACGGACCAGCAGATAGACCACGATGCCTCCGAGCAGCCACCCCGGACCGCCGTAGCGGGCGCCGACATGCGTCGCCATCGCCGCGACGAAGACAGCGGACGTCGCGAGCGCACCCACCACCGACGGGAGCGGAATCGTCGCCCCGCGAACACCGATCCCGAGCGGCACGCGGAACGGCCGGCGCAGCTCCGGCTGCGTCACTCTCAGCCTGATCACGGCGAGTTGCGCTGCCGTGAACGCGAGGAGCACACCAAAGCTGAAGAGGCTGGCAAGGAACGTGATGCCGTGGCTCAGAAAGGACGTCCCGACGATCAGACCGATCGCGATCACCGATGCGGAGACGACGGACGCCGGCGCGACGAGCGTGCGTCGGTGAAGGCGGCCGAAGGCGCGGGGAAGCTGGCCGTGTTCGCCGAGCGAATACGCGAGCCGGCCGAAGCCGGAGATCGAGGTCGTCGCCGCCGCGACCAGCACGAGCGCGCCGGTCAGGCCGACGTACACGCGCAGGACGCGGCCGAACCAGCCGGGGAGGTGCAGCTGGAGCGCCGCGACGATCCCCATGATCGGCGAGCGGAGCCACTCGGTGCCGAGCGCGGTCGTCCCATGCGGCGCCGGAAAGGCGGAGAGGCCGATGAGCGCGATCAGCACGTAGACGAGCACGACGCACCCGATCGCGCTGAAGAGGCTGCGCGGCAGGTCGCGGCCCGGCGCACGGATCTCCTCGGCGTAATTCGCAACGGTCTCGAGCCCCGTGTAGGCAAGCATCGCGAGTGGCAGTGCGAAGGCAAGCTGGTGCCACGTCGGCGAGGTGCCGAGCGACAGGCCGCGCGTCAGCGCGCTGCTCGAGAACAGCAGCGCGAAACCGAGCACGACGAGCAGCGTCTGCGTGACGAGGTCGAGCAGCGGCACAGCGATCCCGAAGCTGTAGAGCCTCGTGCGGCGCGCCAGTCGCGAGAATCCGATCAAGACGATCAACACGCACGCCGCGATCACGTCGCCAGGGTGGTGTGCGATCGCTCCGATGCCGAGGGCGAGGCCGAGGTAGTGCGGGAAGAACAGCGCCGAGAGCGCGATCACGATGAGGTAGTCGAGAAAGAGCACCCAGCCGGTGAGGAAGCCGGCGAAGTCGTTGAACGCGACGCGGACGAACGTGGCGGCTCCTCCGGTCGCGTGAATCGCGGCAGTTCCTTCTGCATACGAGAGAGCGATAACGAGAAACAACAAGCCGATGACGCCGAGCACGGCCGGCGTCAGGCCCAGTGCATGCAGCGCGATGATCCCGAGCGCGAAGTAGATCGACGAGGCGATCTCGCCGTATGCGACGGAGGCAAGCGCAGGAGCGTCGAGGACCCGCTGCAGGCGTGGGAGCTTGCGCGCCATGTCTAGCGCCCCTTCCAGTGATGCCGTCTAGCTTCTGGGGCGCGAGCACCAAGCGATGCAAGGACGCAGGGAGCGCTCGGAGCGGCTACTACGGGCGCGACCGGGGACGCGGCAGCGCGCAGCGTGATCGCGTTCCAGAAGCGGACATGTATCGCTGGAAGGAGCACTAACGGCGCCGCAGGAGATAGAGGCGACCGGCGCCGAGCGCGACGAACAGGCCGCCGAAGAGATAACCGGCGCCCCCGCCGCGCGCGGACGTGCGGACGAGGATGGCCACACCGAGAGCGATCGCGAGCAGCCCGAAGATCAGCACCGAGCGGGTGTAGAGCATTCTCATGCCGACCCGTGCGCTCCGTCCGCGACGGCGCTCGTGGTGGCCTCGGCTCCCTGCGCGCGTCCGCGGACTTCGAACCGACCGGCGTAGGGTCCCGTCGCGATCATCACGCGACAGGGCGCATCCCGCAGGATCTGGAGGATCTCCTGCGGAAACGGGCGGCGGAAGCCGCTCCGCGAGGTGACCGGGGCGCCGACGACGACGAGCTGGGCCCGGTGGTCACGCGCCACCTCGGCGAGCTCCCGGCCGAGGCCGCCGGCGCGGGTGCGGACGATCCGCCGTGTCGGCTTCACCCCGTACGAGTCGGCGATCGCGGCGGCGTGGTCGAGCCGCTTCTGGAGCGCGCGCGCCTCGGCGCCGAAATGGGCGTTGAGCGGCAACTCCACCTCGACGAGCAGCGGCGCGACGAGAACGACGCGGGCGCGGCTGTCGGCCGCGAGGCGGCAAGCGAGGTCGAGCGCATGCTCGGTCTCGTTCTGTCCGAGCAACGGCACGATGATGCTCCGGTAACCGACCGCAGCGGTCCTTCGCACCACGCGACGTACCCGGTGCTTGAAGGCTTTGAGGTCCGGACGCCTCATCGCAACAGCTGGTAGGGGACGCTCGCAAGGATCACGCGCGGTTCGAACAGGAGCAGCCGCTTGATGTAGAGCGCGCGCTGGTTGTGCAGGGCGCGCCGCAACCCTCGCGTTACGAGCTCCGGCATCAGGACGAGCACCACGGCGTCTTCGTCCACGGTGAGCGCGTGCAGGTAGCGGAGCAGCGGGCCGCCGATGTCGCGGTAGGGCGCCTCGTCCACCTCGAGCGGAATCCGCGGTGCGTGCGACGACCAGTCGACGTGAATGGCACGCGCCTCCTGAGAACTGAAGGCGAAGTGGACAGCGCGCGTATCGGCGACGTCAAGGGCTGTCGCGTAGTTGACCGCACGCATCGACGCGGCATTTACCCCGGACACGAGGACGCGCACCAGCAGCCGCTGCGGCGCGGCGCCGAGCCGCCCCCGCACCGTGGGCACGTCGGCGACGATCACACCCGGCTCCGACAGCAGCCGGAACTTGAGCGCGAGCTCACGCGCGTTCCGTGCCTGTGAGAGCAACGACTCCGACTCGAACAACTCGGGCAGGACCACCGTCACGAAGTCCGACTCCCCGCGCGGCAGACGCCAGACCTGCTCGAGCACGGCCTCGGCGAGCCCGAGTCCGCCGTCGAGCACCTCGAGCATCGGCTCCCCGCCGACGTGATGGAACCAGCGCGGCCGGATTCCCGGGTCGGAGCCGGGCAACGGCACGTGCAGCGCGCGGAAGCCGGCGGGAGAGATCCCGCGTGCGAGCCACAGCGCCCGGTCGAGTGCCGGGTCGAGAGATTCCACGATCACGATCGTCGTGTTCCGGGCCGGCGGTGCTGCGACCACCGCCGCCGCGCCGGCCTCGAGCCGCCGTGCGACGCGCACGTAGTGGCGACGTACCCCGTAGAACCCCACGATCATCAGCGGGACCGCGACGATCACCATCCATGCGCCTTCGGTGAACTTCGTGACCACGACGACAACCATCACGACGAACGTTGCGAGCGCGCCGACCCCGTTGATCGGGGCGCGCCAGCGCCAGCCGTCCCCGTGCGTACGCAGCCAGTAGCGGACCATCCCCGCCTGCGAGAGCGTGAACGCGGTGAACACGCCGACGACGTAGAGGTGGATCAGGTTGTTGACGTTTGCGTGGTAGATCCAGATCAGGAGCGCAGCCGCGCCGGCGAGCACAACGACGCCGTTCGAGAAGACGAGCCGGTCGCCGAGGTTCGTGAACTGCCGCGCGATGAACCGGTCGTGGGCGAGGAGCGCCGACAGCCGGGGGAAGCCCTGGAACGATGTGTTCGCCGCGAGGATCAGCACGGCGAAGGTGAAGATCTGGACCACCCAGAACATCCACGAAGCCGCGCTGCCGGCGGGGAAGACGGCACGCGCAACCTGCGAGACGACCGACACCGTGGAGCTCGGCCTTGCATGCGTACGCACTGCGAGGTACGAGACGCCGACGAACAGCGTGATCGCAACGAGCGCGAGCACCCCGAGCGTCCGCGCAGCATTCTTTGCCTGCGGATGCTTGAACGCATTGACGCCGTTCGCGATCGCCTCGACTCCGGTCAGTGCGCTGGCGCCGGAAGCGAACGCCTTCAGCAGCAGGAAGATGCCGAGCGCTCCGGCTCCGGCTGCCAGCGGATGCGGGGTCACCGCCCGAGGGCAGGTCGAGGTGGCGCACTTGAAGACACCCGTCCCGACCGCAACGAGCATCGAGATGATGAACAGATAGGTCGGGAACGCAAACGTGAAGCCGGATTCGCGCACGCCGCGCAGGTTCACGACGGTGATCAGCAGCACGGCCCCCAGCGAGAGCTCCGTGTTGTAGTGGTCGAGTGACGTCACCGCCGAGGTGATCGCGAGCACTCCGCTCGACACGGAGACGGCGACCGTGAGCACGTAATCGACGAGGAGCGCGGCCGCCGCGACGAGGCTCGGCAACGTACCGAGATTCTCGCGGGCCACGATGTACGCGCCGCCCGACGTCTCGTACGCGCGCACCGTCTGGCGGTACGAGGCGATCACGATTGCCATGAGGACGGCGACCGCGATCGAAAGCGGCAGCGCTACGTGGAGCTCGGCGAGACCGGCGCCGAGCAGGACGACCATTGCCGCCTCCGTCGCATACGCGACGGACGAGATCGCGTCGGCCGCGAAGATCGGCAGAGCGAGCGGGATGGGGAGCAGCTCGTCTTCGAGCTGTCCGCTCGTCATAGGACGGCCGACGAAGACGCGCCGGGCCCGGCGCGGGGGCTGAAGCGCCTCGCTCACAGGCGAAGGCTCGTCGGCGAGCAGGGCCTCATGCCGCCCTACGGTAGAGGCTCAGTCGGCGGTATGCAGGTGAGCCGGCGGCTCGGGCGGCATCGGCTTGAGCACGAGCGTCTCGGTGGGCGCATGCGTGAGCAGCCAGGCCAGCTCCTTCTCGGTGAAGCCGCCGCGGCCGTCCGCAGGCGCCGGCGCGACGATCCGGTCGAACCGCTCGGCGTCCCACAGGCGCTTCACCGCGTGGGTGAGCGTACGTCCTTTTTCGATCCGCGCGTCCACCGCCACCCCGGCCCTGAGGGCCGCGTGCTCGACCGCCTCCAGGACGGGCATGGCGATCCTCACCTGGTCGCGCAGCGGCGAGTCCTCCGCGTAGCGCAGCGGCACGAGCAGCAGATATGCGGGCACGAGCACCGCCTCTTCTGCCCGGGCGATCCGGATCGACGCGTTGAGCACCGTCTCGTCCAGCGAGCCTGTGAACGGGACGAGGATGCGTCTCGCACCGGATCGGAGAGGCAACCGCGCCGGCGTGCGGCGGGCGCGCAGCAGCGCCAGGATGAACCCGGCCGCCAGAACGCCGAGCGCCGCGAGCAGCCCGATGTCGAGCTTGCTCATCCCGCATGCTCCGGCCGGTCGGCGCGGTTGGCGACGACGCGAATGTCGACGCCGGGGAGCTCGCGCACGAGCGCCGAGACGAGCGAGCCGCGCAGCACCTCTCGCCTGCGGCTCTCGTCGGGTGTGCCGACGAACACGTACGTCGTGCCGCGCTCGTAGACGACGCGGCGCACGCACGCGACGAGGTCGTCTCCTTCCTCCTCGAGGAAATGGGCGCCGAGCACGATCGCGAGCCGGCGCAGCGCGGCGAGCGACACCTGCTCCGCCTCGGAGAGCTGCTTGCCCGGATCGCGTACCCAGACCGCGTCGAGCTGCGCGCTGAGGCGCTCCGCCGAGCGCCAGGCGCGGCGCAGGATCCGCTGCGAACGGGGCTCGGGTGTCACGAGCGCGAGCACGCGCTCCGCCACCGCCTGCTGGCTGAGCGGGTCGAGCACGTTAGCCTGGCGGCGGGCCTCGACGTCCTCGGCCACCTCGCGCAGCGCGAGCTCCCGAAGGGCGGACAGCTTGTCGAGCCGGAAGAAGTTGTCGAGTGCGACACTCGCGCGCTCCTTCGGATAGATCTTGCCGGCCCGCAGCCGCTCGTGGAGCGCCTCCGGCGTCAGGTCGACGAGCACGACCTCGTCGGCTTCGTCGAGGATCCGGTCGGGGAACGTCTCGCGCACGCGCACGTCGGTGAGCTCCGAGATCGCGTCATTCAGGCTCTCGAGGTGCTGGACGTTGACGGTAGAGATCACGTCGATCCCGGCGTCGAGCACCTCGTCGATGTCCTGGTAACGCTTCTCGTTCCGCATCCCCGGCACGTTCGTGTGCGCGAGCTCGTCGATCAGCGCGAGCTCCGGCGCACGGCGGATCACCGCGTCGACGTCCATCTCGTTCAGCTCGAGTGTCCCGTGCTGCGCGCTGAGATGCGGCACCTCTCCGAGACCCACCGCAAGCGCGGCCGTTTCGGGACGATCGTGTGGCTCCAGGTAGCCGATCACGACGTCCCGGCCTTCTGCGTGCGCCTGCTGTCCCTCCTGGAGCATCCGGTAGGTCTTGCCGACCCCGGCGGCCATTCCGAGCAGAATCCGGTAGCGGCCTCTCATCGGTCGATCGTCGCTATGCGCCGAGGAGGTTGTGCACGATCAGATCGATCAGCTTGATCCCGATGAACGGGAGGATCACGCCGCCGGCCCCGTAGATCAGGAGGTTCCGCCGCAGGAGTGCCGTTGCGCCGATCGCGCGGTACCGAATGCCCTTCAGGGCGAGCGGGATCAACGCGGGGATGATCACCGCGTTGAAGATGATCGCGGAGACGATCGCGCTCTTAGGGTCGCCGAGGTGCATGACGTTGAGCGAGTTCAACGGGCCGCGCTGGCCCGGCTTCGTCGCGTAGGTGAAGGCGAACATGGCCGGGAGGATCGCGAAGTACTTCGCGACGTCGTTGGCGATCGAGAACGTTGTCAGGGCACCGCGCGTGATCAGGAGCTGCTTGCCGACCTCGACGATCTCGATCAGCTTCGTCGGGTTCGAGTCGAGGTCGACCATGTTGCCGGCCTCTTTCGCAGCGGTGGTACCGGTGTTCATGGCGACGCCCACATCGGCCTGGGCGAGCGCAGGCGCATCGTTCGTCCCGTCCCCCGTCATCGCAACCATGCGTCCCTTGCCCTGCTCCTCCTTGATCAGCGCCATCTTCGTCTCCGGCGTCGCCTCGGCGAGGAAATCGTCGACGCCCGCCTCCTCGGCAATCACGGCCGCCGTGACGCGGTTGTCGCCTGTGATCATCACGGTGCGGATGCCCATCTTGCGCAGCTCGTCGAAGCGCTCTCGCATGCCGCCCTTGACGATGTCCTTCAGGTGCACGACGCCGAGCGCCCAGTTGTCGCGCGAGACGACGAGCGGCGTGCCGCCCTGCTCGGCGACGCTTTGCACGATCCGGTCGAGCTCCGCAGGCGCGTTCCCGCCCTGCTCGGAGATGAACTGCTTGACCGCGTCGGCGGCACCCTTGCGAATCAGCGTCCCATTCATGTTCACGCCGCTCATGCGCGTCGTCGCGCTGAACGGGATGAACTCGTGCTCGCCCAACTCACGTTCGCGGAGGTTGAAGCGCTCCTTCGCGAGCACGACGATCGAGCGGCCCTCCGGGGTCTCGTCGGCGAGCGACGCGAGCTGCGCCACCTCGGCGAGCTCGCGCTCCTCGACGCCGCTGACCGGCAGGAACTCTGCCGCCTGGCGGTTGCCGAGCGTGATCGTGCCGGTCTTGTCGAGCAGCAGGACGTCGACGTCTCCGGAGGCTTCTACCGCGCGACCGGACATGGCGAGCACGTTGCGCTGCACGAGCCTGTCCATCCCGGCGATGCCGATCGCCGAGAGCAGCGCACCGATCGTCGTCGGGATGAGCGCGACGAGCAGCGCGATGAGGACGGTCTGCGAGGTTGCCGTACCGGCGTAGATCGCGAACGGGCGCAGCGTTACGACCGCTGCCAGGAAGGTGATCGTCAGGCCTGCGAGCAGGATGTTGAGCGCGATCTCGTTCGGCGTCTTGCGCCGCTCGGCGCCCTCGACGAGCGCGATCATGCGGTCGAGGAACGACTTGCCCGGCTCCTGGGTCACCTCGATCACGAGCTGGTCCGACAGCAGCTTGGTGCCGCCTGTGACGGCCGACCGGTCACCGCCCGACTCACGGATCACCGGCGCGGACTCGCCGGTGATCGCCGACTCGTCCACCGATCCGACCCCCTCGATGATCTCGCCGTCGGCCGGGATGATCATTCCCGCGTCGACGACGATGACGTCGCCCTTCTGAAGATCGGCCGCCGCCACCTCTTCGGTCCGGCCGCCGTCGATCCGGCGGAACGCGGTCGTGGTCGTCCGCGTCGCGCGCAGTGCGTCTGCCTGTGCCTTGCCGCGCCCTTCCGCGATCGCCTCGGCGAAGTTCGCGAAGAGCACGGTCAGCCAGAGCCAGATCGAGATGACGCCGACGAACCAGAGCGACCCGTGGTGCCCGCGCGCCAGGTCGAGGAAGAAGACCGCCGTCGTGATGACGCTGCCGAGCTCGACGATGAACATCACCGGGTTCCTGAGCTGGTTGCGGGGGTCGAGCTTCGGGAACGAGTCGCGAACCGCCGCGAGCGTGAGCTCGCGCGAGAAGACGCTTGCGCTCTGGCGCGCCATCTACTTGCCTCCCAGCTTGTCGAGAGCGAGATTGAGTTTGAGGACGTTGACGCCGGGCTCGCCGAAGAATCCGAGCCAGCGGCCGTCCGTATTCTGTGAGATCAGCTTCTGCACCGTCGCGAGCGGCAGATGACGCACCGCCGCGATCCTGTGGGCCTGGAGCTGCGCGTACGCCGGGGAGATGTCCGGATCGATTCCGGACGCCGAGGTCGTCACGGCGTCGACGGGGATGTCGTGGATCGTCAGGCCGGGGTTGTACGGGCCCTCGAGCTTGAGAATCGCCTGCGCGTTCTGCGAGACGAGCTTCGCAAGCGCCGGGTTCGTCGGGCCGAGGTTCGCGAACGTCGTTCCCGCCGCGTTGTAGGCCGGCGACGTCGCCGACGGCCGCTCGTGGAAGTAGAGCTTCCCGGTGAATTGCTGCGCCGCAAGCGAGGAGCCCACTGCCTTGCCGTCCTTATGGATGAGGCTGCCCTGCGCGTGGCTGGGGAATGTGACCGATGCGAAGCCGGTCAACACGACCGGGTACGCCAGGCCGAAGAAGAGCGTCATCACGACCACCGCGACGACGGAACCGCCAACTACACGCGCCATCAGTGCATCAACCCCTCGACGATCGGGCCGAGCGTGAGAGCAGGAAGCACCATCAGCCCAGCGGTGAGCAGGATCATGCCGACCACCAGCACCGAGAACGTCGGTCCGTCGGTGCGGAACGTGCCGGCAGAAGCGGGAACTTGCTTCTTCAAGGCGAGCGAACCGCCGAGTGCAAGCGCGGCCAGAAGCGGCACGAACCGTCCGAAGAGCATGTCGATCGTGCCCATGTACGCGGAGAAGCTCGTAGCACCGTAGCCGGCCATGGCGCTGCCGTTGTTGCCGACCTGTGACGTGTAGGCGTAGAGGGCTTCGGTGAAGCCGTGCGGGCCCGGGTTGTAGATCGACGCGAGCCCTGCGTGCGTCACCATCGCAGCGGCGGTAAGCGTGAGAGCGAGCGTGCCCGGGAACAGCGCGCCGAGCGCCGCGATCTTTACCTCACGTGCTTCGATCTTCTTGCCCAGGTACTCAGGTGTTCGCCCCACCATCAGGCCCGCGACGAAGACTGCGAGCACGATGATGAAGATGATTCCGTACATACCGGAGCCGACTCCGCCGAAGATGATCTCGCCGAGGAAGATGTTCACGAGCGGCACCGCGCCGCCCGCAGGCGTCATCGCATCGTGGCCCGCGATCACCGCGCCGGTCGACGTCATCGTCGTGCCGGTCGCGAAGACGGCCGTTTCGGCGATGCCGTAACGGACCTCCTTGTCGGCCATGTTGCCGCCGGTCTGGCCGTGCCCCTGCGTGATGTTCACACCAGAGTTGCGCAGCACCGACGAGCCATGCTGCTCGGCGACGTAGTTGATCCCGACGCCGACCGCGAAGAGCGTGAACATCGCCGCGAAGATCGCGAGCGCGTTTCGCATCTTTCCGATCATCCGGCCGAACATGAACACCGACGAGAACGGGATCAACAGCTCGAGGAACAGCTCGAAGTAGCCGCCGAAGCTCCCGGGAGACTCGAACGGGACGGCGGAGTTCGAGTTGTAGAAGCCGCCGCCGTTCGTGCCGAGATGCTTGATCGCAACCTGCGAGGCGACGGGTCCGCGGGCGATGGTCTGGTGGCCGCCCTGAACGGTCGTCACCTGCGCGTAATGGTGGAACGTCTGCGGCACGCCCGCCGCGATCAGGATGACCGCACCGATGGTTGCGATCGGCAGGAGGATGTAGACGAGCGACCGGTAGAGATCGCGCCAGAAGTTGCCGAGCTCCCCCGACGAGCGGCGGATGAAGCCGCGGAAGACCGCGACCATCACGGCCATACCGACCGCGGCCGAGACGAAGTTCTGCACGGCAAGCGCGGCCATCTGCGACAGGAACGACATCGTCGACTCGCCCGCGTAGTACTGCCAGTTCGTGTTGGTGAGGAAGCTGGCCGCCGTGTTGAGCGAGATGAACGAGGGCACCGCCGGGAAGTGCTGCGGATTCAGGAAGAGATGCGCCTGGAGCCGCTGGATCGCGTACACGACGAAGACGAAGACGAAGCTGAAGACGAGCAAGGTGGTCGCGTACACCTTCCACGTCATCTCGCGCGCCGCACGGTCGCCGACGATCCGGTGGAAGCCGCGCTCGACGCTGCCGAGGAAGCGGAGCCGGCCGCGGCGCAGGAAGTCGTCGTCGGTGTAGACGCGAGCCATGTAGCGGCTCAGCGGATAGGCCGCCGCGATCAGGATCGCGACGAAGACAACGATCTGCAATGTCCCGTGGACCATCTAGAACCGCTCCCCGCGGAACAGCGCGTACACGAGGTAGACGAGCACGGCGAGCGAGATGGCGAGACCGAAAGCGTCTGCGGCCGACATCAGATCCGCCCCAGTGCCCAGAGCAAGCCGAAGATGCAGGCGAACGAGGCCACCAGCACAGCAATCGCAGCGAGGTCGTACATCAGTGACACACCTCCAGGGCGTCGAGGACGGCACGGAGCTCCGCGCCGATGTCGCGGCGCCGCTCGTCGAAGTAGGGCTGGGTGTAAAGGACGCTGCCGGGCTCCGTCAGCAGCCCCCAGACAGCGAGAATCCCTGCCGCGGAGACCGGGCGCTCGAGGTCGTCGAGGCGGTCTGCGAGAGCGACCAGCTCCGCGCGATAGGGACGAAGCGCGGCCCGGTTCAGCGGCGACGCGCCGGGCAGCCGGCTGATCGCGAGATCGGGAACGATCCCGCGCACGGAGCGGCCGAGCTGCCGGCGCTCGCGCGCTGAGGTCAGCTCGTCGATACGCCAGGTGTAGCGTGAAGCTTTGGAGTTCTCGTACCCGCGCGCGATCCACTTGTCGGCCGAGGCGCGGAGCCGTCGCCGGTCATCCCACCGGTTGACTGCGAGGAAGACCCCAAGCAGCGCAAGCGAGATCGGGGTGACGAGCATCGTGGCGCCGCGAAGCCCCGAAAGAGCCTCGAGACCGAGGAGCGCAGCCGAGCCGGCGACGCACGCCGCCAGTGGCGTGGACGGCAGGCTTTCCGGCCGCTCGTGCCGCACGGCATGGTGCATAACGTCCATGCCGCCAAAGCTAGAACTGCGCCCGTCAACGGCCTCTGAAAGTTGCCACGGCCGCTCTTAAAGTTCTCTTAAGGCTCCTGCGGGTCCGGATCGACGAGCCGGTAGCCGGCGCCCGCCTCGGTCAGGAGATAGCGGGGTCGCGAAGGGTCCCGCTCGATTTTCCGACGCAAATGCGAGACGTACACATGGAGGTAGTGCGCCTCGACCTTGTATGCCGGCCCCCAGACCTCACGAAGAAGCGCGCGATGCGTGAGCAACTTCCCCCGGTTCTGCGCGAGCACGCGCAGGAGGTCGAACTCGTGCGGACTCAGCTTCACGCGGTCGCCGGCGACGGTGACGACGCGGTCGGGAACGTCGATGCGCAGGTCTCCGACCTCGATCAGGGGCTCCTGGCTCGGCGTCCGGCGGCGCAGCACGGCGCGCAGGCGCGCGAGCAGCTCGTCGACGCTGAACGGCTTCGTCACGTAGTCGTCGGCGCCGGCGTCGAGCGCCGCGATCTTCTCGCGCTCCTCGCCCACCGCCGAGAGCACGATCACCGGCGCGTCACTCCACGTCCGCAGTTCGCGGCACACGTCGGTGCCGTTCCCGTCCGGGAGCACCAGGTCGAGGATCACCGCCTCGGGCGGATGGGCGGCGGCCGCCGTGAGCGCCTCCCCCGCCGTCGCGGCCGAGTCGACGGTGAAGCCGGCGCCGCGTAGCGTGGCCCGCAGCGCGCGCAGGATCTGCGGCTCGTCGTCGACAACGAGGATGCGCTGGCCGCTCATGTCCGCAGCTCCGCTGGCACCTCGACGACAGGCAGGGCGAGCGCGAACGTCGCGCCCTGCTCGGGCCGCGACTCCGCCCAGACCCGGCCGCCGTTCGCCGCCGCGAACCCGCGCGCGATCGCCAGCCCGAGCCCGGCACCCTGCGGCGCATCGTTGAAACGACGGTAGAAAGGCTCGAACACGCGCTCAAGCTCGTCCTCGTCGAGGCCCGGCCCCTGGTCGACGACACGCACGATCGCCTCCTTGCGCGTCGCGGTGATGCGCACGACCACGCGGCCGTCCGGCGGCGAGAACTTGAGTGCGTTCTCGATCAGGTTCGCGAGCACGCGCTGGATCTGGGCGCCGTCTGCGTTGACGAGCGGCGCCTCGCCCACGACCTCGACCCGGTCGCGCGCTCCGAGCGACTCGACCGCCTCGCGCGCAAGATCGTCAAGCGACCACAGCTCCTGATCGGGAGCCGCGGCACCCGCCTCGAGCCGTGAGAGGTCGAGCAGATCGCCGACGAGCTTGCTCAGACGGCCGGAGTCGATCTCGATCGTGTCGAGCAGCTCGGTCCGGTCCTCGTCGCTCAGCTGGAGGGTCGGATTCCGCAGCGCCCCCACGGCCGTGCTGATGCCGGTCAGCGGCGAGCGGAGGTCGTGAGAGACCGCGCGCAACAGGGCGGTCTTGACGAGGTCGCTGCGCCGCAGCGTTTCGGCCTCGAGGGCGTCGCGCTCGAGGCGGTCGCGATCGACGGCCACGGCGAGCAGCGCTGAGAGCGCCGGCAGGAACCGGTGCCAGGCTGCGCCGTTCGCCTCGCCGCCCTCGGGCGTGTACAGCGTGCCCACGGAGCGGTCGGCCACCTCGAGCGGGTGCGGTGCGCGCCCGGGCGGCGGCCGGTGCGAAGGGCCGAGCTCGATCTCCGCCGAGTCGACGCCGAGGACCGCCGCCGCGCGTGTCGCGATCTCGTCGAGCTCCTCGTCGAGCCCACGCCCACGCAGCAGCTCCGTGGCAAGCTCGGCCAGAAGCGCAGACTCGCGCTCCCGCTGCTCGGCCGTGGCCGCCCGCCGCCGGGCGCGTGCCGCGAGCTCGCTGACCACGACCGCGGTCGCGAAGTAGACCGCCAGCGCGAACCAGTTCTCGCTGTCGGCGAGCGTGAACGTGTGGACGGGCGGCAGATGGAACCAGTTGAAGGCGAGCATGCTCGCGATCGAAACGGTGAGCGCAAGCGGAAGCCCGTACGCGACCGCGATCGGGAGGACCGCGAAGACGTAGAGCACGCCGAGGCTCAGCACGGGGACGTACGGCTTGACGCCCTCGATCACCGCCGTCACGACCGCGACCGAGGCCGCACTCGCCAGGAGCGCGATCGCGAGCCGGCGCGGGTTCCGGTAGATGCTCACGCCGAGAACGCTACTCCTGGGGGCGTACGAGGGACGGGAGATCGCCTCCCGTCCCTCGAGCACGTCGCGGCGCTAGCCGTGAATCGAGATCAGCAGCGGAATGATCAGGATCGCGACGATATTCGTGATCTTGATCATCGGGTTAATCGCAGGCCCGGCGGTGTCCTTGTACGGGTCGCCGACCGTATCGCCCGTGATCGAGGCCGCGTGAGCGTTCGAGCCCTTGCCGCCGTAGAGGCCGTCCTCGATCAGCTTCTTCGCGTTGTCCCACGCGCCGCCGCCCGACGTCATCGAGATCGCGAGGAACAGGCCCGTGACGATCGTGCCGATCAGTAGGCCGCCGAGCATGCGCACATTGATGATCCCGACGATGATCGGAAACGCGATCGGGACGATCGCCGGCAGGACCATCGAGCGAATCGCCGAGCGCGTGACGATGTCGATCGCGCGACCGTACTCGGGCCGCGACGTCCCCTCCATGATGCCCGGGTCCTCCCGGAACTGGCGCCGCACTTCCTCGACGACCTCGCCGCCGACGCGGCCGACCGCCTGCATCGCGAGCGACGCGAACAGGAACGGCATGAGACCGCCGATGAAGAGGCCGGCGATCACCCAGGCGTTCGACAGGTCGAACGTGAGGGTGCCGAGCGAGCCGTGCCCTGCGCCCTGCGTGTGGATCCCATCCGCATAGGAGCCGAACAGCACGAGCGCCGCGAGCGCGGCCGAACCGATCGCGTAGCCCTTCGTGACGGCCTTCGTCGTGTTGCCGACCGCGTCGAGCGGATCGGTGATCGCGCGCACCTCCGGCGGCAGGTCGGCCATCTCGGCAATGCCGCCCGCGTTGTCGGTGACGGGGCCGTATGCGTCGAGAGCGACGATCAGGCCGGTCATCGACAGCTGCGCCATCACGGCGACGCCGATGCCGAACAGGCCGGCGAAATGCTGGGCGACGAGAATGCCCGCCGCGATCACGATCACCGGCAGTGCGGTCGCCTGCATGCCCATGGCGAGGCCTTCGATGATGTTCGTCGCGTGGCCGGTCTGCGACGCGCGCGCGATCGACTTGACCGGACCCCAGCGCGTACCGGTGTAGAACTCGGTGATCCCGACGAGCAGAGCGGTGATCAGCAGGCCGACGATCGACGAGATGTAGAGATCGCCGAAGCTGTAGCGCCCGCCGTCGAAGGCGGAGATGATCGGGATGAATCCGATCGCCGACAGGACCGTCGCGACGAGAACCGCGCGGTAGAGCGCGTTCATGATGTTCCCGCCCTCGCGGACGCGCGCGAACAGACTGCCGATAATCGACGTAATGATCGAGAGCCCGCCGATCGCGAGCGGAAGCAGCCAGATGTGCGTGCCGATCTGGGCAGGCGCGCCCGTGACGCCGAGGAGCATCACGGCAACTGCAGTGACGGCGTACGTCTCGAACAGGTCGGCCGCCATGCCGGCGCAGTCGCCGACGTTGTCGCCGACGTTGTCCGCGATCACCGCCGGGTTGCGCGGGTCGTCCTCGGGGATGCCCGCCTCGAGCTTGCCGACGAGGTCGGCGCCGACGTCCGCGGCCTTCGTGTAGATGCCGCCGCCGAGCCGGGCGAAGACGGAGATGAGCGAGCCGCCGAACGCGAGCCCGATCAGGTCGTGGATGGCCGAGTTCGGCGTGTGGTGGAACCAGCCGGTGAGCGCCCAGTAGTAGCCGGCAACTCCGAGCAGACCGAGACCGACGACGAGCAGGCCGGTGACCGACCCGGCGCGGAAGGCGACGTTCAACGCCTGCGGCAGACCCGTGCGGGCCGCCTCCGCCGTCCGGACGTTCGAGCGCACGGCGACGTTCATGCCGATGAAGCCGGCCGCCGAGGAGAGCAGCGCGCCGATCAGGAAACCGATCGCGGTCCCCCACCCGAGCGAATGGTAGAAGCCGAGCGCGAGGAACGGCACGACCGCGACTGCCGCGATCGTCGTGTACTGGCGGCGGAGATAGGCCGCTGCGCCCTCCTGCACGGCGCGGGCGATCTCCTGCATGCGCTCGTTGCCTGCGGGCCGCCCCAGCAGCCAGGTCGTCAGCCACAGGCCGTAACCGACGGCGGCACCGGCGCACAGGAGCGCAAAGAGGACAGCGTGGTGCATGAACCAGCTCATAGGCGACGGGCTCCCCTTGTCACAACGTCAGACGCCGGGACGACCCCGGCGCGCGGAGCTTTGTATCAGATCCGACGGCCGGACGGCCGTCACGAACGCTCAGCGGAAGCCGCGCCCTGGCATGCGCTGGGGCGGCGGCGTGGCCGACTTGGGCGGCGCGGCGAACCGGTCGCGCCCATGCGTCGCGGCGACGTCCGGACGGCCGCTCGGGCTCTTCTTCTTGCCTTTGGCCTTGCGTGCCATGGGGCGAGCATAGCCGGTTCTCCGGCTAGATCGGGCCTTTGGCCGCGTCCGCGTAGGCGAGCTGAAGGGCCGCCACGACCTGCTGGACGTCGCCGCGAGGGCCGTCCTCGAGCAGCGGCGCCAGCGCCTTCAAGGCGTCGATCGCGAGCCGGGCCTGGTCGAGCTCGCGCGCCTCGGGCGACAGCTTCCCGAAGGCGAGCGAGGCGAGCAGCGAGCAGGTGTGCACGAGCAGATCGGAGACCTTCGCCTTGCGGAGCTCGGCGACGAGCTCCGCGTCCGTCGGCGTCCCGCCGCGGTCAGCCTGCGACTCGCTCACCCGCAGCCACCTGCTCGGCGAAGATCTCCGCCATGGACGCGCCCTCCTCGTGGCGCGCGATCTGCCGCTCGGCCGCGTTCCGCTCGGGCACCGTGAGCCACGGCGCGGCGCCGAGCTCCTCCGCGACCGGACGCACCCACTCGAGCAACTGCTCGATGCGGGCGCGCGCCGGGATTGCGACGCCCCGCTCGAAGTCGATCAGCTCGCCCGAAAGGCCGTGGCGGATCGCACGCCACAGGTTCTCCTCGAGCAGCCGGTGCGGCCACGACGGCAGCGGCTCTCCTTCGTCGAGGGCGCGGGCGATGCGCGCCGTCAGCGAGTAACAGAGGGCGGCAAGCGAGCGGGCCTCGCTCAGCTCGGGCTGCGCGTCGCAGATCCGGATCTCCACCGTCGGAAACGCGAGATGCGCGCGCACGCTCCACCACATCTGCGTGTGCTCGGTGATCGAGCCGGTCTCGTAAAGAAAGCGGACGTACGCCTCCCAGTCGTCCCAGCCCTCGAACCAGTCCGGGATGCCGCAGCGCGGGAACATCCGCGTGAAGACCTGCGTGCGCGCGGAGTGCAGGTACGTGAAGACGCCTTCGACGAACGGCGAGCTGGCGGAATACGCGAGCAGCTCCGGCAGGTAATTCCGCAGCGAGCTGGCGACACGGATCGCGCGGTCCGGCCCGTTGATACCCACGTGGACGTGCAGGCCGAACGTGTTGTTGCGCCAGACGACGTAGCGCAGGTACTCGTCGTTGCGGCGGTAGTGCGGCGTGTCGATGATCCGCTGCTCCTGCCATGGGCTCCACGGGTGCGTGCCCGCCGACGCGAGAGCGACGCCGTGACTCTCGGTGAGCGCGCGGAGCTGCACCCGCCGCTCGCCCAGCCGCTCTGCAGCCTCGGCGAAGGTGTCGCAGCGTCCGGTTCGCACCTCGATCTCGGACGCGATCAGCTCGCCCGCGAGGTTCGGCTCCAGGTCGCTGCCCTTCGCGGCGTCTTGCAACTCCTCGAAGCGGTCCGTGAGGGCGAGCGTTGCGGGGTCGAGGAGCGCGAACTCCTCCTCGACTGCGAGGGTGAGGTCCTGGACGTCCTCGAACGCGGCGCGGGACGCCGCGAGCATCTCGAGATACCCGAGCTTCTGCTCGTCGCCCATGCGGGAAGCCTAACCCGCGGCGACGGGCGTGCCGGAGCCGGACAACTCGAGGAGTCGCGCGGCGATGCGCGGCCAGCTCCAGTTCCGCTCGACCGCACGGCGGGCGGCGAGGCCGACCCGGCGCCGTTCGTCTTCCGGCAGGGCGAGCAGCGCAGCCAGCCGTTCGTGGAGCATGGACGCGTCGCCGGTACCGGACGAAACGAGGTGCGCGTGCTCGGGCTCGTACTCGAGCGCGATGCCGGCGGCGACCTCCGCGAGGCCGGAATGGTCGGCGACGACGGGCGGAACGCCGGCTGCGCCGGCCTCGGCGGCGACCATCCCGAATGCCTCGGGGAAGATCGACGGAACGACGGTCACGTCGCAGAGCGGCAGCAGGTACACGAGGTGCCGGTGCTCGAGCGGGCCTGTGAAGAGCGTGCCCGGCGGCGCCTGTGCCTCCAGGCTCGTGCGGTAGTCGCCGAAACCGACGATCACGGCGCGGGCTTCGAGGCCCTCGAGCGCTTCGAGCAGGACGTGCACGCCCTTGTTCTCGATCAGCTTCCCGAAGTAGAGGACGGTCGGCTCGCCGCCTGCGAAGAACGCGGCGAAGCGCTCGGCGTTGCGGTCGTCCGGGTGCCGCTCCTTCGCGTTCCCGGGATTGGGCGGGTCGCGACGGGCTTCGGCGAGCAGGCCGGCGAGCGCGTCGGCGCGCGGCCTCGGCCGGAACTCGTCGACGTCGACGCCGGGCGGCACCTCGTACACGCGCTCCACGTGGCCGACCACGTCTTCGAGCACTGCGCGGATGTGCGCCGAGCCGACGAACACGGAGTCGGCTCGCGCGAGCGACTCGGCTCCCCAGTGCTCGAGCTCCGGGCGGCCGCGCATCGAGTACTCGAGCTCGGACCCGTGCACCTTGACCGCGAAGCGTGCGCCCGACGCGGCGGCGACGGGGCCGCCGAGCAGCACGTGGTTCGCGAAGACGAGGTCGGCGGGGAGCAGCTCGCGCACCGCAGCCGCGTTCGCGTCGACGTGGCGCTCGCGCTCGGCCGGCGTGAGGTCCTGGAGCAGCCGGGCCTCCAGGCCCTCGTAGCGGTCGAGCACGAAGACGGGAAGAAGGCGGTCGGGAAGGTCGGGCACGACGACCGTTGCACCGCCGAGGTCGTAGCGCTCGGGATGCCGCTCCTGGCAGACGACGGTGACGTCGTGCCCGGCGCGGCTCCACTCGCGGGCGAGAGCCTGCGTGTAGACGTTCGAGCCGGTGCCGCCCAGCAGGTAGCCGTGCCAGAGCACGATGCGCATGCGTCTCAGCCTAGTGGCCTGCGCCTGCGCGCGATTCGCCGGGGAGTTGGCACGCGTTCGCGCAGAAGGACACCTGTCGCCGCGGTGGCGGCACGGTTAGGCTGACGCCTGAGCAGGGGGCGGGTCGGGACCCGAGGTTGACGCGTGTACCTCTTACGTGAGGTGGAAGTAGAGCGCGTAGAGCAGCTCGACCGCCGGGTTCGACGTGTGGACCGTCACGTCAGCCGGGGTCTCGAGCAGCGCCTCCGAGTAGTTGAAGACGATCTTCACGCCGACGTCGACGAGGTCGTTCGCCGCCTGCTGGGCGGCCGTTGCAGGCACTGCGAGGACGCCGACGATGATGTTCTTGTCGCGAACGGCAGCCTTGAGACCGCTGTACTCGCTCACCGTGACGTGGCCGATTGGGACGCCGATCTTCTCGGGATCGATGTCGAAGACGGCTGCGATGTTGATCCCGTGCTCGGCGAAGATCGGTGAGCTGGCGATCGCCTGCCCGAGACGGCCGGCACCGATGAGCACGATGTTGTGCTGCCCCTGCGTGCGCAGGATCTTCCGGATCTCGTCGAGCAGCGACTCGATGCTGTAGCCGACGCCGCGCTTGCCGAACTTGCCGAACGCGGAGAGGTCCCGCCTGATCTGGGTGGCGTTGATGTTGGTGTACTCCGCGATCTCCTGCGAGGAGATCCGCGTCTTACCCATCTTCCTCGCCTGCGTCAGCACCTGGAGGTACCGGGACAGGCGAGCTGCGACGCCGACCGTCAGGCGATCCGCCACGCGTCCTCCAATCGTCGAGCTTGTAACAGCCGCCGCCTTTTTAGCAGGCGGGACTAGGTGCCCGCTTGTGCAACCGCTCGGCGGAGGGCGTCGGGCTGCACGTGGTACGTGAAGCGCCGACGGCCGTCGATCTCGATCACCGGCAGCCACTCCCTGTACGCCTCCTCGAGCGCAGGATCGCCGCCGATGTCGACCTCCTCGAGCTCGAAGCCGAGCTCGACGCGGAGATCTTCGACCACAGCCCCGGCGCGCGCGCAGAGGTGGCAGCCCGTGGCGTGGTAGAGGACGACGCGCGCGCTAGGGATAGATGCCACGCGTGGTCGTGGCCTCGGCGACGCGCTGCACTGCGAGCCCGTACGCGGCGACGCGCATCGGCAGGTCTCGCGTCTGCGCCGTCTCCCACGTCTCCTCGAACGCGCGGCTGACGATGTCGTTCAGCTTCGCGTTCACCTCGGCTTCCTTCCAGAAGTACTCCTGAAGCCCCTGGACCCACTCGAAGTACGAGACGACGACGCCGCCGGCGTTCGCCAGCACATCCGGGAGAATCAACACGCCGTTGTCCTCGAGAATCGAGTCGGCCGCCGGCGTGACAGGCCCGTTCGCGCCTTCGCAGATGATCGACGCCTTGACGTGCGCCGCATTGTGCTCCGTGATCACCTGCTCGAGCGCGCACGGAGCGAGGATGTCGACATCGAGGACGAGCAGATCCTCGTTCGTGATCAGCTCCGCGTCCTTCAGCCCTGCGAGGGTGCGGTGCTCCCGCTTGTGCGCGAACGCGGCGGGCACGTCGACGCCCTTCGGGTTGTACAGCGCCGCGGTCGAGTCGGAGATCGCGACCACGATCGCGCCTTCCTCGTGCAGGAACTTCGCGAGGAAGCTGCCGACGTTGCCGAATCCCTGCACGGCGACGCGCATGCCGGCGAGCGAGCGGTTCTGCTTCGCCACGGCGTCGCGAATGCAGAAGAGACAGCCGCGCGCCGTCGCCTCCTCGCGCCCGAGCGATCCGCCGATCGAGAGCGGCTTCCCGGTGACGACGCCGAGCACGGAATGGCCCTTGTTCATCGAATACGTATCGAAGATCCAGGCCATCACCGAGCCGTCCGTACCGACGTCCGGCGCCGGGATGTCCTTCTCCGGGCCGATCTCGTTGATGATCTCACTCGTATAACGGCGCGTCAGCCGCTCGAGCTCGCCGCGCGAGAGCTGCTTCGGGTCGCAGGTGACGCCGCCCTTCGCGCCGCCGAAGGGGATGCCCATCAGCGCGCACTTCCACGTCATCCACATCGCGAGGGCTTTCACCTCGTCGAGGGTCACGTCCGGGTGGTAGCGGATGCCCCCCTTCGACGGTCCGCGCGCGACGTTGTGCGTCACGCGGTAGCCCTTGAACACGTGCGTCGTACGGTCGTCCATGCCGACCGGGATGGAGACCTCGACCGCCTTCTTGCATTCGCCGAGAACGTTGACGAGGTTGTCGTCGATCCCGAACGTGGTCGCGACCCTTCGCAGCTGCGAGCGGGCGATCTCGAACGGGTTCTCGCGAAGGTGCGACACGGTAGTGTCGACTGTGGTCACGCGCAGCTCCTTTTCCCGAGCAAATGGAGCGAAACTCGCATACTCACCCTGAGTATACGGTCGGTCATCGGAGGACGAACCCGAGACGCCTGCTGCTCGCCGGACCGCCGTCGACCGGATAGGCGACGACACGCACGACGTAGCGCCCGGGCGCGAGGCGCCGGCCGTCCAGGGCGCGCCCGGTGAGCCCGAACGTGTAGCGGCCCGGGAGCACGTCGCGCATCCGTGCGAGCACGCCGACCCGGCCTCCGCCCGCCCGCCAGAGCTCGATGTCGAGCCGCCGCAGCGGCAGGATCTCCGGGCGTCCCGCAACGTCGAGCACGCGACCGGCGTCGAGCGAGAGCACCACGGGCGCGGTGTCCGACGGTTTGAAGGCGTGCGACGAGAGCACCGCGAAGCGGATCAGTTCGACCGGCGACTCTCCCGGCGCGATCGCCCAGGGCACGCGGACCGGCGTTGCGCCGGCGACGCGCGCGACCACCTCGCCGGCACCGGCCAGCGTCGGCGCTGCCGTGACGTGCACGACCACGCTGGCGCCGGCCCGCATGTGCATGACGTCGAGCGGAGGCGATACGGCGACCTCCGCCGCGCGCGCTGAGAGATTCCTGAGCGTGAACGTCACGCGCGCGTGACCCCGGACGAGCGCGACGGTGGCCGGAGACGCGGCAAGCTCGCCCGCGACGGCTGCGCGGATGTCGACCCGCCCCGCTCCCTGCGCGGTCACGGGCTCGTCCACGAGCGGCCGCGCGGTACCGGCGAGCAGGCTCTTCAGCGTGGCCGCGTCGAGCGACGGCCGAGCCTGCGCGAGCAGCGCCGCCGCTCCTGCAACGACGGCCGCGGCTGCGCTGGAGCCGTTGACCGTGACGAAGCGCGGCGACCCGTCCGCGTTGGCTCCCGGGTCGGCGGTCGCGAGTGCGACACCGGGCGCGACGAGGTCCGGCTTCACGCCGCCGCCGAAGGCGAGACCGGTGGAGGAGAATCCCGCCACCGTCCCCCACGCCGCGTTCGCGGCCGGGGCCGCGGGACGAAGCGCCAGCGTCGCTGCCGAGCCGGCGGCGAGCTGCGCGAGCACAGCCCGCGCCACGTCGGCCGGCACGGAGACGACGGGAACCGGCACGGCCTCGTCAAGTCCGAGCGCACCCGCGGGCACCGCCGGCCCGTCGCCGTAGAGGATCACCGCCGCCGCACCGGCGGCAGCCGCACGCTCGGCTGCCGGAGCCGGTGACGCGCCCATCGGCACGAGCGCAGCCCGGCCCGTGACGATGCTCGCTCCGGCACGCGTGAAGAAGTCGCTCAACGGCGGCGCCGTCGAACCTCCGCCCGCAGCCGCTCCCCGCGGCGCCGCGATGCGCAGATCGAGCCGGCGCGCAGGAAGCACGGCGCCGGCTAGCGGCGCGGTCGCGTCGAGCAGCGTCCTCAACCCGCTGCGCACGAGGAGCCGCGCACGATCGATCCCCGACCGCGCGTCGAGCGCGCCGACGGTGAGCGCGTCCGGTGCTCCGCCCGGACCGGAGACGTCACCGGAGCCGGCCGCAGCGGCGCCGTCGTTTCCGGCGGGCGCGACGACGAGCGTGTCGAGCGCGAGCGCGCCCGCCACGGCACGCGCGTCGGGCCCGTCCGCGAAGCCCGCGAACGGCTCGGCCAGCGCGACGAGCGCAATCCGGGCCGCGTCGTGCGCATCCCCGTCGTTGTTGGGATCGACGGCCCGGTCGAGTCCGGCGACGATCTGGTCGCTGCGCGCGTAGATCGCCCAGTGTCCGAGCGCATCGGGCTGCCAGCCGGCCACCCGGATCGGCAGCACGGACGCACCGGTCGAGACCCCGGCCAGACCGGAGGGCCCGCCGCCGCCGACGAGCAGCCCGGCCATCTCGGTGCCGTGCCGCTCGACCTGCGCAGGATCGCCCGGGCTGACGGCGGCGAGTGCGTCCGGATCGCCTCCGAGCACGTCGATGCCGGCGCGCACGCGACCGCGCAGGTACGGCACGGCCGAGTCGACGCCCGTGTCGAGCAAGGCGATCGTGACGCCGCGGCCGTCGAGGCCGGCGACATCGAGCGCCGCTCGATGGCCCGAGCCGGGCCCGAAGTCCGCGCGTGCGAGCACGTGCGTCGAGACCGACGCGGGATACGCGACCCGCACCGGATAGACGCCGGCAACGTCCGGGTCGCGCTCGATCGACGGGACATCGCTCGGATCGACGGAGGCAGAGAAGCCGTCGAGCACGCGGGCGAAGCTGTAGTCGGGATGTAGGACGATCCCGCTCCGGGCGAGGCGGGCAACGAGCCGTGTCTGCGCCGAGAGCGCCGCCGTCGTCCATGCGCGCTCTTGCCGCGCGGCCGCGCTGCCGCCGTGCGCGGCGACGCGCTGCGCGAGCGACGGCGTCTTCAAGATGACGATCACGCGGTCGCCGAGCTCGACGCGCGGCCGCGAGCCCACGAGCCCGCGCCAGGAGGAGGCCGCCGACGCGATCACCGGGCTCCCTCCTGCCCCCTTGCCGCCGGCCGCCAACGACGCCGACGTCACGGCCGCCGTCAGGAACGCAAGTGCAAGGACGGCATGCCGCGGCTCAGCGCGATGCGTACGCATCGAGGCCAAGATAACCCGGGTACGCCACGGGTGCCGCGAAGCGGCCGGCCGAGGCGATCATCGCCGCGTTGTCCGTGCAGAGGGCGAGCGGCGCGAGCGCGGCTTCCGGCAGCGCGGCGCGGAGCTCCGAGTTCGCCGCCACCCCGCCGACGACGGCGATCCGCGTCGCGGTGGTCTGCTGTGCGGCCTCGCGCGCCCGCCCGACGAGCGCGCGCACGATCGCGCGCTGGTACGAGGCGGCGAGGTCCGCGCGGCGGGCTGCGAGCTCTTCGTCGCCGAGCTCGCGGGTCGCGTACAGCAGCGCCGTCTTCAGGCCCGAGAACGAGAAGTCGAGACCGGGGACGCGCGCGACCGGGAAGTCGTACGCCTCGGGGTCACCCTCGCGGGCAAGCCGGTCGAGCTCGCTCCCGCCGGGATAGCCGAGCCCGAGCAGGCGCGCGCCCTTGTCGAACGCCTCGCCGGCCGCGTCGTCGAGCGTCGTCCCGAGCACGCGCTCGTCGAGGTGGCCGCGCACGTCGAGCAGCATCGTGTGCCCGCCGCTCGCGAGCAGGCAGAGAAACGGCGGCTCCAGCGGCTCCGGCTGAAGGTAGAGCGACGCGACATGCCCGTGCAGGTGGTCGACGGGGACGAGCGCAAGACGGCGTGACCAGGCGATCGCCTTCGCGGCGGCGAGGCCGACGAGCAGCGCGCCGATCAGGCCGGGACCCTGCGTCACCGCAACTCGCTCGACGTCGTCGAGCGTCGCCCCCGCCTCTGCGAGCGCCTCGCGCACGACGGGCGCGACGAGCTCCAGGTGGCGGCGCGACGCCACCTCCGGCACGACGCCGCCGTACTGTGCGTGGAGGTCGGCCTGCGACGAAACGACGTTCGCACGAATCTCACCGTCGGCGGCGACGAGCGCTGCAGCGGTCTCGTCGCACGACGTCTCGATTCCGAGGATCACGCGTCGTCGAGCTCCGAGCGCCCGACGGGCTCCTTCCACATGATCAGCGCGTCTTCCCGGTTGTCGGTGTAGTAGCCGCGCCGGACGCCGCGCGCCTGGAAGCCGATCCGTTCGTACAGGCCGATCGCGGTGCCGTTCGAGACTCGCACCTCGAGCGTGTACCCGCGCCGCACGTCGGTGGCGGTGAGCTCGAACAGCCGCTCGAGCAGCATCGTCGCGATGCCGTGGCCGCGATGTTCGACCTCGACCGCGACGTTCATCACGTGCCACGCATCGACGTACCGGGAGACGATCAGATAGCCGCAAAGGGTTCCGTCCTCGCCGTCCACGTCGAACGCGCCGAGGCAGATCGAGCTCGGCTTCGCGAGCTCACCGGCGAACATCGAGCGCGACCAGGGCGTCGGATACGCCCGGCGCTCGATCTCCTCGATCGCCCGCAGGTCGGCGAGGCCGAGCCGGCGCAGCTCGATCGTCGTCAACGGACGCTCCGCACCGCGTCGGGCTCGCGCAGGTACAGCGGCTCGATCGCGTCGACGTCGCCGAACCCGGAGGCAAGCGCAGCATGGAAGCGCGCGCGCGGCAGATGCCGTTCGTCGTCGTCGGGCGGCACGATCGCGCCCATCTCCTCGAGGACCGTGCGATACCGGCGCGCACCGTCACCGACGCAGATCGTCCCGGCTGCGAGCCGGAGCGCCGCAGGAGCGAGCACGGCCGGAGCGCCGGCGACGAGCGTGAACACCTCGGAGCGCCGTGCGTCGACGACCGGCAGCGCGCCGGGCGCGCCGGCCGCAAGGGCGGCGAGCGTCGACACACCGGCGCCGCGCAGGTTGAGCGCGAGCGCGAGCCCACGCGCCGTGGCGAGTCCGATCCGCACGCCCGTGAAGCTACCCGGCCCGATGCCGACCGCAAGCGCGTCGAGGTCACGCGGATGCGCACCACCTTGCCGCAGCAGCGCGTCCACGTCCTCGAGCAGCGTCGACGCGCGCGAAACGCGCTCGCCGAGGACCTCGCCGTCGTCGACGAGCGCGCTCGTCGCAACCTCCGTCGCAGTGTCGAATGCCAGCGTCAACATTCGTCGATCGAGACGACCCTCCGGGCTCCTCCAGCATGCCGCAAGCGAACGGTGAAGCGGGGTGGCGGCAGGACGCCCTCGCCGGCCTCGGGCCATTCCACGAACGCGATCGAGCGGTCGAAGTACGGCTCGAGATCGCCCCATTCCGCCGCCGAGACGCCCTGGAACCGGTAGAGGTCGAGGTGCGACACCTCGCCGTCGACCGCGTGGTAGCGGTGACCGATCGTGTAGGTCGGGCTCGTCACGCGCTCGCGGACGCCGAGGGCTTCGCACGCGCCGCGCACGAACGTCGTCTTCCCGGCGCCGAGCTCGCCGGCCACGGTGACCACGTCACCGGGCGCGAGCCGCACGGCGAGGCCGGCAGCGAGCGCCTCGGTCTCCTCCGGCGACGTCGTCTCCGTTTCCGTCATCGCCCAAAGCGTAGAGTCACGACCATGCCTGCGTATCTGATCGTCGAGACCGACATCGTGGATCCCGAGCAGTATGAGCAGTACAAGGCGGCGTCGCCCGGCGCGGTGGCGGCCGGCGGCGGCAGGTTCGTCGCGCGCGGCGGCGAGCTCACCGTCCTCGAGGGCGACTGGCATCCCAACCGTCTGGTCGTGCTGGAGTTCGATGACCTCGACGCCGTCAAGCGGTTCTACGACTCGCCCGAGTACCAGGCCGCAAAAGCGCTCCGCGAGGGCGCTGCGACGCTCCGCATGGTCGCTGTCGAGGGCCTCTAGAACAGGCCGAGCTGCTCGGCCGGCGGGTGGGGCGGGACGAGCGCGAGCTCCGGTTCGGCCGGCGTCACCGCGGCTCCGGGCGTTCGCCCCATCAGCTCGGGCAGCCGCGCGAAGTCGGACTCCAGCACCTTGAGCATCGCCGGCGTGTAGAGGGCCGCGGCAGGGTGGTAAAGCGGATAGAGGAGCACACTGCGAGTGCCGATCGTCGTCTGCTGCTCCTGACCGTGCACGCGCGTGATCCCGAGCGGTCGGCCGGAGAGGAGCTTCGTCGCGAAGTTGCCGAGCGTCGCGACGACGGTCGGCTCGATCAGCTCGATCTGGCGGAAGAGGTGGCTTTCGCACGCCTCGATCTCGTCGGGCTGCGGGTCGCGGTTGCCGGGAGGCCGGCATTTCAAGACATTCGCGACGAAGACGTCGCTGCGCTGGAGCCCGATGCCCGCGAGCAGCTTGTCGAGGAGCTTTCCCGCCTGGCCGACGAACGGCACGCCCTGCTTGTCCTCGTGGAAGCCGGGGGCCTCGCCGACGAACATCAGATCCGCCGTCGGGCTGCCGGAACCGAACACGACCTGCGTGCGTCCCTGCGCGAGGCGGCAGCGCGTACAGCCGGCTACCGCGTCGGCAAAGACCTGAAGCTCGTCGAGATGCTCGACGGGAACGGCGCTCACGGGCGGTGAGTGTACGGCGCCTCCCGGACGGTCAGCGCTTGATCGACAGGACGCGCGCCCGCCACGTTCCCCGCGGCGCTTCGACCGTGATCTCGTCGCCGACCGAGCGCCCGAGCACGGCACGGCCGACGGGCGAATCCGGCGAGACGCCGCCGACGCTGGAGATGTCGAGCGTCAAATGCTCGCCGTCGTCCCGCTCGAGCTCGATCTGCGAGCCGACGGTGACGACGCCGCTCGCCGCTGCGGCCACCTCGTCGATCACGACCGCGTCGCGCAGGCGCGCGCGGAGCATCGTGATCCGCCGCTCGAGCAGGCCTTGCTCGTTCTTCGCGGAGTGGTACTCGAAGTTCTCGGAAAGATCGCCGTGCGCGCGCGCGACTGCGATCGCCTCGACGATCGCCTTGCGGCGCGGTCCCTCGAGCTCCGCGAGCTCGCCTGCGAGCTGCTCGCGCTCGGCGGCGGTGAGCTGGTCGCCCACTAGTGGCAGCCGCAGGAACCGCCGCAGCAGCCGCCGCCGCTGGGTCTGCTGCTGAAGCCGGGCTGTGTCGACGCGCCGTGCACGGCGAACGTCGAGAACTGGCGCGCGACGTTCGTCGCCTCACAGTCCGGGCACGCGACCTGCTGCTCTCCGCGGACGAGCTCCTCGAAATGCGACTCGCACTCCATGCACACGTACTCGTAGATTGGCACGCCCACAGTCTACGCACCGAGCGCCCGAGCGAGCGTCGCCGCCGTGACATTGCGGCCGGTGACGAGGGCCACGGTGGTTCCGCGGCGCTCGATCTTGCCCGCCAGCAGGGCCGCGACGGCTGCTGCGCCCGAGCCCTCGGCGACGAGCCCATGCTCGCGGACGAGGAAGCGCATCGCTGCCGCGATCTCCTCCTCGCTCACCTCGACGACGCCGGACAGATGCTCGCGCGCGAGCGCAACGGTGACGCTGCCCAACTCGATGTTGCCGGCGAGCCCGTCCGCGAACGTGTCGAGCACCGGCACGTCGACGATCCGTCCCTGTTCGAACGCGACGCGAAACGCGGGGGACGCCGCGGCCACCACGCCGACCACGCGTGCTCCCGCCGGAGCGGCGACGAGCGCGACGCCGGCGGCAAGCCCGCCGCCGCCGGTCGGGCACACGACGGTCAGCTCTGGGCCGAGGCTACTCAGCAGTTCGAGCGCCAACGTGCCCTGTCCCGCGATCACCTCGCGGTCGTTGTACGCCGAGACGTAGCGCCGACCGTCCGCCGCGAGCTCGAGCGCGTGGCGTTCCGCCTCGTCGTACCCGGCGCCGTGAACGACGAGCTCCGCGGGGAGGCGGCGCAGCGCCTCCACCTTCGCGGGCGAGGCCGTCTCGGCGACGACGACCGTCGCGTCGATCCCCAGCCGCCCGGCGGCCCAGGCGACCGCCAGCCCGTGATTCCCGGCAGAGGCGGTGACGACGCTCTCGCCCGCACCGAGCGCGGTGAGCGCCGCGACCGCGCCGCGTACCTTGAACGACCCGGTCGGCTGGAACGTCTCGAGCTTGAGCAGGGCGCCAAGCTCCGCGCTCTCGACGAGCGGCGTCGGCGCCAGGAGCTCGCGAACACGCACGTGGCACACGTGCACGTCCGCGACCGTCGGGGCCTCGACGTCCCTCACCGGGGCGACGGTACACTGTTCATTGCCCGGCATCCGCTACGGAGCTGGAGCGACAACGTGATCAACCGTATTCATGTCATCGGCTCGGGCCGTGTCGGCTCGGCTGTCGCTGCGAGGTTGCGCGAGCGCGGCCTCGCGGTGGGCGTCGACGATCCCGAGCTCGTGCTCCTGTGCGTTCCTGACTCCGCGATCGAGGAGGTTGCCGGGAGCGTCGCCCAGGGCCCATGGGTCGCGCACGTGAGCGGTGCGACCCCACTCGCTGCGCTCGCGCCGCACACCCGGCGTTTCAGCGTGCACCCGCTCCAGACGTTCACGCGCACGCGTGGGCCGGAGCAGCTCGACGGCGCGTGGGCCGCCGTCACCGCGGAGACGGAACCGGCCCGCGCGCTCGGCGTCTGGCTGGCGGAGACGCTCGGCCTGAAGCCGTTCGAGCTCGACGACTCCGCGCGGACGCTCTACCACGCCGGCGCCGTCTTCGCCTCGAACTACATCGTGACGATGCAGCGCGCGGCGTCGCTCCTGTTCGAGACGGTGGACGCGCCGCCGGAAGCCCTCGAGCCGCTGATGCTCCGCACGATCGAGAACGGCTTCGAGCTGACGGGGCCGATCTCGCGCGGCGACTGGTCGACGATCGACGCGCACCGCGCCGCCATCCACACGGCGCTGCCCGAGCTCGAACAGCTCTACGAGACGCTCGCCGCCGCAACCGCGGAGCTGGCAACGTGAAGACGATCCGCACGATTGCAGGTGTGCGCGCGGAGCTCGGCGGCGACCGCGTCGGCCTCGTACCGACGATGGGCGCGCTGCACGACGGCCACTGCTCGCTCTTCCGGGCTGCGCGCTCCGAGAACGATGTCGTCGTCGCGTCGCTGTTCGTCAATCCCGCGCAGTTCGGCGACGCCGCCGACCTCGCCGCGTACCCACGGGACGAGGCACGTGACGCACGGCTCGCCGACGAGGCGGGGGTCGACATCCTGTTCGCGCCGGCGCTCGAGGAGATGTACCCCGCCGGCTTCGCCACCTGGGTCGACATCGAGGGCGCCGCGAGCGGGCTCGAAGGCGACGCACGCCCCGGCCACTTCCGCGCCGTCGCCACCGTCTGCACGAAGCTCTTTACGATCGTCCAGCCGGTGCGCGCCTACTTCGGCCAGAAGGACGCCCAGCAGGCGGCGGTCGTACGGCAGCTCGTCCGGGACCTGAACCTCCCGCTCGAGATCCGCGTCGTGCCGACCGTTCGCGACTCCGACCGGCTCGCCCTCTCTTCTCGCAACGTCCACCTCTCGCCGGCGGAGCGCGAACAGGCGCGCACGATTCCGGACGCCCTGACGGCGGGCGCCGTCGCGTTCGAGGCCGGCGGCGATCCGATCGCGGCGACACGAGCCGCGCTCGACGGCCTCACCCCCGACTACGTCGAGCTACTCGACCTCGACGGCGCGCTCCTCCTCGCCACCGCCGTCCGCGTCGGCTCGATTCGTCTCATCGACAACATCCTCCTGAAGGGAGACCTCCCGTGACCGACAAGCCTCAACGCTACGCGTCGTGGACCGCCGGCAAGCTGCCGCTGCCGGAGCTGCTGGAGATCAAGCGGCGCGGCGAGAAGATCGTGATGGTCACCGCCTATGACGCACCGAGCGGACGTCTCGCCGACGCGGCCGGCGTCGACCTGATCCTCGTCGGCGACTCGTCCGGCATGGTGATGCACGGCCGCGAGTCGACGGTCGCCGTGTCGCTCGACGAGATCGTGTTCATGACGCAGTGGGTCACGCGCGGCGCGAAGCGGCCGCTCGTCGTCGCCGACATGCCGTTCGGCTCGTACGAGGCCTCTGACGAGGAGGCGGTTCACAACGCCGTCCGGCTCGTGAAGGAGGGCGGCGCCGACGCGGTGAAGATCGAGCGCGGCGGAACGTCGATCGACCGCGCGCGCGCGATCGCCGCCGCCGGCATTCCGGTGATGGGCCACGTCGGGCTGACGCCCCAGACGGCGACCGTGCTCGGCGGCTTCAAGGCGCAGGGTCGCACCGCCGAGCAGGCGGAGCGCCTGATCGACGAGGCGCCGGCGCTCGAGGCGGCCGGCTGCTTCGCAATCGTGATCGAAGCCGTCCCGGACGCGGTCGCACGCGCCGTGACGAAGGCGCTGGCCGTGCCGACGATCGGGATCGGAGCGGGCGCCGGCACCGACGGCCAGGTGCTCGTCTGGCACGACATGCTCGGCTACTACGACGGTCATGCGCCGCGGTTCGTGAAGCGCTACGCCGAGCTGGGCGACACGATCACCGAGGCGCTCGGCCGCTACGCCGACGAGGTGCGCAGCGGCGCGTTCCCGGAGCCGCAGCACACGTACGCGATGTCGGACGACGAGCGCGCCGCCTTCGAGGCGACGCACGAGGCCTAGAGGCGCGTGGCCGCGACGAGCAGCGCCGGAAACGCGCCCGCGAGCGCGACCGTCGACACCGCGCGCGCCCACGTCCAGCCGTGCACGGCCCGCACGCCGGCGACGAGCAGCCAGACGCTCCACGCGACGAACACGAGGTAGAGCGCGCCGAACACGGCGTCGCCGCGCCCGTAGTCGTCGCCGCCGGTGCGGAAGAGATCGGTGCCGTAGACGGCGATCCGCACCGGCCAGAGCGTCAGCAGCGAGAGCGCGAGCGGCGCGGCAGCCAGGCCGAGCACGTGGCGCGACCGCTGCCAGCTGCCGAGGCTCCCGAGCCTGCGTGACGCGCCGAACAAGAGCGCACCACCGAGCCAGTACAGCGCGAGCGCATAGACGGCGCCGCCGAGGAACGCCCACACCGGAATCAGCACGACCGAGACGGAAGGGTCGTTGAGCAGATGCCGCGCCACCGGCGTCCCGAGCACGGCGGCGATGCCGGCCAGCCCGGCGAACGCGGAGATCGGCTCCTGCCGCGCCTCCACCGCATCGGGCGACTCGTCGCGCAGCGAGACGAAAACGGCGCGCGGCGCCACGAGCACGGCCGCCGCGCGGAGCCACCAGTTGCGCTCGACGGCCGGGAGGGCTTCGGCGGCCATAGCGGCAGCCTAGTTCCGACGAGAAGCGCTACGCGCCTCTCGCGGGAGATGTTCGGCTTCGCGGAGAGGGCTGACGCCGGGGCCGCTCGAGCCGTATCGCGCGCGGGGGTGGCTGCGCTCGCAGACACCCAGGGCCCACCGCAAGGCCAAGCGAAGCCGAAACATCCCCCGCCGGAGCTTCAGGCGGCGACGGCGGCCGCCGGAAGCACGGCGCGCAGGAACTGTCCGGTGAAGCTCTCCTCGACGTCGGCGACCTGCTCGGGGGTGCCGGCGGCGACGATCTCGCCTCCTGCTTCGCCGCCTTCGGGGCCGAGGTCGACGAGCCAGTCGGCCTGCTTGATCACGTCGAGGTTGTGCTCGATCACGAGCATCGTGTTGCCGCCGCCGACGAGTCGCTGGAGCGTCTCGAGCAGCTTCTCGATGTCGGCGAAATGGAGGCCGGTCGTCGGCTCGTCGAGGATGTAGAGCGTCTTGCCGGTCGCGACCTTCGACAGCTCCGCAGCGAGCTTGACGCGCTGTGCCTCGCCGCCCGACAGCGTCGTCGCCGGCTGCCCGAGCTTGATGTAGTCGAGACCTACGTCGTGCAGCGTCTGCAGCCGCCGGCGGATCTTCGGGATCTTCGCGAAGAACTGGAGCGCCTCCTCCACCGACATGTCGAGCACGTCCGAGATCGACTTGCCCTTGAAGCGAACCTCGAGGGTCTCGTGGTTGTAACGGGCGCCCTTGCACGTTTCGCACGGCACGTACACGTCGGGCAGGAAGTGCATCTCGATCTTGATCTGCCCGTCGCCCTTGCACGTCTCGCAGCGGCCACCGCGCACGTTGAACGAGAAGCGACCGGGCTTGTAGCCGCGCACCTTCGCCTCGGGCGTGAGCGAGTACAGCTCGCGGATGTGCGTGAAGAGGTCGGTGTACGTCGCCGGGTTCGAGCGCGGTGTGCGGCCGATCGGCTTCTGGTCGATCTCGATCACCTTGTCGAACACGTCGATGCCCTCGACGGCTTCGTGCGCGCCCGGCTTGACGCGCGCCCGGTTCAACCGGTTTGCGAGCGCCTTGTAGACGATCTCGTTCACGAGCGTCGACTTCCCCGAGCCGGAGACGCCGGTCACGCAGATGAACTTGCCGACCGGGAACTCGACGTCGATCCCCTTGAGGTTGTGCTGCGACGCGCCGCGCACGAGGAACGACCCGCGATCCTCGGTTCTGCGCTCCGGGATCGCGATCGCGCGCGTGTGCGAGAGGAACTGCCCGGTGACCGACTTGCGGTTGCGCGCGACCTTCGCCGCCGGCCCCTCGGCGACGACCTCGCCGCCGTGCAGCCCGGCGCCGGGGCCCATGTCGACGAGCCAATCCGAGCGGCGCATCATCTCCTCGTCGTGCTCGACGACGACGACCGTGTTGCCGAGGTCGCGAAGCCTCTGCAGCGTCGCGATCAGGCGCGCGTTGTCGCGCTGGTGCAGGCCGATCGACGGCTCGTCGAGGATGTAGAGCACGCCGACGAGCTGCGAGCCGATCTGCGTCGCGAGGCGCAGGCGCTGGGCCTCGCCGCCGGAGAGGGTCGCCGCCGCGCGGTCGAGCGTCAGGTAGCCGACGCCGACGTCGTCGAGGAACGTCAGCCGCTCGCGGATCTCCTTCACGATCCGGTGCCCGATCAGCTGCTCCGTCTTCGTCAGCGCAAGCTCGTCAATGAAGCGCAGCGCGCGCGTGACGGACATCTGCGTGAACTGGTTGATCGAGTTGTCGCCGACCGTGACCGCGAGCACCTCGGGCTTGAGCCGCGTTCCCTTGCAGGCCGGGCACGGACGGAACGACATGTACTCCTCGATCCGCTCGCGCTGCTGCGACGAGTCGGTCTCCTTGTAGCGGCGCTGGAGGCTCGAGACGATCCCGTCGAAGGCGAGCATGTACTGGCGCCGCCGGCCCATCCGGTTGCGGTACTGGACGTACACACGCTCGCCGTCGGTGCCGTAGAGGAACCGCTTCTGCTCCTCGTCGCTCAGCTCCTGCCACGGCTTCGAGGTATCGATCTCGTAGCGGTCTGCGATCGCCTGGATCACGGCCTCGTAGAAGCCGGACGAGCCGCCGACCGACCACGGCACGAGCGCGCCGTCATCGATCGAGAGCGCCGGATCGGGAACGAGCAGATCCGGGTCGATCTCCTGCTGCGAGCCGAGGCCGGTGCAGCGCGGGCAGGCGCCGTGCGGCGAGTTGAACGAGAAGATGCGCGGCTGGAGCTCGGGCAGCGAGACGCCGTGGTCGGGGCAGGCGAAGTTCTGCGAGAACAGGAGCGACTCGCCGTCGACGACGTCGATGCCGATCAGGCCCTCCCCGAGCCCGCCCGCCGTCTCGACCGACTGCGTGAGCCGGAGGCGCAGGTCGCCTTTCATCACGAGCCGGTCGACGACCACCTCGATCGTGTGCTTGAACTTCTTGTCGAGCTCCGGCACGCCGTCTTCGAGCACGTACTGCTCGCCATCGACCTTCACGCGCGTGAAGCCCTCGCGCGTCAGCTCCTCGAAGACGTCCTTGAACTCGCCCTTGCGGTCGCGCACGACCGGCGCGTTGACGGTGAAGCGCGTGCCATCCTCGAGCCGGAGCACCTGGTCGACGATCGCGTCGAGCGACTGCCCGGCGATCGGCTTGCCGCAGATCGAGCAGTGCGGACGCCCGACGCGCGCGTAGAGCAGGCGGAGGTAGTCGTAGATCTCGGTGACGGTGCCGACGGTCGAGCGCGGGTTTCGCGACGTCGTCTTCTGGTCGATCGAGATCGCGGGGCTGAGGCCGTCGATGTGATCGACGTCCGGCTTCTCCATCATCTGGAGGAACTGGCGCGCGTACGCGGAGAGCGACTCGACGTAACGCCGCTGCCCTTCGGCGTAGATCGTGTCGAAGGCAAGGCTCGACTTGCCGGAGCCCGAGAGCCCGGTGATGCAGATCAGGCGGTTCCGCGGCAGCCGGACGGTGATGTCCTTCAGGTTGTGCTCGCGGGCGCCGTGGACGACCAGCTCTTCGGCAGCCATTTCGCGGCCATTGTATCCGCCGAACGTATGTTCGTCTAGTGCCTCTCCAGTGACGCGGTCTCGCTTCTGAGGCGCGGGGGCACTTAGGGTTTCTTGCGCGGCGGCCGGTGCGGCAGCAGGCTCCAGGCGGCGGTGTTCCGCTTCGACGGCACGAGGTCGCGCCAGTCCTTGACGACGAGCCACGATCCGAACGCCATCACGGCGTCCGTGCGTCGCGTCACCCCCCACGTCTCGGCGAGGCCGCCGGCGAGCAGGACGCCCAACACCATGAACCCGAGCGCGAACTCGTGGATGCGGAGGCCGAGCACGTATACGCGCGGGCCGAGCGGGTGTCGTTCGAGACGCAGCACTGTACGAACCTAATCGGCATTTCTGAGCAATCCGTGAGAGACGCGTGCGCTCTACGAGACGAGGAGGCGCTCGACGAGCCCGAAAACCTGGCGCGGCTCGGCGACGCAGGGGATCTCCAGCTCGCCGGCGACGATCGTACCGTAGTCGAATACCCGGCCGAGCAGGGGCTGCTCGAGCTCGACCGCGCCCAGCCGCGCGAGATGCACTGCCGCGGCGCGCTTGTGCATCACGCCATGCACGACGAAGAGCTTCTCCGTGGTGATCACCACGTGCGTCCGGTCCCAGCGCCAGACCGCGGCGACGGCGAGGATCGCGGCGACCACGAGCAGCAGCCCGCCCGCCGCGGAGACCGGCCAGCCGACAACGAGCGCGGCGCAGCCGAGCCCCGCGAGGACGAGCGCCCGCAGCAGCGGCCGGACGAGCACGATGCCGTGCCGGCGCGCATCGAGGTACACCCGTTCTTGCGGTCGCTCAAGCATGGACCAGCCCAGTTCGACGCCGGAACGGGAAACCCTAGGCCCGGGTTCAGGCCTTGCGGCGGCGCGCGAAGACGAGACCGCCGAGGGTGAAGCCCAACCCGAACGTGCCGACGGCGAAACCGCCGATCGCGAGCGCCTTACGCCAGCTGGACAGGCGCTGCCAGCGGCCGAGCGCCTCCTCCTCCTCGCTCGTCAGCTGCTCGCCGCGACGCTGCTTGCGCAACGCGCCGCCGGCCCGGAGGCCGAGGTACACGTCGTCGAAGATCTCGGCGGACTCGTCGGCCATACCTGAATCTATAGCCTCATTCGCTCGTGAGCGCACGCATCCTCCACATTTCGGACCTGCATACCGGTATACGGGAGCATCCGGACGTCGAGGCGGCCACGGCGGCGCTCGTCGAGCGCATGGAGCCCGAACTCGTCGTGGCATCCGGCGATCTGAGCCATCGCGGCCGCCGGGCCCAGCTCGAGCGCGCGCACGCATTCCTGGACTCGCTCGGCCCGCCGGTGCTGGCCGTGCCGGGCAATCACGACATCCCCCACTCCTTCCCGGCCCGCTTGTCGAGCCCCTGGGCCGAGTTCGAGCGGCTCTGGGAGACAACGGAGCCGACGTACGCGTCCGCGAGCCTCCAGGTGATCGGGCTCAACTCCGCCAGGCCGTACCGGCACCAGAGCGGACGGCTGCGAGACGACCAGCTCCGCGGTGCCGCCGAGCGCCTCGCCGAGGCTGGCGAGGGCGCCTATCGCGTCGTCGTCCTCCACCACCACCTGCTCGGCGCCCCGTGGCGCGCGGCGCGCAAGCACCCGGTCGCCCACCGGGACCGCGTACTGCGCGAGCTCGCCGGCGCCGGCGCGGAGCTGATCGTCTCGGGGCATATCCACCAGTCGGCGGTGAGCGAGCGGCGCGAGTTCGAGGTCGTCGGCCGCGAGGCGCTGACGACCGTCCTCACGGTGGCGCCCGGCTTCGGGCAGCCGCGGCCGAACCGGCTCGGCGAGGCGCGCGGCCTGCACGTCTACGAGATCGAGACCGAGACGGTGACGGTGCTGACGCACATCTGGCAGGGCGCCGACTGGGGCCTCGAGGCGCGCCGGACGTTCGCCCGCGGCCCCGCGCCTTTGTAAGTCACACACCGCACTTCTTAGGACCTGCTCCGGGAGAGTCCGAGGAAGGGGGAGGCATGCATGGCAAGGGTGGGGACGGTCACTGCCGTCGCGATCGGGGCGCTCGCTTTTGCAGCACGGTGCATTAGCGCGTCATTGCGGCGGCTGCCGGCGGGCCCCCGGACCTGTCAGCGGCCGGCGCTGCACGAAACGGCGGTATAGGTAGAGCAGCAGCACCGCGCCAAGGACGGAGAAGACGAGCCCGCCGGCGCGTCCGATCAGGATCTCGGACACGACGCCCCCGAGGAGCGAGCCCGTCAGGCCGAGGGCGAAGGTCGCGAGCAGGCTCATCGGGTCGGGGCCGGGCAACGCGAACCGCGCGAGCCCGCCGGCGGCCAGCCCCCAGATCACGAGCGCGAGGATGTACCAGAGCACCATGGCCTCTCCCCTTCCTAGGAGCGCAGCTTCTCGAGCAGGCGCGTGCGCGCGGCGCTGTACTCCTCGTCGTCGAGCACGCCGGAGTCGTGGAGTTCCTCGAGCAGGCCGAGGTAGTGCGCCGGGTTCTCGGTCGGATCGCCGGCCGCGCCGTGCGGCGGAGACTGCTCCGCGGCGTCCGGCTTTGTCGCGGCCGGCTGCCCGAACGGGCCGGCGAGCGGCGCGAGCTTGTCGGGATCGATGCCCGCGTTCTGGAGCCGCTTGCGATACTGGTCGATCCCGAAGCCGCGCTCGGGGAACCTGTACGCGCCCCGGCCGACGATCGGCCGGCGCTGGATGAAGCGGCGGTAGCCGATCACGAGCGCGATCGCCGCGACGAAGCCGACGGTGCTGATGCCGTACGCGCTCCGCCAGCCGGCGGCGTAGGCGATGCCGCCGCCGCCGAGCGATCCTGCGAGCCCGATCGCGATCGTCAGCCAGATCGGCATCGGGTCGGGGCCCGGCACGGCCAGGCGCGCGAGCGCGCCCGTGACGAACGCGGAGAGCAGCACGCCGACGACGGTGCCGACGCCCACCGAGGCGACGACCATCAGGCGCGAGCCTCCTCGAAGGCGAGGAGCTCACGGCGCAGGTCCTTGATCTCGTCGCGGAGCTTCGCCGCATATTCGAAGCGCAGCTCCTCCGCCGCGGCGAGCATCTCCTCCTCGAGGGTGACCGCGAGCTTCTCGAGCTCGGCGCGGTCCAACCCCTCGATCTTCGCGGCGCCGCGGCGCCGGCGCATCGGCATGTGCGGGGAGTCGAGCGAGAGCAGCTCGGAGATGTCGCTGACGCTCTTCGTGATCGAGGTCGGCGTGATTCCATGCTCCTCGTTGTACGCGACCTGGATCGACCGTCGCCGGTCCGTCTCCTCGACGGCCTGCTTGATCGCCTCGGTCTGCTTGTCCGCGTACATGAGCACCTTGCCGTTGATATTGCGCGCGGCCCGGCCGATCGTCTGGATCAGCGACGTGCGCCCGCGCAGGAAGCCCTCCTTGTCCGCGTCGAGAATCGCGACGAGCGAGACCTCGGGCAGATCGAGGCCCTCGCGCAGGAGATTCACGCCGACGAGCACGTCGTACTCGCCGAGGCGCAGCTCGCGCACGATCTGGATCCGCTCGAGCGTGTCGATCTCGGAGTGGAGATAGCGCGCCTTCACGCCCGACTCGAGCAGGTAGTCCGTCAGATCCTCGGCCATCTTCTTCGTCAGCGTCGTGACGAGCGTCCTCTCCCCCGCCGCCTCCCGCTGCCGGATCTCACCGAGCAGGTTGTCGATCTGGTTCAGCGTCGGGCGCAACTCGACGTCGGGGTCGACGACGCCCGTCGGCCGGATCAACTGCTCGGCGGAGCGCGTCGCGTGGCGCAGCTCGAACGGGCCGGGCGTCGCCGAGACGAACACGAGCTGCGGCACCTTCGCGAGGAACTCGTCGAACCGGAGCGGCCGGTTGTCGAGCGCCGACGGGAGCCGGAAGCCGAAGTCCACGAGCGTCTGCTTGCGCGAGCGGTCGCCCTCGTACATGCCGCCGATCTGCGGCACGGTCTGGTGCGACTCGTCGACGAAGACGACGAAGTCCGACGGGAAGTAGTCGAGCAGCGTGTGCGGCGCGGAGCCCGGCGGCCGCCCGTCGAGGATGCGCGAGTAGTTCTCGATCCCGTTGCAGAAGCCGAGCTCCCGCATCATCTCGAGGTCGTACTCCGTGCGCTGGCGGATCCGGTGCGCCTCGAGCAGCTTCCCTTCCGCCTCGAACTTCGTGACCTGCTCGCGCAGCTCACGCTTGATCTCGCCGACCGCGCGCTCGATCGTCGGCTTCGAAGTGACGTACTGCGTCGCGGGGAACACCGTGATCGTGTCGTACTTCGACAGCACCTCTCCCGTCAGCGGGTCGAAGTGCGTGATCTGCTCGACCATGTCGCCGAAGAAGGAGATCCGGTACGCCGTCTCCTCGTGCGCCGGCTGCACCTCGACGACGTCGCCTTTCACCCGGAAGCGACCGCGCCCGAGCAGCGTGTCGTTGCGGACGTACTGGATGTCGATCAGCTTGCGGAGCATCAGGTCGCGATCGTGCTCCTCGCCGACCGTCAGGAAGACGACGCGATCCTTGTACTCCTCGGGCGAGCCGAGGCCGTAGATGCACGACACGGAAGCGACGATGATCACGTCGCGGCGGCTGAGCAGGTTCGAGGTGGCCGAGTGGCGCAGCCGGTCGATGTCGTCGTTCCGCGACGAGTCTTTCTCGATGTAGAGATCGGCCTGCGGGACGTACGCCTCCGGCTGGTAGTAGTCGTAATACGAGACGAAGTAGTCGACCGCGTTGCTCGGGAAGAACTCGCGGAACTCGTTGCAGAGCTGCGCAGCCAGCGTCTTGTTGTGCGCGATCACGAGCGCGGGGCGGCCGATCTTCTCGATCGTCCACGCCATCGTCGCCGTCTTCCCGGTGCCCGTGGCGCCGATCAGCGTCTGGTAGCGGTCGCCGGCCTGCAATCCCTCGGCCAGGGTCTCGATCGCTCGCGGCTGGTCGCCGGTCGGCCGATACTCGACATCTGTCTTCAGTTCGGGCACGGGGACAAGGGTATCGTCCGGCCCCCCGGGTCTACGCAGGATTCGACGCCCACACGCCTAAAGGCGCTCTTCGATCACGCCTCATCCCGATGCGACATCTCCTCCGTCTCACGACGCTCCTGCTTGTCGCCCTCGTGCTCCCGGCGGCAGCCTCGGCGTACCCGTGGCCGTTCAAGCCGTTCCACGAGCAGCACCCGATCCGGGGCTTCTTCGGCGACCCGCGCACCGTCTACCAGGACGGCCTCGTCGAGAACGCGCTCGGGGGGCCCGGCTTCTTCTCGTTCCACCAGGGCGTGGACATCGCCGCCCCGGACGGGACGCCGATCTACGCGGTCGCGAGCGGGACCGCGCACTACCTCGGCGCCGCGACGCTCTTCGTCAACACCGGCCATCGCGTGACCTTCCAGTACTTCCACATCGTCCCCGTGGTCGGGGAAGGCCAGCACGTGACGGTCAGCCGGACGGTGCTCGGCTACGTCCAGGCGCCGTACGGGCACGTGCACATCACCGAGATCGACGGTATCCGCGTCGTCAACCCGCTGCTGCCGGGCCACCTGACGCCGTATCGCGACACGACGAAGCCGACCGTGCGCGCGATCACGGTCGAGGACCGGCTCGGCGTCGTGCAGGGTCCGCTCTGCGGCCGGGTCGAAATCGACGCGAACGCGTACGACACGCCGCCGGTGCCGGTGCCGGGGCCGTTCCACGGGCTCCCGGTCGCGCCTGCGTTCGTCGCCTGGACGCTCGCCCGCAGGGGCCACGGCGTGATCCTCCGGCGCACGATCGCCGACTTCCTCGTCGGCCTCCCGCCCAACGGCAAGTTCTGGTCCGTCTACGCGAAGGGTACGTACGAGAACTCTCCCCGCTTCGGAAGCGAGCAATACCGCTCGATGCCGGGCCGCTACCTGTTCCTGCTCGCCCGGAGCCTCGACACTGCAACGCTCCCGAACGGCGAATATGCGATTACGGTGCGTGCGCGAGACGTCCGTGGCAACACCGCATCGACAACCCGGGACGTCTCGATCCTCAACGACCCCGGCGTCGTCTGCGCGGGCTCGCTGCCGGCCGCTTCGAGCGCCCCCGCGCCGCCGCCGCCGCGCGACGACGCGCTCGCGCCGCAGCCCTAGCCGAGGCCGAGCGCCGACTTGTACGCGCGCCGGTAGATGCCCTTGAGCATCTCGACGCGGGCGACGTAGGCGCGCGTCTCCGGGAACTGCACGCTCTCGCCCTCGCTCTTCCAGCGGTCGACGTTCTCCTGGCCGGCGTTGTACGCCGCGAGCGCGGTGCGCTCGTCGCCGTACTTGTCGAGCAGGTGCCGCAGATACCAGGCGCCGTAGCGGACGTTGATCTCCGGGTTGTAGAGGTCGGAGATGACGAACTTCGAGCCGCCGGTGCGGATCGCGATGCCCTTCGCGGTCGCGGGCTGGAGCTGCATCAGGCCCAGCGCGCCGGTACTCGAGCGCGCGTCCTTGTTGAACTTGCTCTCCTGCTCGATCACCGCTGCGAGCAACGCGGGGTTGAGGTGGTAGTTCGCCGCATGGCCGCGCACGATCTGCGCGTACCGCAGCGGATACCAGAGCCGCGCCCACCACGGCGGCTCGGTGCCCTGGAGGTACGCGAGCGCGCCGCCGGCGACCGCGAAGATCACGATCGGGAGGATCAGCCGCCTCAGGAAGATGTGAGCCTCTCCACCACGCTGCCGACGAACGCGTCGAGCTCCGCCAGCGTGCCGTCGTTGACGAACGCGAAGTCCGCGCGGCGCACCTTCTCGTCGTCGGGGACCAGACGCGCCGCCCGGTCGTCGACGCCCACCCGCCGCCGCTCGCGCAGCTCTGCGGGAGCCGTGATCGCGACGACACGGTCGAAGCCGGCCTCCGCGCCGGTCTCGTAGAGCAGCGGCACCTCGACGACGGCGAGCGCCGGCGGCTCGTGGCGCGCCGCGAGCTCCTCGAGCCAGGCCCGGTTCACCGCGCGGACACGCGGATGAACCTGCTGTTCGAGCCAGTCCAGCTCGCCGCGATCGGCGAAGACGATCCGGCCGATCGCCGCGCGATCGACCTCGCCGTCCGAGCCGAACACGTCGTCCCCCCAGCGGGCGCGCAGCTCGGCCTTCAGCGTCTCGTCCTGCGCGTAGACGCGGTGGACGACCTCGTCGCTCGACGCGACGGCGGAGCCGTGCCGCGCGAAGGACGCAAGCGCCTCGCTCTTCCCCGCCGCGATACCTCCGGTGATCGCGACCGCAAGCGGCCGCCGCTCCACTACCCGGCGGACGGCTCGGTCTCGGCCAGGGCCTCGGCGGGCTCTTCGGCCGCCTCGGCCGCCGGCTCCTCGACCGCGCTGTCCTCGAGGGCGAGCCGCTCGTCGTCGCCGGGCGCGTCTTCGGCCGGCTCGCCCGCCTCGCCGGCCTCCTCGCCCGCCTGCGCGGGCGCCACGAGCTCGTCGGCGAAGACGTCCGCAGACAGGTTGATCGACGGCGGAGCCGCCTCGTCGCCCGGCTTCGGCTGGATCGGCATCCCGTCCTCGACGCGCTTGAGCGAGAGGGACAGGCGCCGCCGCTCGGCATCGACCTCGAGGATGCGCACGTTCACCGTGTCGCCCTGCGAGACGACCTCGCGCGGGTTCTCGACGTGGTGCTGCGCAAGCTCGGAGATGTGCACGAGCCCTTCGACGCCGGGCAGGATCTCGACGAACGCGCCGAAGGTCACGACCTTCGTCACCTTGCCCGCGACGACGTCGCCCTCCTGGTAGCTCTCGAGCACCTGCTGCCAGGGATCGCTCTGCGTCTGCTTCAGCCCGAGCGAGATGCGCTGCCGGTCACGGTCGATGTCGAGCACCTTCACGTTCACCTTCTGGCCGATCTCGAGCACCTCGGACGGATGGTTGACATGACTCCACGAAAGCTCCGAGATGTGGATGAGCCCGTCCATCCCCTCGAGATCGACGAAGGCGCCGAAATCGACGATGTTCGAGATCGTCCCCTCGACGACGTCGCCCGGATTGAGCTTGTCGAGGATCGCCTGGCGCATCTCCTTGCGCTCGTCCTCGAGGACGGCGCGGCGCGACAGCACGACGTTGTTCCGCGAGCGGTTGAGCTCGATCACCTTGCAGCGGAGCTCCTGGCCGAGATACTCGTCGAGGTCCTGCACGCGGCGGATGTCGACGAGCGACGCCGGCAGGAAGCCGCGGACGCCGAGATCGAGGATCAAGCCGCCCTTGACGACCTCGATCACGCGGCCGTTGACGGGCTCGCCCTGCTCGTGCGCGGTCTCGATCGCCTTCCAGGCGAGCTCGAAACGGGCGCGCTTCTTCGAGAGGATCAGGCGCCCCTCGGCGTCCTCCTTCGTCATCACGAGGGCGGCGATCTCGTCGCCGACGGTGACCTCGTCCGCCGGGTTCACCGAGCGGCGGATCGACAGCTCGCTGACGGGGATGACGCCTTCCGACTTGTAACCGATATCAACGAGCACCTCGTCCTTGTCCACGCGGACGACCGTGCCGTGGACGACCTCGCCCTCGTTGATCGTGGGGAAGGTCGACTCGTAGTCGGGGATCAGCCCGCCGTCAGGACCGGTGGTCCAGACGCCTTCTTCGAGCCGGGGGTCGTCGATGGTCTCGTTGGCCATAAGGGTGAGCCGGGCAGTATAGCCCCACCGATCTAGACGTCCCGCGCCCGATCTAGTTAGTCGCGGGGGCGGCCGGCGCGGCTTACGAAATCCATATGCATCTAGACCCGATGTACGTCATCATGGAGGCGTGCACGAAGAGCTGGCGCTCGTGCACGTCGTCAGGCAGGCTGCCTGGGCGGCGTCGACATACGGCACGACCGCCGTGCGCGTAGCGCTGCGCGGAAACCGGGGCCGCCCGGCGTCGCCGGTCCGGAACGAGGAGCGGCTCGTGTTCGTCGTCGGGTCGCCCCGCTCCGGCACGACGTTCGTCGGCCGAGCGCTGGGCTCCCAGCCCGGCTTCGTCGATCTCGGCGAGGTGCCGCTGCTCAAGGCGATCGCCGCCGAGCTGGCGCCGCTGCCGGCGGACGAGCAGGCGCAGCGGGTGCGGCCGATCCTCCAGCGCGTGCGGTCGCTGGGTTTCGTGCGCCGGCTGCGCGGGGTCGAGCAGACGCCGGAGATGAGCTACCTCCTGCCGGGCCTGCTGTCGGCATACCCGACGGGATCGGCGGTACACGTGCTCCGGGACGGGCGCGACGTCGTCTGCTCCCTGCTCGAGCGCGGCTGGTTGAGCGCGGACCGGGTCGGCCACGACGACGCGCACCAGCCGTACGGTGCGTATGCCCGCTTCTGGGTCGAGCCGGAGCGGCGCGAGGAGTTCGAGCGCGTGAGCGACGCTCGCCGGGCCGCCTGGGCCTGGCGGCGCTACGTCACGGCGGCCCGCGCGGCGCCCGAGCGGACGATCGAGCTCCGCTACGAGGCACTCGTGACGGAGACGGGGCCGGCGGCGGACCGCGTCGCGGCCGTGCTCGGCGTCGATCCGGAGCCGCTGCGGCGCGCATTCGCGTCCGCGCACGCGAATTCGGTCGGCCGGTGGCGGCACGAGTTGTCCGCCGAGCAGCTCGCCGACGTCGAGGCCGAGGCGGGCGACCTGCTCACCGAGCTCGGGTATCGATAGCCCCCGCGGGCGCCGATAGGCTGACCACCATGGAGGAGCGGTATCCGATCGGAGACACCGATTCGGTCGTCGTCGCCGTGCTGCGGCACGACCGGCGCGAGGCCGGCTATCCGCGCTGGTCGGCGTCGATCGGCCTGCGCGGCGGCGAGGCCACCGTCAGCGTTCCCGGCCACTATCCGGGCGTGCTCGCGCAGCGCCTCCGGGCGGCGCAGACGGGTTTCGCCCCCGGGGTCCGCCTCGGACGCGACGAGTACCTCGACGTGACGGCGCTCGCCCGCGACGGGGACGAGTCCGTCGCGCTCTCCTCGACCGCGCGCTCGCCCGTGCGTGTGACCGTCGAGGTGCCGCGCACCGAGATCGAGCCGCTCGCCGTCCTGCTTGACGAGGCGCAGCGGCTGATCGAGGAGCTCCGGCAGGGCCTGGGCCTCGTGCCCGACTCCCTGCCCGACCCGATCTAGACCTCTAGCTCTTCGCCTCGTTCCAGTCGTCGCCGGCGCCGACGTCGACGGCGAGCGGCGGGTCGAGCGGGTACGCGTTGCACATCTCGTCGCGCAGCAGCGCCTCCGCCGACGAGCGCTCCGCGTCGGGCGCTTCGACGAGCAGTTCGTCGTGCACCTGGAGCACGAGCCGCGAGCTGCGCCCTTCGTCGCGCAGCCGGCGGTGGATGTTCACCATCGCCACCTTGATCACGTCGGCCGCGGTGCCCTGCATCACCGAGTTGACCGCCAGTCGCTCGCCGAGCGAGCGGGTCTGCCGGTTCGACGCCCGGATCTCCGGCACCGGCCGGCGGCGTCCGAGCAGCGTCGTCACGTAGCCGTCACGCGCCGCCTGCTCGATCGTTCGCTGGATGAAGTCCTGCACGAGCGGGAAGCGCGCGAGATACGTGTCGATGTACGTCTGCGCCTCGTCGCGCGGAATCTCGAGGTTCTCCGCCAGCCCGAACGCGGAGATGCCGTAGATGATCCCGAAGTTGACCATCTTCGCGACGTTGCGCTCGTCCTTCGTCAGCATCGCCTGGTCCTTGCCGAGCACCTCGGCCGCCGTCGCCGCGTGGATGTCCTCGCCGCGCGCGAACGCCTCGCGCAGCTTCGGCTCGCCCGAGACGTGCGCGAGGATGCGCAGCTCGACCTGCGAGTAGTCGGCGGACACGAGCCGGTGCCCGGGCTCGGCGACGAATGCGCTGCGGATCTCGCGCCCGAGCTCGGTGCGGATGGGGATCGCCTGGAGGTTCGGGTTCGAGGTCGAGAGGCGGCCCGTGGCGGCGACGGCCTGGTTGAACGTCGTGTGCAGGCGCCCGTCCTCGCCGATCAGCGCCGGCAGCGGCCCGAGGTACGTGTTGAGCAGCTTCGTCAGCTCGCGCCACTCCTCGATCACCGCGACGATCGCGTGGTCACCCCTGATCGTGCGCAGGACGCGGGTGTCCGTCGAGTAGCCGGTCTTCCCCTTGCGGCCGGGCGTCAGCTCGAGCTTCTCGAAGAGGATCCGCGCGAGCTGCTGCGTCGAGCCGAGCATGAACTCCTCGCCCGCGAGCTCATACGCGCTCGCTTCGAGCTCCTCGACGCGGTCGGCGAGCCGCGCCGTGATCTCGCCCATGCGGTACGTGTCGATCTTCACGCCCGCGTCCTCCATCGCGGCGAGCACCGCGGTGAGCGGCAGCTCGATCCGGTCGTACAGCTCCTCGCTGCCGCGCTCGCGCAGGCGGGCGCGCAACAGCGGGGCGAGCCGCCGCGGGATCTCGGCGGCGCGCACGAGGGCGGCCGTCTCCTCCTCGGCCGCCGGCTCCGGGATCGCCTCGACGCCGTACTCGGCGGCGAGGTCGTCGAGCTCGTACGCGGGGCGCCCCGGCTCGATCAGGTATGCGGCGATGAGCGTGTCGTCCGCCGGAAGCGCCGTGAGGCGCGGCAGTGACTTGTAGTCGTGGGCGACGACCTCGCAGTCGCGGATGCGCGCCTCGAGCTCCGGGCTCCACGCGCCGACGACGACGCCGTCCTCGAGCGCGAGCGCGAAACGGCCGTCCCGGATCGCGAACCCGACCCGTCCGCGCGCGCTCGCCGGCAGATCGCCCTCGGACCAGCGGACAGACGTGCCGACGACGGCCTGCTGCGCGGCGGGTACGGCGACATCGAGCTCGTCGATCCTGTTGAGGAGGTTGCGGAACTCGAAGCGCCGGAACATCTCGCGCAGCTCCGAGCGGTCGGGCGGCGCGAGCACGAGCTGCGACGGGTCGCAGTCGATGTCGAGGTCGCGCCGCATCGTCGCGAGCTCCTTCGACAGCCGCGCCTGGTCGGCGAACTCGATCACGTTCTTGCGGCGTGCGGGCGAGAGCTCATCGGCGTGGGCGATCACCTCCTCGACGGAGCCGTACTGCGCGATCAACTGTCCGGCGGTCTTGTCGCCGATTCCCGGGATGCCGGGGATGTTGTCCGAGGTGTCGCCCTTCAGCCCGATGAAGTCCGGGATCTGGTCGGGGCGGATGCCGTAGCGCGCCTCGACGCGTTCGGGCGTGTAGACCTGAACGTCGCTCACGCCGCGCGGCGTCATCATCAGCGCGACGCGGTCGCTGACGAGCTGGAACGCGTCGCGGTCGGTCGAGACCACCGCCGTCTTGATCCCTGCCTCGTCGGCGCGCGTCGCGAGCGTGGCGATCACGTCGTCGGCCTCCCAGCCTTCGAACTCGAGGTTGCGATAGCCGAACGCCTCGACGATCGGGCGGAAGTACGGGAACTGCTCCGCGAGCAGGTCGGCCATCGGGCGGCGGCCTTCCTTGTAGACGACGTCCCCCTCGGCGGCGATCTCGTGCCGGTGCACCGGCCGCGTATCCCATGCGACCGCGACGCCCTTGGGCTTGTAGTCGGCCAGCAGCTTGAAGAGCATGTTCGTGAAGCCGAGCAGCGCGTTCGTGGGAAAGCCCTCGGTCGTCGCCAGCTCCTCGGGCAGCGCGAAGAAGGCGCGGTACGCGAGGTTGTTGCCGTCGACGAGGAACAGCTCGCTGTCGCGCGCGGGGGCGTCGTCGAGCTCGAGCTCGAGGCCGGTCAGCGTCTTCGGGGACATCCTGCCCCGAGTTTACGTTCCCTACTTCAGCGTCTTGAGATACGCGATCAGGGCGGTCACGTCGGCCTGCGGGATGATCCCGCCCCAGTGCGGCATGCTCACGATCGGGGCCTTTCCGATCACGCTGCCGCTGCGGATCACGTCGGCGATCGCCTTGTCCGTCGGAAAATCGTGGCGGAAGCCACCGCCCGAGAGCGGCGGAATCGACTTGTCCGCGGAGAGCGGATTCGCCACACCGCCGAGGCCGTTGGGGCCGTGGCAGTTGATGCACCCGTAGCGGACGTAGAGCGCTGCGCCGGCGACGGCCGGGCCCTGACCCTGCGGCACGGGCACCGGGGAGCTCTCCGACACGGCGGGCAAGCCGGCGCGGATGTACGAGACGAGATTGGAGACCTGCGTCGTCGAGATCACCTCGCCCCAGACCGGCATGTACGGCTTCGTCGGGTTGGCCGACTCGCCGAGCCCATGGTCGATGATGTGCGAGAGCTGCGCGACGGTCAGCGACGTGCCGACGCTCGTGAGCGAGGGCACGTCCGGCGAGACGCCGCCCTGCCCCTGCGGGCCGTGGCACTGGGAGCACGCGAACTGGACGAAGGTGTGGGCGCCGGCCGCGATCGCCGGCGTGACCGACGGCGCCGTGCTCTCCGCGGCGGCCGACGCATTGCCGGCGCTGTGCCGGCTCGTGTGGCCGTACGCCCAGCCCGCGATCCCGGCGGCGAACATCAACCCCAGCACCACCAGCACGAGCGCCGCCTCAGCGGTGGCAACCGACAGACTGCGCTTACGGCTCATCGTGCGAAGCCTCCGAGATCGAACGCGAGACCACGATCATACGGCGAGCGGCGGCTGCCGTCCGGAGTTCCCAGCCTCGACTCGGCCGCCTGCTTGAATCAGCCGGTGCCCCGCGTCCCTCTCCTGTCCGGCACGCTGCTGCTGATCGCGACGGCGCCGGACGACGCGCTCGTGCTGCGGCCGCCGCGGCCGGGCCAGGCGGTCGCCGACGTCGGCGCAGCCGTCCGGGACGCGCTGCGCTTCCCCCTCGAGGGCGAGCCCCTCTCGGCGGTCGCCGGACGGCGCGCCCGCGCAACGATCGTCGTCGAGCCGCCCGCGCTGCCGATCCCGGGCTCCCCGGCCGACCCGAGACAGCTCGCGATCGGCGCAGTCGTCGACGAGCTCGAGCGGCTCGGCATCCCGACCGGCTACCAGACGATCCTCGTGGGCTGCGGGCTCACGCGGCGTACGTCGCAGCGCGAGCTCGAGGCGCTCGTCACGCCCGAGCTGGCGCGCCGGTTCCACGGCCACGTCGTCGTCCACGACGTCGAGGATCCGGAACTCGTGCGCCTCGACGAGGCGTCGCGGCCGCCGCTGCGCGTGAACAGGGCACTTGTCGAGACCGACCTCGTCGTGACGGTGACCGCGGCCGAGTCGGTGCTTCACGGCGGCCCCGCAGCGCTGCTCGGCGCTTCCGGCGCGGACGCGTTGCGCGCGGCCGGCGCCTTCTCGCTCCTCGAGACCGGCGCGTCGCAGGGCTGGCAGCTCGCCGTCGCCCTCGAGCGTGCGCTCGCACGGCGCGTACCGCTGTTCGGCGTCTCGCTCGTGCTCAACCAGCCGCAGGTCGCGGGCGCATGGCGCGGCTATCCCTACGAGACGGAGTCGCTGGAGCGCATCGCGCGCTCGCCGTTCCGGCATCTCTTCTCGGCGTTGCCCGAGGTGGCGCGCGTGCGGCTCCTCCGGGCGATCCCGACGGAGCTGACCGTCGCCGCTGCGTTCGCCGGACCGCCGTCGGTGGCGCACGCCGAGGCGCTGCTGCGCGCGGTCGAGCTTCGCTGCGCCGACCTCGACGCGCAGCTCGACGCGATCGTGATCGGCGTGCCGGCCGTGACGCCGTACCTCCCGCGCGAGCGGCCCAACCCGCTGCTCGCTGCGTACCTCGGCCTCGGGCACGCGCTTCGCCTCTGGCGCGACGCGTTCCCGGTGGCCGACGGCGGAACGGCGATCCTCGTCAACCGGTTCACGCGGTACTTCGCGCATCCCACGCAGCAGCCGTACCGCACGTTCTTCCACGCCGTGCGCGGCGGCCGCGACCCGCAGCTGCTCGCCGACGCCGAGCGCGCGACGGCGGCGGACGCGCGGGCGCTCGCGGAATACCGCGCGGGCCGAACGGTGCACCCCCTGTTGCCCTTCCGCGACTGGAACGCGTGCCAGCCGGCGCTCGGACGCCTAGGCGCCGTCATCGTCGCGGGCGCGGCCGACGCAGCCTCGGTCCGGCAGCTCGGGTTCGTTCCCGCGCACGGGCTCGGCGCCGCCCTCGAGCTGGCGCGCGGCCGGAGCAGCAGCGGCGCGCCGCGCATCGGCTTCCTGCTGAGCCCGCCCTACTTCCCGCTCCGCGTCAGAGCTCGCCCAGATACGTCTTTCTGACGTCTTCGTTCTGCGCGAGCGCCTTCGCGTCGTCGGCGAGCTTGACCCTGCCCGTCTCGAGCACGTAGCCGCGGCCGGCCACCTCGAGCGCCATCAGCGCGTTCTGCTCGACGAGCAGGATCGACGTGCCCTGCTTGTTCACCTCGACGATCGTCTCGAAGATCCGCTGGACGAAGATCGGCGCGAGCCCCATCGACGGCTCGTCGAGCATGAGCAGCTTCGGGCGCGCCATCAGCGCGCGGCCGATCGCGCACATCTGCTGCTCGCCGCCCGACATCGTCCCGGCCTTCTGATGGCGCCGCTCGGCGAGACGCGGGAAGAGCTCGAACACGCGGTCCATGTCCTCGCGCATCCCGCTCTTGTCCCGGCGCTGGAAGGCGCCCATCTCGAGATTCTCCGTCACGGTCATCCGTGGGAAGAGCTTGCGCCCCTCGGGCGACTGCGCGATCCCAAGCTTGACGATGTCGTGTGCGTGATCGTTCGTGATGTCGCGCCCACCGAAGACGATCGTGCCCCTGCGCGGGTGGTTGAGCCCGTTGATCGAGCGCAGCGTCGTCGACTTGCCGGCGCCGTTCGCGCCGATCAGCGTGACGATCTCGCCCTCCCGCACCTCGATCGAGATGCCCTTGAGCGCCTGGATCGAGCCGTAGTACGTCTCGACGCCGTCGAGCTTCAGCAGCGTCGTGTCGCCGGCGCTCACGAGCTCACCGCCGCGGTGCCGAGATATGCCTCGATCACGCGGTCGTTCGTCTGGATCTCCTGCGGCGTCCCCTCGGCGATCTTCTCGCCGTAGTCCAGCACCGTCACGCGGTCGGAGATCCCCATCACGACGCGCATGTCGTGCTCGATCAGGAGCACCGTCAGCTTGCTCTCCGCGCGCAGCCTGCTGACGAAGTCGGTGAACTCGAGCGTCTCCTGCGGGTTCATGCCCGCCGTCGGCTCGTCGAGCAGCAGCAGCTTCGGCTCCGTCGCGAGCGCCCGCGCGACCTCGAGCCGCCGCTGGTCGCCGTACGAGAGGTTCCGGCCGATCACCTTGTCGCGACGGCGCAGCCCGGAGAACTCGAGCAGCTCGTGCGCGCGTGCGCGCGCGTCATGCTCCTCGCGGCGCACGCGAGGCGTGTGGAGGAGCGCCTCCGCGAGGTTGCCCTTGAGCCGGACGTGCATGCCGACGAGCACGTTCTCGAGCGCCGTCATGTTCTGGAAGAGTCGGATGTTCTGGAACGTGCGCCCGACGCCGCGCTGCGTGAACGCGTGCGGCGGCTTACCCGTGAGGTCCTCGCCCGCGAATATCACCCGTCCCGCCGTCGGCTTGTACACGCCGGTGAGCATGTTGAAGAAGGTCGTCTTGCCGGCGCCGTTCGGCCCGATCAAGCTCACGATCGACCCTTCCGGAACCGAGAAGTCGACGCTGTCGACCGCCACGAGGCCGCCGAACTCCTTGCGCAGCCCTTCGGTGGTGAGAAGCGCCTCTGCCATCACACGGTCTCGGCGTCGTAGAGCGGATCGTCGTGGACGCCCTCGTGGAGCTCCGCCGCGCGTCGCGAGCTCGGGATCAGCCCCTCGGGCCGGAAGAGCATCACGATCACGATGATCGCGCCGTAGATCCCAAACTCGTACAGCGGCACGTTCACGTGCGTGCCCAGGTGGCCGTTCATCCACGCGCCGACGTTCGAGAGTCCCTCGCGGTCGAGATACGAGAGGAAGCAGGCGCCGAAGATGACGCCCCAGATGTTCCCCATGCCGCCGAGGATGACCATGCAGAGGATGAAGACCGAGATCTGGAAGAAGAAGTCGTTCGGGAACGCGCCGCTCTTGTAACTCGCATAGAGCGCGCCGGCGACGCCTCCGAAGAACGCGCCGGTCGCGTACGCCCACGTCTTCGTCCGCATCAACGGGATGCCCATCGCTGCGGCCGCGACCTCGTCCTCGCGGATCGCGATCCACGCGCGGCCGAGGCGCGAGTCGCGCAGCCGGACGCTGCAGAACACGGTGAGGATGACGAGCGCGAGCGTCGTCCAGAGGAAGACGGCGTCGTAGTTCCCGACCGTGACGTAGTTCGCCGGGAGATGCAGATGCTGGTGGAGCCACCCGCCGAAGCCGGGACTGTCGATCGGGGTGATCCCCTCCGGCCCGTTCGTGAGGTTGAAGCCGAAGAGGCTGTTCCCGTTGTTCGCGACCTGCGGCATGATCTCGCCGAAGCCGAGCGTCACGATCGCGAGATAGTCGCCGCGCAGGCGCAGCGTCGGCAAGCCGATGATCACGCCGACGATCGCGGTCGCGATGCCGGCCATCGGGAGCACGAGCCAGAGCGAGAAGTGGAAGCCGATCGCTCCCGCCGTCTGCCCGACGGCGCCGAGGTCGAGATGTTGCTTCGAGAACTGGTCGGAGGCGAACCAGCCCGCCATGTAGGCGCCCATCGCATAGAAGGCGACGTAGCCGAGATCGAGCAGTCCCGCGTAGCCGACGACGAAGTTCAGGCCCAGGGCCATCATCGAGAAGATCATCATCGCGACCATCGTGCTCAGCATCGGAAACGGCCCGAAGATCGGGACCTGCGGCATCGAGTTCAGGTAGTACGGGTAGGAGATCACGATCGCGATCGCCGCCGCCGGCACGATCCACTTGCCGAGCGGGAAGCGACCGACCATGAGCTTCTGGTACGGCGGCACGACGAGCAGGATGACGACCGCCGCGACCGCGAGCGCCGACGCCTTCCAGGTGCCGAACGCCGCGACGAGCACGAGCCCGACCGCGACCCAGAGCACCGACTTCACCGCGCGCCGCCTGAGCCGTGGCAGCGCCTGCCAGCGCGCGGGGCTCAGGCCCGCCCGCGTGAGGGCGGCCCACCAGGCAGCGGACACCCGTTCGGCGATCCGCCGGCGCACGTCAGGCCCCCTCGGGCGTGCGTTCGCCGAGCAGCCCCTCGGGACGGAAGACGAGGATCAGGATGAGGATCGAGAAGACGATCGACTCCGTCCAGTTCGTTCCGGGCGCGTGCCACGTCAGGCCCTCGTTGTACGCCTGGATGAACCCGATGCAGAGCGCGCCGAGCACGGCGCCGGGCAGGTTGCCGATCCCGCCGAGCACGGCAGCCGTGAACGCGATCAGCCCAAGCTGGAAGCCCGTGTCGTAGCGGATCTGACCGAAGTAGAGGGCGTAGACGAGCCCGCCGGCCCCCGCGAGCGCGCCGGCGATCAGGAACGTGAACGAGATCGTCCGGTTGACGTCGATCCCCATCATCGCGGCGGCGTCGCGGTCCTGCGCGGTCGCGCGCATCGCCTTCCCCTGGCGGGTGCGCTGGACGAGCCAGATCAGCGCGGCGAGCACGGGGACGGTGATGATCACGACGATCAGCTTCTCCCACGTGTAGACGACGCCGTCGATCGAGAACACCTGTCCGTGCGGAAGAACGGCGGGCACGGCGGTGTAGCCGGGCCCCTTCCACGCGATCGCGACGTCCTCGAGGATGAACGACATGCCGATCGCGGTAATCAGCGGAGCGAGTCGCGACGCGCCTCTGAGCGGCCGGTAGGCGACTCGCTCGATCGTCGCGTTGATCAGGCCGCACGCCGCCATCGCGACGAACAGCGAGACGAGAATGGCCGCGACGAGCTCGCCCGTCGACGCGTGCGTCGAAAGGTGGAAGGCGGAGAGGATCATCGTCGCGGAGAACATGCCGCCGAGCATGAAGACGTCGCCGTGCGCGAAGTTGATCAGCCCGAGGATCCCGTAGACGAGCGTGTAGCCGAGCGCGACGAGCGCGTAGACGGCACCGTTCGTGAGGCCGATGAACGAGATCGTGAAGAAGTACGCCGGCCCCTTCACGAAATTGATCCCGAGCCAGACGATGAGCACGGCGAGCAGCGCCGTCGCGAGCACGGGCGTCACGTACGCCCCGGCGGAGCGCCTCAGCCGCACGGACGTTTCGATGTGGGCGTGGGTGGCCACTCGCTCCGAATGTGAGTGTTGATGAACTCCGGGGGAGGCATTGCCTCCCCCGGAGTCGTCGCTGCTACCTGTTCGCCGCCCTTACCCGACCAGGCTCGCCGCAGGCACGAGCGTCTTGACCGGAATGAGCGCCTTGCCCTTCTGCTTGTAGATCGTCACCGGCGTCAGGTTCGTGTCACCCGAGGCGCCGATCGTGAAGTTGCCGAGGATCCCGTTCCGCACGTTCAGGCCGAAGATGGCCTTCGTCGTGGTCGACCGCTGGCCGCCGCCGACGGAGATCGCCTGAAGCATGACCTCCATCGCCTGTGCGCCGTAGGCCGAATACGGGTTCGGGGTCGCGCCGACCGACTTGCCGAAGCTCTTGACGAAGTTCGCTCCGGCGCCCGTCAGCCCTTTCGGGGGCTCACCGGCGACGCTGATGTATGCGCTCTGTCCGATCGCACCGTTCGCGTTCGGATCGCTGAAGCCGTCCGGCATCTGCAGCTGGATCTTCGGATTGACCGCCTTGATGTCCTGCATCAGCTTCGCGCCGTTGTTGCACACGATGCCGCCGAGGAACACAGCCTGCGCACCGGACTTCTTGATCGCCTCGGCGAGCGCCTCGTAGCTCGACGCCTTCGCGTCCCAGCCGACGTTCTTGACGACCGTGATGCCGAGCTTCTTCGCCGCGGTCACGTACGTTCCCGCGACGCCGGCGCCGTAGACCTGCCGGTCGTTCAGGACGTACACCTTCTTGATCCCGAGCGACTGCGTCCAGAGGGCGTCTGCCGGACCCTGGAAGTCGTCGGTAGCGACGACGCGGGCGTAGTTCCGCACGCCGGTCGGGTAGTACTTGTTCGGCTCACCCGGAGCCCACTTCTTGGTGAGACCGGGGTACGTGTTCGCCGGGCTGACCATCCCGAGCGGACCGGGGTTCGCCCGGCCGAGGATCGGGACCTCGATCTCGGCGCAACCGGAGTTGAACGTTCCGACGACCCCGATCACGGACTTGTCCCCGGCGTAGAGGCGCGCATTGGTGGCGCACTTACCCGAGTCCCACGCGCCGGCCTGCGCGGTCGAATCGTCACAGGACTGATAGCCGATCTTGTACGCGCCGGCCTTCCAGCCCTTGTCCTGGAGCGCCCAGATGATCGCCCGCGAGATCTGCACGGTCTGAGCGCGGATCGCGCCCTGCAGCGGCAGATCCGAGGCGACGATGAAGTCCGGGCTCCCGGAACCCTTGTAGACCACCGGGCCGCACGACGACGACGGGAGCGCCTGGACGCCCTTTGTCGCGCTCCGCGCGCTTCCCGTGTAGCCGGCGGCGACCACCGCGACCGCAATGGCCGCGCCGACGAGCGCCAACAACGTGAACTTTCTACTCACGAATCCCTCCTCATGTTTCCGACCTGAGCTGGGTTGCCGCGAAAGAACATTCCTGCCCAACGAAGGGCCAGTATTTCGTGCTTCTCCCCCGGTTTCAAGACGGCCGAGCACGGTTTTTGCGGAGGCGCCGTCCAAGCCGTAGCTGGGAATCGACCGTTCCCCCGATGGGGTGGTCGGGGCCGGCGCCGATTCCGCCGATGGTGTGACTACCTGCGGCGAAGGGCTCGGCTTGGCGAATCTGCGGCGTTCCAGGGCGGCGGCCCCGACCCTGGCGACGATCTCGAACGACTTCTGGGAGCGCTGACGATGTCTGCGGTGCTCGACGACGGCGACTCCCATCAGCACCGGGCGCAGCTCGGCACGCTCCTCGTGGAGCGAGGCCTGCTCACCGAGGCCCAGCTCGCACTCGCGCTCGCCGAGCAGCAAACGTCCGGGCTCGCGCTGGGCGAGATCCTGATCGCGCTCGGCTTCGTTCCCGCCGCAACGATCGCGCAGGCGCTCGCGACGCAGCACGGCAGCCTGTTGAAGACGGAGTACGGCTTCGCGACCGGATTCGGCTCGACGATGCCCGCAGGGAGCCTGACGGAGCCGCCACCCGCGCCGGCGGCACCGCTCGAGATCGTTCCCGCGCCGCCGAGAGAGGTGCCGGCGCCTGCACCGCTGCCCGTACCCGTCCCGATCGACCTGCCGCCCGCGGCAGCGGCCCCCGCACCGGTCGACGCCGAGCTCGAGCGCAGGCTCGATGCGGCGGTCGCACGCGTCGGAGCGCTCGTCGCCGAGCGCGACGCGCTGGCGGCGACGCTGGCCGAGCGTGAGGCGAGCCTCGAGCCACTGCAGGCGGAGCTCGCGGCCGCGCGGGCCGAGCTCGCGGCCGTGCCGGCGGAGCGCCCCGCGCCGGCGCTGTCCGTCGACGCAGAGACCTTCACGGGCCGGATCGTCGAGCTCGAAGACGCCCTCGTCGTCGAGCTCGCGCGCAAGGGCGAGCTGGAGGCCGCCGTGACGGAGCGCGACGAGCGGCTCCGGCAGCTCGAGGCGCTCGTCCGCGAGCAGCCGTGGGCGTCGAGCGAGCGGCACCTGCTCTTCTTCCACGGCCCCACCGGCTATGCGCTCAGCGAGCACGACGGTCCGCCGCCCCTCCCCGGTGCCCGGATCGAGGTTGCCGGCGCCGAGGCGACCCAGGTCGTGACGCGGGTCGCGCCGGCCCCGCTTCCCGGGCACGCGCTCCCCTGCGCATATCTCGTCGCCGCGTAGCGCGGGAACTCACCCAGATCGAGGGACGGCGAATCCCTCGGACGGGGCTACTCGACGGGTGAAGGAGCGGCCGATAGAGGCAAAAGCCGCAAGACATCCAGCGTGGAAGGAGCCGCAACTCCATGGTCCACAACGCCAAGAGACGCCTCGACGCGGAGCAGGGCTTCACCCTGATCGAGCTCCTGGTCGTCATCATCATCCTCGGGATCCTGCTCGCGATCGCAGTCCCCTCGTACCTCAGCTTCAAGGATCGCGCCAACAAGACCGCCGCGGCGGCCAACGTCCGCTCGCTCATCCCGAGCGTCGAGTCGTACAACGCCGACAACGTCCCCTCCGGCACCAACGACCCGGACGCGGCCACGAGCACGACCGACAACGGCTACTCCGGCATGACCGTCGCCCTCCTGAAGTCGACGTACGACCAGGCGATCCCCGCCACCGACTTCGTGAACAACAGCGGCGCCGCCGAGGCAACCGGCGTCACCGCAACCGCCCCTCTCGACGCGACGCACTACTGCGTCTACTCGCAGACCGGCAACTGGTTCGCGTGGAAGCTCAACCCGGCCGGCGTCATCACCGAGACGACCGACCCGACGCACGTCTGCACCGCCGCGACGTCGTAGGTCTCGGCACGAGGATCCGTCCCGCAGTGGAACGGCGGGATCGACGATGGGGGCCGCACTGCGGACGGCCCCCATCCATTTGTCCGTCGAGGCCGGCAGCGAGAGCTGCGGTATTTCCGCAGCGCAAACCACTGGATCCGCGGATGGACGGCGCGCCGCCGCGAGCAAGCATGAGGGTCTCGTTTCCGCGACCAAAGGGGTGTGAGAATCATGAGCAAGCAGTCGCTCGCCCGCGTCGTCTTCGTGCCCATCGGCATCTACCTCGCGGGGTTGCTCGCGCTCGCGGCCTTCGTCCTCCATCCACCGGCCCTTGGCTGGATCGGGCTGGCGGTGGCGGCATTCCTGGCGCTGCTGGCAGGCGCCGCCGTCGTGGCGTTCCTCCCGCGTGTCGGGGCGAACGCGGTGCGGCTCCATCCGCGCGCGGGCGCCGTCTACCGGCTACTCGTCGTCGCGGACGTGGACGCCGAGCCTGACGAGCTCTGCTCGGCGGTCGGACTGCGGGCGATCGGCCGCCCCGCCGAAGTCCACGTCGTCACGCCGGTGATCGCCACTCCACTCCACTTCCTCGCGGACGACGAAGAGGGTGATCGCCACGATGCAGGACGGCGGCTGGAGGCGACGCTCAGCTCTCTCACGGACATCGGCGTTCGCGCGGTCGGGGTTGTCGGCACCGACGATCCGTTGCAGGCGGCCGGTGACGCGCTCGCCGGCTTCGACGCAGACGAGATCCTGTTCGTCGGACCCGTTCGCTCGAGCCGCGCCTGGCTCGATCAGAACTTCGAGAGCCGCGCGCGCGACCTCTTCGGCATCCCCGTCGCAACGGTATTCGGCGCGAAGCGGTCGCCGACCGCAGTTCTGCAAAGAAGATCGCGGACAGGCTCGTCGTAATCGCAAGCCAGATCCGCTCCGGCGAGATCTCGGAATCCGTCTAGCGGCTACTACGCTGCTACGCCTCGTGCGAAGCGGCGAGCTGCTGCGTTTCGAGGGCGACGACGCGCACGGCCGTCTCGAGATCGAGATTCCGCTTCACGAGCTCTCCGAGCGCCGTCCGCGAGGACGTGGAGATCTGAAGCAGGTCCTTGTGCGACCGGATCTCCTCGACACGCTCCGCGAGGGGCGCCGCTCCGCCCTTCTGCGCGGCGGCGAGGCCTTGCACTTCGCGCGCTATCTCATTGAGGGCTTCTTCGAGTCCCTCGTCCCGTCTGACGAGTTCCCCGACTGCAGCCTGCGGCCCCATCCACGGCTTGAGCACACGCTTGTGAGACTGGATCGCCTCATCAACTCGCTCGCACAGTGTCTCGGTCCGAGTCTCCCGTATGTGTTTCGGAGTCTTCATCCGTGCCACCCCCAAGTCCAAGTGGTTGACCGCCACCAATGATGGAGCTCGACGCGGTGGCCGACATCGGTCTCCGGGCGGATCCGCACTCCGTAGTTTCTACGGCACGATCCGAGACCGGAGTGCCGGATCAGCCAAGGTGCCGAAGGTGGGAATCGAACCCACACTCCCCGGAGGGAACCGGATTTTGAGTCCGGCGCGTCTACCAGTTCCGCCACTTCGGCCCGAACAACAGATGGTAGACCCACCGTAGACCCGCTATGACTTAGGGCCGTGGCGAAGACGATCGGCATCCTCACCGGCGGCGGCGACTGCCCCGGCCTGAACGCGGTCATCCGGGCGGTCGTGCGCAGCTCCGACACGGCCGGCTGGGACTGCGTCGCGGTGCTCGAGGGCTGGCGCGGCCTCGTCGAGGGCCGCTTCCGCGATCTCGGCGTCCAGGAGGTCTCCGGCATCCTGCCGCGCGGCGGGACGATCATCGGCACGAGCCGGACGAACCCGTACAAGCTCGACGGCGGCGTCGCCGGCGTGCTCCAGAACTTCGCCGACCGCGAGCTCGACGCGCTCGTCGCGATCGGCGGCGAGGACACGCTCGGGGTCGCCGCGAAGCTGTTCGCCGAGCACGACTTCCCCGTCGTCGGCGTCCCCAAGACGATCGACAACGACCTTTCCGGCACCGACTACACGTTCGGCTTCGACACGGCGGTGACGATCGCCACCGACGCGATCGACCGGCTGCACACGACCGCCGAGTCGCACAACCGCGTGATGGTCGTCGAGGTGATGGGACGCCACGCCGGCTGGATCGCCGTGATGAGCGGCATCGCCGGCGGCGCCGACGTGATCCTCATTCCCGAGCAGCCGACGACGGTCGAGGCTGCGTGCGCGGAGCTGCGCCGCCGGCACGCGCGCGGGAAGAGCTTCTCGATCGTCGTCGTCAGCGAGGGCTACGAGCTCGCATACGAGAGCGGCGAGAGCGTGCTCGTCGCGGGCGAGGCGCGGCACACCGATCAGTTCGGGCACGTCGTGCTCGGCGGCGTCGGCCAGTCGCTCGGCGCCGAGATCGAGGAGCGCACCGGCTTCGAGACGCGCGTCACCGTGCTCGGCCACGTGCAGCGCGGCGGCTCCCCCACGCCGCGCGACCGCGTGCTCGCAACGCGCTTCGGGCTCGAGGCGGCGCGCCTCGCCCACGCGGGCGAGTTCGGGACGATGGCCGCGCTCCGCGGCGACGACGTCGTCCCCGTCTCGCTTCAGGAAGCGACCGCCGAGCTGAAGACGGTGCCGCCCGAGTGGTACGCGGTCGCGCAGGCGTTCTTCAGCTAGCCGTTGATCCGGCTCGCGGCGATCGATCTCGACGGCACCCTCCTCCGCGGCGACGGAAGCGTCTCGACGCGCACGTGCAACGCGACTCGCGGCGCCGTCGCGGCCGGCCTCGAGGTCGTGATCGTGACGGCGCGCGGGCCGCTGACCGTCGGAGGCATCGCGATCGAGCTCGGGGTCCACGGCGAGGCGATCTGCAGCAACGGGGCGACCCTCCTCGACCTCGCGACACGTCGCATCTTACGGATGCGCACGATCGAGACCGAGGTTGCGCTCCAGCTCGTGCACGCGTTGCGCGAGCGGCTGCCCGGAATCCTCTTCGCCGTCGAGCACGAACGCCTCGCGCACGAGTTCGGCTTCGCCGCCTGGGACTGGACGCCGCCGGACGACACGCGCGTCGGCGATGCGGTCGAGCTGCTCGCCGAGCCGGCGGCGAAGTTGATCCTCCGCCACGTCGGCCACGAGGTCGAGACGATCGCGGCGGTCGCGAGAGAAGTCGCAGGTCAAACGGTCTCGGTTTCCCTGTCCGGGCCGTGGGTGGTCGAGATCTCCCCTGCGGGCGTCAACAAGGCCTCCGCGCTCGCGGAGCTCTGCGACGAGCTGGGCATCGCCGCCGCCGACGTGGTCGCGTTCGGAGATCACCTCAACGACGTGCCGATGCTGGCCTGGGCGGGCGTCGCCGTCGCCGTCGCAAACGCACACCCCGCCGTGATCGACATCGCCGACGAGGTCACCGCGTCGAACGATGACGACGGCGTCGCGCTCGTGCTCGAACGGCTCGCGTAGAGGCTCGAACATCATGACGTTCGACACAATCGCTCATTGTGTGAGAGCCTCTCAGTACCGCTTCATCGCGGCGATCGTCACAGCTCGGCGAGCGGGAACGAGCGGTGCCGCCGCGGTGGCACGAGGAAGTTCTGGCGATGCGTCGTCGTCAGGATCGAGTTGAAGCCCTGCGCCCGCGTGCGCGGCGGCAACGACAGCTTCGTCCCGTCCGGGAGGACGCCGTCCATTCCGAGCCGGTTCCGCTCGAAGTCGTCGCTCGACGGGTTGAAGACGACGAAGTGCACGCCGGCGATCGGCTGCGTGCTCAGCTTGTCGAGCTTCGGATCCGCCGTCCACGCGAACGGGTTGTCGAGCGTGTTGAAGTCGGCGCGGTGCGGGATCGCGGTCCCCTTCGGATACATCGTCCCGTCGTCGCCGACGGTGTCTTGCTGGAGGCGCGAGCTCGCCTGGATCGACGCGCTGTGCCCGAAGCGGCCGGTCTCCTTGAACTGGCGCTCGAGCATCGTCACCGACGAGACGTCCTTCGGCCCCTGCGCGACCGTCTGCGTGTTCTGGCGCACATTCGTCATGCCGGGCCGGAACGCCGTCAGCACGCGCTCGTCGAAGTCGAAGTTGAGATACCACGCCTCGAGGTCTTCGGTGAGATGCGAGAGATGCATGTGCGTGCCGTTGCGGAAATAGCCCGAGCCGAGGTCGACGTACCCGAGCGTCTCGTGATTCGCGATCAGCCGCGGCCCGAGGCCGGCCTTCTGCGTCGATGTGAAGCCGAGGAACAGCTCCGACGTGTCCGGGATCAGATCGGCGCCCGGGACGCCGGCCGCGACCGCGAGTTTCTTCGGCAGGCTCTGTCCGCCGTGGAAGCCGCCGCCGGCGAAGCCGCGCCGGATGCTCGTGAGGCGGAAGATCGACAGGTCGGTGAACAGCGCCTTGCGCGCGGCGTCGATGTGCTCGATCCGGTCGCTGCGCAACAGCACCGCGACGTCGTTGCGCTCGAGGAGCGTGCCGTCGGGGTCGCTCGGGAACGTGCGCGTCGGTAGGAGCGCCGCCTTCTTCGCGCGGCGGTCGTACGGCAGATGGAGCTTCGCCTGCGCCGGCACGTAGCGCTCGAAGTACGGAAGGCCCCACGCGACGGTGGCGACGAGTCCCGCCGGGTTCAGCGCGTACGTCGCATCGAGCTCGCGCAGCGCGTCCTCGAGTTGCTGCTGCGCCTCGCGCAGCGTCGACACGGTGAGCGTCGCGGTGAGGACCTCGCTGTGCAGCGGAGGCACGACGACCTCGACGCCCTCGCTCTGCACGGTGCCGAGGTCGATCACGTGCTGCTCCGCCGGCATGCCGCCCGGCTCGACCGCGGGACGCTTCGGTGCCGGCGACAGCTGGTCGACCAGCTCGTACACGCCCGCGCCTCCAAGGGCGGCGGCCGCAGCGCCGCCGAGGAAACGTCGCCGGGAGAGCGGCATCAGCCCTGCTGCTGCGGGCGCACGAGCACGAGGCTGTTCAGCACGTGGTGGAGGTTCTGCAGCACCCGCGTGGCCGAGTCGTACGGCACGATCACGTGCTGGCTCACCGTGTAGAGCGAGCCGTGGTACTTCCACGCGAGCAGGATGTGCCACTGGTCGGCGTCCTGATTGACGCGGTACACGGTCGCCGTGATGTTGGCGCCCTTCTCCTTGCCGGCGGCATCCGCGAAGCACGGCGTCGTGCCGTGGATCGTCTTCTTGCCGTTGGGGATGATCGTCGCGCAGGTGGGGATCATCGTCCGGCCCGGGTAGCCGCGAAAGTTGACGTGCACGTCGCCGCTGCCGAGATCGCCGTGCTCGAGGAAGCTGACGAGGTAGCTGCGGTCCTTCGAGATCGAGTAGATGTCCTGGTACTGGCCGCCGATCTTCCCGTCGAGCGGGTTCGGCATCCACGTCGGACAGTAGACGGGCGCCTGGATCTTGTTCGCGAGACGCTGCCAGCCGGCCGTCCACGCCGCCGGGCAGTGGGACGCCGGGCCGGCGGGCGCGCCGAACGCCGGCACGGCGAGCACCAGGGCGGCCAGAGCTGCGACGACCGTGGCCCTCATCACGTGGAAGCCTAGCGCTGTTTCGGGTTATTGACCCATCGGGTGCCAGACGGTCTTGAGCTCGAGGAAGCTCGCGATCTCCCAGGGACTCTGGACGTCGGCGCGGCCGTGGACGACCCGCTTCACGTTCTCGGCGGCGAGCCGCTCGAGCTCCGGTGCGTCGCCGTCGGAGCCGCAGACGTCGAGCGCGTTCACGTCCATGTGCGAGGCGAGGATCGGGGCCAGCTCCTTGCGGAAGCCGGTGAGCAGGTTGACGACGCCGCCGGGGAGGTCGCTCGTGGCGATCGCCTCCGCGAGCTCGACCGCGGCGAGCGGCCGCGTCTCCGACGCGACGGCGACGACGGCGTTGCCGCCGACGAGCGGCGGCAGGAGACGGGTGACGAGCCCGAGCAGCGGCGGCTCGTCGGGCGCGAGCACGGCGACGACGCCGGTCGGCTCGGGGATCGTGAAGTTGAAGTACGGGCCGGCGACCGGGTTCGCGCCGCCGAGCACCTGCGGCAGCTTGTCGGCCCAGCCGGCGTACCAGACGATCCGGTCGATCGCCTGCTCGACCTCGTCGCGGCCGCTGCAGAGCTCGGCGAACTCCGGCACGCGCGCCTCGACCATCTCGGCGAGCCGGTAGAGCACCTGGCCGCGGTTGTACGCGGTGGCGGCCGCCCAGCCGGGCTGCGCCGCGCGCGCCACGCGGACGGCGTCCCGTGCGTCCTTGCGCGAGCCACGGGCGACGTTCTGTCCCTCCGCCTCGTACGTGCGCCCCGACTCGCTGCGGGGGAACGCCCCGCCGATGAAGAGCTTGTACGTCTTCTTCACGGGGAGACGGCTCATTCGTCGAACCTCAGGTACGGCTCGAGACCGTGCCGCCCGCCCTCGCGCCCGAAGCCGGACTCCTTGTAGCCGCCGAACGGCGACGACGGGTCGAAGCGGTTGAACGTGTTCGCCCAGACGACGCCGGCCCGCAGGCGCTGCGCCATCCAGAGGATGCGCGAGCCCTTCTCCGTCCATACGCCGGCGCTGAGGCCGTACGGCGTGTTGTTCGCCTTCTCGACCGCCTCCTCGGGCGTGCGGAAGGTCAGCACCGAGAGCACCGGGCCGAAGATCTCCTCCTGCGCGATCCGGTAGCTCTGCGCGACGTTCGTGAACACGGTCGGCGCGAACCAGTAGCCCTTCTCGGGCAGTGTGCACGGCGGCTGGTAGATCTCCGCGCCCTCTTCCACGCCCGCGGCGACGAGCTCTTTGATCTTGTCGAGCTGCATCGCGGAGTTGATCGCGCCGACGTCGGTGTTCTTGTCGAGCGGGTCGCCGACGCGCAGCGTCGTCAGGCGCCGCTTCAGCTTCTCGATCAGCGGCTCCGCGATCGACTCCTGCACGAACAGCCGCGAGCCGGCGCAGCACACGTGCCCCTGGTTGAAGTAGATGCCGTTGACGATCCCCTCGACCGCCTGGTCGAGCGCGCAGTCGTCGAAGACGATGTTCGCCGCCTTGCCGCCGAGCTCGAGCGTCAGCTTCTTGCCTGTGCCCGCGAGCTGCCGCTGGATCGCCTTGCCGACCTCGGTCGAGCCGGTGAACGCGATCTTGTCCACGTCCGGATGCTCGACGATCGCGGCGCCGGTGCGCCCGTCGCCGGTGACGATGTTGACGACGCCGGGCGGCAGCTCCGCCTGGCGCAGCACGTCGCAGAAGAGCAGCGCCGTCAGCGGCGTCGTCTCCGCGGGCTTGAGCACGACGGTGTTGCCGCAGGCGAGCGCGGGCGCGATCTTCCACGAGAGCATCAGCAGCGGGAAGTTCCACGGGATGATCTGGCCGGCGACGCCGACCGCGCGCGGACGCCGGTTCGGGAACGCGTACTCGAGCTTGTCCGCCCAGCCGGCGTAGTAGAAGAAGTGCGCGGCAGCGAGCGGGAGGTCGACGTCGCGCGACTCCTTGATCGGCTTGCCGCCGTTCAGCGACTCGAGCACGGCGAACTCGCGTGCGCGCTCCTGGAGGAGGCGCGCGATCCGGAACAGGTACTTCGCGCGCTCGGAGCCGGGCAGCGACGACCAGCCGTCCGCGAACGCGCCGCGCGCAGCGCCGACCGCGCGATCGACGTCCTGCTGCATCCCCTGTCCCACGCGCGCGAGCGGCTCCTCGCTCGACGGCGAGATCGTCTCGTACGTCTCCGCCGGCTCGAGCCACTCGCCGCCGACGAAGTGGCCGTACTGCTCGGCGATGCTGACGACGTCGCGCGACTCCGGCGCGGGCGCGTACGTCCAGTCCTGCGGAGCCGGCGTGCGGTCGCGCTTGCGGTCGAGCTCGCTCATCAGTCGAGCGTGAAGTAGTCGGGGCCCTGGTACCTGCCGGTCCTCTCCTTGCGGAGCTGCATGAGGATGTCGTTGAGCAGAGACGACGCGCCGAGGCGGTAGAGGTCTGGCGTGAGCCAGTCGGGGCCGAGTGTCTCGTGCACGAGCACGAGGTGCTGGATCGCCTGCTTCGCCTGGCGGATGCCGCCGGCGGCCTTGAAGCCGACGCGGCGTCCGGTCTCCTCGTGCACGTCGCGTACGGTCTCGAGCATGCAGAGCGACACCGGCAGCGTCGCGGCCGGGCTGATCTTGCCCGTGGACGTCTTCACGAAGTCGGCGCCGCCGGCGATCGCGAGCAGCGTCGCGCGGCGCACGTTGTCGTATGTGCCGAGCTCGCCGGTCTCGAGGATTACCTTGAGGTGCGCGTCGCCGCACGCCTCCTTCACGCGCACGACCTCGTCGTACACCTTCGCGTAGCGGCCGGAGAGGAACGCGCCGCGGTCGATCACCATGTCGATCTCGTCGGCGCCGAGCTCGACCGCGCTGCGGACGTCCGCGACCTTGATCGCCGTCGGGTACTGCCCGGACGGGAAGCCGGTCGCCACCGCGGCCACCTTCACGCCCGTGCCCTGGAGGCGCTCGCGCGCGGTCGGCACGAGGTTCGGGTAGACGCAGATCGCCGCGCACGAGGGGATGGACGGATCGCTCGGGTCGGGGCGGATCGCCTTCGACGAGAGCGCTGCCACCTTGCCGGGCGTGTCCGCTCCTTCGAGCGTCGTCAGGTCGGTGACGCGGATCGCGAGCTCGAGCGCGAACACCTTCGCATCCTTCTTGATCGAGCGCTTCGCGAGCGAGGCGGCGCGCTCCTCGAGCGCGACCGCGTCGACCGAGCCGATCCGCGGCAGGCGAGGCTCGAGCGGAAGCTCGAACCCGGTGGGAACCACGGGCGCCTGGGCCATGTTCTGAGTGTAGTTCGGACCCTTGAGCGACCTGGTCGCGCCGGGATCAGGTCGCCGTCTTTCGGTCACTCCGACTCGACCGCCCCGGCCTCGCGCTCGTACGGATTGTCGGTGTAGCCGTGGAGCACGTAGGAGAGCGGCATCCGCAGCGGCCTGTGCTGCATCTGCCAGACGTGGCAGAGCTCGTGCACGACGAGGCCGTCGTCGGCGAGCAGCTCCCTCGAGCGGAGCAGGATCGTCCGGTGCGCCGCGTAGCCGTCGAAGCGGCGGAACCAGGGCAGGCGGAAGAGGCGCGGCACGATCCGGATCCGGACGCAGCGGAGCGACACCGGCCGCGGATAGAAGTCGAGCCGGTCGAGCCGCGCCTTGGCCCGTTCGAGCGCGACGCGCTTCGCGTCGTCCACAGCTCGACGCTATACCGTCACGCCCTGTGAAGCGGCGCTTCCTCCGCCTCCTCGAGCGCGCGGGCCTGATCGGGCCGGCGTTCAGCGTGTACGAGCACCTCGTCGCGCTTCGGCCCGGACGCGCCGCGCGGACGGCCGGCGCGCCGCTGCCGCCGCGCCGGCTGATGGTGCGCGTGGCCGGCACCGCCGACGCGGACTGGTTCCTCCGCAGCGGCCGCGACGCGTACGACGCGATCGCGGCGCATGTGCCCCTCGCCGAGCTCGGCGCCGTGCTCGACTTCGGCTGCGGCTGCGGGCGGGTCACGCGCTACTGGAGCGAGTTCGCGGGCACCGTGGCCGGGAGCGACCTGGACGCCGGCGCGGTCGACTGGTGCCGGAGCAATCTCGCATTCGCCCATTTCGAGCTGAACGCGCTCACGCCGCCGCTCGCGTTCGCGGACGAGAGCTTCGATCTCGTCTACGCGCTGTCGGTGTTCACGCATCTCACCGCGGAGCTCCAGCTCGCCTGGCGCGACGAGCTGCGGCGCGTGCTCCGCCCCGGCGGCCTCCTGCTCGTGACGACGCACGGCCGCTCGTACCTGCCACGGCTCGAGGTGGACGAGCGGGCGCGCTTCGAGCGCGGCGAGCTCGTCGTGCGCTGGGGAGACGTGCCCGGCACGAACCTGTGCAGCGCGTACCACCCGGAGCCCTATCTGCGCGAGACGTTCGCGCAAGGATTCAGCGTGGAAACGTTGGAGCCGGAAGGCGCGCGGGGGAATCCGACGCAGGACCTGGTGCTGCTGCAGCGGAGCTGATGTCTCGTGGCTTCACCGTGTGAGGGTGATCTTTTCGAGCCCCGGGGGCGAGTCGACGTCGAGCCCGCGGAGCTCGGCCAGGCGCATCGCGGTCACCTGGCCCGGGATCACGGCGGTGAGCGGGCTGAGCCATTCCGGTACACCGGAGACGAGCGGCAGCGGGGTATGGGCGCGTGCGAGCAGCTCCGGGACGTCCGAGACGACGAGCAGCCGCGCGCCCCGTTCCTCCAGCGGCGGCAGCACGTCGGCGATGCTCTGCTGCGCGGGCCCCGTCGGGCCGATTGCGATCACCGGCCAGCCGGGACGGATCGCCGCGATCGGCCCGTGCAGCAGGTCGGCCGGCGAGTACGCCTCGACGACGAGGCCGGAGAGCTCGCGGATCTTCAGCGCCGTCTCGTACGCGGTGCAGTAGTTGATGCCGCGCGCGACCACTGTCGCGCCGGCGCCGTCGGCGTACTCGTCCAGCGGCGCCGCGGTTGAAAACGACAGTGCGATCTGCGCCGCGAGCGCCTCGGGCATCCGCTCGAGCTCCGCGCGCGCGACCGTGTCGTCGCCGATCGCGCTGAACAGAAGCGCGATCGCGCCGAGCGAGTTCACGTACGTCTTCGTGGCGGCCACCGCGCGCTCGTCGCCGGCCTCGAGCGGAAGCACCGCGTCGGCGTGCTCGGCGAGCGGCGAACGGGGATCGTTCGTGAGCGCCACCGTCGGCCGCCCCTGCTTCCTCGCCTCCGCGAGCACCGCGCCCACGTCGGGCGACGCGCCCGACTGCGAGATGCCGACGACGATGGCGCCGTCGAGCCGCGGCGGCTGCTCGTAGATCGTGTAGAGCGACGGCGTCGCGAACATCACCGGCACGCGGTTCGCGCGGCCGAGCAGGTACTGCGCGTAGCGAGCGGCGTTCGACGAGCTTCCACGCGAAGCGACCAGGACGTAGCGGATGTCGTCGCGGCGAAACGCAGCCGCGACCTCCCGCACGCGCTCGCCCTGCCGCCCGAGCAACCGCGCGAGCGCCTGGGGCTGGTCGCGCAGCTCGGCGTCAAGCCACGACACGGGCCTCGCCGGCACAGAGCACGTTGACGATCTCCAGCCGGTCGTCGAGCACGACCACGTCGGCCGGGCCTCCCGGCTCGAGCACGCCGAGGTCGCCGCGCCCGAGGATCCGCGCCGGCACCGTCGTCGCGGCGCCGATCGCATCCTCGAACGGGATGCCGAGCGCGTGCAGGTTGCGCACCGCGTCGATCATCGTCAGCACCGTGCCCGCGAGGACGCCGTCCTCCCGCGTCGGGACGCCGTCGGCCACCTCGATCTCGACGTCGCCGAGCTGGTACGTGCCGCCTCCGATCGACGCGCCGGCGGTCGCGTCGCTCACGAGCGCAACCCGGCCGCCTGCGGCCGCCCAGACGAGCAGCACCGTCTCGTCGGCGAGGTGGTGCCCGTCGACGATCAACTGGATGAAGACGTCGGGGCGCGTCAGGGCGACGCCGACGATTCCCGGGTCGCGCGAACGGAACGAGCGCATCGCATTGAACAGATGCGACACCGTCGACACGCCGAGGTCGAACGCCTCGTGCGCCTCTGCCGCCGTCGCATTCGAATGCCCGGCCGAGACGACCACGCCCCGCTCGAGCAGCCGCTGGACGAGAACGGCCGCCCCCGGCAGCTCGGGCGCGAGCGTGAACTCCGTGACGCGGCCCGTGTCGAGCAGCCGGTCGAGCAGCGCGAGATCCGGATCGCGGCGGTGCTCGAGCGGATGGGTTCCCATCCGTTCCGGCGACAGGAACGGCCCCTCGACGTGCGCGCCGATGATGCGCGGCCGGCCGCCGTTGCGCGGCATCGCGCGCAGCGCGTCGAGCAGCGTGCTCTCGGCGGCGGTGATGAACGTCGGCTGGTAGGCCGTGACGCCGGTGAGCAGCAGCGCCTCGCCCGCGCGGACGTAGTCCTCGGTCGAGGCGGCGAGAAAGTCGACGCCGGCGAAGCCGTTCACCTGGAGGTCGACGAAGCCCGGCACGGCGACGTGTCCGCGCACGCCGTCGCCTGCGAGTCCGACGGCGACGACGAGGCCGTCGTCGACCTCGACGTCACCCGGGACGAGCTCGCCGCCGACAAGAGCCGCTTCGACGCCGATCCTCATGCCCTGCCTCCGACGGCGAGGCGTACCGAACCGCCTGCCGCTTCGAGCCGTTCGCGCGCCGTCGACGGGTCGACGCCGGCGAGGAGCGCGACGAGCGCGACGCGCGCGTCGCCGTCCGCCGCATCGAGCGCCGCGTCGACGTCCCCCTCGGCAGCACCGCTCGCGAGCGCGAGATTGCGCCGCGCGCGTGCGCGCAGCTTCTCGTTGTCGGGCGCGACGGCCACCATCAGCCCGGCGTACGTCCGGCCGAGACGTACCATCGTCACGGTCGAGATCGCATTGAGGACGAGCTTCTGCGCAGTGCCGGCCTTGAGACGCGTCGAGCCCGCGACCGCCTCGGGGCCGACGACGACGGCGACCTCGTGCTCGGCGAGCGCCGCGAGCGCGCTGCCGCGTGCGCACACGAGGGCGACGCGAAGCGCACCGCCTTCACGCGCCGCGTCGAGTGCGGCGACGGTGTACGGCGTCGAGCCGCTGGCGCTGACCGCGACGACCGCGTCGTTCGCGCCGAGCCCGAGCGCGCCGATGTCGGCGGCCCCGCGGGCGGTGTCGTCCTCCGCGCCTTCGCCGTCCACGAACACCGCGATCACCTCGGGCGACGAGCCGAACGTCGGCGCGCACTCGACCGCGTCGAGCGCGGCAAGCCGGCCGGACGTGCCCGCGCCGACATAGACGAGCCGACCACCGGCCGCGAGCCGGGCCGCGATCGCGTCGATCGCGGCCGCGAGCTCGTCGGCGGCATGCGCGACGGCGCCCGCGACGGTCGCGTCCTCCTCGTTGAGCAGCGACACGAGCTCGCGCGTCGAGTGCAGGTCGAGATCGGGATGCCGGCGCGCCTCCGTCGGCGACTGCGGCCTACCCGTAAGCGCGGCGCTCACCGCCTCCCAGACGAGCGGCGCGTCCGGCGTGGCGAGGCTCGTCATGTGCCCGCACGACTCGTAGCCCCACGTCCAGAGGTCGTCGACGCCCTCCTCACGCGCGGCGGCGATCGCGGCCTCGAGCTCGGGGATCTCCTCGCGCGTCAACCCGAAGCTCGGCAGCCAGAGCTGTGCGCCGACGCCGTGCGTCTCGCACGTCTCGTGGAGCAGGCGCGCGAAGCGGCGCACGAACGGGCCGGCCGGCTCGCCCCAGTGCTTCCAGTACGGATCCGTGGCGAACGTCGTCAGCCCGGGCAGCGACGCGACCGTGGACCAGTCCGAGATCCCATGCGTGCCGTCGGTCGCCGGCAGCAGGCAGATCGTGTTGCGGCCGCCGCGTGCGGCGACGTGCGCGACCACCTCGCGCAGGAAGTCGACGACCGATGCCTCACGGAACGCCTGCGCCTCCGGCGTCAGCTCGGCCGGCAAGGCGCCGCCGAAGCGCTCCGCGCAGCGGTCGCAGCGGCAGCTCCAGCGCGACTGGTCCTCGACGCCGACGTGCACCGGCACGACCCACGCCGGCTCGTCCCAGAAGACGGAGTCGGCGCCCGCCTCGAGCGCCGCGTCGGCCCAGTCCTTGCAGAACTCCCGGTAGCGCTCGCTGTTCAGGCAGGCCGCGGCGACGCGGCGGCCGTCGTCGAGCACCTGGCATTCCTCCGGGTGGAACGCGACGAAGCGGCTCTCGGCCTCGCCGCCGAACGTGCGCCCGAGGCCCCACGGCCCCAGCTGCACCGACAGGCCGGCCCCGTGCGATGCCGCCACGATCTCCCCGATCGTGCCGCGGTAGTACGCGAGGTCGTTCTCGGAGAACGTGTGCAGCACGTCCGTGTACCCGCGCGCGGCGAGGTCGTCCATGTCGCGCTGGACGTGGCGGACGATCCGCACGCCGAAGTACGAGCAGCCCGCCCTCACCGCGACCGCCTCGCCGCTGCGGTAGCGACCGGCGACCCGGCCGCCGAAAACGGGGCTGCGGCTGCCGGGTCGCTCGGATGGAGGGTCATGTCCAGGTCGCTGTCCTCGAGGCAGCCGAACGCCGTAAGGCATGCCCCGCACGGATCGTCTCACACCGCGCAAATGTGGTCAATACCACTTTGTCCGGCTTCCGGTGGACCGGTTCTACCCTCGTACCGCGCCGGCGGTCAGCCCGAAGGCGATCCGCCGCTGTACGAGCAGGAAGAAGATCACGACCGGGATCACCGTCAGCGTCGACGCCGCCATCAGCGCGCCCCAGTCCGTGTGGCGGCTCGTGCCGAGGAAGTACGACAGCCAGACGGTGATCGTCTGCTTCGACTGGTCGTTGAGCAGGGTGCGCGCGAAGATGTACTCGTTCCAGCTCGTGATGAACGCGAACACGGACGTTGCGACGAGGCCCGGCGCCACGAGCGGGAGCAGGATGCGGACGAAGGCTCCGAGCCGGCTGCTGCCGTCGACCATGGCCGCCTCCTCGAGATCCTTCGGAATCCCGAGGATGAACCCGCGCAGCGTCCAGACGGAGAACGGCAGCGCAAACGTGAGGTACGTGATGATCACGCCGCTCAGGACGTTCACCTGGTGATAGCGCGCGAGCACGACGTAGAGCGGGATGATCAGCCCGGCGCCCGGGAGCATCTGGATCCCGATCATCAGCACGATGAAGAGCTTGCGGCCCGTGAACCGGTATTTCGCGAGCGCGACGGCCGCGAGGAAGGCGAGGGTCATCGCCACGGCGACGGTCACGGCGACGACGATCACGCTGTTCTCGACGTCGTTCCAGAAGAACGGCTTGTGGATCGCGTCGCCGAAGTGCGCGAGCGTCGGGTGGAGCGGGAACCACGTCGGCGTGAGCGAGTTGATCTGGTCGTCGGCCTTGAACGCCGTCGAGATCATCCAGAAGACCGGGAAGATCATCACGACGAACAGCACGAGACCGACGACGTTCCAGAGCGTCTTGCGCGCAGTGCGGCCGTTCATTCCGCGTCTCCGATCCGCACCATGCGGCGGACGTAGACGACGCTCATGGCAGCGACGATCACGAGCATGAGGATCGAGATCGCCGCGCCGCGCCCGAAGTCGGTCTTCAGGTAGCCCTCCTCGTAGAGGTAGACGCCCATCAGGTAGTTGCTCGGACCGATGTGCGGCTGGCCGATGAGCAGGAACGGCTGCGTGAACACGCCGAAGTCCCAAAGGATCGAAAGGCTCGTGAGGATGAGCAGCACCGGCCGGATGATCGGCAGCGTCACGTCGAAGAACAGGCGGACGGAGCGCGCGCCGTCGATGTCGGCCGCCTCGACGAGCTCGCGCGGCACCTGCGAGAGCGCCGCGTACACCGTGATCGCGACGAACGGCAGCGCGCCCCAGACGATCAGCGCGGTGACGATGCTCAGCTGCGAGAACGTCGTCCCGTACCAGTTGTGCTGGAAATAGTTGCCGAGGTGCAGCTCGGTGAGGACATAGTTGAGCACGCCGTTCTGGTAGTTCGTGATCCAGTTCCACACCTGCACGGCGACGACCTGGGGCATCGACCACACGAGTACGAGCCCGGCGGTGAGGAGGATCCTTACCCACGTACTGACGCGGATGAGCAGGAGCGCGAGCAGTATCCCGAGCCCCATCGTCAGGCCGACGTTCGCGACCGTGAAGACGATCGTCCGGAACAGCGTGTGCCAGAAGACCGCGTCGTGCAGGACGAGGCCGAAGTTGTGCAGCCCGATGTACACGCCCTTGTGCTGCACGAGCTCGGGGAGGCCGTACCGCTGGAGCGACAGCCGTACGAGGCTGTAGATCGGGTAGCCGAGGATCGTCCCCATCACGGCGACGACCGGGAGGACGAGGAGGTACGGCACGGAGGCGCCGCCGACGCGCCCCCAGGTAAGCGGCCGCCGCCGCCGCGCGGTGGTGCGCGCGGCGGCGGCGTCCGGGGCCGTTGAGAGCCGGCCGCTCAGCGGCCTACGGCTCGTTCAGGACAGAGGTGATGTTCGCGCTCGCCGACTGGGCGGCCTGGGCCACCGTCAGCTTCCCGGCGAGGATCTCCGCGAGCATGTTGCGCAGGATATTCCCGTTCTCCACGTCGACCCAGTGCTTCGCCGCGGGAACGAACCAGCTCCGTGCGGCGGCACGCTCGTTGACGCTCGTGCCGAGCAGGTTGGTCGCGTTCGGGATGTTGCCCTTCGCCTGGAGGCCCTTCTCGGAGGCCGTGCTCGTGAAGTCCTTGATCCAGTCGATGCCGAGAGCCTGGTTCGTGCTCTCCGCCGGCACCGCGAGATCGGAGCCGCCGAGGAAGCCCGGCATCGCCTGACCGGGGATGTGGCTCGGCATCACGAACTGCGACGTCACCGACGCGTACGTCTTGCCGACGCAGCAGCTGTACCAGCCCGGGCCGATGATCGACGCGGCCCGGTTCTGCGAGAACACGTCGTACGGAGCGGGGTTCGCCTCGTCCGACGTCGGGCTCGCCTTGGACGTCGCGGCCCAGAAGCTCTTCCAAGCGGTCAGGCCGGCGATGGACTGCTTCGAGTCGAGCGTGCCGACCCACTTGCCGGCGTGCGTCTTCGCGATCGCTCCGTTGTAGTCGTAGACGAAGGCCATGGCGAAGTACCAGTCGGTGCCGGCGCTGTAGACCGGCGAGAAGCCCTTCACCTTCGCGTTCTTCGACGCGAGTATCCGCGAGTCCGAGATGAACTGCGCGAGGCTCGACGGCAGCTTCTTGATGCCCGCCTTCTTGTAGAGGTCGGTCCGGTACGTCACCACGCGCGAGCCGGCGTAGTACGGCACGCCGTAGAGCTTGCCGCCGTACATGCCGGAGGCCGCGAGGCCCTTCAGCCAGCTCGACGAGTTGGCGAAGACCGACTTGGACGACGTGATGTCCGCGAACGCGCCTGCCGCCATGTACTTCGTCATCTCCGTGTTGCCCATCTCGATCACGTCAGGCGTGGTGTTGGCCGCGATCGTGGCGTCGAACTTCTGCAGGTGGTCGCCCCAGTTCTGGTACTGGACGTTGACCGTCCAGCCGGGGTGATCGCTCTGGAACTGCGTGTTGGCGGCCGTGACAAGGTCCGGCCAGCCGGACTGTGCGTCGACCTGAAGCCAGACCGTGAGCTGCTTGGCCTGGGCCCGGTGGCCGGTCGCGCTCGCTGTCGCCGCGACAGACCCGAGCGCGACGACCGCGATGGCCGCCACGAGAACTCGTGATCTCATGCAAGTCTCCTCGAGCCGACGACGCGGGACCTCGGCGCTTTGCCCCTGTGGCCGGAAGGACCGCGCGCGATGGTCGGTGCGCCGATTGGTCTATACCAGTTGGCCACGCGCGCAAGATCGCACACAAGACCACCGCCTGTCAAGACCCCAGGCAGGAGGCCCGTTCAGGACTCTCGGCGCTTCAGTTCGGTGACGATCCGGTAGCGATCGCCGCGGTACACGGACTGCACGAACTCGACCGTGCGGTCGTTCTCGTCGCGGCTCGTGCGCTCGAACAGGAAGGCCGGCGAGTGGAGCGGGACACCGAGTGCCGCCGACTCCTCCTCGTTCGTCACCGTCGCCTCGATCGCCTGGGTGCCGCTCGCGATCGAGATCCCGTAGCGGTCGGACATGAGCTCGTAGAACGAGCCCTCGAGCGCCTTCGGCGTCAGGCCGGGCACGAGCCCCTCGGGAATGTGCAGCGTCTCGATCGCCATCGGCTCGCCGTCGGCGAGCCGCAGCCGCTTAATCACGGCGA
>DATCBP010000024.1:0-38335 GCA_036511815.1 Gaiellaceae bacterium
TACGGCGGCCGCCGCAGCCGCGTGCGAGCCCGGCGGCCCTGGATACGCGACGTTCTGTCCTTCGGTCTGGTTCATCGACGATTCGCCTCCTCGCGAACGGATGAGGAATGTCCCGCGAGAGTGCTGACCTAGCCGGCGGCGGCGGGGAAGCGAAAGCGCCGGCTAGCGCATAAAGGCGTACCCGTAGAAGCCGAAGAACGCGGCGGTGCGAACGGCTTCCGACAGGCAAGGCATCGATCTCACGCTACGAGGCAGCGACCGGCCTGTCAACCTCGAGTTGTTGCCGGACGGCCGCGCCGAGCTCGGCGGTCGTCGCCGAGCCGCCCTCGTCGACGGTCGGGTGCTCGGCGCGCGCCGCGTCGACCGCCTGCGCGAGCGCGCGTCCCTCGCCCGGGCGCCCGAGCCCGTGCTCGAGCAGCAGCGCCGTTGAGCGCAGCATCGCCGTCGGATTGGCGATCCCGCGGCCCGCGATGTCCGGGGCGGAGCCGTGGACGGGCTCGAAGATGCCCGGGCCGGAGTCGGAGAGGCTCGCAGACGGGGCGAGGCCGAGGCCTCCGGTCACGGCCGCGGCAAGGTCGGAGAGGATGTCGCCGAACATGTTCTCGGTGACGAGCACGTCGAAGCGCTCCGGCTGCGTCGCGAGCTGCATCGCCGCGTTGTCGACGAGCATGTGCTCGACCCGCACGTCCGGATACTCCGGGGCGAGCGAGTCGACGACGCGCCGCCACATGCGCGACGTCTCGAGCACGTTCGCCTTGTCCACCGAGGTGAGGAAGCCGCCGCGCGTCTGCGCGAGCGCAAAGGCGCGTCGTGCAACTCGCTCGACCTGGCTCGGGTGGTACTCGCACGTGTCGAAGACGGTGCCGTCGTCGCGCGTGCCGCTCGTGCCGAAGTAGAGACCGCCGACGAGCTCGCGGACGATCAGCACGTCGACGTCGCCCTGCACCGCCGGGCGCAGGTTGGCGTACGCGTCGAGCCCGGCGCGCAGGCGCAGCAGTCCCTGCTCCGGACGCACGTCGGCCGCGTCGAACTCGGGATCGCCGACCGGTCCCTTCAGCACCGCCGTCGCGGCGCGACAGGCGGCGAGCGTCTCCGCCGGCAGCGGATCTCCCGTCGCGCGGATCGCCGCCGCGCCGATCAGCCGCTCCTCGACCTCCACGCCGGGAGCGAGCAGCGCGAGCGCCAGGCGGGCCTGCTCTACAACCTCCGGCCCGACTCCGTCGCCGGGCAGGAGGACAACACGCGCGTCAGCCATCCGAGAGGGCGCCCTCCGTCAGCGAGCTGGGCTGGCGGCCGCGCGGGCGCGGCGTGAAGCCCGCGGCATGCATCGCCTCGTTCCAGCTACCGAACACGCGGCTCACGGTCTGACGGGACGGGTGGTTCTCCCCCGCCTGGTCCCACTCGCGCGTGAGCGGCGTCCTGCTGTGCTTCCGGTACCAGAGCGTGATCGCATACACGATCGTCTCCTGCGTCCAGCGGAACCCCGTCCGCGGACCAGTCCTCATGGTGCACCTCCTCCGGTTTGGTTAGACAACGACACCCAGCCGCTCCAGGATCAGGTCGGCGTCGGGTTCGACGAACACCGGGTCGAGCCGGTCGGCGACGAGGCCCGGCGTCTTCAGCCCGTCGCCCGTGACGAGCAGGACGACGCGGTCGTCCTCGCCGAGCTCCCCGCGCAGCACTGCCCGGCGCAGCGCGCCGACCGTGACGCCGGGCGCCGTCTCGCCGAAGACACCGGTCGTCTGGGCGAGGAGCGCGACGTTCTCCGCGATCTCGTCCTCGGCCACGGCGTGGATCGATCCGCCCGAGGTGACCGCGGTCGCCACGGCGAGGTCGCCGTCGGCCGGACTGCCGATCGCGAGCGAGCGCGCGATCGTCTCCGGCTTCACCGGCCGTACGCGCTTGCCCTCGGCGAAGGCGAGCGCGACCGGCGAGCATCCCTCCGCCTGGCCGCCGAACAGCCGCGGCCGCTCGCCCGTGACGAGCCCGAGCTCGAGCAGCTCGCCGAAGCCCTGGTGCACCTTCGAGAACATCGCACCCGAGGCGATCGGCGCGATCACCGCGTCGGGAAGCTCCCAGCCGAGCTGCTCGGCCACCTCGAAGGCGAGCGTCTTCGATCCCTCCGCGTAGTACGAGCGGAGCCCGACGTTGACGAACGCCCAGTCGAGCTCGAACGAGAGCTCGACGCTGAGCCGGCTGCAATCGTCGTACGTGCCGCGAACGGCGATGATCGTCGCGCCGTAGACGGCGGTCGCGATCAGCTTCTCCGGCTCGAGATCGGCCGGGCAGATCACCGCGGCCTCGATCCCCTCCGCCGCGGCGCGGGCAGCGACCGCGTTGGCGAGGTTGCCGGTGGACGAGCACGCGAGCGTCGTGGCGCCGGTCTCGAGCGCCTTCGCGCAGGCGACGGCGACGACACGGTCCTTGAACGAGTGCGTCGGGTTGGCGGTGTCGAGCTTGAGCCACAGCTCGCGCACGCCGACGGCCGCAGCGAGCCGCGGCGCGGCGACGAGCGGGGTCAGCCCCGGAGCGAGGCGCTGCTCGGCCGGTGCGGCCACCGGCAGGAGCGGCGCATAGCGCCAGATCGAGGGCGGGCCGGCCGCGATCGACTCGCGGCTGACGGTGCGGCGCTGCTCGTCGCGGTCGTAGACCGGATCAAGCGGGCCGAAGCAGCGGGAACAAACCCCGATCGGGTCCAGCGGGTACTGCTCCTCACAGATGCGACAGCGAAGTGCGGTGGCGGGCACTACTCCTTCTCCTTTCGTCCCTTGCTCGACATCCTCCGAGCCACGGTGGCTCGGCCGGGCTTGGCACCACACTCTGGTGAGCAGGTTGCCGAGGCTTCATCGGGCCGGTTCCCTCTGCCTCTCTCGATGTGGAGCGGGACGCGCCCGTCTCCAGGCTCACACTATACAAAGAAAAGCTCACGTCAGCACGGCTCCTTCGGAAGCCGACGAGACGTGGGCCGCGTAGCGGCCGAGCACGCCGGTCGTGTAGCGGGGTTTCGGCGGCTTGACGGCGGCGAGCCGGGCCGCGAGCTCGCCCTCGGACAGCTCGACGCGGAGCTCCCGCTTCGCGACGTCGATCTCGACCACGTCGCCGTCGCGGAGCGCCGCGAGCGGGCCGCCGCGCGCGGCTTCCGGCGCGATGTGCCCGACCATCAGCCCGTGCGTCGCGCCCGAGAAGCGGCCGTCGGTGATGAGCGCGACCTCGTCGCCGAGGCCCTCGCCGACGAGCGCCGCGGTCACGTGCAGCATTTCGCGCATGCCCGGCCCGCCGGCGGGGCCCTCGTAGCGGATCACGACGACGTCACCGGGAAGCACCGCCCGCTCCTTGACGGCGGCGAAGCACTCCTCCTCCGAGTCGAAGACCCGCGCCGGCCCGCGATGGAAGAGTCGCTCGTGTCCGGCGAGCTTCACGACGCACCCTCCGGGTGCGAGGTTGCCGCGGAGGATGGCGAGACCGCCGCTCGCCTTCAGCGGCCGCTCGATCGGCACGACGACCTCCTGGCCGGGCGTCTCCACGACGGCGGCGGCCACCTGCGCCAGCGTGCGCCCGTCGACGTTCGGTGCGTCACCGTGCACGAGCCCCGCCTTCAGCAGCTCGCGCGCAACGAGCGCGACCCCGCCCGCGGCATGCAGGTCGGTCGCGACGAAGCGCCCGGCGGGCTTGATGTCGGCGACGATCGGCGTGCGCTGCGAGATCCGGTCGAAGTCCTCGAGCTCGAGCGGAATCCCGAGCTCGCGCGCGATCGCAAGCAGGTGCAGCACGCCGTTCGTCGAGCCGCCGGTGGCCGCGACGGAGGCGACGGCGTTCTCGATCGCGTCGCGCGTGAGGATCTGCGACGGGCGCACGTCGTCCTTGACGAGCCGCATCGCGATCTTCCCGGCCTCGTACGCGGCCTCGTGCTTCGCCGGGTCGATCGCGGGCACGTCGTTGAGCCCGGCCGGGCTGATGCCGAGGAACTCGAGCACCGCCGCCATCGTGTTCGCCGTGAACTGGCCGCCGCACGCGCCCGCTCCGGGACAGGCGACGTCCTCGAGCGCGTGGACGTCCTCGTTGCTCATCTCGCCGGCGGCGGCGGCGCCGACCGCCTCGAAGACGTCCTGGATCGTCACGTCGCGGCCGCGGAAGCGGCCGGGCGCGATCGAGCCGTTGTAGAGGATGAGCCCGGGCACGTCGAGACGGGCGAGCGCCATCACGGCGGCCGGAATCGTCTTGTCGCAGCCGACGATGCAGACGAGGCCGTCGAGCAGGTGGCCGCGCACGACGAGCTCGATCGAGTCGGCGATCACCTCGCGCGAGACGAGGGAGGCGCGCATCCCCTCCGTGCCCATCGACACGCCGTCGCTGACCGCGATCGTGTTGAACTCGACCGGCGTGCCTCCCGCTTCGAGGATGCCGCGCCGGACGTGGCGCGCGAGCTCGCGCTGGTTCCAGTTGCAGGGCATCGTCTCGATCCAGCTCGTCGCGATGCCGACGAGCGGGCGGGCGAGCGCCTCGTCGTCGAGGCCGATCGCCTTGAGCATCGAGCGCGCGGGCGCGCGGTCGACCCCGTCCGTGAGTGCAGCGCTCCGGCGCTTGGCCGGATCGGAGGGGCGGGCGTAGGGGTCGCTCATGCTGGTCCGGCTCCTGTCGTCGTGATTGGCAGATGCATCACCTCGTGCTGGGGGAAGCGCGCGGCAAGTGCGCGCTCGACGTCGCCAACGCGGTTCTTCTCGGCCCAGACGAGCACCGTCGGGCCGGAACCGGACAGCGTTGCGCCGAGCGCGCCGTCCGGCAGCTGCTGCCGGATCGCGGCGAGGTGCGGCGCGTGTACCGCGCGGTACGGCTCGTGCAGGCGGTCGTCGGCGCTCGCGGCGAACAGCGTCTGGTTGCCGGAGGCGAGCGCGGCACCGAGCAGCGTCGCGTGGATCGTGCTGAAGACTGCGTCGGCATGCGTGACCATCTCCGGCAGGGACGCGCGCGCCTCGGCGGTCTTCACATGGTCCTGCGGCACGACCGCGACCGCGACGGCCGGCACGTCGTCGGCGATGCGCACGATGTGCCCGTCCCAGGTGAGGCAGACCCCGCCGACGAGGGCGGCGGCGAGGTTGTCCGCGTGTCCCTCGAGCGGCAGCCCCTCCGCGAGCAGCGCGTCGGCGTCGAGCTCCTCGCCGGCGGCGAGCGCGCCCGCGACGAGGCCGAGCGCGACGATCGACGCGCTCGAGCCGAGGCCGCGCTCGCGCGGGATCCGGGAGACGAAGGTGAACGAGCGCCCCGCGGGCGACGCGAAGCGGGCGAACGCGCGCACGCCGAGGTGCTCCATCTCGACCGGGCCGTTCGCCTCGCCGACCTCGAGCTCGTTCCAGAGGTCGAGGGCGACGCCCGCGACATCGAAGCCGGCGCCGAGGTTCGCGCTTGTGGCCGGCGCGCGGACGCGCAGGGTCACTGAAGCCTCGACACTGCGTCGGTGTCTTTCAGGCCGTGGCCCGTGACGACGCAGACGACACGCTCGCCCGGCTGCGCCACGCCGCGCAGGAGCGCCGCGAGGCCCGCGGCAGAGGCCGGCTCGCAGAAGACGCCCTCGTCGCGACCGAGCAGCCGCCACGCATCGACGAGCTCCTGCTCCGGGATGGTGACGACCGAGCCGCCGCTGCGGGCGAGCACGTCTTCGACGTCAGGCTTGTGGATCGGCATGGCAATGCGAATCGCCGACGCGACCGTGTCGATGCGCCGCTCGGCCTCGGCGGGGTGGAACCGCGGCAGACCGCCGGTCGCCTCGGTGAAGCCTCGCGCGTACGCCTTCGTGTTTCCGCCGCCGCCGTAGGGCAGGACGAGCACGTCCGGTAGGCCGCCGAGCTGCTCGACGATCTCGAAGGCCGCGGTCTTCTGTCCGTCGATCCGGTGCTCGTTCGTCGAGTTGACGTGGACGAAGCCCTCGCGCTTGCCGAGCGACGCGGCCGCGTCGTACGCGTCGCCGAAGGTGCCTTCGACCTCGACCATCCGCGCTCCGACGGCGTGCGCCTGCGCGAGCTTCGGCCCCGCGACCGCCCCGGCGGGGACGACGATCGCCGCCTGAATCCCTGCGCGGGCCGCGTACGCGGCCGCCGACGCGGCGGTGTTCCCGGTGGAGGCGCACACGACGCCGGGCGCGCCGTCTGCGAGCGCGCGCGAGACCGCGACGGTCATGCCGCGGTCCTTGAACGAGCCGGTCGGGTTGGCGCCTTCCCACTTCACCCACAGGTCGAGACCGAGCCGCTCGCCAAGCCGAGGCGCCCGCAGCAGCGGCGTACCGCCCTCGCCGAGCGTGACGATCGGGACGCCCGCGAGCTGCGGCAGGTACTCGGCCCACCGCTCGGCGAGACACGGCGTCACAGGCTCCCCTCCGTGATCACGGGGAGGACGAACGGGGGCCGCAGCACCTCGGGAAAGGCCGAGATCTCGCGCAGCGCCTTCGTCAGCTCGCCGATCGACGCCTCGTGCAGCACGAGGTCGAGCGAGGCCCCGCCGTCGTGCGGGCGCTGCACGAGCTGCGCGACCGAGACATCGTGCGCGGCGAGCCTGCTCGCGGCGTGCGCGAGCACGCCAGGCCGGTCGGCCACCTCGAGGTGGACATAGAACGGCGTCCGCCAGTCGTCCGGCGGCAGCCGCTCGAGCTCGCGCCAGCAGGCGTCGTTCTGGAGGAAGCCGGTACCGGCGGTACCGACGACGCTGACGAGATCGGCGACGACGGCGGACGCGGTCTCGATCCCGCCTGCGCCCGGACCCTCGAGCGTGATCTCGCGAATCGCGTCGCCCTGGAGCATCACCGCGTTGAACGCGCCGTCGACGGCAGCGAGCGTGTGCGAGCGGTCGACGAGCGCAGGCTGCACGCGCACGTCGACGAAGCCGTTGGCGAGCGTGGCGATCCCGACGAGCCGCACCACCATGCCGAGCCCGCGGGCCGCCTCGACATGGGCCGGCTCGATCTCCTCGATACCGCGGCACTCGACGTCCTCGAGCCGCACGCGCGAGCCGAAGGCGACCGTCGCGAGGATCGCCATCTTCGCCGCGGCGTCCGCGCCCGTGACGTCGTCCGTCGGATCCGCCTCCGCGTAGCCGAGCTCCTGCGCCTCGGCGAGCGCCTCCGCGTACGAGCCGCCGCGCTCCATGCGCGAGAGCACGAAGTTCGTCGTCCCGTTCACGATCCCGAGCACGCGGTGCACGTTCGAGACGACGAGCGACTCGCGCAACACCTTCACGACCGGAATCGCGGCGCAGACCGACGCCTCGAAGCGGAGCTGCACACCCGCCGCCGACGCGGTCGCGAACAGCTCGGCGCCGCGGCGCGCGATCAGCTGCTTGTTCGCAGAGACGACGGACTTTCCGGCCCGCAGCAGCTCGAGCACATACTCCCCTGCCGGTTCGAGCCCGCCCATCACCTCTGCGACGACGTTCACGGCCGGGTCGTCCCGGACGTCGGCGAAGTCGGTCGTGAGCACGCCGTCGCCGACGGGGAACGGGCGCTCCTTCGCCGCGTCGCGGACGAGCGCGCGCACGACGCGCAGCCGGTGGCCGGTCGCGCGCTCGATCTCGTCGGCGCTCTCGACGAGCAGCCGGTTTACGGAGGAGCCGACCGTGCCGTACCCGAGGAGGGCGACGCCGACGTCAACTGACGCCATGCGTAGCCTCGGCGCCGAGTAGGCCCTCGATCCCCGCAAGCTCGCGCAGCTCCTTGCCGACCCTTTCGATCTCGGTCGCGCGCGCCGCGCCCTCGGCGCGTAGCTTGGCGAAGTTCGGCCGCCCGGCCTCGTCGTCTCCGAACAGCTCGCGCGCGAACGCGCCGCTGCGGATCTCCTCGAGGATCGTGCGCATCTCCTCGCGCACGCGGTCGTCGACGACACGCGTTCCGCGCGACAGGTCGCCGTACTCGGCGACGTCGGAGACGGAGTAGCGCATGTACTCGTAGCCGCCCTGGTACATCAGGTCGACGATCAGCTTCAGCTCGTTGAGACACTCGTAGTACGCGATCTCGGGCTGGTATCCGGCCTCGACGAGGATGTCGAAGCCCGCCTGCACGAGTGCGGGGACGCCGCCGCAGAGCACGGCCTGCTCGCCGAACAGATCGCTCTCCGTCTCCTCGGCGAACGTCGTCTCGAGCAGTCCAACGCGGCCGCAGCCGATACCGACGCCGTACGCGAGCGCAAGCTCGAGTGCGTTCCCGCTCGCGTTCTGGTGCACGGCAACGAGACCCGGGGTGCCGGCGCCCGAGATGTAGAGCTCGCGCACGCGGTGGCCCGGCGCCTTCGGCGCGACCATGATCACGTCGTGATCCGCGGGCGGAGCGATCCGCTCGAAGTGGACGTTCAGGCCGTGGGCGAACAGCACCGCCGTGCCGGGATCGAGATTCGGCGCGACGTGCTCGTCCCAGACGCCCTTCTGCAGGTGGTCGGGCAGGAGCAGCGCGACGATCTGTGCGCCGCGTGCCGCCTCGGCGACCGTCCGGACATCGAGGCCCGCCTCCTCCGCGCGCACGCGCGACGGGCTGCCGTCGCGCAGGCCGACCTGGACCTCGACGCCGGAGTCGCGCAGGTTCAGCGCGTGCGCGTGGCCCTGGCTGCCGTAACCGATCACGGCGACCTTTCCGGAGAGAAGATCGAGGTTGCCGTCGCGGTGGATTGTCGCCATGCGGTTGTGCTCCTTTCGTCAGGCGAGAACGTGCTGCCTGGGTTTGTCGGGTTTGGGCTTCGTCGCCCGGCCGAGGCCGATGCGTCCGGTGCGGACGAGCTCCTGGAGACCGTGCCCGCGGACGAGCTCCTCGAAGGAATCGACCTCCTCGGGCGACCCCGTCAGCTCGAACACGATCGCGTCGGGGCCGAGATCGGCGACGCGCGCGTTGAAGACGGCGCCGAGCGCCATCAACTCCGCGCGTGCGCTGGGCGGAGCGGCGACCTTGAGCAGCGCGAGCTCGCGCTCGATCGACTCGCCCGCGGTGAGCTCCGACACGCGCAGGACGTTCACGAGCTTGTGCATCTGCTTCTCGATCTGCTCGAGCGGCAGCGTCTCGCAGTCGATGCGCAACGTGATCCGCGACACGTCGTGGCGCTCGGTCGTGCCCACGGCGAGGCTCTCGATGTTGAAGCCGCGGCGCGCGAACATGCTCGTGATGCGCGTCAAGGCGCCCGGCTTGTTCTCGACGAGGACAGAGAGCGTATGTTTCATCGCGCTTCGCGCGCCTCCGGCGCGCTCGCTTCACGGGGGAAACCATGTTTCCCCCGTGGTCCCCGTTCTTCACTCAGGTGCTGCGCGAGACGGCCCGGAGGCTCACAGGCAATGCGCTTCACAGGGTCACCTCCGAGATAGTGTCCTCGAACTCGACGAGGTCGAGCGCGGCGGCGCCGGCGGGGATCATCGGGAAGACGTGCTCGCGCGGGTCGACGCGCGCGTCGACGACGACGGTGCGGCCGCAGGTCAGCGCCTGCGCAAGCGCGTCCTCGAGCTCCTCGTCGGTCTCGACGGTGAAGCCGAGCGCGCCGTACGCGCGCGCCAGCCCGGCGTAGTCGGGCACCGAGTGCGTGAGATTCACCTGGGAGAAGCGCTCCTCGAAGAACATGTCCTGCCACTGGCGAACCATGCCGAGGTAGCCGTTGTTGACGATCACGACGACGATGGGCAGATCCTCGAGCACGGCGGTCGCGAGCTCCTGCTGGGTCATCTGGAAGCAGCCGTCGCCGTCGACGCAGACGACCGTCGCGTCCGGACGGGCAGCCTTCGCGCCGACGGCCGCCGGAATGCCGTAGCCCATCGTGCCGAGGCCGCCCGAGGTGATGAAGGTGCGCGGCCGGTCGCAGTGCACATACTGCATCGCCCACATTTGATGCTGGCCGACGCCGGTCGTCCAGATCACGTCGTCCCGCGCGGCGGTCAGCTCCTGCAGGAGCTCGAGCACGCGCTGCGGCTTCAGCATCTCGCCCTCGCGCCGGTAGCGGAGCGGGAACTCCTCGCGCCAGTCGGCGATCTGGCGCAGCCACGGCTCGGTGCGGCCGGGAGACTTCTTCTCGGCGAGGGCGCGCGTGAGCTCGGCCAGCACCGGCTTGAGCGGGCCGACCACCGGGATGTCGGCGTGCCGGATCTTCGAGATCTCGGCGGCGTCGATGTCGAGATGGATGACGGTCGCCCCCGGCGCGAACGCCGATACCTTGCCGGTGACACGGTCGTCGAAGCGCGCGCCGATCGCGACGATCAGCTCCGCCTTGTTCAGCGCCCAGTTCGACCACTTCGGACCGTGCATCCCGGGCCAGCCCACGTGGAGCTCGTGCGACTCGGGGAAGGCGCTCTTCGCCATCAGCGTCGTGACGACCGGCAGCCGCGCCGACTCGGCGAGCGCGAGCAGCTCCTCGGTCGCGTGCGCATTGAGGACGCCGCCGCCGACATAGAGGATGGGCCGCTCCGCCGCGGCGATGGCCTGAGCAGAGGCCACGATCTGCCGTGAGTTGCCGCGGCGGGGCGGTTTCCAGCCCGGGAGGGAGACTTCGTCGGGGTAGGAAAACTCGAGCTCGGCTTCCTGCACGTCGCGCGGGACGTCCACGAGCACCGGCCCGCAGCGGCCCGTCTGCGCAACGTGGAAGGCGGCCTTGATCACGTGCGGGATGTCCGCGACGTCCTGCACGAGCCACGAGTGCTTGACGATCGGGATCGTGATCCCGGTGATGTCGCACTCCTGGAACGCATCGGTGCCGATCAGGTTCGAGCGCACCTGGCCCGTGATGCAGACGATCGGCGTCGAGTCCATCCAGGCGTCGGCGATCGGCGTGACGAGGTTCGTCGCGCCGGGCCCCGAGGTTGCGACGGCGACTCCGACGCGGCCGGAGGCGCGCGCATAGCCCTCGGCCATGTGGCCGGCGCCCTGCTCGTGGCGGGCGAGCACGTGGCGGACGGTCGTGCCGCGTGCCATCGCGTCGTACAGCGGCAGGATCGCGCCGCCGGGCAGGCCGAACATCACGTCCACGCCCTCCGCCTCGAGCGAGCGGAGAATCGCGTCTGCGCCGTTCATCCTCGTGCTCATGCCGCTCCCGGCCAGAACTCGGCGTTGCGCACCGACACCTGGAAGCCGGCCATCACGCGTGACGTGAACTCCCGCGTCGTCGCGCCGACCCCGTGCTGGAGCAGGTCCGGCGTGCGCGGCCCGTCGACGAGCGCCGCCGAGACGGCGCCGGCCAGCGTGGCCGCGGCTCCCGGCTGCCCGAGCCCGAGCTCGAGCGCGAGCGCGGCGGCGAGCAGCATGCTGCTCGGGTTGACGATCCCCGTGCCGGCGAGCGCGAAGCCGCCGTCCGGCGAGGGGACGAACAGGCTCGGGCCGTGCTCCGCGAGCAGCCCGTGCGCGGCCACCCGGTCGGCCGCGGGCGCGGCTGCGATCTCGACCATCGGCTCCGCCCACGCTGGCGCGACGGCGACGACGTCGAAGCGGCTGGCCTGGAACGCGGCCAGCGGCAGGGCGTTGCGGGGGGAGAGATGCTCGACGTGGACGTGCTCGTACGTCTCGGCAGCGGCGTCGCAGATCTCGCGCCACTCCTCGTCGCCCACGCAGGCGAGCCGGAGCGTCCGGGACGCGGCGAGCCGGAAGGCCCGCTCCATCGCCCACTCCTGGCTCGACTCGTCGAGCGAGGTGACAAAGGCGACGTCGTCGCGGTGGCCGAAGCGCACCCGGGTGACCCGCGCACGCAGGTCGAGCTCGCTCATCACGTCGGCGAGCGCCGGCTCCTCGGCGCCTGCGACGAGGACGGCGTCGGCGCCGAGCAGCGCCGCCCGCGTGCTGGGGGGAACGGCCTGGCCGAGGCGGCTGAGGGCGACCGCGCCGAAGGGCGCGTGCACCTGCTCGAGCTCGAAGCCGTGAAGTCGGGCGACCGCGTCGAGCGCGAGCGAGGCCTCGGCCATCAACTCCGGCGCGGTGCCGGCGCCGGCGAGGCACGCGACCGTGGCCGTGTGGGCCGGGCGGCTCATGCCGGGGCCGTTTCGGGATCTGGGTTCCTGCGGGTCAACACGAACACTCTCTCCTTGGGCTGGGTGGGAAAGGACGCACCTCTGGTGGGGCAAGGTCGGCGTCTGCGCCGTCAACTGGGCGCGTGTTCGTGTTCTCCCCCTAGAGGGGGAGAATGAAGATGACGACGATAATCGTGAGCGCGCAGGCGCCAGCAAGCCGGGTGCGGCTCGGAGAAAGGCGGGGCAGCGCGGTCGTCATCGCCGTCTCAGGATGCATGGCGTCAGGCCGCCTGTCAAATCGGCGCCGGGTGCCCGTGCGCCGCCGAGGCTGAGTCAGCCGAGGTCGAGCTCGGTCTGAATCCCGCGCCGCACGAGGTCGAATGGGTCGTCGGTTCCCCGCGGCGGGCGTTGTGAGCGAACAGCGTGCCAAGCGGCGGTAAGGTCGTCGCTCGGCACGTAGAAGCGCCCGCGGGTGTCTCCAATCGGCACGAACAGGCCCGCAGTGACGAGTGCCCTCAAGTCGCGGCTTGCGGTTTGATCCGGGATCGGTTCTCCGTACGTCGTTTCGACGTTCGAGCGGTATGTCGCTCGCCGCACTCGGACTCCATAGGCGGCCTCGCAGATCGGACCGACGCAACGCTCCGGCAACCGGCGATCGTGCGCGAGTTCCGCAGCGACGCTCCACATCTTCTCGAATGCCGTGACCCTCCTCAGGACTGACTGTGCTTGACGGTAGTGGGCCGTCAGGCAAAAGCGCACCCATGGCCGAGCGTCGGACTCCGGATGCCACTCGCCTTTGCCGACTTCCCCGAGAATCGCGTAGTAGGCACCCGTATTACGGCCCAGGTATTCCTCGATGCTGGAAAAGACCGGCGAGACGATTTGCTCACGAGCGATGACGAGCGTCTGCAGGCATCGCGCCATGCGGCCGTTCCCATCGCTGTAGGGATGGATCATGACGAGATTCAGGTGGGCCATGGCGGCGCGGATCAGGGCCGGCGTATCCGAACCTTCGAGCTCCTCCAGCATTGCCGCGATGAGATCCGGGACGAGATCGGGCGGCGGCCCCTGGTACACGATCTCCCGGGTGTCCTCGCGCCGCACAAAGACATCTCCGGGCCGCCAGAGACCAGGACTCTTGGACAGATCGTGCTTGAGCATCATGAAATGCAGCGACTTCAACAGCCCCTCGTCGATGCTGGCCGTGGGGTCATGGGTCGACTGCAATACGTAGCTCATAGCGTCTTGGTAGCCCCTCACGGCTTGCCGCGTCGCCTCATCGGCCTCTAGCGGCGCATCGCCGTCCGCGGCGGCCACAACGTCACTGAGGGTCGCGTCATAGCCTTCGATGCTGTTTGAGCCTCGGACAGCCAAGGCTCCGAGAACCCGCCGTAGCCCGCCGGTCCATCGCCGCGGTTCCATATCCACGCGATGCTTCATCTCATCGCGCAGCGCGTCGATCAGCGCGACAACGCCGAGGCCTTGCTCGGTGGCAGTAGGAGTGGTGAATACCCTCGCGGTCATGAGGTGATGACATAAAGATAGTATCATGACGTCATCGTCGCAAGCGTCCGGCCCAACCCCGCGCTCGACCGGCATAAACCGGAGAATCTCCTTGACTCCCCGGGCCCGCCCGGTAAGGTCGAAAGCCGATGCCCCGCGCGTCCATTTTTGGCAAGCCGAGCTTCATCATCGTTGCGGCTGCCGCGCGCGCGCGTCTCCGCTAGTCGGCCCACCCTCCGCCACCGCCGACTAGCCACACCAGGCGGAATCCCCTCTACCTCTCTCCCGCTGCGAGGCAGAAACCGTTGACGCACCGTCGACCCGACAACGCACCGCCCGCACCGCCCGGCCCCTCCGGGCTGTACGACCCGGCGTTCGAACACGACGCCTGCGGGGTCGCGCTCGTCGCCCGCCTGAGCGGGGAGCCGAGCCACGAGACGGTGGCCAGAGGCCTGACGGCGCTCTCGAACCTCGAGCATCGCGGCGCCCAGGGCGCCGACGCCGACTCGGGCGACGGCGCCGGCATCCTCGTCCAGGTTCCGGACGCGTTCTTCCGCGGCGAGTTCGGCGAGGCCCTGCCGCCGGCGGGCGCCTACGGCGTCGGCACCTGCTTCCTGCCGCAGGGCGCAGGACGCGCGCACGAGCTGGAGGAGATCGTCGAGCGCGCGATTGCGGCCGAGGGGCAGCGGCTGCTCGGGTGGCGGGACGTGCCGACCGAGCCGAGCCACGTCGGCCGCTCGGCGATGGCCGTCGCGCCGGCGATCCGCCAGGTCGTCGTCGGCGCCTCGCCCGAGCTGGCCGCGGACCAGGACGCCTTCGAGCGGAAGCTCTACGTGATCCGGCGCGTGGCCGAGCTCGCCGCCGGCCCGGCGCTCGTCGTGCCGAGCCTCTCCTCGCGCACGCTCGTCTACAAGGGGATGCTGACCGCGCCCCAGCTCGCGCGCTTCTACCCCGACCTGAGCGACGAGCGGTTCGCGAGCGCGCTTGCGCTCGTCCACTCCCGCTACTCGACGAACACGTTCCCGAGCTGGGAGCTCGCGCACCCATACCGGATGATCGCCCACAACGGCGAGATCAACACGTTGCGCGGCAACGTCAACTGGATGCGGGCGCGCGAGTCGCAGCTCGCCTCGGAGCTGTTCGGCGACGATCTCGCGAAGGTGCTGCCGGTGATCCGGCCCGGCGGCTCCGACACCGCCGTGTTCGACAACGTGCTCGAGCTGCTCGTGCTCGCCGGCCGGTCGGTGCCGCACGCGGTGATGATGATGATCCCCGAGGCCTACGCCGGCCGGCCGGACTATCCCGAGGAGTTGAAGGGCTTCTACGCCTACCACCAGTGCCTGATGGAAGCGTGGGACGGGCCGGCGGCGATCTCCTTCACCGACGGCCGCGTGATCGGCGCGACGCTCGACCGGAACGGGCTGCGGCCGGGCCGCTGGCTCGAGACGACCGACGGCTGGGTCGTGCTCGCCTCCGAGACCGGGGTGCTCGACGTGCCGGCGGAACAGGTCCTGCGCAAGGGCCGTCTCCAGCCGGGCAAGCTCTTCCTCGTCGACCTCGACCAGCACCGGATCGTCGAGGACGACGAGCTCAAGCACAGCGTGGCGACGCGGCGGCCGTACGCCGAGTGGTACGCGCGCGAGGTGCTCCATCTCGCCGACCTGCCGCAGCTGCCGGAGCCCGCGCGGCCGGTCGAGCCGCTGCGCCGCCGCCAGCTCCTCTTCGGCTACGCGCAGGAGGACATGAAGGCGATGCTGGCCCCGCTCGCCCGCAACGCCGAGGAGGCGGTCGGCTCGATGGGGAACGACACGCCTCTCGCCGTCCTCTCCCGGCGCAAGCCGCTGCTCTACTCGTACTTCAAGCAGCTGTTCGCGCAGGTGACGAACCCGCCGATCGACTCGATCCGCGAGAAGGTGGTGATGAGCGTCCAGGCGAGCGTCGGCTCCGAGCGCAACCTGCTCGACGAGACACCCGAGCACGCGCGGCAGCTCGTGATCGAGAACCCGATCCTGCGCGACGACGAGCTCGAGCGCCTGCGCCAGGTCGCGAGCGACGTGTTCAAGGCGCACACGGTGGACACGACGTGGCCGGTGGCGGACGGCGTGGACGGGCTGGAGCCGGCGCTCGAGCGCATCTGCCACGAGGCGAGCGCTGCACTCGCCGGCGGCGCGAACATCCTCGTCCTCTCCGATCGCAGCGCCGGCCCGGAACGCGTCCCCGTCCCCTCGCTGCTCGCGACCGCAGCCGTGCACCACCATCTCGTGCGCGAGGGGACGCGCCTCCAGACGGGGATCGTCGTCGAGTCCGGCGAGCCGCGCAGCGTGCACAGCATCGCCGTGCTCGTCGGCTACGGCGCCGCAGCGGTCAACCCGTACCTGATGCTCGAGACGATCGGCGAGCTCGTCGAGCTCGGCTCGCTCCCGGACGGGATGACGGTCGAGCAGGCGCAGGCGCGGGCGATCAAGGGGATCGGCAAGGGTCTGCTCAAGGTGATGTCGAAGATGGGCATCTCGACGATCCCGTCGTACTGCGGCGCGCAGATCTTCGAGGCGGTCGGGCTCGCGCCCGAGCTCGTCGAGCGCTACTTCACGTCGACGCCGTCGCGCATCGGCGGCGTCGGGCTGCGCGACCTCGCCGAGGGATCGCTGATCCGCCACGCGCGCGCGTATCCCGGCTCGGCGGACGAGCTGTTGCCGGTGCTCGGGCTCTACGCGTGGCGCCGCGACGGCGAGCACCACCAGTGGAACCCGGACACGATCGCGCTGCTCCAGCACGCGGTGCGCTCCGGCACGTTCGAGACGTACGAGGAGTTCTCGCGCACGGTCAACAGCGACGCGGCGCGGCGCTCGACGCTGCGCGGGCTGATGCGCTTCCGCTTCGCGGAGGACGGCGGCATTCCGCTCGACGAGGTCGAGCCCGCGGCGGAGATCGTGAAGCGGTTCTCCACCGGCGCGATGTCGCTCGGCTCGCTCTCGCGCGAGGCGCACGAGACGCTCGCGGTGGCGATGAACCGGATCGGCGGCCGCTCGAACACCGGCGAGGGCGGCGAGGATCCCGTCCGCTACGTCCGCGAGGCGAACGGCGACTCGCGCCGCTCGGCGATCAAGCAGGTCGCGTCGGGGCGCTTCGGCGTCAACGCGAACTACCTGGCGAACGCCGACGAGCTCCAGATCAAGATGGCGCAGGGCGCGAAGCCCGGTGAGGGCGGACAGCTGCCGGGATACAAGGTCGACCAGTACATCGCGAGCGTGCGCATGACGACGCCGGGCGTCGGCCTGATCTCGCCGCCGCCGCACCACGACATCTATTCGATCGAGGATCTCAAGCAACTGATCTACGACCTGCGGTGCGGCAATCCGAACGCGCGCATCTCGGTGAAGCTCGTCGCCGAGGTCGGCGTCGGCACGGTCGCCGCCGGCGTCGCGAAGGCGGGCGCCGACCACGTGCTTATCTCCGGCCACGAGGGCGGCACCGGCGCGTCGCCCGTGTCTTCGATCCTCCACGCGGGCGTCCCGTGGGAGATCGGGCTCGCCGAGACGCAGCAGACGCTCGTGCTCAACGACCTACGCTCGCGCATCTGGGTGCAGACGGACGGCCAGCTGAAGACGGGCCGCGACGTCGTCGTCGCTGCGCTGCTCGGCGCGGATGAGATGGGCTTCGCGACGGCGCCGCTGATCGCGTCCGGGTGCGTGATGATGCGCGCCTGCCACCTGAACACCTGCCCGGTCGGGATCGCGACGCAGGATCCCGTGCTGCGCGAGCGCTTCGCCGGCAAGCCCGAGCACGTCGTCAACTTCTTCTTCTTCATCGCCGAGGAGGCGCGGCAGCTGATGGCGCGGCTCGGCGTCGCGCGCTTCGACGACCTCGTCGGCCGCGTCGACCTGCTCGACGCCGACGAGGCGCTGACGGACTGGAAGGCGCGCGGGATCGACCTCTCGAACGTCCTGCGCGCATCCGAGCCGGTGCCCGGCGCGCCGTTGCGGCGCACGACACCGCAGGCGCCGTCACTCGACGGCGCGCTCGACTGGGAGCTGATCGACATCGCGCGCGCGACGATCGACGGCGGCGCGCCAGTCGAGGCGGCGCTTTCGATTCGCAACGTCAACCGCACCGTCGGCGGCCTGCTCTCGAACGCCGTCACGCGCGTGTACGGCCTCGCGGGCCTTCCGGCCGGGTCGATCCGCTTCACGTTGACCGGCGCCGCCGGCCAGTCGTTCGGCGCCTGGCTCGCTCCGGGGATCGAGCTGACGCTCGTCGGCGACGCGAACGACTACGTCGGCAAGGGCCTCTCCGGCGGCGTGCTCGCGATGCGTCCGCCCGAGGACGCGGGCTTCCGCGCCGAGGAGAACGTGATCGCCGGCAACACGATCCTCTACGGGGCGACGGCCGGGCGCGCATTCTTCCGCGGCGTCGTCGGCGAGCGCTTCGCGGTTCGCAACTCCGGCGCCTCCGCCGTCGTCGAGGGCGTCGGCGACCACGGCTGCGAGTACATGACGGGAGGCGTCGCCGTCGTGCTCGGCCGTACCGGGCGCAACTTCGCCGCCGGCATGAGCGGCGGCATCGCGTATGTCCTCGACGAGGACGGCTCGTTCCCGTCGCGCTGCAACAGCGAGCTCGTCGGGCTCGACCCGGTGGAGGCGGACGACGCAGAGACGCTGCGCGCACTCGTCGAGGAGCACGGGCTGCGCACCGGCTCGCCCGTCGCTGCGCGGCTGCTCGCGGACTGGGATGCGTCGCTCGCGCGCTTCGTGAAGGTGCTGCCGCACGACTACAAGGCGGCGCTCGAACGCGACGTCGCGCTCTCCACCGGCGGCGAGGGCTTCCTCACTGCAGAGACGGAAACCACCGAGGCGGCGGCGTAGGTGCCCCGCCTGGTGCACTGATGGGCGAGCTCGGCGGGTTCCTCAAGCTGAAGCGCGCCGAGACGCCGGAGCGCGCGCCTGCCGAGCGCGTCGGCGACCACCGCGAGTTCGTGCGCACGCTGCCGCTCGTCGAGCTGCGCGAGCAGGGTGCGCGCTGCATGGAGTGCGGCGTGCCGTTCTGCCACAGCGGCTGTCCGCTCGGCAACCTCATCCCCGACTGGAACGACCTCGTCTACCGCGACCGTTTCCGCGAGGCACTCGACCAGCTCCACCGTACGAACAACTTCCCCGAGTTCACGGGTCGGCTCTGTCCGGCACCGTGCGAGGCCGCATGCGTGCTCGAGATCGACGAGGGCAACGCGGTCACGATCAAGCAGATCGAGCTCGCGATCGTCGAACGCGGCTGGGACGAGGGCTGGATCGTCCCGCAGCCGCCGGCGGCCCGCACCGGCCGCACGGTCGCGGTCGTAGGCTCGGGCCCGGCCGGTCTCGCGTGCGCGCAGCAGCTCAACCGCGCCGGCCACCTCGTCACCGTCTTCGAGCGCGACGAGGCCGGCGGCGGCCTGCTCCGCTTCGGCGTGCCGGACTTCAAGATCGAGAAGCGTGTCGTCGAGCAGCGGCTCGCACAGCTCGAGACGGAAGGCGTCGAGTTCCGCTACGGGGTCGACGTCGGCGCCGATGTCGACCCGGCCGAGCTGGCCGAGGGCTTCGACGCGGTCGTCCTCGCCGTCGGCTCGCGCGTCCCGCGCGACCTGCCGATCCCCGGGCGCGAGCTCGGCGGCGTCCACTTCGCGATGGACTACCTCTGCGAGCGCAACCGCGACGTCGCGGGCTCGGCCGCACCGGCGATCAGCGCGGCGGGCAAGCACGTGATCGTCGTCGGCGGCGGCGACACGGGTGCGGACTGCGTCGGGAGCGCGCACCGCGAGGGCGCCGCGTCGGTGACGCAGATCGAGCTGCTCGGCGAGCCGCCCGTGACGCGGCCGGACGAGCTGACGCCGTGGCCGCTCTGGCCGATGAAGCTGCGTACCTCGTATGCGCTGAAGGAAGGCGGGTCGCGCAGCTTCGCCGTCTCGACGACCGGCCTGTCGGGCAACGGCCGCGTCGAGCAGATCGACTGGATGCGCAACAACGGCGCGCCGCCGTTCGCGCCGGAGCCGGGCAGCGAGGAGTCGCACCCCGCCGAGCTCGTGCTGCTCGCGATGGGCTTCGTCGGGCCCGAGCCGTCGCTGCTCGAGCAGCTCGGCGTCGCGCGCAACGCGCGCGGCAACGTCGAGGCCGAGGAGTACGCGACATCGGTGCCCGGCGTGTTCGCCGCCGGCGACGCGCGCCGCGGCCAGTCGCTGATCGTGTGGGCGATCGAGGAAGGGCGCCGCTGCGCCCGCACCGTCGACGCCTGGCTCGCGGAATAGGGCACACTCGTCCGGTGGCGGAATCGGGACGGATCGCGATCCTCGGCGGCGGCCGCATCGGCGAGGCGCTGCTGTCGGGACTCCTGAGCTCGGGCTGGCGCAGGCCGGACGAGATCGTCGTCACGAGCCGCAACGACGAACGGGTGGCCGAGCTGCGCGAGCGGTACGGCGTCGAGGCGACGACCGACAACCGCGCCGCCGTTCCGGGGGCGGTGCTCGTGGTCGTCGCCGTGAAGCCGCAGGACATCGACGCGCTGCTCGGCGAGGTCGGCGGCCTGCTTACTCCCGCGCAGACAGTGCTCACCGTGGCGGCGGCGATCCCGACCGCCTACGTCGAGGCGCGCGTCGCCGAAGGCGTTCCCGTCGTGCGCGCAATGCCGAACTCGCCCTCGACCGTGCACGAGGGGATGGCCGGCATCTGCGCCGGCTCCCATTCCGGCGAGGCCAACCTCGCGCTCGCCGAGGAGACGCTCAGCCACCTCGGCCGCGTCGTCCGCGTCCCCGAGCGCTCGATGGACGCGATCACCGCCGTCTCCGGCTCCGGCCCGGCCTACTTTGCGTTGCTCGCCGAGGCGATGATCGAGGCCGGCATCCTGCTCGGCCTCTCCCGCGAGATCTCCACCACCCTCGTCGTCCAGACGATGTTCGGGACGGCGAAGCAGCTCCGCGACCAGAAGATGCACCCCGTCGAGTTGCGGGAATCGGTCACGTCGCCGGGCGGCACGACGATCGCAGCGATCCGGGAGCTCGAGCAGGCCGGCGTCCGCGCCGCCTTCCTGAACGCGATCCAGGCGGCGATGAACCGCTCGCGCGAGCTCGCGGACGGGCAGTCCTAGCAGCCCCTCCTGCTACTCGTTCGCGTGATCTCGCTCGCAGAAGTCCGGGCACGTGCACTCGGCGAGGTCGGCCGTGCAGGCGATCGGCTCGGCGGGCGAAACGGCCGTTTTCGACTGCGGCGTATCGTCTTGTTCGATCAGGGCTGAGAGCGGCGGATTCATGTCTCGGATCCTAAACCACGGATAAGACAGATCGCAACTCCAAACCGCGTCGTTCTCGGATCCAACCCTGTATGAAGAGTTTAAGCGGATCCCCCTTTTGGGGGAGGACGGCAAGGCGTCCCCCTGGTCCAATGAGCCCGCCCGACGACAGGCGGTCGCCATGTGTGTGGCCGCAACCGTGCCGAAGGGAACCCTCACATGCTGCGGCTACGCCTCCTCTTCCTGTTGCTGTTCCTCACGTTCGCGTTCGGGTCCGTCCTCGTCCGCCCGCTGCGGGCCGAGGCCGAGACGACGCCGGCGAACGGGCCCAACCCCCCGACCGACCAGGTGCCACCGGTGCCGGGACTGACCGAGCTTCCCGGCGAGGCCGGAACTGCTGGCCTCCTACGCAGGCCGGCGGCGGCGGCGCACAAGCTGGCGCACGGCTTCCATCTGCCGCTCGGCCAGCGGGTCGTCTCCTACGCCCGGCATCTGCTGGGCGTCCGCTACGAGTACGGCGGAGCCACGCCCCGCACCGGCTTCGACTGCTCCGGCTTCGTCCGGTACGTCTACGGGCACTTCGGCGTGAGTCTCGACCACTCGAGCTTCGCCGACTTCGTCCGCGGACGCCGCGTCGGCCGCTGGCAGATGAAGCCCGGCGACCTCGTCTTCTTCGACGGGGCCGGCCACGTCGGCATCTACGTCGGCCACGACCGCTTCATCCATGCGCCCCATTCGGGCACCGTGGTGCGGATCTCAACGCTGAAGGGCTGGTACAGCGAGCGCTTCGACGGCGCCCGCCGGATCGACTGATCCCTAGCGGACGACGAGCAGGCGGCGCTCCGGGACGACGAGGAGCACGTCTTCGAGCTCGACGAGCTCGTGCCTCGCATGGAAGAGGCCGCTGCGCACGTCGACCCATTCGACGCCGCCGTCGGGATCGAGCAAGAGACCGTCGACCACGCCCAGGCGGCCGTCCGGCGAGGAGACCGACCAACCGACGCAGGCCTCTACGGAGACCCCCGTCCTCGTCGCCACCGCAGCGTCGCGGTCGTCCATCTCTTGCCTCCCTGTCCTGCCGCCATCCTCCGCCCCGGGGGCCGCCGGCACATCAGGGAGAACCCTGATCCGGCCCGTAGCGGTGCGAGACTGGGGCTGTGACTGCGTCCGCCGCGAGCCTGGGCCTCACCGAGCAGGAGGCCGAGCGGAGGCTCGCGAGGCGCCCACCCGCGCCGTCGCGGTCGAGCCGCTCGTACAAGAGCATCGTCGTCTCCAACGTCTTCACGATCTTCAACCTGATCCTGCTCGTCTTCGGCGTCCTCACGCTTGCCTTCGGCGAGCCGCAGGATGCGCTGTTCCTCGCCATCCTCGTCGCGAACTGCGCGATCGGGATCGGCCAGGAGGTGCGTGCGAAGTGGACGCTCGACCGGCTGGCCGCGCTGATCGCGCCCGAGGCGACGGTCGTGCGCGACGGCAACATCCGCCACGTCGACGTCGACGAGGTGGTCGAAGACGATCTCGTGCTGCTCGAACCGGGCGACCAGGTCGTCGCGGACGGAACCCTGCAACGGAGCGAGGGGCTCGCACTCGACGAGTCGATCCTCACCGGCGAGACGGCGGCGGCCGCGCGCGGCCCCGGGCAGGAGGTGCGTTCCGGCTCGTTCGCCGTGGAGGGCACCGGCGCCTACGTCGTGACCGCGGTCGGCGAGGACAGCTACGCCTCCCGCGTCGCCGGCGTCGCGCGGCAGTTCAGGCATCCGCGCTCGCCGCTCGAGCACTCGATCGACCGGCTCCTGTTCCTGCTCGTCGCGGTGCTCATCCCGCTCGGTGTCGCGCTCGGTTGGGCCCTGTGGCGCCGCCACACGTCGCTGCACAACGCGCTCCCGACGACGGTCGCCGCCGTCGTGACGCTCGTGCCGGAGGGGCTGATCCTGCTCACGAGCCTCACCTACGCGGTGGCGGGAATCCGGATGGCGAGGCGCGGCGTGCTCGCGCAGCAGCTGAACGCGATCGAGTCGCTCGCCTCGGTCGACACGATCTGCCTCGACAAGACCGGCACGCTGACCGACGCGCAGCTCCAGGTCGAGGCGCTGCTCCCGGCCGCCGGCGTCGACGAGGGCGGCCTGTCGCACGAGCTCGGGCGCTACGCGGCGAGCGCGTCGTCCCGCAACGCGACGCTCGCCGCGATCGACGCGTATTGCGGGAGCGAGCCGGAGGAGCCGCGCGCGTCCGTGCCCTTCTCGTCGCGCCGGCGCTGGAGCGCGCTCACGCTCGGCGCGACGACGTACGTGCTCGGAGCCCCGGAGCTGTTCGGCCTGGGAGAACTCGCGGCCGTCGCGGACGCCGAGGCGGCGGCAGGACGGCGCGTGCTCGCGTTCGGCACCGCCGCGGAGCCGCCTGTCGCCGAGGATCCGCCGCGCGGCCTGGAGACGCTCGGACTCGTCGTGCTCGGCGAGCGCCTGCGCCCGGACGCGCGCGAGACCGTCGAGTTCCTGCGCGCGCAGGGAATCAAGATCCTCGTCCTCTCCGGTGACCGGCCCGAGACGGTTGCCGCCGTTGCCGCGGACGCAGGGATCGACGTCGACGCGCCTCCGCTGGACGGGCGCGACCTGCCGCAGGACCCGGCGGCGCTGCGCCGCCTCCTCGCCGAGCACGCCGTCGTCGGCCGGATCGCCCCCGACGACAAGCAGCGGGTCGTCGAGGCGCTCACGGCAGGCGGGGCCTACGTGGCGATGATCGGGGACGGCGTCAACGACGTGCCGGCGCTGAAGGCGGCGCGGCTCGCGATCGCGCAGGGCAGCGGCTCGCAGATGGCGCGCGCCGTCGCCGATCTCGTGCTCGTGCGCGGCGACTTCTCGGCCGTGCCGGCGCTCGTTGCCGAGGGGCGCAAGGTGCTTCGCAACCTCCAGCGTGTCGCGAAGCTGTTCATCGCGAAGTCGGCGTTCGCAACGTTTCTCGTGCTCTCGATCGGGCTGACGCCGCAGGCGTATCCGCTGCTGCCGCGCCATCTGTCGCTCGCGGCCGGGCTCACGATCGGGATCCCGTCGTTCTTCATCGCGCTCGGCCCGAGCGAGGGCCGCTACCGCTCGGAGCGTTTCCTCTTCGACGTCGGCCGCTTCGCCGTGCCGGCCGGCACCGCGGCCGGTCTCGGCGTGCTCGCCAGTTTTGTGCTCGCACGCAACGTGGGCCGGCTCCCGCTCGCCGAGGCGCGAACGATCGCGACGACCGTGCTCGTGCTCGTCGGCCTCTACCTGATCCTCGCGCTCGAGGCGACGAGCCGGCGGCGCGCGGCCGCGATCGGCTCGCTCGTGTGCGCGATGCTGCTCCTCTACGCGATCGTGATCGCGGTGCCCTTCGCGCGCCACTTCTTCGCGCTCACGATTCCCGGGCCCGGCGGCGTGGCGATCACCCTGGCCGGCGCGGCGCTCGCCGTGGTCGGCCTGTGGCTCACGGACGACCGCTTCGTGCCGGGCGCGGTGAGGAGTGTCCCTAGCTCAGCTTTTCGGCCATCGCCGTGAGCAGCTTCCACGCGATCGCGGAGTTGCTCTCGACGAGCGGGCGAAAGTCCCACGGCGTCAGGCCGTAGCAGACCATGTCGGTGGTGGCGACGATCGTCGCCGTCCGGTCCGAGCCGGTGAGGAGCGCGATCTCGCCGAAGTAGTCGCCGGGTCCGATCGAGCCGCGCAGTCGGCCGTCGACGGTGACGTCGGCCTCGCCCTGCTCGACGACGAAGAACCCGGCGCCGCCGGCGCCCTCGCGCACAACGGTGTCGCCGGCCGAGAACGGCCGCTTGCGCAGCGATTCGGCGATCTGCGACAGCTCCTTGTCGTCGAGATCGGCGAACAGCGGCACGGTCTTCAGCATCGCGGCGGAGGCCCTGGCCACGTTGGATTTATACACCCGGGACGGCGGCACGCGAGTATCCGCCAGGATGGGGGCGTGAAGCTGACGGTGATCGGGTGCTCGCCCGCCTGGCCCAATCCAGGGAGTGCGCAGTCGGGATACCTCGTCGAGGGTTCGGGAAGCCTCCTGCTCGATTGCGGCCCCGGCGTGCTCGAGCGCCTGCGCGTCCGCGACGGGTGGCCGCGGGTCGACGCGGTCGCGATCAGCCATTTCCATCTCGACCACTGGGGCGATCTCGTGCCCTGGATCTTCGGCGCGAGCTTCGGACCGGGGCGCGACGCACCGCGCCCGGAGCTGTGGCTGCCGCCCGGCGGCGCGGGCACGTTGCGCTCGTTCGGGCATAACCTGGGCTTCGGCGAGCAGCTCGAGCAGGCGTTCGCGTTGCACGAGTACGAGGACGGCGTACCGTTCCCGGTCGGCGGCTACGAGGTGACGCCGTTCCGGCTCACGCACTACGACGAGCTCACCTTCGGCCTCCGCGTCACCGACGACCACAGCACGCTCGCGTACTCGGGCGACTCGGCGCCGAACCCGAGACTGGCCGAGCTCGCGCGCGACGCGGACATCTTCCTCTGCGAGGCGACGCTCGGCGCAGCCGAGTCGGGCGACGGCGGCGGCCATCTCACCGCCGACGACGCGGTGGACGCGTTCCGGGCTTCGGGCGCACGCCGCCTGCTCGTGATCCACCGCCCGGACGAGCTGCCGCTCGACGGCTGCCTCGAGCGCGCGCGCGACGGACTCGAGCTCGAGCTCTAGGAACTCGCCGCTGCTACGAGGATCGGCGCGGTCCGCTCGCCGAGCAGGCGATGGCCTTCGACCGACGGGTGGTCACCGTCGTCCGTCCACTCCGCGCGCATCCGCTGCGGACGTGCGGGATCGACGAGCGTGTCGTGGAACGGGAGCAACGGCGCGCCGATCGCATGGATCAGCGCGTTGAGCCGCGCGATGTCGGCCGCCGTACGATCGTCGCCGTTGTTCCACGGCAGCACGTCCGCGACGAGCACGGTGAGACCGAGCCGGCGGCCCTGCTCGAGCATTCCGGTGAGATCGTGCGCGGCATCCTCGACCGGGCGGCCCTGGACGACGTCGTTGATCCCGCCCTGCACGACGAGCAGGCCGGCGCCGCACGCCGCGCCGTCGAGCCGGCGCGCGATCTCGTCCGTCCGCTCCCCGTAGACGCCGTGGTTGCGCAGATCGAGGTGCGGCGCGAGCCGGCCCGTCCACCATTCCCACTGGCTGCGCTCGTCGGCGTCGTCGCCGATGCGCGCGCGAGCCGGGGGATCGGGATCCCAGAGCGGCGAGCCGGCGGTGATCGAGTCGCCGAGGCAGGCGACGACGGTTCGCACGACCACGGCGTCGATCATCTACGGCAGGTGGAGTGCGCCCGCGCGGTAGTACGCGCGCACCTGCGAACGGAAGTAGCCTCCGTCGTCGTCGGCGGACAGCGACGCCTTCGTGTTGCCGTCGATCGGCGCCGGGTTCGTGACGCCGTCCTTGTCCGCGTCGCACGCACACGTCGTGCCGGATGCCCCACCGCCGAAGAGAAAGCCGGCGTAGCCTGCGTTGACGTACGCGCGCAGGTTCGCCCGCGCGCCTGAGCCGAGCAGCCACTGCACGCGGTTGTCCTGGTAGTGGCCCGACGTGTCGTCCTCGGCGCGCATGATCGTGTTGCCGAGCGGGATCTGCCACGCCACCATGCGGAGCCCGGTCAGCTTCACGAATGTCGCCCCGTAGACCAGGTGCCGGTGGAAGTCCGCCGGCTTGAACCACGTGTTCGGGTTGTTCTCGACCTTCTCGTAGAAGCCGGCGTCACGATCGGAGAAGTCCTCGAACGCGACGTCGAACTTCGCGTGCAGCGCGTTGTAGAACGCCGCCGACTGCGCGGCGTACGCGCGGACGGTCGCGTCCGACGGCTTCTCGTAGACGATGTCGTGCTTCGTCCCCCAGCCGCTCATGTGGTACGCGAGGATCACGTTCGGCGCGAGCTGGTCGCGGAGCGTCAACCACTGCTGCGCAAAGGACGACGCGAGCGCGACCGCGTTCGCCTGCTCGAGGTAGCCCCAGAGATCCGGCTCGACGTGGACGACGACCGGCTGCGTTCCCTTCACGCGCTGGAACAGCAGGCGCACGTCGTTCCAGTAGGCCTGCATCAGCGTTGGATCGCGCATGTGCGCGAGGTCCACCGTGGCCTCGTCGCCGCCCGCCGGATTCGACTGGAGCATCATGTAGTACGTGAGCACCGGAACGACGTGGTGCTTCCACGAGTCCTGCACGTACATCGACGCGAACGTCCCGTCCGGGTTCCAGGTCGACCAGCCCGAGCCCGTGCTCACGCCGCCGGCGAGGTACTGGTAGCGAAAGCCGAACGGCGCCGACCTCCGGAGCGCCGCGGCGGCGCCGGGGGAGTCGGCGAGCCCGATCTGGAGCGTCTGCGGCCAGCCGTGAGGCAGCGGCGGCAGCGCGGCCGCCGGAGCGGCGAACGCGAAGAACAGGACGATCGGCAGAAGCCGGCGCATGCTCTTGAGGATGCCTGCTACCCCGGAACATTGCGCCCGCCGCCCATACCTGTTACATCGCTCTGAGTTTCTTCTCACACAAGGCGGGCAGACTGGGGCGAGAGATGCCGGTCAGGATGGTTCCTACACGTGCAAAGCGATCGGCGCCGCCGTGAATGGACGGTTCTCGCTCCGCGCGGCGCTCCGAGACGGCATCCGTACCGCTCCCCTGACCTCGGCGTACCTGCTCGTCCTCGTCGTGACGACGTGGGTGCTCCAGACGTCGAGCCCACGCATTGCGAACAGGCTGCTGCTCGAGCAGAGCACGAACCTCCACCATCTCGCGCACGACCCGATCCGCGTCCTCGTCGGCAGTGCCTTCTGGCTGGGAGCCGGCTGGGAGCTGCTGTTGTGGGCGCCGCTGTTCGCGCTCGTGCTCGCGCCCGTCGAGCGGCGGCTCGGCTCCGGCCGGACGACGCTCGTGTTCGCTGCAGGCCATATCGGCGCCACGCTGTTCACGGCGGCAGGGCTGTGGGTCGCGTTACACGTCGACGTCGTCGAGAAGAGCGTGATCAACGCGCGCGACGTCGGGCCGAGCTACGGCTTCTTCGCAGTCGCTGCGCTGATGACGGCGTTCGTCGATCCCCGCCTGCGCAGGCCGTACGCGGCCGGGCTCGTCGTGCTCGTGGTCGCACTGCTTGCCGTGTCCCAGTCGTTCACCGACGCTGGGCACCTGTTGGCCACGGGGCTCGGCTTCGCGTGCCTGCCGCTCGCCGGGCGGGCGCGCGCCACCATGCGTCCGGTCGGCGCGTCGCTGCTGCAGCTGGTGCAGCGGCGCCGGCACACGACGGCGTCGGCCTAGCCGTCGCGCGGCACGAGCTCGACGAGGAGCTCGCATTCGAGCGCTTCCGCGATCCGCAGCAGCGTGTCGATCCGCGGCGGCCGGCCGCCGCGCTCGAGCCGGGCGATCGCGGACTGCGTCGTCCCGACGAGCTCGGCAAGCTCGCGCTGCGACATTCCCCTCGCCGTGCGCTGCTCCGACACCTTGTCGGCGATCTGGGCGAAGAACCAGCCCCGGTCGCGGGTGGCGATCCGCTCACGCAGCCGCTCCAGGGGGTGATTCGGCTCACGCTCGGCGCGGGCGGCCATGTCGACGATTATAGCAGTAGTGCTATGTCAGATGGACGTCGTCGCCGACGCGTACACGTCGCCCCGCCACGACCGAGCCGTAGACGCCGAACGGCAGACCCTCGCGACCCTCGCGGCGGTAGCGCGCGAGCGTCCTGAGCGTGTCGAGATCGGAGACGCCCGTGTCCGGGTCGAGCGTCGTCGTCACGCAGCGGCCGACATCGCCGTTGAGGAGAATCACGGCGTCCCCCACCTGCACGTGCGCGCCGAGCCATCCGTCCTCCTCGTGCGCACCGACGCCGTCGATCTCGAAGAGCATGCGGAACCGGCGCCCGTCGATCGCCTGATCCACGCCGGCCTCCTCGCGCAGGCGATCGAGCGACGCACGCGAGACGAGCGAGACGCTGCCGCCGCTGCCGCCACGGTCGACCGCGCCGTCGTCGGCCCAGAGGAGGTGCACTTGCTCCCCGACGTACTGCGAGAGCGCGCCTTCCCACGGCCCGGGCACGCGACGCGACGGCAGCGGCTCGCCGTACATCTCGGCGGCGACGGGCGCGCCGAGCTCGACGACGCCGTCGACCACGTCGCCGTCGGGAAACGTGAGCACGAGCCGGCGCGTCGTCTCGTCCCAGTCGGGTCGGATGCGCAGCAGCGGCCCGTTCCGCTTGTTGTTCATGAGGCGGCCGTCGTCGTCGACGAGCCAGAAGCGCCGATCGCCGGCGACGCCGCCGGCGCCGAGCTCCACCTCGTCCGGGTGGACGAGGCCAAGCGACTTCACCGGCGCGACCGAGATGCGGACGACCGACGCGGCCATCTCAGAAGTAGAACTGCGACCAGGCCGTCCACCAGTCGCCCGCCGTCGAGACCAGCGTCAGCGGGCCGGTCACCTCGACGCCCTTCCGGTTGCGGTACTCCTCGAGCCGGTCGGGCGTGGTGAAGTCGACCTCGATCGTGCACGGGGCGCCGGGCACGTACGGGGCCACCGCGCGCAGATCCTGGAGTGCCTGCTTCGCGCCGGCCTCGATCAGCTCGCGCGCCCGTTGCGGCGTCTTCGAGCGCGCGCTGAAGCGGCCGAGGCCGACCTTCACCTCAACCGTCGTCAGCCCGCTGCCGAGGAGTCCGGTCGCCTCGCGACACGTCGCCTGGTCGCCGGTGACGAGCAGCACGGGGCAGTTCCAGTGGCCGCAGAGGGCCGCGTTGATCCCCGTTTCGCCGACGGGCGTGCCGTTGAACTTCAGGCTCTGCCACGCCTGCGACGAGACCGTGTGCGAGAGCACGCCGTCCGGCGTCCCCGCCATCGCGTGCATGCCGACGAAGAGCGCGGCGTCGCAGCCTTCCTCGAGGAACGCGGTGTATTCGGTCCACTCGTGCTGGACGACGAACTCGCAGTCCGGGTCGAGCTTGGCGGCCACGAGCGAGTTGAAGTCGTAGTGGCCGCCGGCGCCGTGGCAGTCCATGACGACGACCTCGGTTGCGCCGGCCGCCTTCGCGCCGCGTACCGCCGCGTTGATCTCCTCGGTGTAGAGGACGCGCGCCTCCTGGTAGAGCTCGCTCTCGCCGCCCGCCTGTCCCCAGTTGACGACGCCCGCGACGCCCTCGATGTCGCTGATCACGTGCACGCGCATGCGTCGAGACTAACCTGCGCGCATGAAGGCGGGACTCGAAGGCAAGGGCGTGCTCGTGACGGGGGCCTCCGGCGGCATCGGCTCCGCCTGCGCCCGCGCGTTCGCGGCGGAGGGCGCGCGCGTACTCATCCACTATCACCGCGGGCGCGAGCGGGCCGAGGCGCTCGCGGCGGAGCTCGGCGGCGCGCCGGTCGCCGGTGCCGACCTGACCGACGCGGCGCAGGTGGAGGGATTGTTCACGCGTGCGCGCGAGAAGCTCGGCCAGGTGGACGTCTGCGCCGCCGTCGCCGGCGTCTGGCCCGCGGCGGACGAGCCGGTGTGGGAGCTGCCGCTCGAGCGCTGGGAGGCGACCCTGCGCGAGAACCTCACCGCGACGTTCCTCACCGCGCGCGCCTTCCTCGCCGAGGTGCGGCGCACCGGCCACGGCAGCCTCGTCCTCGTCGGCTCGACCGCGGGCCGCTTCGGTGAGGCCGGGCACGCCGACTATGCCGCCGCGAAGTCCGCGATCCAGGGCGGCCTGCTCCTGAGCCTGAAGAACGAGATCGTCCGCATCGCCCCGCTCGGCCGCGTGAACGCGGTCGCGCCGGGCTGGACGTACTCGGCGATGACGCGCGACACGCTCGACCCGCAGGTCGTCGACCAGGTGACCCGCACGATGCCGCTGCGCAAGATCGCCTCGCCCGACGACATCGCCCGCGCCGTCGTCGTCCTTGCCTCGGACGAGCTGTCGGGCCACATCACCGGCGAGCTCGTGACGGTGGCCGGGGGCATGGAGGGCCGCACCCTCCACCCCTAGCAGGAGGGCCTGGCGACAGAGCCAAGCCCTCCAAAACGAGAGAGCGGCGCCTCTCGGCGCCGCTCGCATCTCCGAACCGCAGGATGATTGCCGTCAGTCCCCGGCTGGGAGTGTGCCCACGTATCGGCACGGGAAGGCGGCGCCTTGAGGCGTGAAGTAGCCGGGTCAACCGAGTCCGAGGGATAGGTGAAGTCAGACAGGGGAGCGATACTCTCTCTGCGTCCGTTGAGCGGCCCCGATGCGGCGGGGGCCGCCCCGGAAGCTTCCGAGGTACGGAGAGCCTGGCCGGCGGCGGCCTCGCTCTCCGAGCCTCGTGCAGGCCCTCCGTAGACTGGCCCCCATGCCCCGCTTCCTCGAGCGGCTCGCTTCCGGCGCGCCGATCGTCGCCGACGGCAGCATGGGGACGCTGATCACCGACGCGTCGCCGAAGGCGCTGCGCCTGCCGGAGGAGGCCAATCTCGCCGCGCCCGAGACCGTCGTCGCCGTCCACGTCGGCTACATCCAGGCCGGCGCCGAGCTGATCGAGACGAACACCTTCGGCGCGAACCGCGCGAAGCTCGCCGCGAAGGGGCTGGGCGAGGAGGTCGAGCGGATCAACAGCGAGGGCGTGAAGCTCGCCCGCGAGGCCCGCGAGGTCTCGGGGCGGAACGTCCTGATCGCCGGCTCGATCGGGCCGCTCGGCGAGAGCGCGGTCGTGCCCGACCGCGGTGCCGTCTACGCCGAGCAGGCCTCGGCTCTCGCCGCGCGCGGCGTCGACCTGTTCATGGTCGAGACGTTCTACGAGCTCGACGACCTCACGGCCGCGATCGAGGCGGTCCGCAGCGTGTCCGGCCTGCCGATCGTCGCCCTGCTGACCTTCGACTCTGACGGCGAGACGCCCGGCGGCGTGGGCGCGGCGGAGGCGGCAGCGCGCCTCGCGGAGCTCGACGTCGCGGCGGCCGGCGCGAACCACGGCGCCGGCCCGCAGGCCGCGTTGACCGCGCTCGCGGCGATGGGCTCCGCGCTGCCGCTCGCGGCGCTGCCGAATCTCGGGCTCGCGAGCCGCTGGGGCAACCGGATCGTCTACCCGCATTCCGACCCGGAGTACTTCGCCGACTTCGCCGCGCAGGCGCGCGCACTCGGTGCGCGCATCGTCGGCGGCTGCTGCGGCACGACGCCGTTGCAGATCTCCGCGATCCGCGACGCGTTGCAAACGGAGCGGCACGTCGCGCAGCCGATCTTCACGCGCGAGCAGACGCCGCGCACGCACGCCGTCGCGCAGAGTGAGGAGAGCGGCTTCGCGCGCACGCTGCGCGAGGGCCGATTCGCGGCGACGATCGAGCTCAACCCGCCCAAGGGCGGTTCCGACGCGGGGCTGCTCGAGCTGTGCCGGGCGCTGCGCGACTCCGGCAAGGTCGACTTCGTCGACGTGACCGACAACTACACGGCGCGGGCCCGGATGCACGGGATCATGGCGGCGGCGGCGATCGAGCGCGAGGCCGGGATCGAGACGATCCCGCACCTGACGCCGCGCGACTCGACCGTGATGGGCCTCGAGTCGATCCTGCTCGGCGCGCACGCGGCGGGCCTGCGCAACGTGCTCGCGATCACCGGCGACCCGCCCGACGTCGGCGACTATCCCGGCTCGGCCGGCGTCTATGAGGTCGACTCGATCGGCCTCTGCAAGATCATGCAGAAGCTGAACGCGGGCGAGTCGTATGCCGGGAAGTCGCTCGACGCGCCGACCTCGTTCTTCTACGGCGTCGCGGTGAACCCGACTGCAGACGACGTCGACGAGGAGCTGCGCCGCTTCGAGCAGAAGATCCACGCGGGCGCGCGCTTTGCGATCACCCAGTCGCAGTTCGACCTCACGCATTTCGACCGCTTCGAGCGGCTGCTCGGCGGCTGGCCGATCCCGGTGCTGCTCGGCGTGTTCTACGTCACGAGCTATCCGCTCGCGCTGCGCCTCCACAACGAGGTGCCGGGGATGGTCGTGCCGGAGGCGGTGCGGGAGCGCTTCCGCGCGGCCGGCACCGACGCGATGCGCGTCGGGCTCGACGTTGCGCGCGAGCTCGTGGCGGAGGCGCAGGAGCGCGCCGCCGGGGTCGAGGTGATCGCCCCGTTCAAGGCGCCGCTCGCCGCGCTCGACGTCCTGCCTCAGTCGGCGCAGGCGCCGGTCGAGACCGGCTCCTTCGCAGAGGCCAGCACACGCCGGACGACGGACGCCGGCACGCCGTAGCCGCTCGGCGCGCCGATGCGCGCCGCGAAGATCGTCGATTCGACGGCGCCCGAGCGGTCGACTGCCGGGCCGCCCGAGTTGCCGTGACGGACGCTGCCGGCGACGGCGGTGATCGAGCGCGAAACCGGGCCGTTGCCGTACGCGTCCTGCGTGAGGACGACGGCGGTGCGGCCGATCCGCCCCGGGACGGCGGCGAGCGGGCCGTTCTCCGGGTAGCCGAGGATCGCCACCGACGTGCCGGGCTTCGGGTCGACGAGCGGCAGCGGGGACGCGGTCGCGCCGGCGACGCGTAGCACGGCGACGTCGTCGCGCGGGTCGTAGGCGACGACGTTCGCCGCGTGCTGGCCGGAGACGCCCGGGATCTGGACGACGGTGCCGTGCTCACCGGCGACGACGTGCGCGGCCGTGACGACGAGGTCGTGCGTCGCGAACCATCCGCTCCCCTCGACGCCGATCCCGCACGCCTCGCCGAGGATCTTGACGACGGACGCCGAGGCGCGCCGCACAACGGGTGAGCCGGCGATCGCCGGGCTGACCGGAGCGGTCGGCGCCGCCGGGCCGGCAATCGAGGGGAACGGGTCGATGCGCGCGAGCAGGTGCAGCAACCGCCGCGGCGGCACGATCTGATCGAGGTGGCGAAGCACGTGCGAGCGCTCCACCGCCTGGCGCAGCTTCGGCTGTCCCGGCACGAGCAGCGCGGCCGCACCGAGCACCCAGACGAGCACGAGCCCTGTCAGCGCGCCGAGCACGAAGCCGCCGGCGGAGTCGAGGAAGCGCAGCGGGGTCAGCTTGAGGCCGCCGCGGAGAAACGAGCCGACGACGCCGCCGGCCGCCTGGAGCACGAGCGCGCCCGCGACCGCGCCGAGGAGCCCGATGAACGGCGTCCAGGCCGAGGCCGCCCCGCCGTGCAGCAGGTGCGGCGCCACGCGCGAGCCCGCGTACGCGCCGGCGGCGAGGCCGGCGAGCGAAAGCGCCGTCGCGACGAGCCCCCGCCGCAGCCCGCCGAGCGCGGCGACGGCGAGGATGCCGAGCGCGACCCAGTCGACGGTGGTCAGCGACACGGAGCCAGTCTCGCAGTACCTGCGGCTACGGCCCGGCTACACTAGGCGCGCCCTGGGGGCGTAGTTCAGCTGGTTAGAACGCCGGCCTGTCACGCCGGAGGTCGCGGGTTCGAGTCCCGTCGCTCCCGCTAATGACCGCGCGATTACGGGCTCGCCGTTGGGCGAGTTCGTCGGCGGCTCGGAAGTAGCGCAGGAAGGGCTCACGTGGCGTCACAGCCACGATGTGGCCCTGGTCCTGCGAAACGCTCTCGACGAGCGAGGCAACCAGCCGACGCCGCTCGGCGGCCTCCGTTTCGTGGTCCCAGAACTTCTGACAGAACTCGGCCAGAATCTCTTCGGCTTTGTCGATGCGCGGATCGAGCGGCATTCCCGTCCGCTCGAGCTGCTCCTCGATCGCCTGTCGCCGAACGAGATACTCGCTCTTGCTGAGGTCTTCCATGACGTAGAGGTCACGGAGCCGGTTGAGCTGGCGAATCAGCTCCCGGCGTCTCACTGCGATGTCGTCGGAGCGTCGCGCGGCGCCTCGTAGCGATGAGAGGACGTATGCGCGAAGCTCCTCGTCGGGGCGGAAGTCCTTGAGCCAGTCGATGAGTTGCGCCTCCAGCGGCTCGGCCTTCGTTTGCGGCTGGTCGCAACCCCCACCGTGACGCCGTGTCGAGCACTGGTAGCGCCGGGTCGGCGGCCGGGAGCCGCGCGAGCCGTGCATCCGCGCTCCGCAGCGCTCGCAGTGCAACAGCTTCCGAAGCAGGTATTCGTCCGAGGGCCGACCGGGCTTCACGACGTGCGCGCGCCAGCTCCGAACATCTTGGACGCGGTCGAAGAGTTCTTCGCTGACGATCGCTTCGTGCAGTCCCTTGTTGGAGCGGTCCTTGCTGCGCATGCCCGCGACATAGCCGCAGTAGGTGGAGTTGAGGAGCATGTCGCGGACCGTGTCTTTGCCGAACGGCCGGTTCTTCGTCGTCAGCGCACCCTGCGCGTTCAGCCATGCAGCGAGCGTGCGGTCGGACTCTTGGCCGGTCGCGTAGCGCTCGAACAGCTCGAGCACGAGCGGCGCCTGCTCCGGATCGGGAACGACGGCACCGGTCTCCGGATCGCGGCGATAGCCCCACGGGATCGGACCGACGAGGTGGCCCTGACGCGCCTTCTCGCGCAGACCGGTGCGCGTCCAGAACGAGAGCGAGACGGAGTAGTACTCGTCGAACATCTCGTGGATCGACTCCGCGAGGAACACCGACGGGTCGTTGGGATCGTCGCCCATCGGCTGTGTCACCGAGACGACACGGATGCCGAGCCGGTTGCGCAGCATCTGCTTGTAGCGGCGAGCCTCGATCTGGTTCCGCGCGAAGCGCGACGTGTGGTAGACGAGCACGACGTCGAAGCGGCGCTCGGACGCGTCAACCATCAGCTCTTGAAACTGCGGACGGCCGTCCGCTTGCTTCCAGCCGGAATGGAAGTCGCAGTACTCGCGCGTCAACTCGAGGTTGTGCTCGACGGCGAACTTCCGGATCGCCTCTCGCTGAGCGTCCGGCGAGAACCCCTTGCCCTGCTCCTCGGTCGACTCGCGCACATAGGCGACAGCGCGCTGCAGCGTCGGCTCAGACCCCACTGTCGCCTTCCTTGGCCTCGGCTTCGAGACGAGGCGGAGGCCTCGCCGGAGCCACCAGTCGACGAACCAGCGCGCGAAGGCGACGACCTCGGGGTGGAACTCCGGGGCTCCTTCGTCGGGATCACCTCCTCGGGCATTTGGACTCAGCGGGTCGTCCATGAGACCTCTGTTTGCGGCAGGTGTCAAGCCGCGTCCCGCCTCCCCGCGGGCAGGTCGTAGGGATCCACGAGAGGACGCGGCGGATTCAGCAGCCTGCCCTCCGGATCCCGGACCGGAAGGTCATCTCGAAGACTGAATCGGCCGTCACCCCATTGGCGCCCGAGCGACCACTCGAGCCGCTATACGTCCGCAAAAGTAAAGCTATACTTGACTTATGCATGACGACCATCACCCGGACATCCGCGGACTTGAGGCCGACGCCTATCAGCAGAGCGGCTATTTCAGCAGCGAGCAAGCCCGAGAGCACGGCGTCAGCCGTCAGCTTCTGAACCATCACATCAAACAGGGGCGTTTCGAACGTGTCCGGCGCGGTTTCTATCGCATCCGAAACTTCCCAAGGTCCCAGCACGACGACATCCGCGAACGCTGGATGGCAGTCGGACAGGAGAAAGCGATTATCTCCCACGAAAGCGCACTCGCGCTGCTCGAGCTGAGCGACAACATCCCCGACGAGGTTCACCTGCTCGTCCCACGCAGGCACCGAGGACTCCGCCGACCACCAGGTGTCGTCCTCCACACCCACCCCGATGACGAGGGGCTCCGCACCGTCTGGCGGGATGGCATGCCAATCACCACGCCAGCAAGAACGCTCGTGGATACCGCTGGCGACCTCCAACCCGAACAGGCAGCGATGGCCGTTCAGCAAGCACTGGCCCAAGGTCTCCTGACCCGGCGGCAGCTCGAGCAGGAAGCCGCGCGCCAAGGAAAGACACGCGTCCTAAAGATCCTGCTTCCAGATCAATGAGATACGCAACCGCGGCAGCGTTTCGCCAGGCTCTCGACGACAGGCTGAAGGCCGAGGCGGCCAACACCGAGCTCGGCCTCGCCCGTCTGCGGAAGCGCGTTGCCTTTGAGCTCTTCCTTCGCCGACTCGTCGAAGTGGCGCCGGACCGTTGGGTCCTCGAGGGCGCCCTTGCGCTCGACTTCCGCTTCCACGCGACCAGTCGACCGACGAGAGATATGGATCTCGGTCGCGCCGACGATGAGGACGCAGCTGTCGAGGACTTCGCTGCCGTACAGGAGCTCGCCCTCGACGACTTCTTCACGTTTGCCGCACGGCGCACCGACGCCCTCGACGACGCCGACGACTTCCGGGCGATTCGGTTCCACGTGACCGCGGAGCTCGCAGGCCGTGTCTTCGATCAGTTCGTCGTCGATGTCGGCTTCGTCGACTCGAGCTCCACGACCCCCGACACGATCGAAACGTCCGACCTACTCTCGTTCGCAGGCATCGAGCGCATCCGCGTTCCCGCTCTGCCGCTTCCTCACCACATCGCGGAGAAGGTTCACGCATACACCAGGAAGTACGGTCAGTCCGGACGCGAGAGCACGCGGCCGAAGGACCTGGTCGACATCCTCCTTATAGCCGCGTCGGGGAAGCTAGACGCCGCCGCTCTGCGCGAGGCGCTGGACGTCACGTTCAGCGAACGCAAGCAGCAACAACTGCTGCCCAGCCTGCCGCCACCGCCCGAGAGTTGGCGAGAGCCCTACCGGCGACTCGCAACCGAGGTGGACGTCGAGGCAGAACTCGACAACGCGTTCGCCGAAGCTGCCGCGTTTCTCGATCCGATCCTCGCCGGTCGCACGACCGGTACTTGGGACCCTCAGCGACGTAGCTGGGTCTAGCGAAAGACCCACCGGGCTACGGCCTTTGCTCACGGATCTCGATGCGCGGTCTGTCGCGGACCGGGTTCCCGATGCACCCTCCACCGCAGGCGTTACCTGGGCCGAAGAAGTAGGCTCGCCGATCGGTGATCGTGCGCTGCACGAAGAGACTGCGGGACGCGCTCCACGTCGGAAGTGGTGCACTCCTCGATGCGCCGCCGAACGAAGACGACTTTTACGCGAATTTGGTCTGGTTCGACCGGCGTAAGTGCTTGCTGCTCGTCCATGCCGGCACGCTCTTCCCGGTCTTCGTGGCCGACGTTCGCGTCCCCGACTTGCGGCCGATCGGGCGCCAGGTTGTCCGAGTGGTGGAGGACGCGCTGCTCGAGGAAGGGCTGCCTGTGGATGCGTTCGGCCAGCTCGACCCGGACGATGTCCAGCTGGAGAAGACGGCGAGCCGGCATGTGCTCGGCGTGATGAACGAGATCGCGTTCGAGTGCGGCTGGCAGATCGACCGGGCCGGTGGCCTGTGGAACGTCAAGGTCGATGACCTCAACCACCACATCCGTCGCAGCCTCCACACAAAGGACGGCGACTACCAGGTGCCACTCGAGCTCGTGCTCAAACGGCTCGAATAATCCTGATCAGCCGTGAGCTGACCGGCCGCCGTCGTGCGAACCCTAGAACGTGCCGACTAGGGCGTCTTCGTCTGCGGGGAGATCGGGTGTCGCTGCGACGTCGATCCAGTCGAGCATGCTGAGGGCGCGAACTGCGCTGGCGACGGCGCGCTCGTCGAGTGGCGGCCGCCGCCGGAGCTTCCAGTCCATAACCTCGGAGACGAGGGACGCCTCATCGGTTACCCCGCTGTCGCGCTCGGCCAGCTCTTTCCACGCGAAGTGCACGGTCGCCGCGATCTCCGCGTCGGTCGTCGTGAAGCGGCTCATCAGCTCGGCGACTTCGTTGATCGGCTCGTCCCACTCTTGCA
>DATCBP010000025.1:0-6121 GCA_036511815.1 Gaiellaceae bacterium
GTCAGCGAGCCTTCGATGCGCAGGCGCGGGGTCTCGATCCGGACGCGCTCCTGGCGGTGGTCCATGTCCGGCTGGTCTGCCTCGGGCCGAGGGTCGGTGCTCACGCGGTCATTATCGCCGCTGGGGCGGCTCGTGGGGCCCCCGCGCGACCGGCGCCGCGCGCGATCGGCGGCCCCACGCGCTCGGTGTCCCGCGCGACCGGCGCTCGGCGCGCCGCTCCCCGACCGCCCCCCGGCCGCTCCCAACTGCGCCCCGACCGCTCAGCGGGTGACCGTGTAGATCCGGTGCGTGGTGGTCCGCCGGCCGGTGGGGCCGGCGGCGACGATCGTGACCCGTGCGAGCATCCCCGTGTGATGGCCGAGCGCATGCTGCAGGCCGTGGAGCACGGTGCGAGTGACACGCAGGCGGATGTGTCCCAGGTGAGCGGGCGGGAGTGGGCGGGCGACGGCGATCAGCGGCGCTGTGCGTCGCGGCCGGACGGTGGAGAGGGTTGCGCTGACGAGAACCTTGCAGCCCCGCTGGCAGCTCACGCTCAGCGCGAGGGCGCCGCGTGCGAGCACTCCCCGCGGGCGCGGCAGGCTGATGTGGAGGACCGGCGCGACATCGAGCGGTGGTGGCCAGAGGCCGGGCGCCAGACAGCCGCCGGCGAAGGGCGAGACGGGGTTGAAGCGCTCGACGCGGTTGTTGTTCGTGTCGGCGACGTACACGTCCCCGGCGCAGTCGACGGCGACCGCGGTCGGCTGGGAGAATTCCCCGGGGCCGATCCCGCGCTCGCCCCACTTCTCGAGGAAGCGCCCGTTGGCGTCGAACACCTCGACGCGGTTGTTTTCTGAGTCGACGACGTACACGTTGCCGGCCGCGTCGAGGGCGATGCCGGTGGGCGAGTGAAAGCGCCCGTCGCCCGAGCCGCGCGAACCCCACTGCGCCAGCACCGAGCCGGAGGGGGAGAGCTCGACGATCCGATTGTTGTTCGTGTCGGCGACGTAGGCGTTGCCGGCGGCGTTGACGGCGACCGCCGCCGGATGGTCGAAGGCGCCCTGCCCCGAGCCGGACGATCCGTCTCCACCGCCGGCGCCGAAGCGCGCGAGCAGCGTGCCCGTGGGCGAGTAGGCGAGGACGCGGTTGTGGTTCGTGTCGGCCACGTACAGATCACCCGAGCCCGCCGCCACGGCCACTGAGCCGGCTTCGGAGAGCCCGGCGCCGCCGACGTCGGCCGGGCCGCCCAGTTCGGAGAGGTAGGTGCCGTCGCCCCAGAAGCGCGAGATCCGCCCGTCGGCTGGGTCGGTGACGTAGATCGAACCGCGCTCATCGACGGCGATCCCCGCGGGACGGTTGAAGCCGGTCGTGTAGCCGCCCGGGGCTGTGAGGAACCCCGCGAAGGCGTCGCTGCCCGGCGCGAACTCCTCCACGCGCGAGTCGACCGTGTCGGAGACGAGCAGCCGGCCGGTCGGGTCGATCGCCAGGCCGCGCGGCCCGGTCAGCGGGCCGGGCTCGCGCGCGGAGGCGCCGAGCGTGCGCAGGTAGCGGCCTTCGGGGTTGAACACCTGGATGCGATCGTTGGCGGTGTCGGCGACGTAGGTGTCGCCCGCCGGGTCGCTGGCGAGCCCGCGGGGGAAGGCGAGCTGGCCGGGATTCGAGCCGAAGCCGCCCCATTCTGAGATGAACCCGAGCTGGGAGTTGAGCTTGACGATGCGGTGGTTGATGTCGTCGGCCACGTAGACGTTGCCGGCGGCGTCGAGGGCGATGCCGTAGGGGAAGCCGAACTGGTTGTGGCCGGTGCCTTCCGAGCCGGCGGTGCCTTCGAACTGGCCGGCGGGGCTGAATTTCTCGACGCGGTGGTTGTCGTCGTCTGAGACGAGCACCTCGGTCGCGTTCGCGGCGACGCCGCGCGGGTAGGAGAACTGCCCCGCGCCGCTCCCGTAGGAGCCCCATTCGATCGCTTCGGTGCCCGCGAGCGAGAAGCGCTCGATCCGGTCGTTGCCGCTGTCGGCGACGTAGACGTATTCGCCGGCGACCGCGATGCCGCCGCCCGGGGGCTTGGTCGGGTCCTGGGAGGAGCCGAAGTTGAACTGGCCGAGTTCGCTGCCGCTATGTCCCCAGGCGCCGATGAAGACCCCGGCGGGGGTGAACTTCTCGATCCGGTTGTGGGAGGAGTCGAGCACGTAGACGTTCCCGGCGGCGTCGGTCGCGAGCCCGCCGATCGGCCCGAACTGGCCGTGGCCGCCGCCGTAGGAGCCCCACTGGCCGAGATACTGGCCGGCGGCTGAGAACTTCTCGACGACGTAGCTGAGCTGGTCGGCGACGTAGACGTCGCCGAGCGTGTCGACGGCGACCGCCTCGGGGAAGCGGAGCACGCCTTCGGCGCGCATCCCCACGATCGAGACCGAGCCGTACGGGCATTCCCCCGCGCCGGCGCCGACGCAGGGCGCGGCGAGCGCTGGGGCGGCCCCCAACAGCCCTGCTCCGCCACCCGCCAGGGCGGCGGCGCAGGCGAGGGCGGCGGTCAGCCGGCGGGTCGGTCGGCGCATCGGCCGAATGATCTCAGGGCGTCAGAGGGACGGGGATGTGAACGTGTATCGGGTCAGGGAATCGCGATCGTGAAGGCGTAGCCGGTCGCGAGCGTCGTTGTGCCAGGGGTGAAGGTGTCCACCTCGTAGGGGGTCGCGGGGCAGTTGGCGTGCTGGGCGTTGACAGCAATCACGCCGGGCACTCCGCCGGCGCTATAGCTGACCTCGGGCGAGACGGCCGCGACACCGGCCGCGAGCGGGACGCCGGGTGTGGCGGTGATGCAGTAGATGCCGGTGCTCGGTTCGGTGACGCCGGCGATATTGGAGGGGTTGATCAGAGTGGCCGTGGGCGGGGTGCTGGCCGGTTGGACGATCGCCCAGGCAACGACCGTGCCGTTCGTGCCGTTCGTCCCGTTTGTCCCGTTTGTCCCGTTTTTCCCGGTGGCGCCCGTTTTGCCCGTCGCGCCCGTTTTGCCGGTTTTGCCGGTCGCGCCTTTCGGCCCGGGAAAGCCCGTGAAGCCGCGTGGTCCCGGGATCAGGCAGGCGCGAACACGTCGGTGATGGCTGATGACGATCACGGCGGCGCAGTGGCGCGCGCGAGCGGCATGGGCCGCGGGGCTCGCGCTCGATGCGGCGAGCGCGGGGACGGCGACGGCGACCGCGCCGGCGGCGGCGGCGGTGGCGGCGATAAGAGGCAGAGTGGGGCGGCGCATGTGAAGACCCTTTCGATCGTGGGGATAGCGCTCAGAACACTTGATGGCCGTTGACGGAGCGGTCGTTGACGGAGCGGTGCTTGCTAAGGCCTATCACGAAGTGCCCTCGCGGGTGCGATCGAAAGCCCCGGACGGGTGCGATGGAAAGCCCCGGACGGGTGCGATCGGAAGGCCTGGACGGGTGCGATGGAAAGGCTCGGACGGGTGCGATCGGAAGGCTCGGACGGGTGCGATCGGAGGCTCAGCCGATGCGCTCGGGCGTGCGCGCGGGGAGCCCCGCGCGGGCCACGGGCGCGATGAGGGGCCCGGGCGAGCCGGCCGGCCGGTTGCGCTCTTCGCGGACGATGTAGAGGGGCCGGTGCTTGACCTCGTCGTAGATGCGCCCGACGTACTCGCCGATCACGCCGAGGGCGATCAGCTGGATGCCGCCGAGGAGGAGGATCGCGATCGTGATCGAGGAGAAGCCGGGGAGGTAGGAGTCGAAGATGCGCAGGACGATCACGACGGGGATCGCGATGAAGGCGACACCGGCGGAGAGCAGGCCGATGTAGGTGGCGAGCTGGAGGGGGAGGTGGGAGAAGGAGGCGATCGCGTCGAGCGAGAAGCGGAGCATGCGACGGAGCGTGTACTTGGTCTCGCCCGCGTGGCGGGCGTCGCGCTCGTAGGGGACGGCGGTCTGGGTGAAGCCGACCCAGACGGTCATGCCGCGGAGGAAGCGCGAGCGCTCGGTCATCGCCAGGAGCGCGTCGAGCGCGCGGCGGTCGAGCAGGCGGAAGTCGCCGGAGTTGGGCTCGAGGTCGACCTGGGCGAGCCGGTCGAAGAGCTTGTAGAACCAGGAGGCGGTGGCGAGCTTGAAGGCGGTCTCGCCCTCGCGCTGCTTGCGCACGGCGTAGACGACGTCGGCCCCCTCGCGCCAGCGCTCGATCATCTCGAGGATCAGCTCGGGGGGATCCTGGAGGTCGGCGTCGATCATCGCGACGAGGTCGCCGACGGCGTGCTCGAGGCCGGCGGTGAGCGCGGCCTGGTGGCCGAAGTTGCGGGAGAGGTGGATGACGCGGACGCGCGGATCGGCGGCGGCGATCCGGTCGAGCAGCTCGGGCGTGCGGTCGGAGGAGCCGTCGTTGACGATCACCAGCTCGAAGTCGTAGCCGGCGACGGCCGCGAGCGTGCGCGCGACGAACTCCTCGACGAGCTCCTGCTCGTCGTAGACGGGCGCCACGACGGAGAGGAGGGTGGGGGTGCGGGGTGGTGTTGGCGACATTTGCTTGCCTTCCAAGGGCGCCCCGCCGCGATCGGCGGGATGTGGGCTACCCATCTTTACGGGCTGGATAAGCCCAGGATGAATCTATCGTTCATCCTGTGTAGGCATGTCTTCGCCGCCCAGCGCACCAGAGAGGCGATCTTCGAGCAGGGTATCGGGCTCCGTCCGCCCGCCCGGGCGGCTGAGTGCGCCGGCGATCGTCCAGTTCGTGAAGTTCGGGATCGTCGGCGTGTCGAACACGCTGCTCTCGTTCGCCGTCTACACGCTGCTGCTGAAGGTCTTCGGCGTGTGGTACCTGGCGGCGTCGGCGATCGGCTTCGCGCTGGGTGCGGTGAACGGCTTTCTGCTGAACCGCCGCTGGACCTTTCGCGAGCACGTCGGCGACGCGCTGACCCCGGTGCGCTGGACCGTCGTGCAGGGCTGCGGCCTGCTCGCGAACCTGGGCCTGGTCTACCTGTTCGTCGACCGCGTTGGCCTGGACAAGCTGCTGGGCCAGGCATGTGCGACCGCGATCGTCACGGTGATCGCGTTCCTCGTCAACCGCGCCTGGACCTTCCGCATGCACCCGTCGGCGACGCTTGCCGACCAGCCCGCGAGCGCCGGCGAGGGCTGACCGCGGCGCGAACGCCCCGGCGACGATTGCGAACACCCCGGCGACGATCGCGAACACCGACGCGTAGCGCGCCCGGCGCCCGGGGTCTTCGCCGCCGGCGCGATCGGCGGGCAACTACGAACGCCCGCCCAAGGCCCCGGAGGGGCCTTCCATAAATGTCTTTATTTTTGGGAGACCAGTACGCGTCGCCCGCGCAGTCCGGCTCTCCTCGCCGGTCACCGAGCGTGTGGGCCGACCCGCGGCGAGAAAAGACTGAGCGCGGCGAGCAAGGCCGGCGGGCGGGGAAAGCCGCTCTCAGCGGAGTACGGCGAGCAGCGAGAGGCCGGCGGGGATGCGCCCGCCGCGGCCGATGAGCGCGGCCTCGAGCGCGAGCGGACGTTCGAGCAGCCAGTTGAGCGCCGCAGGGGGGACCCAGAGGTCGAGGCTGGACTCGGTCGTCTTGGAGCTGAACCGGTCGAGCACGCGCAGCGCGATCGCGACGGGGAGCAGGAGCGAGTTGAAGTAGGTGGTGCGCACGGGCTCCCAGCCGGCCTGCTGGGCGACATGCAGGAGCGAGCGGCGGGTGTAGCGGCGAAAATGGTGGTTGATCTCGTCGTGGCCGCTCCACAGCCACTGGTAGGCGGGGACGGTTAGGAGCAGGGCGCCGCCGGGCGCGACGACGCGACGCAGCTCGCGCAGGGCGGCGAGGTCGTCCTCGAGGTGCTCGATCACGTCGAGCGACGCGGCCAGCTCGAAGCTGTCGGCGGCGAACGGCATCTCGAGCACCGAGCCTTCGACCACCTCGCCGGCGCCGCGCGCGCGGGCGAGGTCGACGCTCGTCGCCGACAGCTCGACGCCGGTGACGGTGCCGTGGTGGGCGAGCTCGACCATGTTGCGTCCGCTGCCGCAGCCGGCATCGAGGATGCGCGCATGCGCGGGCAGCCCGAGGCGCGCGATCGCTCGCTCGAGCACGCGGCGGCGGCCCTGGTACCACCAGTGGCGGTCCTCCGCGCGGTGCGTTTGCAGCTCGAACTCCAACTCCATTCAA
>DATCBP010000026.1:0-24455 GCA_036511815.1 Gaiellaceae bacterium
GGTCGTCCGCCGCCGTACGAGCAGGCTGGGGAACGACAGCCGCTGAACCGGCGCCTGCGGCTGTTCGATCCTCTGCACGAGGAGCTGCACGGACGCCCGGGCCATCTCGTCGAGCGGCTGGCGCACGGTCGTCAACCCGAAGACGTCCCACGACGCAAGCGCGATGTCGTCGAACCCGAGCACCGACAGCTCGCGGGGAACGGAGACGCCGGCCGCGTAGGCCGCGTTGAGCGCGGCGAGGGCCATCACGTCGTTCAGGCAGATGATCGCCGTCGGCGGCGAGCGGAGCTCGAGCAGCTTGCGGGCCTCCGCATACGCGGTGTCGTACAGGAAGTCCCCCTGCCGAACGAGCTCCCATTCGAGCTCGATGCCCGCCCGCGTCAGCCCGTCGCAGAAGCCCTGGAACCGGTCGCGGCTGGTACTCGCTTGTGGATCGCCGCAGATGACGGCGATCCGTCGATGGCCGAGATCGATCAGATGCTCGACGCCGACACGCGAGCCTCCGACGTTGTCGCCTGTCACGACGTCCGACTCGACGCCGTCGACGTAGCGGTTGGCGAGCACGAACGGGAACCGCTCCTCGGCAAGCGTGTGGATCGCCTCGGAATCGATCAGCGCCGACGTCACGATCAGCCCGTCGACGCGCTGCTCCTTCAACATGCGCGTGGAGACATGCTCCGGCCGGTCTGCGGCGCTCGAGTACACCATGGCGAGGCCTTGCTCCGACAGGCGGTTCTCGAGCGCGGCCATGAGCTGCGTGTAGAACGGGTTGCGGATGTCGCCGGTGACGACGCCGACGAGCGACGTGCGCCTCGTCGCGAGCCCTCTGGCCACGCCGTTCGGTGTGTAGCCGAGACGCGCGATCGCCTCTTCGACGCGCTGCCTCGTCTCGCGAGCCACGCGCCGGTCGCCGTTGACCACCCGTGAGACGGTCGTCTGGGATACGGAGGCCTCTCGGGCGATATCCCAGCTCGTCACCATCGGCGACGCCTACGAAGCAGCCGACGGGTGTTGCCCTCCGGCGGCGGGCGAGAAAGCGGACCGGAGAGGGTGCGCGTACATCGGTCATGCGACCGTCGCACACCCGACCCGACAGGTCAAGAACGCCCAGGAGGCGAGGGATTTGCGGGGTTTAGGTCGGCACGCGAGACCGCTGTCTGGCGCTTCGCAAACGCAGCCGGATAGTGTCCTGCCCATGCCAGACGAACGGGTTGTCATCCTCACCGGGGCCGGCGGCGGCCTCGGCTCCGAGGCGGTCAAGCAGCTGAGCCGGCGCGGCGTGCGGCTCGTCGCGGTCGACATCAACGAAGAGAGCCTGAGCGCCGCCGTGGCCGCCGCCGACGGCGACGGTGAGATCGTCGCGGTCACCGCCGACGTCACCGACGAGGCCTCGGTACGGGGCTTCGTCGACGACGCGGTCAGCCGCTGGGGCCGTCTCGACGGCATCTTCAACAACGCGGCCATCCAGGGTCATGTCGGCCCCTTCGTCGACTACGAGACCGACGAGCTCTGGCGTGTGCTGAGGGTGAACCTCTTCGCAGCGTGGCTCGGGATGAAGTACGCGATCCCGCACCTGATCGCGAACGGCGGCGGGTCGATCGTCAATACGGGCTCGTCTCTCGCGTACCGCGGCTGGAAGGAAGTGCCCGCGTACGTCGCGTCGAAGCATGCGCTCGCCGGTCTCACGAAGACGGTCGCGATCGAGTACGGGAGCAAGAACATCCGCGCGAACCTGCTGTCCCCGTCGTCGATGAACGCGCCGATGCTCTGGCCGGTCGCCGAGAACGTTGGCGGCGGCGACCTCGAGGCGGGACTGCGGGAGATCGCGGCGCTCGCTCCAAACGGCCAGCTCGCCCAGCCGGGCGACGTCGCGGAGATCGGAGTCTGGCTCCTGCTCGACGCGCCGGCGCATCTGTCCGGCGTGATCCTGCCGGTCGACGGCGCAGAGACCGCCGGATAGCGCTACTGCGCCGTGTAGCCGCCGTCCACGAGCATCGCGTGGCCGGTGACGTAGGACGCGTCGTCGGAGACGAGGAACAGCGCCGCGCGGGCCTGCTCTTCCGGTGTCGCGAAGCGGCCCATCGGGTGCGTGGCGATCGCGTCCACGCGCGCCGCGATCGGATCGCCGGAGTTGTCGAACGCCCATTCCGAGAACGCCGTCGTCGTGCCCGCAGGGCAAAGGGCGTTCACGCGGATGCCGTCGCTCATCAGCTCGAGCGCCAGGCCCTTGCTGAGGCTGACTGCCGCCGCCTTCGTGACGCAGTACGCGACACAGTCGGCGGCAGCGACGAGACCGTATGTCGAGCCGAGATTGAGGATGTTGCCGCCGCCGTTGTTGCGGAGGTGGGGGATCGCGCGCTTCGTGACGAGGAACATGCTCGTGACGTTGGTGCGGAACATCGACTCCCACTCCTCGAGGGTCATCTCCTCCAGCGGCCCGACGGCCATTCGCGCGGCGTTGTTCACGAGAGCGTCGATGCGCCCGTGACGGGCGGCGACTCCGTCGACCCACGCAGCGACCTGATCGGCCGACGAGACATCGCAGGCCGTGAACTCGGCGATCCCTCCGGCGCCGCGGACGTCTGCCTCGATCTCAACGCCCGCGTTGTCGCTGCGGCCGCAGAAGGCCACGACGGCTCCCTCGGAGGCGAACAGCCTCGTGATCGCCTCGCCGATCCCGCGCGTGCCGCCTGTGACCAGGACGACCTTGCCGTCGAGACGCTTCATGCCGCTGAGCTTAGCCCCCGGGTTCGGCCGCCTGAACCCATTCGGTCGCCCCGTCCGACCACAAGCAAAATCGGTCTGCTGACGTGGTCTAATTCTTGACGGCGGCGAGGAGCGTCAGGGATGGTGTGTCTCTGGACGCGTGACGCGGGAGAAGGTGGCGAACAGTCTTGACCGCAGCGACGACAGCAGTGGGGACCGTCGCGGAGACGGGCGAAGGCTGGGCGGTTACGCCGGCACAGCTCGAGACGATCAAGGCGGTCAGCGCGACCGTCGCCACGGGGACAGGCTTGCCGGAGACGCTCGACCAGATCGCGCGCGCCGCGGCGAAGATCTCGATGTCGCAGGCTGCGGCGGTGATCCTGCGCCAGCACGAGCTCGGTATCGGCCTGTCGGTCGCGGGCTCGTACGGGCTCAGCCCGAAGTACGCCGACCACCTGAACGCCACGCGCCCGCTCGAAGTGGGAAGCGGGCCGTCCGGGCTCGCCGTCGAGCGCTCCGCCGCGGTCTGCGTCGTCGACTTCATGCACGATCCCATCGCCCGGCCGTGGCGCGATCTGGCGATCAAGGAGCACTACCGCTCGATGCTTTGTGTGCCCCTCATCCTCAGCAGGGGTCGCGTGCTCGGTGTGCTCAACGTCTACCGCGCCGAGCCGGGCATGTGGGACGACCACCAGATCGCGATCATGTCGCTGCTGGCCGACCATGCCGCGATTGCGATTCGCGCTGCCGGCTTGCTCGACGACACGCGCCGTCAGGTCGACGGGCTTTCGTTGATGGTGCGCTCGCTGCGGGCACAGGCGCACGAGCATTCGAACCGGCTGCACGCCATCTACGGGCTGCTGACGCTCGGGCGTGCGCAGGAGGCGAGGCATCTGATCGCGGAGGTCGAGGAGGCGTACCACAGCATCTACGGCAGCGTCACGAGGCGGATCGAGAACTCGACGATCGCCGGGTTCCTCGTCGCCGAGTCTGCGATCGCGCGCGAAAGCGGGATCGATTTCATTCTCGACCGTCGTAGTCGCATCCGCGCGCTGCCGGATTCGCTGAGCGACCTCGATGCGATCACGGTGATCGGGAATCTCGTTCACAATGCGATCGAGGCCGTGGGGCCGATGTCCCGCCGTCGCCGCCGCGTCTCGGTCGGGATGTTCGAGCGACCGGCGGAGACGGTCTTTCGTGTTCGCGACTGGGGCCCAGGGATCGCGGCGGACGACCTGATGCGCGTATTCGAGTCCGAGTACACGACGAAGCCCGACCACAGCGGGATCGGGCTCGCACTCGTGCAGCACATCGTCACGCGCGCAGGCGGACGGATCGAGCTCGAGCTGCCGCCGCCGGGCGGCCTCACCGTGACCGTGAGCTTTCCCCGATGACCGCGACGGCCGCATCGCTCGGCCCGAGCCCCGGCCATCGCCGGTCTCCGCCGCTGTGGAAGGTGCTGATCGTCGAGGACAGCCCGGTTGTGGCGGAGCTCCACCGGCGGCTCGTCGACCAGGTGCCCGACTTCCGGTCGATCGCGATCCGGCGCGACGGCGAGGCGGCCTACCAGGCGGTCGTCAGTCTGCGGCCCGACCTTGCCATCGTCGACCTGGCCATGCCGGGCGGAGGCGGCCTGCCGTTCCTGCGCCGGATCCGGAACGATGGACTGCCGGTCGAGGCGATCGTCGTGACGGCGTCGCGCGAGTCGCAGGCGGTCCGCGAGGCACTGCAACTCGGCGCGATCGACTACCTGGTCAAGCCGTTCGCGCCGGAACGCCTGCAGGCGGCCCTGGCGGCGTTTGCGCAGCGCATCCGCACGCTGCAGCGCACGCAGCTCGGGCAGAACGAGGTGGATCTCGCGAATACCTCCGGTGCGATGCGCGTGCCCAGGCTGCCGAAGGGGTTGAGGCGATCGACCCTCGTCGCCGTTCAATCCACGCTCGAAGGCGCGGAGGGCGCGCTCGGCGCCTCCGAGGTCGGCGAGCGCGTCGGCGTTGCACGGGTGACGGCCCGCCGCTATCTCGAATACCTCGAGGTGATCGGCCTGGCGCGGCTCGAGCGCGACAATCACGGTCCAGGGCGCCCGCGCAACCGGTATCGGAAGGGCCCCGGACGCTCCTCGTGACGTAACGCACCACCTCTCCCTGGGCGGCGGCTCACGCGAACCCGCCCGGACGCCGATACACGAAGGTGAGGCGAGATCAAGGACCTGTCACGGCCGACGCGGCGACCCCGCGCGACGGTGTCCACCTCCAGCAGATCATCGAGACGCAGCTGGCGATCACCGCCCCCGACCTCGACCTCGACACGATCATGTCTCTGCTCTGCGCCCGCACGCAGGAGCTGACCGGCGCCGAGGGCGTCGCCGTCCTGCTTGCGGCCGGCGACGAGACCTTCAGGGTTGCCGCCGGCACCGGTACGCTCGAGCCGAATCTCGGCGAGACCGTGCCCATCGACGGCACCGCGGCCGGAACGATCTTCCAGCAGGAGAGCCCCGTGGTCAGCGCGTTCGCCGATGGATGCGGCCTCGCGGTCTCGCTGCGGCGCGGCGAGACCGCGATCGGGGTGCTCGAAGCCGTTGCGGCCGGCCCCGGGGTGTTCGCCGATGACGACGCCCGCATCCTCGGCCTGATCTCGGTTCTTCTCTCGTCGGCGCTCAGCAACGCCAACGCGCTCGAGTCCAAGCGTGTCCAGGTCGAGACGCTCGGCAGGTTTCGCAAGATCTTCGACGGAGCCCCGATCGGATTCCTCCGCCTCGACGCGAGCGGACGCGTCACCGAGGCGAACCTCGCGATCGAGGAGATGCTCGGGTACTCGGAGGCCGAGCTCGGCGACCTCGGGATCGAGGACATCACCGACCCGGTTCATCTCGACCGGTGCGTTGCCCTCTACGGCGAGATCGTCACGGGCGCCCGCGACTCCTACGACATCGAGAAGCGCTACCGGCACAGAAGCGGCGAGCTGTTCTGGGCACGCTCCCGGGCCACGGTGCTCGAGCGCGATGCCGCCGGCCTGCCCGTGTTCACGATCTTGATGATCGAGGACATCAGCAAGCGCAAGGCGGGCGAGCTCGTGCTCCGCGAGCACGGCCGGCTCGCGAGGATCGTCGAGACGCAGCGCGACATCGCGGCGGCCGGACTCGATCTCGAAGCAGTGATGGCTTTGATCGCCGAGCGGGCGCTCGTGCTCACGCAGGGCGACGGCTCGGTCGTCAACCTGATCGAGGGGGACGAGGCTGTCATCCGCGTCGGCCGCGGCATTGCCGCGACATTCGTCGGCACGCGCCAGCCGCTCGCAGGCAGCATCACCCGGCATGCAGCCGACACCGGTCGCACGTTGCTGATCGAGAACGCCGGCAGCGACGAGCGCATGAACCAGGCCCTCGTCGCAGCGATCGGGGAGCGGTCGCACATCTGCGTCCCGTTCTTCAGCGGCGGGGAGGTCGTCGGCTCGCTGAACGTGATGAGCACGTCCGAGACGGAGGGGCTCGGCGAAGACGACCGTGAGACGCTCGAATTGCTCGGCGTCGTGCTCTCGTCCGCCGTGAGCGCCGCCGCGGAGTTCGACGCCAAGCGCCGGCAGGTCGAGGCGTTGACGCAGTTCGAGATCGTCTGGAAGCATGCCTCGGTCGGCATCCAGATCGTCGGCCTCGACCGCCGGGTCGACGCCGCCAATCCGGCGATGCTTGCGATGTACGGCCGCACGCTCGCCGAGCTCGGCGAGGTGGTGATCGACGAGCTGATCCATCCTGAGGATGCCGCCCGGGTGCGCGAGCACGCGGCGCGGCTGATCGCAGGCGAGTACGAGTCCGACACGAACGAGCTTGCGTATCGGCTGCGAAGCGAGCACGGCGAGATCGCCGTCAGCTCCTCGACCTCCCTCATCCGCGACGCCGACGGAACCCCGATCTTCATGCTCGGGATGGTCGAGGACGTGACGCGGCGCAACGCGGCCGAGGAGCAGCTGAGCCAGTCGCAGAGAATCGAGGCGATCGGCCAGCTTTCGGCGGGCATCGCGCACGACTTCAACAACCTCCTGATGGGCGTCCTCGGGTACGCAGGGCTCGCGCGCGGCGAGGTCGAGGAGGGCTCGCGCGTCGCGGGTCATCTCACCCAGATCGAGCAGACCGCGCAGCGGGCCGCGACGTTGACGAAGCAGCTGCTCGCGTTCGGCGGCCGCCAGACGTTGAAGCCGCGGGAGATCGACGTCAACGCGTTCGTGACCGAGACGGTGACGATGCTCGAGCGCGTTCTCGGCGAGCACATCGAGATCGTCACCAGTCTCGACCCGACGTTTCCTGCGCTTCTTGCCGACGCCACCCAGATCCAGCAGGTGCTGCTGAACCTCGCGCTGAACGCGCGCGACGCCATGCCGGGCGGAGGCGTCCTGACGATCGCGACGGAGCAGCTCACCGTCGGCCCCGAGCGGCGCGCAGGCACGTTCGACCTCGAGCCCGGCCGCTACCTCGCGCTGACCGTCGGCGACACGGGTCAGGGCATGTCGGCGGACGTCAAGAAACGCATCTTCGAACCGTTCTTCACGACCAAGGGCGTCGGCGAGGGCACGGGGCTCGGACTACCGAGCGTCTACGGCATCGTCAAGCAGAGCCACGGCGACATCGAGGTCACGAGCGAGCTCGGCAAGGGAAGCACGTTCCGGATCTACCTTCCGAGCACCGGGGCGGCATCCGTGCCGAAGCAGCCGCGCCGCCGTACGAGGATCCTCATGGTCGAGGACTCCGAAGTCGTGCGGGGCCTGCTCGCGCAGGTGATCGGCGACGGCGGCTACGACGTCGTTGCGGTGGAGGATCCCGAGGCGGCGCTCGAGCGGTTCGGGCACGAGCCTCCCTTCGACCTGCTGCTCAGCGATCTCGTCCTGCCCGGGATGGACGGCGTCGAGCTCGCCGCGCGGATGCAGCGGCTGCAGCCCTCGATCCGCGTCCTCTTCATGTCGGGCTACGAGGGCGAGGATCACGTCGATCCCGCGCTGCTGATCGTGAAGCCGTTCTCGAACGGCGACCTGCTCGCGAAGCTCGAGGCGACGTTCGCCGATCTCGCAACCGCCTCGTAGCGCTTCGAGCGAGCAGAGACCGCCGGCTCAAAGGGCCTCGGCCGCGGTGCGGTCGCTGAACTCGATCAGCGCGTTGGTGATGGTTGCCGGGGACGGCGGGCATCCGGGGATGCGAAGGTCGACGGGCAGCACGGCTTCGACGGGGCCGACGATCTCGGAGTCCAGCGCCAGGACGCCGCGGCCGAGCGCGCAGTCGCCGACGGCGACGACTCGCCGCGGTTCCGGCATCGCGCGGTAGGCGGCGAGCAACGGTTCCCGCATGCGGGTCGTGACGGTGCCCGTGACGAGGAGCACGTCGGCGTGTCGCGGCGAAGCAACGATGCCGAACCCGTAGCGCTGGATGTCGTAGTACGGACTCGACGCGAGCGTCAGCTCATGTTCGCAGCCGTTGCAAGAGCCGGCGTCGACATGGCGGAGCGCAAGGCTGCGCCCTCGCTCGGGCGCCGGCAGCGACAGCTCTCGGCGGACACGGCGGAGGTTGCGGAGAAGCGTCAGCATCAGCGGTCCGCACAGGCATAGCAGAGCTCGAAGCTCTTGTTGATCAAGGGAAAGTCCGGCAGCAGATTGCCGGCCGCGGCGTGGGCGACGACCGGCCAGTTCGCGTATGAGCCGGTGCGCAGGTGCAGCCGCTCGATCCGGCCGCCGCCGTGTTCGACGGCGCACAGAGTGGCGCCACGCGGGCTCTCGACGCGAGCGATGCCGACGGAGCGCTCCCCGTCGCCCCGCTCCGCAGCGACTGGTTCGAGCGGTCGGTCAAGGAGCTCGGCGAGGAGCTCGAAGGACTGGAGCAGCTCGATCGCGCGCTGCTCGAGTCGCGCCTGCGCGTCGCCGGCGACGCGATGGGGAGCGACAGGCGAGAACCCGTCGTAGGCGAGGCGACCGCTCGACGAACGCGCGTCCTCGTCGATCCCGCTTGCCCTTGCAGCCGGCCCGACAGCGCCGAGCGAGCGCGCGTCCTCTGCCTCGACCGTTCCGATGCCCGGCAGTCTGTCCTGGAACGACGCGTTGAACAGCAGGTCGCGCCATCCGCTTCGCGAGTCCGCGGAGATCGCCGCGATCTCGTCGCACGCCGCCGCCACGTTGCTTGCATCGAGCGCGAGCCGGCTGCCGCCCACCTGTACCGAGCCGAACAGGAAGCGATGCCCGGTCAGCATCTCGTTGAGGCGGCGTGCCCGCTCGGTGAGCGCAGCGAAGAAGGTGTTGCCGGCGGCCAGGCCAACACCCGCGCAGATTGCAGCGATGTCGTTGAGGTGGCTCCAGGTGCGCTCGAGCTCGAGCAGGATCGTGCGGCTCCGGGCCAGCTCGGGAGGCGGCCGCAGCCCGAGTGCCTCCTCGCATGCATGCGCGTACGAGACGGAGTTGGAGACCGCGCAGGCTGCGCACGCGCGCATCGCGTAGGCGAGGCCGTCCTCGAGCGACCGCCCTTCGGCGGCGCGCTCGAGCCCCCGGTGCTTGTAGAACAGTCGCGTGTCGACCTGGAGGATCCGGTCGCCGACGACGTGGAAGCGAAAGTGTCCCGACTCGATCACGCCCGCATGAATCGGGCCAACGGCGATCTGATACGCGTCGTCGCCGCGCACCGCCACGGTCCAGCGTGCGAGGTCGAGGTCGTGCACGACGAGTGGACGCAGCGGCTCGTGGCCGTCGAAGCCGATGGCGTAAAGGTCGGCGGCCTCGCGCTCGTCCCAGCCGGCTGCGGGCGCGAGGTCGACGATCGTAGGAACGCGACCTGCTTCTACCGGGGCCGTCTCGAGACGAATCGAGCCGTCGGGAGCGACGAACGCCGCGCGAACGACGGTGCCGCCGGCCGACGCGTACAAGCCGGCGAACCGGCACCCGGCGTCGAGCGCATCCGTGACTCTCGTGCGGTACGGATCGCTCATCGGATGCCGCGTACGAGCGCGTGCGCGATCGCGCTTCCCGGCAGCCAGAGCGCTGCGGCGGTCAGGCCGAGCAGGCAGGGGACCGCGACGCAGGTCAGGAGCGCCACTCCGCGCAGGCCCGGCGCCGTTTCGCGGTCGCGCGTTCGCCCTGCGCCGGTGGTCGTCTCGATCAGCGCCTGCGCGAGCCCGAGGGAGCCGAGCGCAAGCAGCGCGGCTGCCGCTCCCGCGGACCACGGCCGCCCGGCTGCGAAGCCGCCGGCGACGATCAGCACCTCGCTCGCGAAGAGCGGCGAGGGGGGTACGCCGGCGAGCGCGCCGAGTGAGATCCCGAGCACCACGCCGAGGGACGTTCGCGTCCTGCCGATCCCGTCCGCCGGGTGGCCGGCTGCACGCGGCTCGTGGCCGATGAGCGGCGTCGCCGCGTAGAAGCCGAGTGCCTTGGCCAGCGCGTGCCCGACCACGTGTACGGCCACGCCGGCGAGCGCGAGGGGAGTCCCGAAGCCGATGCCGAGAGCGATCACGCCCATGTGCTCGAGGCTGGAGTAGGCGAGCAGGCGCTTCCACGCCATCGGCTGCCAGAGAAACGGCACCGCGACCGCGAGGGACAACAGGCCGAAGCCGATGAGCACCGACCGGGCGGTCGAGGGGCCGATCACGGGACTCAATGCCTGGCTCGAGCGCCAGGCCACGAGCAGCACCGCCGGAAGCAACGCGGCCGACAGCAGCGCAGAGACGGGTGCCGGCGCCTCGGAATGAGCGTCCGGAAGCCAGTTGTGCACCGGCGCCCACCCGATCTTCGAGGCGAGACCGGCGAGCAGAAGCAGGTAGGCGACGAGCGTCGAGCCGTGTCCGCTGCGAACGTTTCCGAGCTCACGCCAGGAGAGCGCGTCGAGCCCTCCGTGCACGGACCCGGCGGCGAGGATGACGATTCCAAGCAGGGCGATGCCGAGGCCGAGCGAGGTGAGGATCAGATACTTCCACGCCGCCTCGAGCGCGCGCGGCTTCCCGCCGAAGCCGACGAGCAGAGCCGAGGCGGCGGTCGTCGCCTCGACGAGCAGCCACGCGCCGCCGAGGTTTCCGATCAGCGGTATCGCGGCCAGGATCGCCCAGAAGGCGAAGAGCAGCGCATAGAAGGTCCGCGTCCGCCACTCGGGCCGGACGAGGCCCGTTGTCGCCGGCACCGTCAAGTACGCCGGCGAGACGAGGACGCTTGCGAGCCCGACGACACCGATCACGCCGACGAGCAGGCCTGCGGCCGCGTCGACGACGACCCACCGCTCGACGAGCGGGTGCTGCGGCGACCCCAGAGCCACGGCGGCGAGCGCGACGGCCGCCGCCGCCGACGCGAACGCACCGCCGCGCGCGACGGTTGCCACCGCGCGCCGTGGCGCGACCACGACAACGGCGACGGTGAGGAACGGCGCCGCGACGACGGCGAGCGCGAGCAGCTCGCGGCTAGTCACGGAGGCTCCTCAGCCTGGCCGAGTCGCCTGCACCGAACTCGGCGAAGATCCGCTCGTGGAACACCGCCGCGACGAGCGCGACGAGCGTCAGGTCGAACGCGACGCCGAGCTCGACCGCCGTCGACGAGCCGCCCGGCAGCTCGAGCGCGGCGAGCGCCAGTCCGTTCTCCGCGAGCACGATCCCGAGCACCTGGAAGAGCGTGGCGCGTCGGGTTGCCGCCGTCACGATGCCGAAGGCGATGAGCGCGAGTGCCCCGCGCTCGGCATTGCGCGACTCGAGTCCGATCGTCGGCACGAGCCAGGTGAGTGCAAGCGCGAAGCCGACGGCGAGGCCGCAGCGCACGAGCGGCGCGATCCCCGCGCGCACCGGGCGCGGCTCGCGTGTGCGCGCGACGACGAGGAGCAGCAGCGCTCCGAGCGCGACCGCGCGGATTGCGAGCACAGCTGCGGCGGGCCCCTTGCTGGTCACGCTCGCGTGCACGACGCTGACGGCGAGGAGGAGCGCCTGCACGGTGACGAGGCCGACGGCGACCGAGCGGCGGCGGACGACGACCACGCTCAGGCCGACGGCGACGAGCAGCCACACGATTGCGCCGCTCAAGAGATCTGCACCAGCCACGAGGCGATTCCGAGCAGAGCGGCGATGCCCCCGATCGCGACGAGCCGTGGCGCGAGCAGGATGCGCATCTTCGCGGTCAAGGTCTCCGTCACCGCGAGCGCGGCGCAGAGTGCGACGAGCGCCACGGGGAGGATTGCGAGTTGTGCCCAGGCGCTGTGGGTGTGCGGCAGGAACACCTGCGCTGCGAGCACGAGCACGATCCAGTGGCGGGCCGCGGCGGTCCACTGGAGAAATGCGAGGTCACGGCCCGCATACTCGAGCAGAGGCCCTTCGTGGATCATGGTCAGCTCGAGATGCGTGTCAGGGTTGTCGATCGGCTGCCTGCCGGTCTCGGCGACGAGGACGAGGGCGAACGCGACGGCGCCGAGTGCGAGCGCGGGATTGGACCAGACAGCGGTGCCGGCGGTGCCGGCGACGATCCCGACGAGATTCGTCGTCCCGGAGACGAGCGCGGCAACCGCGACGGCGAGCACGAGCGTCGCCTCGACCGGCACCGCGATCGTCAAGTCACGGCTCGCGCCCATCAGCGAGAAGCCGTTTCCACCATCCCAGGAGGCGGCGGTGACGGCGAAGCGAGCGAGTGCGAGCAGACCGATCAGGGTGATCACGTCGCGTCCGATGCCGAGGTCGGGGGCGCGAGAGGCGACGGGGACGAGGAGGACGGCAACGGCCATGCTCGAGGCTGAGACGGCGGGCGCCCATCGGTAGACGACGGACGAACCCTGCGGGGCGACGGTGCTCTTGCCCCACAGCCTGCGCAGTTCGCGGTACGGCTGCACCGGGCTGGGTCCGCGTCGCCCCTGCAGTCGCGCCTTCCAGTGCTGGACGAGCCCGGGCAGGAGCGGTGCGAGCAGGACGCCGCCGACGAGCTCGACGGCCGCCGACGTGAGCGAGACGGCCGTCATCCGATCAGCCCCGTCTTGGCCGCGGCGAGGAGGACGAGCACGAGGGCGATCAGATAGCCGACGTACGTGCCGAGCCGTCCGGTCTGCAAGCGGCGGGCGTGTGCTGCGGCCGTGAGCGCCGAGCGGAGAGCGGGGAGATAGACGCGCTCGTCGAGGAGCTGGGGGATGCGGCCGCTGTAGGCGACCTCCTGCACAACGCCTCCCTGGACGCGAACCGCGATCTGCCGCTGGGGGCGGAGGACCGCCTCGAGCACGAGCCGGAGCGGTTTCGTGAACCCGGCGCTCGTCCAGCGGAGCTGTGGCTGCACGAGCTGGCCGCAGGCCCACGCCGGAGCGGGCGCGGCCGCGCTGCGGCTGCGCAGCGCGACGAGCACCGGGACGAGTACGCCGAGTGCGACTGCGAGCCCGACCGTCCTCAGCGAGCCGGTGCCCGGGGGATGGAGGCCGAAGGCCGTCGGGACGACCGCGTGCCACGGCGCCAGTCCCGCGAGCGAGCCCACGAGGAGGCCGGGAGCGAGGCCGAGCACCAGACACGCTCCGCCGAGGAAGAACATCGCGCTGCGCATCGCCAACGGTGCCTCGACCGCGTGCGCGACTGCGTCGCGTCGCGGCGGGCCGAGCAGAACGAGGCCCACGACTTTCACGAAGCAGAAGACGGCGAGCGCCGCGGTCGCCGCCAGCGCTGCGAGTGCGACGGCGCCCGCTACGCCGTCGCCGAGGCCGCCGTAGGCGGGCACGTGCACGAGCGCCTGCAGCGTCAACCACTCGGAAGCGAAGCCGTTCAGAGGCGGTACCCCTGCGATCGCGAGCGCACCGACGAAGAAGGCGCCGCCGGTCCACGGCATCCGCCGCAGGAGTCCGCCCAGTCGGTCGAGCTCGAGCGCGCCGACGGCTCGCTCGAATGAGCCCGCCCCCAGGAAGAGCAGCGACTTGAAGACGGCATGGTTGAGGGTGTGCAGGAGCGCTGCCGCGAGCGCGAGCGCCGCCCAGGTGTCGGCGCCGCGCGCCCGGAGGACGAGGCACGCGCCGAGCCCGAGCACGATGATGCCGACGTTCTCGATCGAGTGGAACGCGAGCAGGCGCTTCAGGTCGTGCTGGAAGAGCGCGTACACGACACCGCCGACGGCCGATAGGGCGCCGAGGGCGAGCACGAGCACGCCGGTCCAGACCGGCAGCACCCCGAGCCAGTCGACGAGCACGCGCACGAGGCCGTAGACCGCGATCTTGATCATCACGCCGCTCATCAGCGCCGAGACCGGCGCGGGCGCGATCGGATGCGCCCGCGGCAGCCAGCTGTGCAACGGCATCACGCCTGCCTTCGTGCCCATGCCGACGAGCGCGGCCAGCGCGATTGCGATCTGCAGCCCGGAGCCGCGGCCGATCGTCGCGCCGCCGTCGAGTGCGCCCGCGTGCGCGGCGAGCAGGACGGCGACCCAGGTGCCGGCGCCTGCCAGATGCGTGACGGCGACATAGAGGAAGACGTTTCGCCGCGCGCTCCGGTCCGAGTGCGCGACGAGGATCGTCGCGGCGGGGAGCAGGGTCATCAGTTCCCAGCCGGCGAGGAACGTCAGCGGATCGCGCGCGCAGAGCACCTCCACGAGGGTCAGGACGAACGCGCCCGTGAGAGCGGCGACCGTGCGACCACGCGCGGTCGCGTCCAGGTACCGCGATGCGAACAGGAGCGTGGGCGCTGCGACGAGCCCGACCGTTCCGAGGAAGAACGCCGTCAAGCCATCGACTCCGAAGTGCGGTGCGAACGCACTCGTGAAGCCCGAGCCGGCGGTCGTCCCTGCGGCGAGCGCGTAGAAGCCGGCGATCCCGAGCAAGGCGGCACCTCCGGCCTGCGCCAGGAGCCCCGCACGAACGGTCGACGAGGCGGCGGTCGCGACGATGCCGAGTCCGATCAGCGCAAGCGCTGCGAAGAGAAGCGCCGCCGTCACTCGGCCTCGAGCGCGTCCAGGAGTGAGCGCTGTTCGGCCAGTTGTCGGCTGATGATGTCGCGGGCGTCGGCGAGCAGGTCGAACACGCGCGGATCGTCGATTCGGTAGTAGACGCTCGTCCCTTCTCGGCGCGACGTCACGAGGCCGATCCGTCGCAGCGCTGCGAGGTGCTGCGAGGTTCCGCCGGAGTCGAGCTCGAGCTCGAGCCGGAGCGCTCCGACCGAGCGTTCACCATCGCGTAGCAGTTCGAGGATCCGAACCCGTGCCGGATGCCCGAGCACGCGAAACATCTGCGCCTTGACCTCGTGCACAGGCCTGGCGTTGTGGGGCACATCGAAATATTACAGTATGTGAAGAAGCGAAGATATGTGGAGCTTACCCAGAGGTCGCGCCGTGAATGAAATGCCGGGCTGGGCGGCCGTGGTCACCGGGTCGTCGCCGCGTGGAAAGCTGCAATCTGTTCTAGGCGAGAACCTTTGCTTTGGCGCGTTCGAACTCGTCGTCGGTGAGCACGCCGCGGTCTCTGAGGTCGGCGAGTTTGCCGATGTCGTCCGCCGGACCGCTTGAAGCGGCGCTCCGCACGTAGTGGCGGAACATCTCGTGTCGCGCCTGGGCGTCCTGTTGCTGGTGTTCGTGCATCGTGTGGCCGCGCACGATCAGGTAGACCAGCACGCCCAGGAACGGGAGCGCGACGATAAAGAGCATCCACAGAGCCTTGCTCCAATTGGAGAGGTCGTGGCTGCGGAAGACGTCGAACACCACGCCGACGGCGATCCAGATCCAAAGAAACAGGAACGCGAACTCCAACATCGTGAGCAGCGCGTCTCCGAAGGTGAATGTTGCGAGCGGCATTCGTATCCTTTCGCTGAGGGACGGCGTTCAGGTGGTTGCAGCACCCCGCACGGTGCGCTCGTTCGACTCCGGGCTCACCAGGGGCCGCTACCTTCGTTTGCCTGCCGCAGCGCGCCGACATAGCCCGCTCGCTCGTAGACGGCCTCGTCCGTGCCGGCCGCCACGGCGAGTATCCCGCGCAACTCGTCGACGGCTGCGAATCCCTTCGCTGCCATCCAGCCCGAGAGGCCGTCGAGCAGTACGGTCGCGTGCTCGGGGCCGTGCCGGAGCAGCGCCGAGGCGGTCATCACGACGTCGGCTCCGGCGAGGAGGTATTTGGCCACGTCGTCCGAGGTCTCGACGCCGGTCGTCGCCGCGAGAGAGGCGTGCACCCGTCCGTGCAGGAGCGCGATCCACGTGCGCGGAAGCCGGGCCTCCGCCGCGTTCGAGAGACCGACGTGCGGTACCACGGCGAGCGTGTTGGAGTCGATGTCCGGTTGAAGGAAGCGGTTGAACAACACCAGCGCGTCCGCGCCCGCCTGATCGAGGCGCAGCGCCATCTCACCGGTCGAGCTGAAGTACGGGCTCAGCTTCACCGCTACCGGCACGCTCACGGCGTCCTTGACCCGCGCCAGGACGTCGAGGTGCCGTTGCTCGACGTCGCGGCCCGAGATGCGCGGGTCGCCGGGAAGGTAGTAGACGTTCAGCTCGATCGCCGCGGCGCCGGCTTCCTGCATTGCCCGGGCATAGTCGGTCCAGCCGCTGGGTGTGACGCCGTTCAAGCTGCCGATCACAGGAACCGTGACGGCGGCGGCGGCGCGCTCGAGCAGGCTCAGGTAGCGCCGCGGCCCGGTCTCGTCTTCGGCCGTGGCGGGGAAGTAGGAGAGCGACTCCGCAAAGCTCTCGGTGCCGGCGTCGACCAGTCGCGCGTTCTCGGCCGCTTCCCGGCGCAGTTGCTCCTCGAACAGCGAGTAGAGGACGACCGCGCCGACGCCGGCATCCGCGAGACGGCGCACGTCGTCCAGGGTCTTGGAGAGCGGCGACGCCGAGGCAACGAGCGGGTTTCGCAACGTGAGCCCCATGTAGTTCGTCGAGAGATTCATGAGCGATCTGTGCGCGCGTCGGCCGCGAAGTGCTGCGCACCGTGCCTCGCCATCTCCTCGTAGACGTCCCAGCGCTGATCGACCGCCTGCTCGGCCAGGCTATGCAGCCGTTCGGCCTCGGCGGGGTGTGTGTTCGACAGTGTGCGGTAGCGCAGCTCCCGGTTGGTGTAGTCGGCGAGCGGGATGCGCGGTCGCGGCGAGTCGAGCAGGAACGGGTTGCCGCCGGCCGCGCGGAGCATCGGGTCGTATCGGATCAGCGGCCAGTAGCCGCTGGCGACGGCGCGGTATTGCTGGTCGAGCCCGCTTCGCATCTCGATGCCGTGCGCGATGCAGTGGCTGTAGGCGAGCACGAGCGAGGGACCGTCGTAGGCTTCCGCCTCACGGAAGGCGCTCAGCGTCTGCTGGGGATCGGCGCCCATTGCGACGCGGGCGACGTACACGCTGCCGTAGGCGATCGCCTGCAGTGCGATGTCCTTCTTGGGCACGGTCTTGCCGGCTGCGGCGAACTTCGCCACCGCGCCGAGCGGGGTCGCCTTGGACATCTGGCCGCCGGTGTTCGAGTAGACCTCGGTATCAAGCACGAGGACGTTGACGTTGCGCCCGCTGGCCAGGACATGGTCGAGCCCGCCGGAGCCGATGTCGTAGGCCCAGCCGTCGCCGCCGACGATCCAGACGCTGCGCCGGACCAGGTGATCGACGACGCTGAGCAGGTCGGCGACGGCGGCTCCGTCCTGCCCGTCGAGCCGCCGCTCGAGCTCGGCCACCCGCTCGCGCTGCGCTCGCAGCTCCGACTCCCGCAGTTGCGGCGCAGCCAGGATGTCCTCGACCAGTTCCGCTCCGACGACATCGCGTAGCTCGGAAAGGCGTCGGCGGGCAAGTTCGGTGTGCCGGTCGGCGGCGAGCCGGAATCCGAGCCCGAATTCGGCGTTGTCCTCGAAGAGGGAGTTCGACCACGCGGGGCCACGCCCGTCAGCGTTGGTCGTCCACGGCGTGGTCGGCAAGTTGCCGCCGTAGATCGACGAGCAGCCGGTTGCGTTGGCGACCATCAACCGGTCGCCGAACAGCTGTGAGAGGAGCTTCAGGTACGGCGTCTCGCCACAGCCGGCGCAGGCGCCCGAGAACTCGAACAATGGCTCCAGGAATTGGGCGCCGCGCACCGTTCCGAAGTCGACCCGCGACCGGTCGTTCGCCGGCAGCGTCTCGAAGAAGGCGATGTTGTCCCGCTCGGCGGCGACGAGCGGCTCGCGCGGGGCGAGGTTGATCGCCTTGCGGGCCGCGTCGCCTGGTGCGACGACGGGGCACGCTTCGACGCACAGCTCGCAACCGGTGCAGTCCTCCACGTAGACCTGGAGCGTGTAGCGGGTGTCGGGCAAGCCGACGGCGTCCAGCGGCGCCGACTGGAACCCATCCGGTGCGCCTTGCAGGCGGGACTGGTCGTACAGCCTCGAGCGGATCACGCTGTGCGGACAGACGAAGCTGCAGTTGCCGCACTGGATGCAGAGCTCGGAGTCCCAGACCGCGACCAGCTCCGAGATGTTGCGCTTCTCGTAGGCAGCCGTTCCGCTCGGATACGTCCCGTCGACCGGCAGCGCACTGACCGGCAGGTCGTCGCCCCGGCCGGCCAGCATCTCCGCGGTGACGGTGCGAACGAACTCGGGAGCGTGTGCGGGAACGACCGGCGGCAGTCCGCGGCTGGCCGTCGCCCGCTCCGGCACGTCGACCCGATGCAGGCCCTCGAGTGCGCTGTCGACGGCGGCCTGGTTGCGTTCGACGACGTCAGCGCCGCGCCGGCCGTACGTCTTGGCGACCGCCGCTTTGATGCGGTCGATCGCCTGCTCGCGCGGCAAGACTCCGGACACGGCGAAGAAGCCGGTCTGCAGGATGATGTTGATCCGGCCCGCGAGCCCGACCTCGCGGGCGATTCGGGCGGCGTCGATCACGTACAGGTCGATGCGCTTCGCCAGAATCTGCTCCTGCACAGGGCGGGACAGTGCATCCCACACCTCATCGGGGGGGTGCGGGCAGTTGAGCAGCAGCGTCGCGCCGTCCGCGGCGCGGCCGAGCACGTCGGCGCGGTCGAGCAGCGCGAGCTGGTGGCAGCCGATGAAGCTCGCCTTCTGCACGAGATAGGGCGCCCGGATCGGCTGCGGCCCGAAGCGCAGGTGCGAGACCGTCTGCGAGCCGGACTTCTTCGAGTCGTAGACGAAGTAGCCTTGCGCGTAGAGGCCCTCCTCGGAACCGAGGATCTTGATCGTGTTCTTGTTCGCACCGACGGTGCCGTCCGAGCCGAGGCCGAAGAAAACCGCACGTACCGTGTCCGGCGGCTCGATGTCGAACGCAGCGTCATAGGTCAGGCTCGTCCCGGAGACGTCGTCGGTGATGCCGATCGTAAACCTGCGCCGCGGCCGCTCGCCGGCCAGCTCGGCGAACACACCCGCGACCATGCCCGGTGTGAACTCCTTCGAGGATAGGCCGTAGCGGCCGCCGGCGATCCTCGGCATCATCGCCCGCTCATCGTTCGCGTGCGCTTCGCTCAGCGCTGCGACCGTGTCGAGGAAGAGCGGCTCGCCGATCGAACCGGGTTCCTTCGTCCGGTCGAGGACGGCGACGCGGCGCACGGTTGCCGGCAATGCGTCGATCAGTGCCTGCGTCGGAAACGGCCGGTACAGCCGCACCTGCGCCACGCCGACGCGTTCGCCGCGCGCGTTGAGCGAAGCCACGGTCTCGCGGATCGTCTCCCCGCCCGAGCCCATCACCACGAGCACGCGCTCGGCCTCCGGGTGCCCGCTGTAGTCGACGATGTGGTAGCGGCGGCCGGTGCGCTCGGCAAGACGTGCCATCGCATCTTCGACGACGCCCGGCACGCGAGCATAGAACGGGTTTACCGTCTCGCGCGCCTGGAAGAAGACGTCCGGGTTCTGGGCCGTGCCTCGAATGAAGGGCCGCGCCGGCGAAAGGGCCCGGCCGCGATGAGCCTGCACGAGCTCCTCGGGTACCAGCGCGCGCAGGTCGTCGTCCGAGAGTAGCTCGATCGTGTTCAGCTCGTGCGAGGTGCGGAACCCGTCGAAGAAGTGCACGAACGGCACTCGCGTCTCGAGGGTCGCGGCCTGCGCCACGAGGGCCAGATCGTGCGCTTCCTGCACCGAGGCCGATGCGAGCAGCGCGAAACCCGTCTGACGAACCGCCATCACGTCCGAGTGGTCGCCGAAGATCGATAAGCCCTGTGCCGCGAGCGACCGTGCGGCGACGTGCAGGACCGCCGGAGTCAGCTCGCCGGCGATCTTGTACATGTTCGGGATCATCAGCAGCAGGCCCTGCGAGGCGGTGAACGTCGTCGCCAGCGCACCGCCCTGCAGCGCGCCGTGCAGGGCGCCTGCCGCCCCGCCCTCGCTCTGCATCTCGACCACCGCCGGCACGGTTCCCCAGACGTTGGGCAGCCCCTGGCTCGACCACTCGTCGGCCAGCTCGGCCATCGGCGACGACGGCGTGATCGGGTAGATGCAGCAGACCTCGTTCAGCCGGTACGCGACCGAGACCGCAGCCTCGTTGCCGTCGACCGTCGCGACCATCTCAGTCGCGCTCCGCGACCATCTCGATCGCGTGCACGGGGCACTGCTCGAAGCAGGCCCCGCAGCCGGTGCAGCGGTCGTAGTCGAACCGGTAGCGGTGCCCGACCCCCAGCTTGATCACGGCGTCCTCGGGGCATGCGCCGAGGCAGCCGTCGCATTCGAAGCAGTTGCCGCACGACAGACACCGGGCCGTCTCATAGACAGCCTCCTCGGCGGAGAGGCCGCCGACCACCTCGCCGAAATCCGCGATCCGCTCCTCGGGACGGAGCTCGGGCTGCCGGCGGCGGGCCGCGTCGCCGAAGTACCACAGATGCAACGTGTCGAAGGTCGCCAGATCGTGCTTCGCCGGGCTCGCCGTCGCACCGCCCCGCAGCCACGCGTCGATGTGGCGGGCGGCCTTCTTGCCGTGGCCCACGCCGACGGTCACGGTGCGCTCGCTCGGCACCATGTCGCCGCCCGCGAACACGCCGGGGCATCCCGTCTCGAGCGAGCTCGACACCTGCACCGTCCCGTCGCGGTCGAACTCGACTCCGTGTACCTCGCGCAGGAACGCGGCGTCGGTCTCCTGGCCGAGCGCCAGGATCACCGTGTCGGCGGCGAGCGTCTCGAAGCGGCCGGTGGGTTGCGGGTAGCCGGACTCGTCGAGCTCCATCACCTCGACCTGCAGATCGGGGCCGTCGAAGGCGGTGATCGTGCGCAACCAGTTGATGCGCACGCCCTCCCGCTCGGCGTCCTCCGCCTCCTCGAGGTGGGCCGGCATCTGTTCGCGCGTGCGCCGGTAGACGATGAGAGCCTCGTCCGCCCCGAGCCGGCGGGCGACGCGGGCTGCGTCCATCGCAGTGTTGCCGCCCCCGTAGACCGCCACGCGCCGGCCGATCACCGGCCGCTCGCCGGAGGCGACGCTGCGCAGGAAGGACAGTGCGTCCGTGATCGGCCCCGCGTCGCGCGCCGGGATTTCGACTCGCTTGGACAGGTGAGCCCCGACTGCGACGAAGACCGCGTCGAAGCCGCCCTCGTGCCGCTCCGCGATGAGGTCGTCCACTCGATGCTCGAAGGTCATCCGCACTCCCAGCGCAGCGATCCGGTCGAGCTCACCGTCGAGCACGTCGCGGGGCAACCGGTACGCAGGGATGCCGTAACGCATCATTCCGCCCGGCTCGCCGGCTGCGTCGCGGATCTCCACCTCGTGGCCGCGCCGGGCCAGGTGGTAGGCGGCCGAAAGCCCGCTCGGCCCGGCGCCGATCACGAGCACTCGCTTGCCGCTCCGCACCACAGGCGCGTCGAAGCGCCATCCCCGCTCGAGCGCGAGGTCACCGAGGAACCGCTCGACGGAGTGGATCGAGACGGCGCTGTCGAGGCTCGCGCGGTTGCAGACGGTCTCGCAAGGGTGGTAGCAGACCCGTCCGTGGATCGCGGGCAGCGGATTGTCCTTGACGATCTGGCGCCACGCCTGCTCGTGCCGGCCTGCCTGCATGTGCGACAGCCACGCCTGGATGTTCTCGCCGGCGGGGCAGCCCGCGTTGCACGGCGGCAGCAGATCGACATAGACCGGCCGACGCGCGCGCACCGGGCCGGTGAGGGAGCGCCTGTGCAGCAGGTCGGGCAGCGGCGTTACGTCCGGCATCGAACCGCTCACGCTCGCCGCCGCTGTCGTACAGCCATAGCGCCAGGCTAACCGCTGCGCGAGCGCAGAAACGCGGGGTTTCTACGGATTCGGCGTCAGCGTTCGGCCGCGCGCCTGGCTCCGCCTGAGTCGCGAGACGGAGCTGCGGCTGCAGCGATCCGGCGAGGGTGCCTCAGATCGATTGCGCGCTCGGCTCGGCCTCCTTCGTCGCCGCGAGGGCTGCCTCGCCGTCGACGTACCGGTGGCCGCGGGACCAGGAGGTGAGGGCGGCGACGAGGCAGGCGCAGATCGCGAAGGCGAACGCTTCGTGCAGGCCGGCTCGGAATGGCCGAGCGATCAGGTTCGGGAAGAAGCTGTGCTTGTCGAGCGCTGCGGCATTCGCGGCGGACAGGCGTCCGAGCACATGCGGGCCGACCAGCTCCTTGACAGGGTCGTAGCCGAGAAAGGCCGCGAACAGCACCGACACCGGCGGCAGGTGGCCGACGCGGACCGCCGTTGCGGCCGGAACGCCGTGTGCCTCGAGCCCCGCGGCGAGCGTGTGCGGGAGCGTCGCTGCGAGGCCGACGATCATCAGCGTGAAGAAGATGCCGATCGAGAGCACCTGCGCGGAGTTCTGGAAGGTCTGGTTCATGCCGCCGCCCGCGCCGCGGTCCGCCGCCGGCAGGCTGTTCATCACGCCGGCGCGGTTGGGCGCGGCGAAGGCGCCCATTGAGAGGCCCATCAGCAGCAGGATCGCGCCGAGCAGCGGATACGAGAAGTTGACGGGCAGCAACTCGAGCAGGCCGAAGCTGAGCGCGGAGACGAGCATTCCGCTCGTGGCGAATGGACGCGATCCGTAGCGATCGGAGAGGTAGCCGGAGAGCGGGCCGGCGAGGAGGAAGCCGGCGGTGAGCGGGAGCATGTAGATGCCGGCCCACAGCGGCGTCTGGCTGAAGCTGTAGCCGTGCTGCGGTAGCCAGATGCCCTGGAGCCAGATGATCATCATGAACATCAGGCCGCCGCGGGCGACGGCGGAGAGGAAGCTGGAGAGCACGCCGAACGTGAAGGCTCGGATCCGGAACAGCGGCAGCCTGAACATCGGGTACGGGACGCGCGCTTCGATCGCGGTGAAGCCGGCGAGCAGAGCAGCCCCGCTCGCGAGGCACGCGAGCACGAAGGGGCTCGTCCAGCCCATCGTCTGTCCGCCGTGCGGCCGGATCCCGTACGTGATCCCGATCATGATCAGGACGAGGCCGACGGCGAAGGTGGCGTTGCCGGCCCAGTCGATCGGTGCCGGGTTGCGCACGCCGACCTCCTTCAGCTTCCGGTACGACCAGACCGTGCCGACCAGGCCGAAGGGGACGGAGACGAGGAAGATCAGCCGCCAGTCGATCGGTGCCAGCACGCCGCCGAGCACGAGGCCGATGAACTGGCCGCTGATGCCGACGACGTTGTTGAGTCCGAGCGCCATCCCTCGCTGATTCGAGGGGAATGCGTCCGTGAGGATCGCCGCCGAGTTCGCGATCAGGAATGCCGCCCCGATGCCCTGCACGATCCGGAACCCGATCAGCCAGTCGGCGCCTGCGCGCCCGTGCATCCAGTCGATCGTGAGCAGCAGCGACGCGACCGTGTAGATCGCGAACCCGAGCGTGTACATGCGTACCCGGCCGAAGAGATCTCCGAGCCTGCCGAGCCCGACCACGAGCACGCTCGTGACGACGAGAAAGCCGAGGATCATCCAGAGCAGGTAGAAGCTGTTGCCCGGCTGGAGCGGATCGAGATGGATGCCGCGGAAGATGTCCGGCATCGCAATCAGGACGATCGATGCGTCGATCGTCGCCAGCAGCACGCCGAGCGTGACGTTCGAGAGGGCCAGCCACTTGTACCGGTCGGCTTCGGTGCGGCTCCGGCTGCGAGTCACCGCGGAACTCTACAGGAAAACTGAACAGATTATCTGTAGACTTTCCGCATGCCGCTGACGGCAGATCTCACGCGCACGGCGACCGAGCTGCGCATCGTGCTCGGACAGCTCGTGCGCCGCCTGCGCGCGGAGAACGCCTTGCCGCTCCACCACGTCACGGTTCTGAGTCGGCTGGAGCGAGTCGGACCGCAGACGACGAGCGCGCTTGCGGCCGCCGAGCGAATGCGCCCGCAGTCGATGGCTCACACGCTCGGCGAGCTGGGGAAGGAAGGCCTCGTGGACCGCCGTCCCGATCCCATCGACCGTCGCCAGATCATCGTCGCGTTGACCGACGCCGGCCGCGAGCTCCTCACCCGAGAACGGAACCGTCGCGAAGGATGGCTCACACAGGCGATCGCCGAGCAGCTGACGGCCGACGAGCGCCAGGTGCTCGTGCGGGCCGTACCGTTGCTCCGGCGGCTCGTCGACTCCTGAGGTCAGCGCAGTCGCCCTGCGACTTGCCGTCGTCGACGGAGCCGCAGGTGACGAGGCGGAGCAGGTCGGCCTGCCGGGCTGCCTCAGAAATAGCCGACACGTTTGCGGTCCTCCATCGCGGCCTCGGTGACGCGATCGTCGGCGTACTGCCACACGTCCAGATTGAGGTCACCGTTGGTGAGCGAGTCGCCCAAGAGAGCCGCCATCTCAAGCCTCGCCGAGACTAGAGCCGGGCATTGAGCTCCTTGAGTTTTTTGTGGGCTGCTGTTTGTACGTCGTGGTAGAGGGAGTTGCCGTGTGCGTCGATGCCGACGGTGAGTGGTCCGAAGTCTTTGACGCGGAATTTCCAGAGGCATTCGGGCATCAGT